>CAZKMR010000012.1:5176-12248 GCA_964553795.1 uncultured Bifidobacterium sp. | reverse complement strand
GTTCACCGCCGCTTTTTACTGGGGCTTGTCTTGCTGACCTGCTGGTGTCATTCCTCCTTTGCCGCCCCAACTCTTTCTCTCCCGCCCCGCTCCGCCGCTGCTTTGTCCGTCTCACAACTCACGACCAACAGCGCCTCCTTCCTCACCAACAATCTGATCGAACGCGACGACTTCATCCGCTCGCAGTTCCTGGCTGGGAATGCACCGGAGTTTCTGCGGAAGCTTTGTCCCGTCACGCTCACCAATGAGAGTGCGGAGCAAACCAACGTCGCGACTTTTTACGTGACGCCCAATTATCTAGCGCTCGGCAACGACGACGATTATGTGCTCATGCCGATGGCGCCTGAAACCGCGCAACGCATCGCCGATGCGACTGATTGCCTTTTGCCGACGCGCAAGATGGTGGATGCAATTTACGCCGCCGCGGAAATCAAATTGCCACCGCACCCGCTCCCACCCGATGCGCGGATGACGACCGTACCCGTGTTTCTCCAACACAACCGCATCGTCCAAACACAACTTCTCGCCACTGCCAAATCGCCAACGGCACTCACCGCCGGCCACAAAAAGGATGTAGTCCTCAGTGCTCGACTTGCCACGACGCTGAACAAAGTCGCAATCTACGGCTGGCATCGCACCAACGGGGTTGCGATTCAACCGCTTTACCTCGGCCACACCGCCGCATGGGTGGATTACAGCCACGGCATTCGCCTCGTATCGCAGCAGATGCTGCTCAACGGTCAACCGACGAATGTCGCCGCGATTCTCGCCGACCCGAATCTCTGTGCGCTGCTCAGCGATGAAGGCGTTATCACCGCACCGCGTTATCCCACCAACCTTTTATCTCCCTCGCCAGCACCGCGGGAAACTCTCCGCTGGCCGCAAGATTTCGAGGCCAGCAAACACTTTGGCGAACTGACGCGCCAAATGAATTTGCCAAACGGCGTTCGCGTGTTGGTGAACACGCCAGCGGCAGATTCCTTTTCAACCAACAAAATCGTTAAGCTCATTTTCTTCGCGCTCCCGAACGGGAACACCATCGAGTGGACGATCGGCAAACAAATGCAGCCCGGCGACGATTGGCACTTCAACATCCAACACATCGGCGCGCAAACGCGGTTTCTCCGCAACTCGCTTACCAACGAAACCATCGTCGTCGCCTATCTCGAAAACTCGCTCAAGAGTTGGCCCGCATGGGTACGCGAACACGGTCACGCCGGGATTCCCGCGATGCTCGACACCGTGCGCGATATCTTTCGCGACTACCAACAGGAGATTGTTCTAACCGGCCACAGCGGCGGCGGAAGATTAACTTTCGGCTACCTCGACGCGCTTCCTCAGATTCCGCCCGACGTGAAACGCATCGCTTTTCTCGACAGCAATTACGCGTACGAAACGACGAACCATCTCGCCAAGCTGGTTCGTTGGTTGAAAGCCTCTGACGAAAATAAACTCTGCGTGCTCGCTTATCACGACTCCATCGCCTTGCTCGACGGAAAAACGTTTGTCAGCGAACGCGGCGGCACGTGGGGACGCAGTCACGCGATGCTGAACGATCTAAAACGAGAGTTCAGTTTTTCCAGCACCACCGACAGCGCCGGCCTGCAAACGCACCTTGCGGCCAACGGACGGATTCAATTCCTGCTCAAAGAAAATCCTGAAAAGAAAATCTTGCACACCGTTCAGGTGGACCGAAACGGTTTCATTCACACGATGCTGATGGGAACGCCGCATGAAAATCGCGGCTACGAGTATTTTGGCGAACGGGCTTACTCGAATTGGATTCAGCCAGATTGAAATTTGCCTGGTCCGAATGGCTCGCTTCGCGACTCAGGGCTCAACCCGAACCGGCATACCGATCCAGACCAGTTTCAAAAGATACTCGGCATTCCAATTGGCGAGTCGGAAGCAGCCATGCGATTCGGTGCGCCCTACTTGCTCCGGACTCGGCGTGCCGTGAATGCCATAGCCGGGTTTATCGAGACTGATCCAGGCCGTGCCGACCGGATTATTTGGCCCGGGCGGCAGGATGAGTTTGGTGCGCAACTGCTGCGCTTCCGGAGACTCGGGAAAAACTTCGGGATTGAACGTGTAATCCGGATTTGGCGCAACCGCGACGACGCGCAGTTCGCCCGCCGGACGTTTCTCCACGCGCGCCGCGATGCTGCAGGGAAAATGAACCAATAAATTTGTTTCCCCATCGAAAGCCTGGAGTTGGCGCGCTGCAAGGCTGATGACCACGAACGCGGCCTTGGTTTTCATCGCGGGAACTTCCACCGCCGGAATCGTCAAAACCGCGCCGACGCTCACGTTTGTCCAATTCACTGCGGGATTCAATTTCCGCACCAAGGTCGGCGACGCGCAACCGCGTTCCGCGACCAACTCAAGGATCGTTTCGTAGTCCAGGGCGCTTTGGCGCGATTTTCCCAACCACGTGGACTGAATCGGTTGCAAGCGACTCAAATCGTTGCTCGTAACCGCATAAGTCGTCAACGGCGGGGTGTCGAGTTGCAACTGCGCACGGGTGTTTGCGTCCAATTCGCCGGTCACGGCCAATCCCACTTGTCGTTGCCACGCTGCCAACGCCGCGCGGGTTTGGCCGCCCATAACGCCGTCGATTGAGCCCGGCGAAATGCCGCGGCGCGCCAAAGCAATTTGGATCTCCAGCGGGCCCTGCGCTGGCCGCGGAAAATCATTTATCTCCGCCGCAGTTGCGGAAGCAACTGGCGGTGGCACTACCCCGAGATTCGTTACAGTTGCGGCCGGCGGATTTGTGAGCGGAGCCGGCGCAACGGACTTTGGCGCTGATGGATTGGTTTTGGCAACTGACGGAACAGCCGCGGCGACACGGAGCGGTGCGGATTTTGATTTGATTGGCGGAGCGGATTTCGATTGATACGAATTCCAGCCCACAAAACCGGCGAGGGCAGCGGTGAGCAGCGCGAATAACCACATGAACAGCGCACCGGGGCGATGCAGCGAAGCATCGCGGCGTTGACGAGATTGACGCGGCACGGCGGGATTAAGCCAGAACCCGGGAATTATTCCAGCGCACAACGCAATCAGAAATCCCCCCGGAAAAGACTACTGCTCCCGGTGAAACCACGGGAAAACGCTCAGGGGTCCGGCGGTGTTGAGAGATCCGAGGCTTGAACTATTCTATCAGCGCGGTTGGTGAATTGATCTTAACTCTTAGCGGAGTCTCAGATGGGCAGTGCGAGAACGGGACGACGGTGAACTTGGGGGAGCGAGCCGTCGTCCCGTTCCAACCCAAATCCAGTAGCGAGGAGCAACCCCGCCAGTGCCACCACAGTGCGGCGGTTCAAGTTTTCTCCAAAGCGTTCAGAATCACGGGCGCATAGGGCGCGGGAAATGGCAGCGGTTCGGGCAACACCATCGCAGGTTCATTCGCATTGGCGGGATAAACCAACACCATCGGCACTGCCGAGCGCCCATACTTCTCCAGTTCGGTAGTTATCGCATCGGAAAATGTCGTGTAGTCCGCCACCAGCGCGACGGCGTTCAACTCCTTTAATTTCGCGACGACCGACTTCGCCTCGAAACCGGGTTTGACGCTGATCTTACACGTTTGACACCAGGAGGCCGTGAAATCCACCACTACCACGCGTCCCTGCGCGCGCGCGTTAGCGACGGCTTCAGGACTCCAACGTTCCCAATCGTAACCTTTCGGCGCATTGGCGAGTTTGGCAGTGGCTGCTTCAGGCGATTGGGGATGCCGCCAATTCAAACCCGATTCCAATGCCCACAAATAACCACCGCCCAGCAGGAGCACGGTAATCAACCCGCTCAGCCATCGCTTTTTGTCCATGCGTTGAAAGAATTCGCCGAACACCCAGGCTGCCGCGCCCAGCAGCACCAAAAATACTCCGAGCCACCAGGATTGCTCGCCGTAAAACGTCTCCACCAGACTCGCCAGCCAGACTGCCGTGGCCAGCATTGGAAAGCCCATGGCGATTTTGAATTTCTCCATCCACGCGCCGGGCTTGGGCATAAATTTCAACCAGGCCGGTTGCCACGAGAGCACGACGTAGGGCGCGGCCAGGCCTAAACCGACCGTAAGCAAAATCAGGATGATAATGCTGGCCGGTTGCGCGAAAGCGAAGCCCAATGCCGCCCCCAAAAACGGTGCCGAACACGGTGTGGACAAGGCCGTCGCCAAGACACCGTTAAAGAAGGCGCCCGACGCCCCGTGTTGCGAAGCGGCGTCGCCGGCGGCGTTCATGACGCGACCACCGAGACTCACTTCAAACACGCCAAACAAATTCAGCGCCACCAACGTGATGAGCGTCGTCATCGCAACGATGAAAATCGGATTGCTGAATTGCATGCCCCAACCCGCCTTTTGGCCGGCGGCTTTGACGCCCACCACCACCAGCGCGAGCACCAGAAACGAAATCAGCACGCCCGCGCCATATACCAGCCCAAGCAGGCGCACGCGTCCTGGTGCTTCCTTGGCTTGACCGACAAACCCCATGATCTTCAGCGCAATGACCGGCAACACGCAGGGCATGACGTTTAGAATCAATCCCCCGACAAACGCGTACAGCAACCAAATGAACAACGGTTTTGATTCCAGCGGCGCCACCGAACCGCTGCTCATGCCACCGACTGCCAGTTTTTCTTCGGTGACGGGCAACTGCACTTCATAGCCCGTCCGATGGCCGTCGCGTTTCTCAACCAGCAATCCGGAGACTTGCTGCGGCCACGTAGCACCGGATTGGGTCACCCATTTGCGAATCGTGACTTTGTTGTTGTTCGTGGCAACTAGTTCCGTCGCGTGTTGGACTTCAAAGTCATCACTGCTATACGGGAAGAAATCCCATGACCCGCGGCCCGGCGTGAACTGCCATTGCAATAACAACCGTCGCCCGCGCTCGGTCGCCGGACTTTCCCACACCGCCCGGGCTGTCAGATTGGTCGGCGCCTGCCGCGGCAAACGCGCTTCCCACTGTGCGAACAAATCCGCCGCGCTCGAAGGCGTAGTGCGATCCGCAACTTCGAGCGTCGCCGTCACGTCCTGTTTGCCGGGAATGCAATTGATCTGACATTCCAACCAATCCACCCGCGCTTTGATTTCGATTTTGCCGGCGGACGCATTTGACGCGATGGTCAGCGGCACCAGCAACGCCGCTTCGTCATGATAAACATAGGTGGTTTGTTCGTAATCGAGCGCGCCTGGAATCGCCTTGCCGTCCTCATCCACTTTTTGCGGCACGTATTTTTCGGGCACAGGCCAGCGAATTTCGCCGGCGGTGATTCCCGGCGGCAGCGTCCACTTGATGCTGGTGGCAATGCCCGATGCACCCGAATTCTTCCAATACGTATGCCAGCCGCTGGCCATGTTGAGTCGCACCGCCGCCATAATGGTGTCGCCCGGACGCGCGGTTTGCGCGGAGAGGATCAGAGTTGCTTCGGTGTTGGCGGCCTGGGCCGGGATCAATCCCAACATCACCACCAACCCCGCGAAATACGCAAGAATTCGATTCACAAAGGTATAGATGCCAAAATCGCTCCGGTGTTTGAACATATATTTTGGTCGGGCTGCCCGTTTGCCAATTACAACCGGAATCCCTAATCTCCCGCATGGCATCGTCCCGGGTTACTGGCTGGCAATGGCTGCGCAACGGCAATGAAACTTTCCCCGCCATGCTCGCCGCGATTGACGCCGCGCAAAAATCCATCCGGCTGGAAACTTACATCTATTCCGACGATCTCATCGGGCGGGAATTTCTGGCGGCCATGCTGCGGGCACAACAACGCGGGGCGCAGGTCAAAGTGTTGGTGGATGGCCTTGGCTCGGTGACGTTGCCCGACAAATTTTTCTCGGCCCTCGCCGCCGCCGGTGGACAACCGCGCATCTTCAATCCGCTGGCGCTGCGCCGCATGTCGATTCGCAATCATCGCAAATTGCTCGTTTGCGATGATCACGTCGCATTTATCGGCGGGTTCAACATCTCGCAGGAATACAACGGCGACGGCATCACCAACGGATGGTTTGATCTGGGATTGCGCTTTGAAGGTCCGCTGGCAGGAGAACTGGCGCAATCATTCGACGCCATGTTCGGGCTGGCCGATTTTCGCCATAAACGAATGTTGCGCCTGCGCAAGCCGCAGCACAAAGGCGTCACCTCGGCTGGAACGGAACAACTGCTTCTGGGCGGACCGGGCCGCGGCGCGAATCCGATTCGGCGCGCCTTGCAGCGTGACCTGGCGCACGCGCATCAGGCCCAGATCATCGAAGCCTACTTTCTGCCGACGTGGCGCATTCGGCGGGCGCTGGCGCGCATCGCGCGGAGAGGTGGGACGGCGCAGTTGATTCTGGCGGGAAAATCCGACGTGCCGCTGGCGCAGTTGGCGGGGCGCAGCTTGTATCGCCGTTTGCTCAAAGCCGGCGTCCATATCCACGAGTATCAACCTCAAATCCTGCACGCTAAATTGCTCATTCTGGATACCGCGGTTTACGTCGGCTCTGCCAATCTTGACCCGCGCAGCCTGAGTATTAATTACGAGTTGATGGTGCGCTTCGAGCATCCAGAATTGACGGCGGAAGCACGCAACATTTTTCAATCCGCCTTGGCGCATAGCGCCCGAATCGATCTCGCCACATGGAAACGCTCGCGTAACTTTTGGACGCGCATCAAGGAGCGCTTGACCTACTATCTGCTGGTCCGAATCGATCCGGAGATTGCCCGGCAACAATGGAAGGCGTTGCCGGACTGAGCCGGCTTCACCGCGTCAAAGCGAACAGATATCGCTGCACGCGCGTGGCATCTTCATTGCGCTTCAGCTCAAGGTAGATTTGCTCGAGGTTGCCGCACATGCGCGCCAACATGCGTCGTGCGCTCATGGGTTGCAGATACTCGTCGCGAATCTCGTGTTTGCAGCGGTTCAGATGTGCGATGCAATCTTCCCGCGTCAGCAATTTGCCGAGATTGAACGCATCCACGTAAACCTCCTCCGTCGCAGATTGAAAGCGGCACACCGAATGGCCCGGCAAACCGACGCCAGAAACGGAGAAACCCAAACGCCGCATCAACAACACATAAACGAG
>CAZKMR010000012.1:0-5076 GCA_964553795.1 uncultured Bifidobacterium sp. | reverse complement strand
AACCGACGCCAGAAACGGAGAAACCCAAACGCCGCATCAACAACACATAAACGAGGCACAAACTCACTGGATTACCAGTGCGCCGGTCCAACACGCGATTGATGAAACTGTTCTCCGGGTCGTAATAATTCTCCATGTTGCCCGTGAACCCTTTGTTCTCGAACAGGAATTGATTCACGCGCACGAGCAAGCGTTCCTTGGGATCGCTCATGGCCAACCACTCGCGCAGTTCCCCGGCCAGGTCATCCAGCATCGCGCTGTAGGCCGACATGTTGATTTCCGGATACTCGGTCTGCGCCATGAGCAGCGCGCCCTTTTCCAGTTCAATCGCATTTTCGTCCTGCAAACAGAACGCCATGAACCGCGTATCCGCAATTTCCCGGTCGAAGTGACGCACGATTTCCTGCGCGTGCCGGCGCAGAGTGGCGTCGCCGCTGATCTGACAGGGTTTGAGCCAGAGTTGCGTGTCACTGCCGAGGGAAATGATCTTCTGCTTAACCGCCTGATACACGGTTGGATCATCATCCCCCAACAGCTTGATCAAGGCGTCGCGTTGCGAGCCCGGCAGTTGATTCTCCTTGGTCCCAGCGCTAGATAAAATGGTAGTTGCTTGCATGAAATTCTGGAATCAGTAAACCGCAGGATCGCGCTTCCAACAATTCGGTGTGATTCGGATAAGTATCCCGGGGATCCGCCCGGGGGCGTCGGGTCAAAACGGGGCAACGTCATCGCGGTAACAACCGTCGAGTTAGTCGCGCTTCCTCTCTCGCTCCTGCTTTTCGCGTTCGACTGCTCGCAGTGTTTCTTCCAACAAAGCGCGTTGCGCTTCGCGGATTTCCGCACGGACTCGCACCACATCCAGAACCGCCGTGCCGGCAGCCAGCAACGTGAACAGCAGACAGGCCAGCCAATAAATCAGGAAACCCACTTTGGAACGAGCCAGCGGGGCGTTCAGAACGGTAATGCCCGCCACCACCATCGCCGCCGCCATACTGATGCACACTAAACCGAAGCGACGCCGGCGTGATCTTGGGGTGGCTTTCGCAGTCATGTGTCGAGGCGAAGTTACTTGGCGGCTAATTCCGGCCATAACAATGCGCTAAGCCGTTGGCCACGCGCGAAGATATCCAAATCAAATTTTTCGTTCGGCGAATGCGCATTGTCATCCGGCAGCGCCAGGCCCAGCAACAACGTGTCAACGCCGAGGATTTTTTTGAACTGATTGACGATGGGAATCGAACCACCTTCCCGTAACAGCACCGGATCGCAACCAAAGGCCGCCCGCAAGGCGCGCAGCGCCGCTTGGGCATCTTCGCTGGTCGGCGAAACCAAATACGCCTCCGCGCCATGCCCGGATTTGATCTCCAGCCGCACCGTGGGTGGACAATTCTTTTTGAGGAACGCCCGCACCGCTTGAATGATTCTTTGAGGCTCTTGTCCCGGAACCAGGCGCGCGGTGATTTTGGCCCGGGCCCATGACGGCACAATGGTTTTACTGCCTTCGCCTTGATAGCCGCTTGTCAAACCATTGATTTCAAACGTGGGTCGCGCGGACCGCTGTTCATTGGGGGTGAATCCCTTTTCGCCATGGAGTGTCGGCACGCCCAGAAATTTCCGATACGCCGCAGAATTAAATGGCACGCGCGCCATCTCCTTGCGCTCGTATTTGGTCAATGGAATCACGTCGTCATAAAAATGCGGAATCTGAATGCGTCCGCTTTTATCATGCACTTTGGCCAGCAACCGACTCAGCGCCATGGCCGGGTTTTCCAGTGAACCGCCGAACAACCCTGAATGCAAATCGCGGGACGGGCCATGCAGAATAATTTCGAATGCCGCGATACCTCGCAACGCGTACGTGAGCGCCGGATGTTTCCGACTCGGAATGCCGGTGTCGGAAATCACCACCGCGTCGCATTTGAGTTCGGCGCGATTCTTTTGCAGAAACCCCGCGAGGCTTTTGCTGCCCACTTCTTCCTCGCCTTCGATGACAAAAGTCAGATCGCACGGCAATTCCGTGCCGGTCTGAAAATAAGCCTCCACCGCCTTGAGATGCGCGAGGTTCTGCCCTTTGTTATCACTCGCGCCTCGACCGAACAACGAGCGACCGCGTATGGTCGGCTCGAACGGCGGGGTTTTCCAGAGTTCGAACGGCTCGGGCGGCTGCACGTCATAATGCCCATACACCAGAAAGTGTTTCCGCTTCGGGCCAGATTTTTTCCGTGGCGTCTTGGCGATCACGATGGGGTTTCCCGCCGTCGCCCGCGCTTCCGCCGTCAATCCGATGGACCGACAATGCTTTACCAACCAATCGGCGCACGCCTTCATGTCCCGCGCGTGCGGGGGTTGGGCCGACACGCTGGGAAACCGGACGTAATCGCACAACTCCCGTACAAAGCGCGCTTGGTTCGACGCGAGATATTTCAAAACAGCATCCATCCGCGCAGTATTGGCAAAGCGCGCTGAAAGCCAAGCCGATTGCGTCAACTTGCATCGCCGCCCAAACTCGACCAACTTGAGCGCGATGAAAATTTCCGTGGTGATTCCGGCCTTCAATGAAGCGCGTCTCCTCGCGGAAACTCTCGCCCACGTCAACCGCGCCCGCGCCGCGTTCCCGGAGGCGGGCTTCGATTCGGAACTCATCGTCTGCGACAACAATTCCACCGACCGCACCGCGGAAATCGCCCGTGCCGCCGGAGCGACTGTCGTCTTCGAACCCGTCAATCAGATCGGTCGCGCCCGGAATCGCGGCGCGCAAGTCGCCACCGGCGATTGGCTGTTGTTCATCGATGCCGACTCTCATCCGAGCCCGGAACTATTCACCGACGTCGCAGATCAAATTCGTTCCGGACGTTGTCTTGCGGGCGGCTGTGTGATCCGGCTCGCGGGCCAGCATCGTGCCGCGCAATTCCTGACGCGTTGCTGGAACGGGCTGAGCCGCGCGCGGCGCTTGTTGGCGGGATCGTTTATCTTCGTCGAAACCGCTGCGTTCCGCCAACTCGGCGGGTTCGATCCCAAACTGTTCACCGGTGAAGAATTGGATTTGAGCCTGCGCCTGCGCACGCTGGCACGGAAATCCAATCGCAAAATTGTCATTCTCCATCGGCATCCGCTCTTGACCTCCGACCGCAAAGTTCACCTCTATTCGAGTCGCGAATTGTTGGGCTTCATGCTGCGGGCGGCCCTGCGTCCCAAGCGCATCATGCAGGATAAGGCTGCGTGCTACGCCTGGTACGATGGCCGGCGTTAACCGGACAGCCATAGCGGTTTCACCCGATAAAAATCGCCCGGATTAGGAGATGCGTTTACGCGGAACTTGGTTTACCGTGTCGCCACATGTTCGCTCCCGTGGCCACGAATGACCCGGCTGCCGTCAAAACTGAAGTGCAGGCCGCTTACCTCGCCATGTTTCCGCAGGGCGATCACGAATTCGTCTCCCGCGTTTTTCGCTGGACCGAAGATTGTTTTTCCGGTCGTTACGCCGATTACCAGCCAATTGACGCCCGTTACCATGATCTGGAACACACGATGCAAGGAGCGCTTTGCATGGCGCGACTGCTGCGCGGCCGGCATGAAGCCGAAGCAGAGCCTCGGCTGACCCAACGTTTGTTTGAATTGGGCATCATCGGCATTTTGCTGCACGACACCGGTTACTTGAAGCATCGCGGCGACACCAACGGCACCGGCGCCAAATACACCGCCACCCACGTGCTGCGCAGCCTGGAATTCGCCCATCAACTGCTCGCCACCAAAGGCTTCGCTCCCGCCGACATCCGCGCGGTGCAAAACATGATTCGCTGCACGGGCATCGATGCCATTCTCGACAGCATCGCCTTTCACGATGCGGGCGAACGCGTCGTCGGTCATGCGCTCGGCACGGCGGATTTGCTGGGGCAAATGGCGGCGGATGATTACGTCGACAAACTTCCCATTCTCTACGAGGAATTCCAGGAAGCCGCCCGGCATGATCGCGGTCATACTGATTTCATTACGAAATTCGGCGGCGCGCAGGATCTGATTCAACGCACGCCCGGCTTCTGGCGCGATTTTGTCCGGCCCAAACTGGAAAAAGATTTCGGCGGCTTGCATCGGTTTCTCAGCCAGCCGTATCCCGACGGGCCCAACTGGTATCTGGATCGCATCGCAGCCAATATGGATCGCATCCGCGAGCAGACTGCGGCGAAAGTCTAACTACGCACATTCGATGGGTTGAGTGATGGCCAACCGAGAAGGCTTCATCCCTGAACGTCAGTACCAGGATTATCTGTGAAACGCCCCTTGTCGTTCGCCATGATCCTGTTTCTCGTAGTCGTCATGTTGTTTGCTTTGGTTTTCATTCTCACACTGTCTAGCGGTTTGATGAGCAAACCAGACTGAACTACGACGAATTCATCCCGCCGCGTCACCTCAATCGCATCGGAGTTGGTTTTTCGCACCGCAGTGCTTTATCCTTCGCCCCGATGTCGCGCGATTACGTCCTGCAACCATTTCAAGCTGAAGTTCAGCTTCAAATTGATTACGCGCGCGAACTCAATCCCCAGCAATGCGCCGCCGTCACCGCACCACCCGGCCCGGCTTTGGTCATTGCCGGCGCCGGCTCAGGCAAAACCCGCACGCTCACCTATCGCGTTGCCTACCTGTTGGAACAAGGCATCCCGCCGGATCGTATCCTGTTGCTCACCTTCACCAACAAAGCCGCCGGCGAAATGATGCACCGCGTCACGGATTTGCTCGGGCAGGAACTCGCCACGCTCTGGGGCGGCACGTTCCACTCCATCGGCAATCGCATCCTGCGCACCCACGCCCAGTTGCTGGGTTACAGCCGCGATTTCACCATTATGGATCGCGAGGATGCCAAACACCTCATCGCCACCTGCATCGCCGAGGCGGACATTGACATCAAAGCTACACGCTTTCCGAAACCCGAGGTGCTGGGTGACATCTTTTCCCTCGCACTCAACAAGCAGAAATCCGTCGCCGAAATCCTCGGCACGGAATACGGCTACTTCGACACGCTCGCACCTCAGATCGAAGACGTCTGGAAACGTTACGTCGCCCGCAAGCTCGCCACGAACG
>CAZKMR010000011.1:5681-74784 GCA_964553795.1 uncultured Bifidobacterium sp. | reverse complement strand
GATTGTTTCAGGCGTTTCATCGCGGCAGCAACGTCGAACAGATTCCCGGCACTGGACTCGGGTTGCTCATCGTGCAGCGTTGTGTCGAGTTGCACGGCGGGGAGATCAAGTTCGAGAGCGCCGAAGGTCGAGGCACCACATTCATTGTCATTTTGCCACTGTTCCCCTCAGCCGCCGAACCCAATTCCACCTTATGAAAAAAATTCTCGTCATCGAAGATGAAGCCGAGACGCGCGACAACCTCGTGTTGATGCTCGAAATGGAAGGCTTCCAACCGCTGGCGGCGGCGCACGGGCAGGCCGGGATCGAGTTGGCCAAGAAGGAGATTCCCGACGTCATTCTTTGCGATGTCTCAATGCCGAAACTGGATGGCTACGGTGTGCTGGAGGCGTTGCGCGCCGACGCAAAGACGGTTTCCATCCCCTTTATTTTTCTCACGGCCAAAGGGGATAAAAAGGATCTGCGCACCGGCATGAACCTGGGGGCGGATGATTATTTGACCAAACCGGCGAGCGCCGAGGACGTGCTCGGCGCGATCAAGGCCCGGCTCGAACGACATGGCGAGAAGGAACAGGCCGCTATGGCGAAGGTGGAACTCCAGCCAAACTTTGAATCAGCCAAGCCACTCGAGGCCCTGGGGCTGACGCCGCGCGAGGCGGAGGTGTTGCTGTGGGTGGCCCAAGGTAAATCGAACGCTGAGATTGCTGCCATTCTCGGGTGCGCAGAAAACACGGTGAAGGTCCATCTGGCCCGGGTCTTCGAGAAGGTGGGTATTGAGAATCGAAATGCGGCGGCCCTGACGGCTATCGACATTCTCAGGCGACCGAAGCCGGCGCAGCAGTGACGCGATGGCGCGTTTTCGGGGAGGAATAAATTTCAACTTACTGAGAGGGAGGGCGGCAGATTTTTCCCCGGGGCCGGAAGGGCTTTGGCAAAAACCCCTTAAAATGCCGGGTTTTCGCGCGTGGCACTGACACTGCTTGGCATTCGGGCGTGAACGTGAGTCTGTATCAAGCTGCCGCCGCGATGAATGCCAATGCGCGCTGGCAGGAAGCGATTTCGGAGAACCTGGCGGCGGCCAATATCCCCGGATTCAAGCGCCAGGACTTGAGTTTTGACGCCATTCAGGCCGGCGTGATGTCGCAGGCCAATCCCGATGCACAAGTGCAGTTCACGCTGCCGCGCTTCGCAACGGCACTCAATTTTTCCCAGGGCCAAGTCCGTCCTACCGGCGTGGCGACGGATGTGGCCATTGATGGGCGCGGCTTTTTCAATGTGCAAATGCCGAACGGCGCGACGGCTTACACGCGCGACGGCGAATTTCATCTGAACGCGTCCGGCCAACTGACCACCAAGCAAGGCTATCTGGTGCTGGGGGAAGCCGGCCCGATTCAGATTGATCCGAATCTCGGCGGCGAAATCACGATTTCCCCAACGGGCGAAGTGACGCAGGGCGCCGAAGTGCGCGGTAAATTGAAGCTGGCCGATTTCCAACAACCGCAACTGCTCACGCAGCTCAACGGCGGCTTGTATGCCGCGGATAATCCCGCGCTCCAGGCGGTGGAAGTGCCGGAAACGACGTTGCGCCAGGGTTTCCTTGAAAGCTCGAATGTTTCCGCCGTGCTCGAGATGGCGAATCTCGTCGGCGTGATGCGCGGTTTCGAAGCGAATCAGCGCACGATGCAAATTCACAACGAGCGGCTGGGTCGCACGATTTCCGAACTCGGCAACCCGAACTGATTTTAAGCCATGTTACGCGCCCTTTATTCTTCCGCGGCCGGGATGCAGTCCCAACAGACGAATCTCGACGTCATTGCCAACAACCTGGCCAACGTCAGCACCACGGGTTTCAAAAAGAACAAGGCCGAGTTCCAGGATTTGCTGTACTCGTCATCCCGCGCGGCGGGCGCGGATGCCGGCGGCGGCAATCAAGTGCCCACGGGCGTGGACATCGGGCACGGCTCGCGCCTGGTTTCGACCTCCAAAATTTTCACCACGGGCGAAGTCACCAAGACGGATGCGCAACTGGACGTGGCGATTCAAGGCGATGGTTTCTTTGAAGTGCAAATGCCGGACGGCAGCCGCGCTTACACGCGCGATGGCGCGTTGAAAGTGGACAAGGACGGTCGCGTGGTGACAAACGACGGCCTGGTGTTGCAAGGCGGATTCGGTCCGATTCCCGCCGGCACGACCGACATCACGATTGCCAGCAGCGGTCAGGTGACGATCTCGGGTTCTTCCGGCACCACGACGTTCAATGTGCAGTTGTCGCGCTTTGTGAATCCGTCGGGATTGAAACCCGTCGGGCGCAATTTATACGTCGAGACGGAAGCATCCGGCACGGCGGAAGCGGGCATTCCCGGCGAAAACGGGTTTGGCACGCTGCAACAAGGTTTCCTCGAAATGTCGAACGTGAAAGTGGTCGAGGAAATGGTGAATCTGATTTTGGCGCAACGCGCCTACGAAGTGAACTCCAAGGCCGTGCAGGCTGCGGACGAGATGATGCAACTGAGCAACAACCTCCTTCGCTAATGAAATTTCCCGTCGCAAAATTCCTTAAACTACCCAGCCTGTCACTAGGGTTGGTGCTCACCGCTACCGCAGCGGCCGACGAGTCCTTTGGGTGGTCACTGCTCCCCGCAGTACAAGTTGATGCGACGGGAATTCACTTTAACCAGCTCGTCGCGGGTGCGCCGGCGGAACTTCCCCACCTCCGCCTCGCGCCCGCGCCGACCGCCGGTCGCACGCAGACGTTCACGCCGGTACAAGTCAACGAACTGCTGCAACAGGTCGCGCCGGAATACGTGTCCACGAACTGGAGCGGCGCAGCGTACGTGCGCGTCACCCGCCGCATGCGCAACATCTCGGAAAGCGATCTGAAGGAAATGCTGACCGCGTCGTTGCAACAAGATTACGTCAAAGACCGCGGCGAACTGGAACTCCGCTTCACCCGCCCCGTCCCGGCGCAAAGCATCATCGACGAGCCGGTGACGGTGAAAATTCTCGATCTCCCGACCGCGGGCGTGACGGCGAATTTCATCGCGCGATTTGAATTGCGCGCCGGCGAAGAAGTGGCGGGCGCGTGGCAAATTCCAGTGCAGGCGAGCATCTGGCGCGAGGTTTATGTGGCGGGTTCGCAATTGCGCCGCGGCACGCTGGTGCAAGACGCGGACATTCAACTGGAACGGCGCGATTTGCTGACGACGCGCGATCCGTTGACGGCGCTGGACACCGACCTGCCGGGATTAGAACTGGCGGAAAACATTTCTCCTGGTCTGCCGTTGACGAGCCGGTCGCTGCGACTGCGGCCCGTGGTGCGGCGCGGCAAACTGGCCGAAGCCTTGATTCAAGACGGCGCGTTGACGCTTTCGGTCAAAGTTGAAGTGCTGGAAGACGGTTTGCCGGGCCAGACGGTTCGGGTGCGCAATCTCAAATCCAAACGCGAATTTCGCGGCAAAGTTCACAATGAAGAAACCATCCTTGTCTCCCTCTAAAGCCGGCGAGTCTTCGTTGGCGGATCATCTCCCCACCACGACCACCGGCGTCGCGCGGCCCGAGCCGATTCGGTTCGCCGATGCGGAAGCGAATTTCATGGGCAACGCATCCATGGTGGTGCGGCCGCGCCGCAGTGCAAGCCGGGTCTGGTATTCGCTGGGCCGCTGCACCCTGTTGTCGGCGCTGTTGACCGCGGCGCTGTCGGTGCCGGCGCAATCGTTGTGGAAAGCGGATTCGTCCGTTTCCATTGTCGCCGACAAGCGCGCGGGCGCCGTTGGTGACTTGCTCACGATCCTCGTGCAGGAAAACAACACGGCGTCGAAAGATAATTCCACCTCGACTTCCAAGAGCACGGCGATTGACGCGAGCATCAGTTCGTTTCTTTACAGTCCGACGGCGAGCAGTTTCCTGACGAAGAACGGCACCTTGCCCGCGATGAAAATGAAATCGGCCCAGGATTTCGACGGCGGCGGCAAGATCAGCAATTCGGAGCGCATCACGGCGCGCATCACGGTGCGCGTGGTGGATGTGCTGCCGAACAAGAATCTCGTCATTGAAGGCCGGCGCACGACGTCGTTCTCGGGCGAGACCCAGGAAGCGGTGCTGCGCGGCGTGGTGCGCGCGGAAGATATCGCGCCCAACAACACGGTGTTCAGCTACAACATCGCCGACGCGACGATCAAGTACGTGTCCAACGGCACGTTGAGCGATAATCAGCGCAAAGGCTGGTTCACGCGCGTCTGGGAAAAAATCACTCCATTCTGAACAGACTCATGCGTCGTCTTTTGCTTGCCAGTTTAATCGTCGGAGGATTGCTCGTCGCCACGGGGGCGCGCGCCACCGGTTCGCGCATCAAAGATTTGACCATTGTGGCCGGCGCGCGGGAGAACCAGCTCGTCGGCTACGGTCTGGTGACCGGGCTGGCCGGCGACGGTGACAAAAATCCCGTCTATACGCTGCAAAGCATCGCGAACATGTTGCAACGCTTTGGTGTCAACGTGCCCGCGGCGGCGTTGTCCTCCAAAAACGTCGCGGCCGTCATGGTGACGGCGGACATTCCCGCGTTCGTGAAGAACGGCACGCGCCTCGACGTGGTGATCTCGACCATCGGCGACGCGAAGACGTTGCAAGGCGGCGTGCTGTTGCAAACGCCATTGTTGGGTGCGGACGGAAAAGTTTATGCCGTGGCCCAAGGCACCTTGGCTGTAGGTGGATTTATCAGCGGCAACGGCGGCGCGAGCGTGCAAAAGAATCATCCGACGGTGGCGCAGATTTCCGGGGGCGCGCTCGTGGAAAAAGAAATTCCCACCGAGATTGTCCGCAACAATCTCGTGGAACTGTTGCTGCGCGAACCGGACTTCACCTCGGCAGCCCGCATGGCGGCGGCCGTGAATGAAGTTTTCACCAACAGCGCGGCGGCGATTGATTCGACCTCGGTTCAGATTCGCGTGCCGGAAGGTTTTGAGAACAATCCCGTGGCGTTTATCTCGGTGGTGGAATCGTTGGAAGTGCAACCCGACGTGCCGGCGCGCGTGATTGTGAATGAGCGCACGGGGACGATTGTAGCCACGTCGCGCATTCGCATCGCGCCCTGTGCGGTATCGCACGGCGAACTGACGATTGCCATCGCGAACACGGACGAAGTTTCGCAGCCGAACGCGTTCAGTCAAACCGGCCAGACGGCGGTGGTGACGCGAACTGATGCGGCCGTCACCGAAAAAAAGGGCAAGTTGATCACCCTGCCCGAGATGCCGACGATCGAAAAGGTGGCGGCGGGATTGAACGCCATTGGCGTGTCGCCGCGCGATATGATGGCGATTTTCCAGGCGATGAAACAGGCCGGCGCGTTGCAGGCGGAACTCATCATGCGTTAACCATGAACATCGCCGCATTACCCACCCACGTCCGTCCCGCGGAGTTGTCGCTCGACCAGTTGGAGCGCAATCCGAAGGTGAGCGACGCGGAGAAGGTGGCCGAGGTGAGCCGGCAGTTTGAGGCGGTGTTACTGCGGCAGATTCTGGCCGACGCCACGAAGAATATGTTCAAAACCGTCGAGGGTTCGGACTCGGCGACGAATGGAATTTATCAGGACATGGTCACAAACAGTCTGGCCGACAGCATGAGCAAGTCGGGCGGCCTGGGCCTGGCCCGGGTTCTGGCGAAACAATTACAGCACGAATGCACCCCCAGTTCTGCGCCCGGTGAGGGCCAGCCCAAAGTATGAATCAACCACTTGAGAATTTGATCCAGGCGTTGCGCGAAGAATTGCAGCAATACGGCGAGATGCTGGCGCGCCTCGACCAGCAACAGGAGCACGCGATCACGCGGCGTTCCGAGGAGTTGCTCCAGGCCACGGCGGAAATCGAAGTTCAAAGTCAGACGATCAAGTGCGCCCGGCAGGCGCGCACGGCGAGCCAGACCGAGGTGGCGCAACAGTTGGGTTTGCCCGGCGATGCGACGTTTGGCGAAATTATTCCCCTGTTGCCCAGCGCTTACCGACCGTTGCTTTCGGCGTTGGTGCAGGAGAATAACGAATCGCTCGGCCGCATTCATCAGCGGTCGCGGCAGAATCATGTGTTGTTGTGTCGCTCGCTGGAATTGATGAGCCGGTTGCTTGGCAATCTCGTGCCCGGCACGCACAGCCCGGTGTACACGGATAAGATGAGCGTCAGCAACGGCGCGTTTCCCGCCCATGCGGTCTATCAGGCGATCGGTTGATTTATGCTCGGACTTTTCGGCACTTTGAACCTCGCGGCGCGCTCGATGAGCACGCAACGCGCGGGCGTGGAAGTGGCGGGCCAGAACCTGGCCAACGTCAACAATCCCGCTTACGCGCGCCAACGCGTGGCTATCAGCACGTCCATCACGATTGGCAGCGAAGTGGGACCGCAAGGCACGGGCGCCGAAGCCGTAGCCATCGTCCAGATGCGCAATGCGATTTTGGACAATCAGATTCAAGCGGAAGCGAGTAATCGCGGCGCATTGGCCGCGCGGCAGTTGGCGTTGCAATACGGTCAGGCCGCGCTCGGCGCCCAGATTGACACGTCGTCCGCGGAGGGGATCAGCGGCGGCAACAGTTTATCCGAGGGGTTGAGCAACCTGTTCAATGCGTTTCATAGTTTGTCCACCAATCCGACCTCGATGGCGGAGCGGCAAACGTTGCTCATGCAAGCATCGAGTCTCGCGTTGCAGTTCAATCAACTGGACAAACGTCTCAACACGCTCAACGACTCGCTTAACGCCACCATCACGGCGGAAGCGACCTCAGCCAATCAATTGCTGGCGGACATCGCCAAGTTGAATGATTTGATTCGCACGGCGGAAATTACTTCCGGCGGTTCGGCGAACGATTTGCGCGACACGCGGCAGGCCCGGCTCGAAGAGTTGGCCAAGTATGTCAAACTCGATCTCACCACCAGCGCCGGCGGCGCGGTCAATGTGGCCATCGGCGGCGTGGACATGATCGTGGACAATCAGCAGGTGGATTCGTTGGAGATTTATGATGCCGGCGGCGGACAAATGCTCGTGCGCGCCACCACGGCCGGCACCCCGTTGCCGCTGACGGGGGGCAGCATCCAAGGCACGATTGACGCGCGCGATGTAGGCATCGCAACGTTGCGCACCAACATCAATTCGTTGGCGAACCTCCTCATCACGCAAGTGAACGCAGTTCACGCGAACGGGTTCAGTCTAACCGGCAGCACGGGCGCAAACTTCTTCACCGGCACGAATGCCGCCGACATCGGGGTCAATGGCGCGTTGTTGAACGATCCCTCGCTCGTGCAGGCGGCCGGCGTGTCCGGCGCGGCGGGCGACAACCAGACGGCGTTGGCGCTGGCCCAACTGGCGCAAGCCAAACACGCCGCACTGAACAATCAAACATTCAGCCAGGCCTACAGCCAGAACGTTGCGACGTTCGGGCAGGAACTGGCCACGGTGAACACGCAGTTAAGCGACCAACAGGCCATTGAGAACATGCTGTTACGGCAGCGCGATTCGCTGGGCGGGGTTTCGTTGGACGAAGAAATGACGGATTTGACACGGTTTCAGAAAGCCTTCGCGGCATCGGCCCGATTGGTGACCGTGGTGGATGAAATGCTGGAAACCCTGGTGAACATGAAACGGTGAGGCCGCCTGAATTTCTGACTTAAACCGAGCACTCCGAATATTATGCGCGTCTCCGCCAACACCTTCTCCGATACGCTGATCACGCAGTTGAGCAATCTCGCGGTGCGCCAACAGAAATTGCAGAGTCAGGCCGCCACCGGACAACGCGTCCGGCTGCCGGAGGATGATCCCGTGGCGTTGCGCCGGGTGTTGGACATGCAGGGCGAATTCAGCACCAACAGCCAATACACCAAGAACATTGCCCGCCAGCTTGAATTGGCGCAGGCGACCTATGACGGCATCAAGGCCATCAAAACCCTCTCCGATCGCGCGAGCGAAATCGCCACGCAGGTGGACGACTTGAAGTCACCGTCGGAATTGCAGTTCTACGCCAAGGAAGTCACGGAAATGATCAAGCAGGCGGTGCACCTGCTCAACAGCACCAATCGCGGCGATTACATTTTCGGCGGCACGATCACCAATCAACCGCCGTATGCGATGACGCTGGATGCCAACAACAACGTGACGGCGGTAACGTATCAGGGCAATCTCACCACTTCGGAAGTGGAAATTTCCGAAGGCGTGATGATCACCAGCCAGGTGATTGGCGACAACACCACCGGCGCCGGCCCGCGCGGATTGGTCGCGGATACACGTTCGGGCGCGGACCTGCTCAATCATTTGATTTCGCTCCAGAACAATCTGCTCTCTGGTAATGTGGCAATGATCGCCGCCACGGACCGGGCCAACCTCGCCAACGACGAGGACAATTTGCTGTATCACGTGAGCGCGAATGGTGCGATTCAAGCCCGCCTGGAGACCACCCAGAAGTTGAACGAACAACGCGGCCAATCCATTGAAGGCCAGGTGTCCAAGGAAGTGGACGCGGACCTCGCGCAAACGCTGGTGAAGTTGAGTCAGACCCAGACCGCATACGAGGCTGCTTTGCAAAGCGGCGCGCGCGCTTTGAATCTTTCGCTCTTGGATTATCTGCGCTGACGCAAGGCGGGGCGTCCCGCCGCACTACGGTTTCCGCGCGCCGGAACCCGATTTCTTCGCTGACCTGAGTGTGAACCCCTGGAGTTGAAGCCCACGCTTCCATTGCCTGCTGTAATTTGACGCGAACGGCCCGCTGCGGGCGGGCCGATTTTTTGCGTCGCTCCGCCGATTTTTTTGCCGGATTCCGCAGCGTTCTTTTCCGCGCGGCCTTTCCTCCTTCCGCAAACACCGCTGCATTTTCCCCGGCTGCGCCCGGGACGACTTCGTTCTTCCGGCGGTTCATCGCCATTTTCCCTGCGGGCCGCCTTGCTCTGCACGCTGGACATGCTCCGTAAGTTTACCGCGCCCATTGCGTAATCAACCTCCGTTGCGCGTTGCGCGTACCAATGAGATGAATTCATTGCCAACGGAAACAACGCATCACGCCACAGCAAGTTTGCATGAAACAGGAGTCATTCGAGTTCATCCAGGATTCTCCCACCGTGCCGCAGCGGAACTGGTTATCGCTTGGTCGCGTACTGGCGACCGCGTTGTTGCGGCAAGGCCTCGTGTGCGCGGTGCTGGCATTGGCGGCGTATGGCTGTTTTCAATTCAGTCAACGCTATCTGTTGCAAGCGGTGCAGGTGCAGGGTTGCAGCATGATGCCGACCTTGCCGGACCATCAGCGGTATGTTCTGAACCGGGCGGTCTATGCCTGGCGCGAACCCAAGCCGATGGAAATCGTCGTGCTGCGAGATCCGGAGGCCGAAGTTTTCGCGGTCAAACGCGTCGTCGCACGGCCGGGGGACAGCGTGTACGTGACGGGCGGAGAAATCTACGTGAACGGCGAGCGTTTGGCCGAACCCTATCTGGCGCCCGGTACGCGGACTTATCCCGACGCGCGGTATAAGGCGCAACTCTTTGTGTGTGGTGTGGACCAGTATTTCGTGCTGGGCGACAATCGCGGCAACAGCGCCGACAGTCGCATCTATGGCACCGTGCCGCGCCAACGCATTCTGGGCCTCGTCACGCCCTGACGATCGCATTTCGCAGTTTTTCAGGCCGCCGCGGTGTGACTTCAAGGATTCGAATTCCCTGGCGACAGCGCAGTTGTTGAGTGGCAGGAGAAGTCGGCCGCGGGCATTCACCTGAACCGTTCCGGTTAAGTGCATTGGCGGAGTGCTTCATTGATTGGAAAAAAATCCTGTCACCTCCGCGCGTGATTCGACCACTCATGCGCGTTATGATGACAACTGCAATGTCTGCCGCCGCGCCGAGTGACGCTGATCTGGTGGCCGCGAGCCTCTCCGGCAATCGCGACGCCTTCGGCCACATCGTTTCGCGGTATCAATCCCTCATTTGCGCGCTCGCCTACAGCGCCACCGGCAGCCTGGGCGCGAGCGAAGATCTCGCGCAGGAAACATTTATCACCGCCTGGAAACGCCTGCGCCATTTGCGCGAGCAACATAAGCTGCGCGCGTGGCTCTGCGGCATCGCGCGCAATCGCATCAATAACAGCCTGCGCCGCGATGGCCGCCAGCCGGTGCACACCTCGGACGATTTGGACGACGCGCCGGAATCCGTGTGTCCCGAGCCGTTGCCGCCCGACCAAGCCATTACCAATGAGGAAGCCGCCATTCTGTGGCGATCGCTCGAACGCATTCCCGAGAATTATCGCGAACCGCTCGTCTTGTTTTATCGCGAGCATCAATCCATCGAAGCCGTCGCCGCCGCATTGGAATTGAGCGAAGACGCGGTGAAACAACGGCTGTCCCGCGGCCGAAAATTACTCCAGGAACAGGTGCTCACGTTCGTGGAAGGCGCGTTGACCCGCACCAATCCCGGAAGGACATTCACGCTCGGCGTGCTCACCGCTTTGCCCGTCTTGACCATTTCTGCCCCCGCTGCTGCCATGAGCGCTGTCGCCATCAAGGGCGGCACGGCCAAAACCGCGGGCGCCCTGGGATTCCTCTGGATTCTGCTCGGGCCGGTGCTCGCCATTTTTGGAAATTATTTAGGCTATCGCTTGAGCCTCGCCGGGGCGACGTCCGACCAGGAACGCGCGTTGCTCCGCAAATTCTATCGTTGGCTCATCGGTTGCATCGTGGGTTTCATGGTGGTGTACCTTGCCCTCTTTTTCTGGCGCGACGCGATCTCACAACTCGCACCGCGTGCGTTCGTAGGCTTGTTGGTTTTCACCGCCGTCGCTCAAGTGATCAGTTTGCTCGGCTTGTGCGTCTGGGTTTCGCGCGAAGAAAAGAGAATTGCGCGGGCGCTGGAAATCGCCGCGCCCACGCGTCCCGAACGCCGGCCGGCATGGGAATATCGCAGCTCAGTTACGCTGTTGGGCTGGCCCTTGATCCACATCCGCATTGGCGGCGGTTTCCTGGCGCGCCAAAAACCCGTGAAGGCTTGGATTGCCGCGGGCGACCTGGCGGTGGGCTTGCTGTTTGCCTTCGGCGGTGTCGCGATTGCCCCGATCTGCATTGGGGGCTTGGGAATTGGATTGTTCGCTTGGGCGGGATTTGCCATCGGGGGCATGGCCTGGGGTGGGCTGGCGGTCGGCGCGTGGGCGCTTGGCGGATTAGCGTTCGGCTGGCAGGCTCTCGGAGGTTGCGCCATTGCGTGGCATGCGGCGGCGGGAGGCGCGGCGGTTGCGAATGATCTTGCCGTCGGTGGGTTCGCCCATGCCGCGCAGGCCAACAACGAATTCGCGACGCAAGCCATCCAGGCCAATGCGTTCTTCCGCTCGGGCCAACTCTTCTTCCGCCACTTCGCCTGGCTGAATTTGGTCTGGATTGTGCCCATGATCATCTGGTGGTCGTTGCTGCGGGTTGGCAATAAGCAAACTCAGGCCCAAGCCTGAAACTTCAAAGGAGAACCATTATGAAACGATTGACGTGGATCGTTGGGGCCGTCGGCTTGCTCGCACTCGCTGCAATTTTAATGTTGCGCCCGAAAACTTCGCCTGAATCCCACCCGCCGCAGACCGCGCCCGAAGCTGCCGCAAGCGCCGAAGCGAACGAGGCGAATGAGATTGCGTCAAACTCGCCACCCCGCGTCGCGCGCCGCGAACATCCTCCGGTCGTTTCCGCTCCGACGGCCCCGCGGGCCGCCGTTCTGGCGTCACCTCCGGATGAGGCGACGCTCTTGCGGCAGGCCGTGGATTGGCTGGTTTCGCCCCATGCCAGCTTCGAGCAAAAACAGGCGATTTGGCAGCAATTGCGTCAAAACCAAACCCTGGATCAGGCGATTGCCGCACTCGAACAGTCGGCCACCAACAATCCGACCTTGCCCGACTATCCGGCCGCGCTCGCGCTGGCTTATCTGCAAAAGTGCGCAACCACTCAGGACGTGCGGGAACAAGGCATTCTGGCGATGAAAGCGGATCAGGTGTTCGACACCGCGCTCGCGCTTGATCCCACTCACTGGGAGGCGGGCTTCTTCAAAGCGATGTCACTTTCCTATTGGCCCGCGGAGATGAATCGCGGCGCGGAGGTCATTCAACGATTCACCCAGTTGATTGAGCAGCAGGAAGCCGGCGTGCCCCAACCGCATTTCGCCCAGAGCTACGTCTGGCTTGGCGAGCAATACCGCAAATTGGGCCGTGTGTATTACGCGCAACAAGTCTGGCAACGCGGCGCGGCTCTGTTCCCCGCCGACCTGGCCTTGCGAGAAAAACTCGCGACACAACAATAAAGTCAGCGGCAGTCGCAACCTTCTCAGAATCGCTCCGCAAATCAACCACTTGACAAACATAGCGACGCTAGGCATAACACTGCCATGCTTTCAAAGGAACTCGTCGCCGCGTCGACTGTGCCGCTGGTTTTGTCCGTGCTGACCGAGGGCGAGAACTACGGTTACGCGCTCATCCAACGCGTGCGCGAATTATCCGGCAACAAAATCGAATGGACCGAAGGCATGCTCTATCCGGTGCTGCACTGGATGGAGAAGGAGGATTTGATCGAATCCGAATGGCGCGAAGCCGAGACCGGGCGCAAGCGGAAGTATTACCGATTGCGCAAGGAAGGTCGCAAAGCGTTACAGCAAGAAAAACAACAGTGGCTCACCGTTCATGGAACTCTGACCAAACTATGGAAACTCCAACCTCGTTTGACCTGAACCAAGCAATTCAACGCTGGCGCGAAAATCTCGCGCAATCGCCAGCCTTCCGCAGCGAGAATCTTGACGAGTTGGAGTCGCATCTTCGTGACTCCGTCGCCTCATTGCAGGGGCGCGACCTTTCCGCCGCGGAGGCGTTTTTGATCGCAACCCAGCGCATCGGGAAAGACAGGGCGCTGGAACGGGAGTTTTCCAAAACTAACACGCAATCAGTCTGGCTCGAACGGGTTTTGTGGATGCTGATTGGAATCCAAGTCTGGGGACTGGTGTCCGGTTTCGTCGGATCGCTCTCCGGCGGCGCACTATCATTCGGGTTGGTCAACGGTCGCTTTGATTTCGATACTCACGGGCGAGCAGTGCCCGTTCTCTTGTTCGCACTTGTTCGCGTGCTGGCGTTTATCAGCAGCCTGGCAATTTGTTGGTGGTTGATCGTTCGCAATGGACGCCGCCATGGCTCTCAGTTTGAGCGTATTCTGTGTCAACCAGCCAAACTTACGGCGATTGGCGGGGCGTTGTGCATTGTCACGGTGGCAGTTTCTTTCGTTGGTTACGGTGTGACCATTCTTCTCTTGAAGCTGACTGATATGCGCACTTTTGCCGAAGTTACTGTCTCCATGCAGTATGGGAATTACTATTTCGGCTCGATGCTTCAAGCCATTGCATTGATCGCGCTGACGCTGATTCTGGCCCGCAGACACCTGCGGGTAAGCCAGCCATGAACCAGTAAGAAAGTGCTTCCACGGTCTTGGGCGGGAGACAGGCGCGACGCCGGTCCAGCGTTTGCCATCTCCCGCGAAAGCTGCTTTACTCTGCGGGATGAATTTCTTCATTCAACGCAGCGAATTGCGCGATCTCTACGACAAGGTCGCCGCCGGCGAACGCATTTCTGAAACCGACGCGCTGCGATTGTTTGAATCGAAGGATCTCAACGCGCTCGGCGCCATCGCCGATCTGGCGCGGCAGAAGAAAGTCGGCAATCGCGCGAGCTACATCGTCAATCGCTACATCAACTATTCGAACTACTGCATCCTGAGCTGCCAGTTTTGCTCGTTCGCGCGCAAGAAACGGGACGCCGACGGCTTCGAGCTGACGATTCCGCAGATGGTCGAGAAGGCGCGCGAGGCGATGAAGCTCGGCATCACGGAGCTGCACATCGTCGGCGGACTGCATCCCTCGCTGCCGTTCAGTTACTACACCGACATGCTGAAGGCGTTGAGCGCGGTGAATGATGGTAGCCGCCGAGGTAACGAGGCGGATTCAGCGCAGAGCCAGGGAAATCCACCTCCTCACGTCGGTGGCTACGAGAAGAAGTCGCGTCTCCAACTGAAATGCTTCACCGCGATTGAAATCCTCCACCTCGCCTGGCTCGCGAAGAAATCCGTCGAGCAGACGTTGATTGAATTGAAAGCCGCCGGCCTCGAATCACTCACCGGCGGCGGCGCGGAGATTTTCCGCAAGGAAGTCCGCAGCGCCATCGCCAAGGGCAAGGAATCCGCCGAGGAATACCTCGACGTTCATCGCACCTGGCACAAGCTCGGCGGACGCAGCACCTGCACGATGTTGTTCGGCCATGTCGAATCGCTCGCCGACCGCGTGGATCATCTGCGGCAATTGCGCGCGTTGCAGGATGAGACCAAAGGCTTCGTCGGTTTCGTGCCGCTGGCGTATCAGCCGGAGAACAACGACATCCCGGTGAAAACGCCGCCCACGGGTTTCGATGCGTTGCGCACTATCGCGGTGAGCCGCATCTACCTCGACAACTTCGATCACATCACGGCGTATTGGGTGGGGCTGGGGATGAAGCTGGCGCAAGTGGCGTTGAGCTACGGCGCGGACGACCTGCACGGGACGATCATCGAGGAACACATCTTCCACATGGCCGGCGCGACCTCGCCGCAATTGCAGACCGAAGCGGACATGATCAAAGCCATCCGCGAAGCTGGCCGCACCCCCGTGCAACGGAATACGTTCTACGAACCGATTCGCGTGTTGCCGGATGCACCCGCTGCGAACGAAGCTGAACCGCCGTCGGGCAAATCGAAGGTGTTGGAAGACAATCTGGCGACGGCATAAGAGATTACTCGCTGGCAATTCGCCGCTTTCGTTATAAGCTTTTGGTAGCATGAACTGGCAAGAATACATCACCGCCGATCCTGCTGTTCTGGTCGGAAAACCCGTCATCCGCGGCACGCGGCTCGCCGTGGAATTCATCCTTGGCCTAATTGCTCAAGGCTGGCCCGAGGATGAGATAATTCGTAATTACCGTATCTCCCGCGAGCAGGTGCGCGCCTGTGCTGCTTGCGCCCAGCAGCGCCTGAACGAAGAAAAAGTATTCGCCCACGCGGCTTGATTGCCCATGCGGCTTTGCGCCAACGAGAATCTTCCTGAGGACTGCATCGTTAAGTTGCGCGCCGATGGTCACGATGTCCTGTGGATTCGAGAAACCGCTCCAGGGACTCCAGACAAAGAGGTGCTCGCCCGCGCTCATGCCGAGAATCGTCTGCTGATCAGCTTTGACAAGGATTTTGGCGAACTGGTTTTCAAAGCTGGGGCAAAAGCTTCTCACGGGATAATCTTGTTTCGGATTCCTCAACCGTCGGCGGTCGCAGTCGCGGCCAAAGTCAGCGCCGTGCTGGCAGCGCGAACCGATTGGACCGGCCATTTCAGCGTGGTAGAGGAAATGGGTGTGCGGATGCGACCGTTGCCAAATGAATAATAGCGGCCACATGACCGGCGCAACCTCGCCCCAATTGCAGACCGAAGCGGACATGATCAAAGCCATCCGCGAAGCTGGCCGCACGCCGGTGCAACGGAATACGTTTTACGAGGTGCTGGCGCACGGCGATCAGCTTTCCGCTCGTGAAGCTGAACGGCCGTCAGGCAAATCAATGGTGTTGGAAGACAATCTGGCGACGGCGTGAGACCGCACGTCACCATTTGTCGGGTTTACGATGTTGCTGCCGCGCTTCCTTCAACGCCGCGCGAAATTCAACGTAAACGTCACTAAGAACACTTTGTGCAGCGCCGGAAAAAAAAATACGTCGTCCCTCAATCGCCACAAAGCTACCTGTTCGTGCTGGTAGCCCAAATTTCGGGTAGCTGTTCGCATTGAATCTACCTTTGAAACGCCCTCCCGGTTTCGGATTTCCTGTTAAAATACCTACATTTGCCTCTTTCAATAGCGCGTCAAAAGTCTCGCATTTTCCGACGTAGTCAACAGCCTCTCCCACTTTGTCAAACAACGAGCGCAATAAGTCCCTTAGTCCAGAGAATCTTTGCCGCGTCAAAAGCCGGAAATATGTTTCTTTCACCGTTTCACGGCTCAAGTGCCAGAACACGTCATCAAATCGGATTCCGTACTTAGGGTCTGGATAGGGATTGTATTTGAGCGCAACTTCCGCCTCGAAACTTGGCTTCATTCCCTGTTCATCACGCAGCATCTTGAAAAGCGGGAAGGCCAAAATGTTTTCAAATGAGATGTAGCTGTGTCCAATCGTTGCAACGCTTGAACGAAACAAATACTCAAATTTTTCGCGTCCAATTCTTTCACCACATGCATTGAAATCTGCTAGGCTGAACTGCTTTTTCTTCGGTTCCTTCTTGGGTTTTGGTTTCGGTTTGTGCGAAAAGTTCATCGGTCCTGTATGAGCGAGCTGCGTGTTGAGCCAAAGGTCGATAATCTCCTGTTTAGATTCTGTCGCCCACCCATAGCCGAACGAAGTGCCTAGCTCTTTATCATAATTGTCATAAAACCAATAGCGATATCCGTCCAACAGCCTCTTGTCCGGATGTTCCCGAAATACCAGCTCACGGATTCCCTCACCATTGTCCTTTCGAAACGCACAGCGCTCGCTGCTCATCCAAATTTTTCGGAATGGAAGCACAGCTGATTTTAGAAACATCGGATGGCAAAAAGTCGCCGCGTTGTTCCCGCTCAATTTGTCGTGGTTGTCCTCAGAAAAGAACGGCTCACGCCGCAACTCTTCTACAACGGCAACGAAAATTGCCAAACTGTTAAATTCTTCCTGATCCACGAAAGCAATCTAGTAAATCAAGTTGGCAATGCGCAATGCCACCGGCTTATTAACTGACGTCGAGAGAAAATCCCACCCGCTTCCGTCCCGCGTTGCAGGACTGCGCTTTCGGGCTTCATCGCATTTCGGCGCAACGAATCGGCGCTACACGTCCGCAGCTTCCCGCCCGCCAACCCCAGCCCCGGCAGGGGCGACATCTTTGTAGAACCGCCCGCAACAAAACCCCGAAGCCCCCTAGGGGCGGAATATGTCGCTCCTGACGGAGCTGGCTTTTCGGTCGGTCACGGTTCTACAAAGAGGCCGCGCCTACGGCGCTTCGGGTTCGTTTGGTTTGTCGCCTCCAGGAGTGGCAGGAATGGGGACCACATTCCTGTGCCGGCCGACAAGAAAGGGTTAGTCAAAGCCAACCGACGGAGTGTCAGTTCAGGAGCGGCAACCCATTGTTGATGCTGAACCTTTGTCATTGGCCGAAGTCTGGCCCAACACTGCGCAACCGAGCAGATGGAGACCCTGAGAATATGCGGTGGTTGTGGGATGGAGTTGCCCGCCAACTCGACTCAGAATCTTTGTCCGGCTTGCCGTTTGCAGGTGGAGGAAAGCAAGCAGGTGTCTGCTGCGATCATCGAAGGCTTCGTCCCGCCGCCGCCGGAAGCATTAAGCAGTCTTTTTCCGCAACTGGAGATTTTCAATCTGATCGGGCGCGGGGGCATGGGGGCGGTCTATCGCGCGCGGCAGCGTGGCCTGGATCGCATCGTCGCGCTCAAGATTCTGCCCTTCCAATATTCCCGCGATGCCGGATTTGCCGAACGCTTCGCCCGCGAAGCCCGGGCGCTGGCGCGGTTGAATCATCCGAACATCGTGGATGTGCACGATCTGGGTAAGGCGGGCCAAATCTACTATTTCCTGATGGAATTCGTGGATGGCGTGAATCTGCGGCAGATGTTGGAGTCGCACCGCCTGACCCCGCGCGAGACGCTCACGCTCATGTCGCAGGTCTGCGAAGCGATGGAGTATGCTCACGGCGAAGGCGTGGTGCATCGCGACCTGAAACCGGAGAACATTCTGGTGGATCAAAAGGGGCGGGTAAAAATTGCGGACTTCGGCTTGTCCAAACTGTTGGGCGCGGCGGCCCGGGGCGTGCAGTTGACCCAACCCGGTCATGTGCTGGGCACAATGCACTACATGGCGCCGGAACAGTTTGAAAACCCGCTCTCAGTGGATCATCGCGCTGACATTTATTCGCTCGGCGTGGTTCTCTACGAAATGCTGACCGGGGAACTGCCCTTGGGACGGTTTGCGCCGCCTTCGGAAAAGGCCGCCGTGGATGCCCGGCTCGATGAACTGGTGTTGCGCACGCTCGAACGGGATCCGAAACGGCGTTATCAGCAGGCCAGCGAACTGCGATTTGAAGTGGCCTCTCTGGCGGGGGTGGCGACGCGGCTGTCGCCGGAAGCGAGCCGAAAGCTGAGCTACGAGTATCGCTCCCGGCTCACTCTGTTTGGCTGGCCGCTGTTGCACGTGGCTACGGGCGTGGACCCGGCTACGGGTCGGAAACGCTCCGCCAAAGGCATCATTGCCGTCGGCACGGCGCCGCGGGGCGTGATCGCGTTTGGCGACGTCGCGGTGGGCGTCATTGCCTGTGGGATTTTTGGGTATGGATTGATTTCAGTTTCAGTGGTCGGCGTGGGCGTTATTGCGTGTGGCAGTGTGGCGGTGGGATTGGGATTGGCGATGGGAGGTGTGGCGCTGGCTCCGGTGGCCGTGGGTGGCGCGGCGTTTGGTTGGCTCGCCAACGGCGCCATCGCCTGGGGCAAACACGCGCTCTCGCCGCAAGTGAACGATCCCGTGGCCGTGCAATTCTTCAGTCCGTATGTCGCAAAGGTGATGAGTTGGTTCTTCAAAGCGACGCTCGTGGCGGTCCCGGTGTTTCTGACTTTGGGGTTTGTGCCGTCGCTCATGGCAAAGCTGGCCGAGCGCCGGGCTCAGAAAGCCAGACAACCCGCGGTTTAGCAACACGGACGGAGCGATTCCGCCACAGCCCAAGCCGGTTGTCCGGAAGGCATGGAGCGCGAAGCCACGCCGCATTCCCCGCCGCGGGGTCCGACGGTCTGCCGCGATTCAGCATCCGGCTGAGACATAATTCAGAGCATTCCAACCTGTCGATTTTCCCGACGTGAGCGATGTTGGGTCGTGCACACCACTTCGAGTCTCAAATGGGTGATTGCGGCGGCAACGGGGGTCGCGGGGCTTTATCTCGTCAGCGTCGTGCTGCGAGCGCCGCAGGAATGGATTTATCTTCTCTATGGTTTATCGGTGGCGGCAACCATCTGGATGGTGATCAGAATTCTCAAAGATCCTTACGTCACGGACAAAACGTTCGACGAATACTTCTATCAGGACCGGCCTGACATTCGGCGCGCGCGGCGGGAATGATTTTTCGCCGCCCGGGTTGATGGCGACGCGCGCGGTCCGGGTCGGCGGTAAACATTTTGGCTCGACCCGGGGCGCAAAATTCCGACCCTGAGCGGCAGTGATGGCCAAGCAAAAGTTCCTGCCCGCTCTAATTTTTCTGTCCGCAACGCTGTTGACTGGTTGCACCACGGTGACGCGTTACGAGCCCAAAGCGGAAGCCGGTCCGGCGCGGGCGAAGGATTATCCGATTTATCTTTATCCGAAGGAAATCCGCGTGCCGCGCCCGTTCGAGGTGGTGGGGTTCATGACGATTCGCGATACGCCGGTGACGGTGTTTGGCGGTTCGTTCGAGGGCGAAGTGGAGCAACTCAAAAAGCAGGCGCGCAAAGTGGGCGCGGAGGCGGTACAATTGACGTCGGTGGAGCAGCCGGATTTTTTGCATGCGAAGTATCGCATGGACGCGAATCTGATTCGCTTCACGGATGAATGGGAGAATGTGCCGCTGACGGAGGAAGAATTTGCCGCGTATCTGGCGGGCAAGGCGGCGGCGCTCGATCCGATTGAAGGCGTGTGGGTGGCGAGCGACGCCATGCAGAGTCGCGTGGCCATCATGCGGAGTGCAACGAAACCGGGCCGGGATTTTATCGCCTTCATTCTGAAGACGCAGAATCCGACGTGGCAACGGGGCGACAAGAAGTTGGACCTGAGCAGCGGCGAGCGTCCGGGCGTGTATCGCGGCGTTTATTATTTCGACGACTATCGGCGGCAGGGGATTGCGTTCACGTTGCGGCCTCCGGAAGGACGGGCGTTTATCCTCCGGCTTTCGGATGACAGTTTCCCGATCGTATTCACCAAGGAATAGATTCGGTGAGCGCGAAACCGGCAAGCGACGCGGGGGCGTTGCGAGTCAGCCGAAAAAATAAAAAGCCCCGGCGCGGGCCGAGGCTTTGAAGTGGTTGCCGGTGAAGGCAGCGGGTTATTTCGGAATCAACTCGCTGACGAGCGATTTCTCCTCTTTCAACTCGTTTTCAGTGAGGGCGATTTTGCCACGACTGAATTCGTTGAGCGGCACGTCCTGCACAATTTCCCAACTCTTGCCGGTGCTGCGAATCGGGTAGCTGAACATCAATCCCTTTTCGATGCCATAACTGCCGTCGCTGCACACCGCGACGCTGGTCCAGTCGCCGGCGGGCGTCGGGTTCACGAGCGAACGAACGGTATCAATCGCGGCATTGGCGGCGCTGGCGGCGCTGGAGAGGCCGCGGGCTTTGATGATGGCCGCACCGCGTTGTTGCACGGTGGTGATGAAATCCTTCTCCAACCATTCGTTGTGTTTGATGACGTCGGGCACGGGGCGCGTGGCGATGCGGGCGTTGAAGAAATCGGGATACATCGTGGCGCTGTGATTGCCCCAGATGGCGAGGTTGGTGACGGCGGTGATGTCCACGCTGGCTTTCTGGGCGAGTTGCGCCTTGGCGCGATTTTCGTCGAGGCGCGTCATGGCGAAGAAACGGTCGCGCGGGACGTTGCGCGCATTGTTCATGAGAATGAGCGCGTTCGTGTTGCAGGGATTGCCGACGACGAGCGCACGGACATCGCTGGCAGCATTTTTCTCGATGGCTTTGCCCTGGCCGACGAAGATTTTGCCGTTCGCGCCGAGGAGGTCTTTGCGTTCCATGCCGGCTTTACGCGGCGCGGCGCCGACCAGCAAGCACCAGTTCACATCCTTGAAGCCGGCATTGAGGTCGCCGGTGGCAACGATGCCTTTGAGCAACGGAAAGGCGCAGTCTTCAATTTCCATGACCGTGCCTTTGAGCTTCTCGAGAATTTCGGGGATATCCACTTCGATGAGGTGGAGGATGACCGGTTGGTCTTTGCCGAAAACTTCGCCGGAGGCGATGCGGAAGAGAAGGGAATAACCGATTTGACCGGCGGCCCCGGTGACGGCGACGCGAATGGGTTGTTTGCTCATAGGAATAAATTCGTTTCGAGCCCCAAGTATATTTTCGTGCCACGGCGCAGAGCAAGCCGCGATAACTCATTTGAGCCGCAGGTTTGCTTGTGCGGGTGATAACTTTGGCTGTTTGTCCTAGCGCGCCAGATCCACGGTGGCGAAGTGCTCCGGTGTGCGGAAATAGGCGATGCGTAGCACGTAGTCCGTGGCGTAGCGCGCCAGCATGTCCTCCATCTTCATGAGCTTCCACGGCTGCCGCGGATTAGAGCCGTTCTTGGTGAAGACAACGTCATCGGCGATGTAAACGGCGGCATGAATGGGGATGCCATCGGGCCGGCACAGAAACACCAGGTCGCCAAAAAGCGGAGCTTCGACTTGTTGACAGCGTTCGGCCAATTCGGTGCGCCAGGTCTCGAAGTTGTAGTACCGGTCGTCCGGCGGGTCGTTGAAGAAATTCCATGACGACCAATAACAATCGGGCTGGGTTTCCCCCGGAGCGCGTGGGGTGGGAAAGCAATTGATGCGTTTGCGCGCAAAGGGTGGCAGCAAGTGAACCACATCCAGGGTGACGCTGCCCTGAACTTTGGTGAGCGACCGCAGCAGGCGTTCAATGTCTTTGACGTGCATGCCGCGGCCCCAATACTGCGTCAGTGATTCAATGTCCGAGTCGGGACGGATTCGGACTTTCATGAGCAGCGCCGAGGAGCGGGACAGCATCTTGATTAAGCGCCTTCTTTCCTCCGGATCGGTCGTGCGGGTGCACAGGGCATTCAGGTCGGACACGCAATAAGCCGAGCCGCGGCGAAACAACACTTGCTGCACCAGCGCCAGGGTGGCGTCACTCAGACCGCTGTGCGAAATCCATTCGTCCCAGCCGCCCTGTCGCCAGGTGAATGGCCAGGCGTAGAGTTCATTCAATTCGTTCTTGCCCAACTCTCCGTAGAGCCGGGCGCGCACGGCTTCGTTCATGCCAAAAATGACGCTATGCGGCGGCTCGATGATAACGCCTTCGGCATCGGCGAGAGTGGGGCTCTGACGCAATTCGGCCAATTGAGCGGCGCTCAACCCGACATTGGTCAGGAGCGTCCAAACCTGCTCGGGAGTCATTGCGGCGAAAAACCAGCGGGTCGGCACCGCCAGCGAGTGCCGGATTTCCGCCTCAATCGTTTCATCGTTGGGTTCAACCTGAATACGCATGTATTCCAGTTCGCCCCACGGCCCGGGTTTGCCGGCAAAGTATGGCTCGGTCGTTTCGGTCGTGGTGGGACGGCCGCTGCGATGATGGAGGGATTCCTTCTGCGTGTTAACCGTCCACAGGAGTGCGAGGAGGCAAAGCATTTGCACCACGCACAGGCTGATCAGGAGCTTGAGCAGGGATAAGCCGAGTTGTCGCGAGGTTTGGTTAACACTTCCGACCGGCTTAGCCGGGCCGCGACGCGCGAGATGGAATGGCGCACAGTTCACTGGTGCTGACATGCTTCGGTGGATTGAAGCGGGCGCATTGTGGTGCGTTGAACGAACGGTGGCAAGTACGCGCTGAGCGGTTGATGGGTAACTGCCAACTCGGCGACGCAACGCGGCCCGGGAGTTGACCGCGGCCTAAACCAAGCCTTGCAGGATGGAAGGCAGCCGCTCCAGGCTCCGGCGCAAAGCGGCGCAAGCGATGGCGCGTTCAGCTTCGCGCTTTTGCGGGAACAGAATTTCCCAGCCGCTGGCGCCGGTCCAGATTTCCGGGGTGACGATGGAGGTCTCGCCGCTGTTGCCGATTTGGGCGTGGCGGACGAGGAGATTGGCGATTTGAACGGCGGCGATGATTTGATTGTGTTGCGCGGCGCGTTCCGGTTCGTGGTGATAGCGCGCCGTTTCAATCATGACGTCCGGCAGATTGTGATGTTGCAGGTAAAGGGCGCCGAGTTCGGTGTGTTGCATGCCGAGAACTTCGAGTTCCAGGTCCAGCAAGGGCCGCGGCTCCAGCGCCACACGGCGTTGAATCTCGACGAAGTGCTCGGGAAAGGTCGCGGCCATGACGATTTTGCCCATGTCATGAATCAAGCCGGCGACATAATCCGAATCGTCAGGCGGCGTTTGCACGCAACTGATAACTTCGCGCGACATGATGGCGACGCCGATGCAATGCTGCCAGAATTCGCGCCACGGAAAGGGCGTGTTGCCGGCGAGCTTTTGGAAATCTTCAATCACCGGGGTCACCATCGCGAGTTGGCGAATTTGCCGGATGCCGAGATAGAACACCGCTTCCTCGATGTTGTTGATGGGGGTGGTGAGCCCGAAATAGACGGAGTTAACCAGGCGCAATAACCGCGCAGTGAGACTGGGGTCGCGCCGGATGATTTCGGCGATTTGATGGGTGTAACGACGGTCGCTGTTGAGCAGTTCGCGGAGCGCGCTTTCGATGCTGCGCAGCGAAGGCAGGCGGGCGCAGCCTTTGACGCGTTCATCAATCAAAGCGCGGCTCACCGGCGTCAAATCCACCCGGGGCGGGGCAATACAAATGGTGGGCGCCGTGGCCGTGCTACTCATGCTTTGGTATATCGTCAGAATGGACCAGAAGTTGAAACCGGTAGGGCGAAAACATTTCAGGTTTTTCCTTAGTTTCGGCCCAAAACGCCGCTAAAGCCGGCTGAGAATGAAGACGATACGGGGCTGTCGGAAGGGAGGAAATGCCCGTTTGCAAACGACTTCGCCACTTAAGTCGGACGCGGAAACCGCCGATGCTGAAGGGAGTGAAAGTATGCGGACAAGGAAGTTCGCGCTGACAAAATGAAAGGATTCATCTTCATCGTTCTGGGCTTTAGCGCCGTATCGTTGGCTGGCACGTCGGGGTATTTGCCCAACGTGGGGCCGATGGCCTTGCGCTTTGAGCCGGTGAAACCGGCACGATCGCCGGTCGTCCTCCCGATGCTGCCGCCAGTGGCGCCTGTGGTGGAAACGGAAAAGACCGATCAGCCCGAACCGGGTCCCACGCCGGCGCCGCCAGTTGAGAACAAGTTAAGCGGGTCCGAAACAGTCGCGCCGCCAGCGCCGACCAAGGAAACCATCGTCGTCAGCACCACCAATGTCACTGGCCCGTTGATTGGTCCGATGGCGGAAACCAACGGGGTTGTCAGTCCGCAAGTGTTTCTTCGTTATTTCACGCCGTTGCCGGACGGCGGGGCGCGCGAAGCCGTGGTGCTTCCGGCGACCGGGTTCAGTCCGGCTTTGCCTCCGCCGGCATCGAGCACGGCGGTGTATCAACAATCGCAACCATGACCAATGTTACCCATTCCTGTTCCCTGATGATCCGCGCGGGTCTGGTGTTGCTGCTGGCGACACTGGGCGGTTCGGTGCGCGGGGGAGAATCCAGTCATGGCAATGCGGCCGCGACTCAGGCAGTTTCCGCGACCGCAACCGAACCGCGTTTGCCGGTCGTGCCGTCGCCGCGCGAAATCAATCCGGCGTTACGCGACAGCGCGGATGAATTAGCGACCACGAACATCATTGAGCAACACACGACGGCGCCGGGTTCCTCCAAGCTCGCCGATTTGGAAGCGATGATGGATTGGGGCAAGCGCATGAAGCAGGAGCGCAATTTCGAGGCTGCGGAAAACTGTTTCGTGATGATCATGAAGGCGCAAGCGCCGGAGGCGATGCATCGCACGGCCATGCTGGAACTGGCGCTCTCGGCGCAGGAAAATCAGCAGTTCACGCGGGCCCAGCAGATTTATTCGCAGTATCTGGAGCGATACACGGATGACCCGAGCGCGGCCGAAGTGTGTTTGCGCCAGGGCTTGTTGTATCGGCAGATGGGCGCGCCCACGATGGCGCTGTCAAAGTTTTACGCGGTCATGACCACGGCCTTGCGGCTGAAGCTGGATCGGCTCGAATATTACCAGCGGCTGGTGTTGCAGGCGCAGGCGGAAATCGCGGACACTTATTATCTCCAGGGGAAATTTGACGAAGCGGCGGAATTTTTGGGGCGCTTGCTCAAGCTGGAAAGCCCGCAACTCAACAAGCCGCTGATCATTTACAAACTGATTCGCTCGCTGGCCTGCTTGAATCGGCATACTGAAGTGGTGGCGCGCGCGGAGTATTTCATCAACAACTTCGCCGAGGCGGCGGAGCTCGCCGAGGTGCGCTTTTTGTTGGCGGACGCATTGAAGAAACAGGGCCGCGCCCGGGAAGCGACGCAACAAGTGCTGCTCTTGCTGGAATCCCAACACGGTACCGCGAAGGCTGACCCGGCCAACTGGGCGTATTGGCAGCAGCGCACCGGCAATGAAATCGCCAACCAACTTTACAAGGAGGGCGATTACCTGAACGCGCTGACGATTTATCAGAATCTGGCGCAATTGGATGATTCCGCAGCCTGGCAACTGCCCGTGTGGTATCAAATGGGCCTCGTTTACGAACGGTTGATGCAGCCGGCGCGGGCGACCGAATGGTATGACAAGATTCTCGAGCGGCAGAAAGAACTGGACAGCACGCAGCGGACCCCCAGTCTGGACACCGTGCTCGACATGGCCCGCTGGCGCAAAGAGCAGTTGCAATGGCAGTTAAAGGCCGAAGCCATCAACGCTTCTTTTAACGGTGCGTCCGCGGCGCCCGTCGCGCTCAGCGCGAAATGAATTCTTCTCAGTCGATGGAAGCCGACCTGCGCGGGCATTTGGCCCTGTGCGCGGAGATTCTGGCCTTGGTGGAAAAGGAAAGCCAAACCCTCAATCAGAGCGAAGGCGGGCTGGCTTTTGAGACGTACCAGGCCAAAAAAAACTTGCTTCCCCGTCTCAACCAGTCGCTAAATCAAATCCGCCAACACCGCGCTACCTGGCAGCAACTCGGCCCGGCGGAACGTGCCCAGCATCCCGACGTGCCCGGTCTGCTACGCCAGAATCAGGATTTGATCATGAAGATCATTGTCCTGGACCGGGAAAATGAGCAGGCATTATTGCGCAAAGGCCTTGTGCCCCCGCGCCAGTTGCCCCCGGCCCAGCGGCAGCGACCGCATTTTGTCGCGGATATGTACCGCCGCCAGGGGCGGTAATGCCGCAGGGAAGCGGCTATTGCGGTGAGGCGTTGACCCGATGCCGATTGAAAAAATCATTGTCTTGGAGGACGACGCGCTCGTTCGCAAAAGTTTGGAGCAACAACTCCGCAACCGCCGCTATGACGTGGCCGGCTGCGAGACCATCGCCGCCGCCCAGGAATATCTCAACCGGGATAACTTCGATTTGATTTTCTGCGATGTGCGCTTGCCCGACGGCGACGGCACGGAATTCCTCAAACAGGTTCAAACCCGACCCAGTAAACCGCTCGTGATCATGATGACCGGTTTCGGCTCGGTGGAATCCGCCGTCACCTGCATGAAGGACGGGGCGTTCGATTACATGCTCAAGCCGTTCTCGGGTGAGCAGATTGATGTCACGCTCAAGAAAGCCGAGGAGTTCACGCAACTGGTCAAAGTCAATCGCTTCCTCACGCATGAGGAAAACGAAGAGAGCGGCTATGAATTGTTGGGTCGCAGTGCTGCGATCGAGCAAGTGCGCCAGCTCGTGCGCAAAGTGGCGCGCACGCAGGCGACGGTATTGATTCAGGGCGAGAGCGGCACGGGTAAAGAACTCGTGGCCCGGGCCATTTATCGCGAAAGCCCGCGCAACAACGCACCGTTCATTCGGGTGAATTGCGCCGCCGTCCCCGAAAACCTGATCGAAAGCGAATTCTTTGGCCACGAGAAGGGCGCGTTCACCGGGGCCATGAACAAGCGCGAAGGCCGCTTTGAACTCGCGCATGGCGGCACGATTCTGCTCGATGAAATCAGCGAAATCTCGCCGCAGGTGCAGGCCAAATTGCTGCGCGTCTTGCAGGAACGGGAATTGGAACGCGTGGGCGGTTCGCGCACCATCAAGGTGGACGTGCGGGTCATCGCCACCACGAACCGCGATCTGGAACAGAGCGTCGAGCAGAAGGAGTTTCGGCAGGATTTATATTTCCGGTTGAACGTGGTGCCGATCTTTGTCCCGCCGTTGCGCGAGCGGCGCGAAGACATCATTTATCTGGCCGACCAATTCATGCATCGCTTTGGGCGCAAACACGGGGTCAAGGTCAACGGGATTTCGCCCGCGTGCCGCGTAGCGCTGGAAAATCACTCGTGGCCGGGCAACGTCCGGGAATTGCAAAACGTCATTGAGCGCGGCGTGATCCTGTGCGCGGATGGCGAACAGTTGGAGCCGGGCCAGTTGGGATTCTCCGGGCCAGGAGCGCCCAACGGCACGAGTTCGCGTCAAACGCTAGATACGGATTCGGCTGATGACGCATTGACGCTGGGAGATCTCGAGAAAAGGCACATTATTGCGATGCTCGAAAAATGCGGTGGCAATCGCACGCACGCGGCGCGCAAGTTGGGCATCAGCATCCGCACGTTGCGCAACAAGATCAACGAATACGAGATCGGTGGGAAGCGCGACGACAGCGGGGCCGACGAAAGCGACGAGGCAACCAGTTAACTGTGCTTCTGCAACGTCAGGCCAATCACCCCCGCCACCGCCACCACACTGCCGGCTAAAGATCGCCCGGACGGTTTTTCACCTTCGAAGATGCGCGCCAAGGGAATGACGGCCAGCGGGGTCATCGCGATGATGGCCAGTACGATGCCGGTGGGCGTGGTGCGCAACGCCCATTGCATGAAGCTCACTCCGACGGTGGGGCCAGCAATGGCATTGGCTAGAATCCAAAGCCACGCATGACGTGATGCCTGGGCCGCACCTTGGCCCCCGCCATCGGCGACGAGCGACCTGGACTTCTGTGATCGCACGTAGAGCAGGAAAATTCCTGCCACCAGCACACCGCCGATAATGCGCTGGAACGCCGCGGTGGCGCCGTCAATCGTTTGCTGCGCGTCCGCAATCGCCTGAAACGCGCGCCGGCTGAACACGGCGCCCAGTGCGCCGCCCAAACCGGAAAGCACCCCAAAGACAGCGCCAAGCCGCCATTCCCGCGGATCGCGTTGTACCGTGTGATGCGGTGCGAGCGCCAACGCCACCCCGGCCAGGATGATGGCGATGCACAGCATCTGCGTCCAGGCGAGCTGCGTCCCCAGCCAGCCCCACTCAATGATTACGGCGAATGGCGCGGCGAGACATTGCGTGAACAACATGGCCAAGCGCGAGCCGAGTCGCGGCAACGCCTGATACAATGCCACGTCGCCGACCCCAAAACCCAACAGGCCGCTGATGAAGAAAAACGTCAGCCCGGCGCCGCCCAACCCAATGCTGCCCGTGAATGCCCAGAGGCCCAGCAATCCCGTCGCGATGACCAGCCGCCAGAAATTCGCGGCGGCGCTGCCGAAGACTTGCGCCGCCCGGTGGCCACACGTGATGGAGCCGGCGAACAGAATGCTGGCGATCAAGGCGGCAATCATTTGGGCCGCGCCTTGGCGAGGTCCACCGCCCGCCACAGATACCAGGAAGCCACCGTGCGATACGGCCGCCAGCGTTCGCCGTGGGCCAGAATGTCTTTGGGCAACGGTAATTCGTTCAAACCGTAAACCAGTTGAAACCCGCATCGCACGCCGTAATCGGTGGCGGGCAAAACATCGGGTCGTCCCAGCGTGAACATCAGCAGCATCTCCACCGTCCACGGACCCACCCCGCGAATCACCGTGAGGCGGGCGATGATTTCCGCATCAGAAAGGCGCTTCATGCCTTTGCGATCCGGAACCAGGCCCGCCGCAGTTTTAACCGCGATGTCTTTAATGGCTGCGGTTTTGGCGCGTGATAATCCGGCGGCCCGCATTTTTTCCTCGGGCGCGGCAAGAATCTGTTCCGGACTTGGAAAGGTTTCGTCGGGAAACAACGCGAGGAAACGGTTGAAGATGGTTTCGGCGGCCGTGCCGTTGAGTTGCTGGTAAGCAATCGAGCGAACCAGGGCTTGCCACGGAGCGACCTGGCGGCGTGGTTGGAGCGGGCAGGGCCCGACCCGACGCATCACGGCGGCGAGCTGTTTGTCCACGCGGCGCAGATATTGTTCAGCCGCGGCGTTCACGTCGAAGCAAGCAACGGCAAGGCTGGGCGGGGGCGCAATTGATTGAGCGTGCGCACGGTATCCATGCGATAAATGAGCCAGACATCGTCAATCTTGCGCATGGTGACGCGCATTTCCTGCACGAGCAGATGGCGTTCGCCTTCGGTTTCCGCGTGGACGGTCAGTTCCACGATGGCGCCTTGTTTGTCTGCCCCCAGCGTAATGACGGGATCGAGAATTTTGAATTTGAACGAGCGCACTTCGTGATGGGAGCGGAGGAAAAAGACCTGTTCGGCAATTTCGGTGCGGGTAATCTGTTCGGGAAAATTTACCGGCGCTTCAATGTTCATGAACACGTCCGGGGCAAAAAAACCGGCTACTTCCTGCGCGGCCATGGCGCGGTCAATGAAGCCCTCCTGCGCATTAAACGAGACGGATTTGGCGAGTTTGGCGAGTTGCCGCCGAATGGCTTCCTCCGGCGAGGGATTCAGGAAGAACCAGAGCCAGACGCCGAGGCCAACACACACAATGGGCACAAACACCCGGAGGACCGGCTTCATAACAGAATCTTGCCCACAATCCGCTGCCGTCGGGCGCCACCTTGTTTGTGGTCCTCGAACGGCATGGAGCGATTGTCTCCCACCACGTAGTATTCGTCGTCGTCGAGGCGATAGTGCTCCGGGCGGACGTTCCAATCGCATTCGTACTTGAGGTACGGTTCGTCCAGGACCCGCCCGTTGATGATCGTGCGTCCCTCGACAAACTCAATGCTTTCACCGGGTAACGCAATGATGCGTTTCATCAACATGATGCTTTGGCCGCTATAGCGCACCGCCACGATGTCCCCGCGCTTGGGTTCACTCCGGATGTAGGCGAGGCGGTTCACAAAGTTAATGCGCCCTTCGCGGTACGTCGGCAACATGCTCGGGCCGTCCACGCGAATGGGCAGAAACACGTATTTGAAGATGACCAGGCAGACGACGATCAGCACCGCAACGCGCACGAGCGTGAGGCGAGGATTACGACCGACGACGACCGTTCGCACCCACGAATACCGTTCCTGTTGAATCGTAGCTGTCTGCATGCTCCGTGCTCCCGGCCCGGCCGGCAACGTGGGAAAAGCTTCAACGCAGAACGCCGGTTCTGCAAGCGCAGATTGACGCCAGCGCCGGAAAGGGTTACATGACATTAGAGATTTCCGTGAACCTGACCCGCCGCGAGCCGGTCGATCCGGGGAGAACGTATTTAGCATGAGTGCCAGCAGCAAACCGTTACGGATGGTCACCTGTGGATGGTGTGACACGAAAGTCTTCATTCCCGGCGACCTCGCCCCGCTAGCCACCGTTCCGTGCTCCAAGTGCGGTCATCCCATCATGATGCCCATGATGCTGCGGCAGTTTGAACTCCGGAGCATCATCGCCTCGGGTGGTTACGGGACGGTTTACCGCGCGTTTGACACGATCCTGGAGCGCATGGTGGCGGTGAAACTGATCAAGAAGGAAAAGATGCAGGATGCCGAGGCGATGGAAGGTTTCCTCCGGGAAGCCCGCGCCTGCGCCCGGCTGAATCACACCAACATCATCCACATTTATTCGTTCGATGATTACGAAGGCCAGGCCTATTTGGTGATGGAGTTGGCCGATCACGGCAGTCTGGATGGGCGCATTGAGAAACAGACGCGGGTTTCGGAATTGCACGTGCTCGACATCGGTGTCGCTATCGCGTCGGCACTGGATTTGGCGCTGAAACACAATCTACTGCATCGCGACATCAAGCCCGGGAACATCCTGTTCGATAGCGACAATGTGCCGAAGCTGGTGGACTTCGGTCTGGCGCGCAGCGTCGAAGCTGAACCGGAATCGGCTTCAGTGACGGACGGCACGCCCTACTACGTGGCGCCGGAAAAAATCAAACGCGAGAAGGAAACCTTCCTGTCAGACATGTACAGCCTGGGCTGTACACTTTACCAGGCCTTGACCGGGCATCCGCCGTTCGACGCGCCGACGGTGGAGGAATTGGTGGCAGCGCATGTCCACACGCCCTTGACGCCGCCCAATATGGTCGTGCCCGAGATTACGCAGGTGACCAGCGATATTCTGGTGAAAGTGTTGGCAAAGAATCCAGCCGATCGCTACTTGAGCTACGACGAGTTCCGCATGGCGATGGAAGCATCGCGCAGCCAGTTGCTCATCCAGCAATACGCGCAATCCGATCAACCCAAGCCGAAGAGCAAATCCAGCTGGTGGCGGCGCTAAGCCTGAGTTCCCGCCTCCCGCTTCTTTTCTACGGCAGTTTTCGAACCCGAAAATACCGCCCGGCGCCATTTAAGTTCGCGTTGAAGCTCGTATTCGTTCCCGTAGCCACCAAGTTGTTCGCTTCCGTGATCCACGTCGTCAGGTTGGTCGAACTCTCAACGCGATACGCCAGACCAAAAACCGATTCCCAGTGCAATGTCGCGGTCAGGTTCGATTGAACCACGGATAATTTGAACGTCCGGCTATACGGATCATTGAACACCATCAACACGGGATAATGATCCGACGCCACTTGGCTGTCGTTGCTGTTCAATTCCGGCGGCAGTGGGCTCACAAGACTAGAGCGGAACACCAGACTGGTTTTGATGTTCGAATACAACAACGTATTGGGGAAGATGTAATCCAGTCGGGAACTGGGATTGGCGAAGGTGGTGGAATAGGTGTTAATGCTGCCCGTCACGGGATTTCGCGGCAGGGTCATTTGCAGGCCGGTCACGGGACTGAGGAGTTTTTGAATGCAAAGCTCGTTGGTGTCCGACGCATTCAGGTCGCCCGCGAGTAAGTAAAGATCGTAGGGATAGAGCGCAAACAAAGTTGTGGCAAAGAAATTGGTGATGGCCGCGGCTTCAGCGGCGCGCTTGGCGGCGTTTTCTTCGTATTCGCCCGAAGCCGTCGCTTTGAGGTGTGTTGTAAAGACATGCACCGGGCGGGCAAAACCGGGTACGCTGATTTGCGCTTCATAAAGATCGCGGGTGAAGTTATCCAGCGCATTATTGGCGTTGCTGTAACCGAAGCTGCGCAAGTCAACGCCATCCAGCCATTTGCTGGCGCGTGTAATGGGATAACGACTCGCAATGGCGCTGCAAAGCGAACCATCCGTGCCGCTGCTAATCACAATTTGATGGCTGGGAAGAAACGCCGCCACAAAGTTGTTCATTTCAAACCGATAATCCCACGGAATCTCGTTGAACGCGATGATGTCGGGCTGGAGATATTGCAGTTGCCGTGCGATGGCCTGAATCTGCAGCGAATTCGTCGTCCAGTTGGTTACTCCGTTGCCGCGCACATTATAAGTGAGCAGGGAAAAGTTGGCGGGCGGCGGCGTGACGGTGAGCGTGGCGACTGCGCTCGTCGCCGAACCTTCCGAATTGGCGGCGATGACCCGATAACCACCGGCGGCGCTCAGCGGGACATTGATCAATAGCAGCGTCGCGCTCGTGGCGCCGGGAATATTCGTGGTCTGGAACTGCCATTGATAGGTTGGCAGCGGATGGCCGCTGGCGGCGGCGGTGAACAAGACGTTGTCTCCAGCAAAAGTGTTTTGATCCGCAGGCTGCGTGGAAATTTCCGGGGCGGCAGGCATCGCATTGCCGGTGTCAAAACTCACCATCAAATCATCAACGCCGAATCCGTGGTCGTTGCCAGCATCGTTGACATCCATCCAACGCAGAAAAATCTCGTGCCCCGGCGCCACGGTAACGCCAGCCAAGAGCGTCGCTGGAATGACGATACGATTTGATGTGGCATTGCCGTCGAGCGCACTGGCGGATGAACCGACAGTCGGCGTAACAAAATCCAGGCTGGAATAGTTGTTCCAAACTTCACTGTTGCCGGCGTCGGAGTCGGTGATGGGAACGGCGCTGACGCGGAACGAAAAGGCCAGCACATGAGCGGAAGTATTTCCGCCATTGCGCCATTGTTCGCCGGTGAATCCAATCGTGAGATTGGTGAGTGTGGTGCCGGTATCGTTGAGAAAACGGATTCCAAACGCGATGGTGCCCGGAGTGGCGGAAGAAATCGAGCCAAGCGCGCGCTCGGTCAGGTTGCTGACGCCAGCAGCGCCAAAACTGTAGAGCGCGCCGGCGTTACTCGTTCCGCTTTCCGCGCGATAAGTTGTGATCGTGGGATCTCCGGCAGATTTGGAGGCATACCAACCGGGCAGGGTCGCGTTGTTTTCCCACGGATTGCTCGTCCCGCCGGTGGCCAACGAGTCGAAGTCTTGGGTGTAGTTGCCGCCACTCATCAAGATCTGGGCCGGCGTTGAAACGGATTCCAAACCAAGCAGAATCGCCAGTCCGGTGGACTTAAAAACAAATCGGAGGTTCATCAGGTTACAACCGGCGCAACCGGTTTGGCGTTACGCGCGGACCATTATTCGCACACAGTCATCCAGGTCGCGAGGCGTTTTCCCGCGGTGACTCAGATTAGCTTCAGTGACGCCGCCCGTTACAAAAAGGCGGAAACATAATCATCGCCAACATTCCGGGTGAGCCTATCATTCTAGCCGTATCCGCAACCCGTCAGCGCTGCGGCGGAACATTTCGAATGTTGACCGTAACGTTCGGACGAATCCGTTGTTGTGGGGATGGAAAGGTTAACTATGAAAAACTCGCTCATCGTTATTTTGCTCGTCGTCTCCGTCGCCTTAGGCGGCTTGGTGATGCAGAAATCCCGGCAGGCCAATCAAAACGTCGCCAAGCTCGAAACCTTGCAACAACAAGTGACGGCGTTGGAAGCGGACTTGGTGGCGCGCGACACGGAAACCTCGCGCTTACGCGAGAAGTTGGAGAAATCGCTCGCGGAATCCGCCGCCAACGCCGGGGCTGCCGCCCAACTCTCGCTGACGTTGACCAATCGCATCGAAGAGGTCGTGGCGGAAGTGCGATCCAACACCAAACCCGCCAATCCGCTTTCCGAAATGTTCAAGAGCCAGGAAATGCGCGACATGATCAAGCAGCAGCAGAAGACGGTTTTGGCCAGCATGGTGGATAAGAACTACGCGGACCTGATCAAAGGCCTGCAGCTCACGCCCGAGCAGGCGGATTATTTCAAGGAATTGATGGCGAAGAAAATGGCGGTCGGTGCGGATTTGGGTATTGAAATGATGGGTGGCGATTTGACGCCGGAACAACGACAGGAACTGATGCAACGCATCAAGGACAGCACCCAGGCCGTCACAGACGAGATCAAACAATTTCTCGGTACGGAAAATTATGCAACCTACGAAGCGTATGAGAAGACCGTGCCGGATCGCATGGCCATTTCCGGTTTTCGCGATCAACTCGCCGGAACGGATTTCGCGCTCACGGCGGATCAGGAGGCGTCGCTGGTTCAAGCCATGTCGCAGGAACGACAGAATTTCAAATTCACCACTGATTTCAGCGACCAGAATGATTTTTCACCGGACATGTTCAGCAAGTTCACGGAAGAACGAGTGAATCTCTTTTTCGAGGAACAGGATCGCTTGAACCAGCTCTATTTGGCGCGCGCCCAAACCATCCTTTCGCCGGACCAATTTCAATCCTACCAAAAATCGCTCAAAGCGCAGCAGGACATGATGAAGATGGGCATGAAAATGGCCGCGTCCATGTTCGGCACCAAGAAGTAAGCGCGCCTCTTGGTGGGGCGGCGGATTTCATTCGAGCGCCGGATCTATGGGGAACTCGGGTTTAAGCTCCGCGACCTTCGAGCGCGCTTCCAGGAATGCTTTCAGCTCGATTGCGGCCTTGCCCCCGAAACCCGGCACAGCGGCGATTTGTTCCAACGTCGCGGTGCGCAAGCGTTGCACCGAACCGAATTTTTTCAGCAACGCCGCCTTGCGCTGTTCTCCAATGCCGGGGAAATCATCTAAAATACTTTCCGAGATCTTTCGGATGCGCAGTTGCGCGTTATAGGAATTGGCGACGCGATGCGATTCATCCCGGACGCGTTGCAATAATTTGACCGCCGGATGATCGAGGCCGAGGCGCAGCGGTTGGCTTTCGCCAGGGCGATAAATCTCCTCAAATTCCTTCGCCAAGCCGATGACGGGAAGTTTTTCCAAACCCAACTTTGCGAGTTCGGCACAAGCGGCATTGAGTTGGCCTTTGCCACCATCGATCAAAATCAAATCCGGGAGCGCGCCCGGCGTGGTGGAACTGAGCGACTCTGCCTTTGGCTTCGCGCCGTAGCGCACTTTCCGGCTCGTCTCGTTGATCAACTGTTGCAGTTCCTGGACGATGGGTTCACCGCCCTCGTCGCGTGGTTCAGAATCCGTTTCGGTTGGGACTTCCCCTTTTGCCTCCTTCAAAATGCGCGAATAGCGGCGGCGAATGACTTCCGCCATGCTGGCGAAGTCGTCCTGTCCCGTGACCGTTTTGATTTTGAACCGGCGATAGTTCGCGCGGTCGGGTCGCCCATTCTTGAAACTCACGAGCGACGCGACGGCGAACGTGCCGCTGATGTTGGAAATATCGAAGCCTTCAATCCGGCGCGGCGGAGCGGGCAGACCGATGACTTTGGCCAGTTCTACCAGGTCCCGTTCCGGCTCGATGGCCAACGGCAGGGAATAAGGCACGCGCACAAATTTTTCCGTGCGTTTGGTGGTGCGTTCGAGATCGCTGATCAAGTCGCGTAGTTCCGCCGCTTTCTCGTAATCCTGCGCCTGCGCAGCCTTGCGCATCTCGGTTTCGAGTTGGTCCTTCATCTCGCGACATTGACCGTCGAGGAAGTCGCACGCAGCTTTGACCTGCTCGAGATATTGCTCGCGCGTCACGTTGTTGATGCACGGCGCGGTGCAAAACTTCAGGTGCGCGTAGAGGCAGTGTTTGTAATCCGCCTCACCCGGCGTGAACACCCGGCAACCGCGCAGATTGAACTGCTTGCGCACCAACGCCAACGTGTTGCGCACGGCGCCGGAATTGGCGAACGGCCCGAAGTAGCGCGCGCCATCGTCTTTCTTGATGCGCGCGAACGCGAAATTCGGGATCGGATCGTTGAGATTCACTTTCACCATCAAGTGCCGCTTGTCGTCGCGAAAACTGACGTTGTAGCGTGGGTGAAATTCCTTGATGAGTTTGCTTTCGAGTAAGAGCGCTTCCGGTTCGCTCTTCACGACGTGCACGTCAAAATCCTGAATCGCCTCGACGAGGGCGTTGAACTTCAAGTCCCAGCCCAGGCGGCGGGACGGATGGAAATACTGACTGACGCGTTTGCGGAGGTCGCGCGCTTTGCCCACATAAATCACCGTGCCGAAGCGGTCTTTGTGCAGGTACACACCGGGTTTGTGCGGAACTTGACTGAGCTTTTTACGAATGTGATCGGTGACCGGCACAGCGCCAAGGTAAGGGCGAATTGCGGCAGCTGGCAAGTGAGCCAGCCTTGTGCAGCTCGGGCCGTGCTTAGAGCGCGGCCATCACGCGGGCCATTTCCAGCGCGGTCTGGGCGGCTTCGACGCCGCGATTGTGTTTCGGGTCGAGGCAGCGCGCCTCGGCCTGTTCTTTGTTCTCCAACAACAACACTTCGTGAATCACGGGCACGTGGTGTTGCAACTGGATTTGCATCAGGCCTTGGCTGACGGCTTCGCCGATATGCTGCGCGTGCGTGGTCGCGCCGCGCAAAATTACGCCCAGACAAATGATCGCGGCGGGTTTGGTGGCGGCGGACGAAAGTTTGGCGGCTACGACGGGAATTTCATACGCGCCGGGAACGCGCACGATTTGCACTTTGGCGCCGGCACGTTTCAATTCGCGCGCGGCGGCATGCAACATGCCGTCCACATAGCGGGCATTGTAGCGCGAGGCGACGATGGCGAAAGAACCGCTGGTCGGCGTCGCTTTGGTTTTCCGCACCGCCTTCAGCATGGCGTTCAGGCTTTCGCCGGGACGGTCGTGACGGCGGCGTTGATTTCGAGAAACTCCATGACCTTGTCGCTGGCGATTTGGTCATAAATCTCGACCACACCATTACGCTTTTGCAGATCCTTGATAAACTGGTCCGGCGGAATCTGATACATTGCGGCGAGCGTTTGAACACGGCGCAATACTTCTTCCTGCGAAACTTTGATGCCTTCTTTCTCGGCAATTTTCTGTGTGAGGAAAGCGAGCTTCACGCGTTCCTTGGCGTTGCTGGCCGCCGCGGAGTAAATAGCGTCCTTTTCTTTCTCGATGAGGTCGCGCGGCACGCCGCGCTTGGCATTTTCCTGCACCAGATTGTAAACCACATTCCGCGTTTCATTGGCGACCGCGGTTTCCGGCAGTTCAAAATTCACTTTGCCCAGCAGCGCCTTGACGATTTGCCCGCGCGTGTCGCGGCTTTGCTTGTATTTCAGCTCGTTCTCGAGGTCTTTGCGCACGCCTTCCCGGAGTTTGTCCATGCTCTCGGCATCGAACATCTTGGCGAACGCGTCGTCGAGCGCGGGCAACGTTTTCTCGCGCACTTCGACGACTTCTACCTCGTAAACCCCTTTGCGCCCGGCCAGTTCTTTGGTGACAAAATCCGCGGGGAACTCGACGTTCACGGTGCGCTTGTCACCGGCTTTGGCGCCAACCAATTGATCCGCGAACCCGGGCACAAAGGCATCTGGTTTCATCTCCACCCAGAAGCCTTGCTGTTGGGTGATGCCCTTGGCGGTCGGGGCGAATTCGGTGAGCGGTTTGCCGTCGCTGGTGCCGGAATAATTCACCACGGCGATGTCGCCATTGGCGAGGGCGCGGTCCACTTTGGCGAAGTCAGCGCGTTGTTCGCGCAGCATATCGAGTGCTTTGACGACGTCGGCTTCGGTGACTTCCCGGGCTTCGCGTTCCACGGGCAAGCCTTTGTATTCCGGCAATTCAAACTCAGGCGGCGTTTCGATGGTGGCGGCGAATTGTAATGTCTGGCCGCGACCGAACTGGATTTCCTCGATGTCCGGATAGCCGAGCACGTCGAGGTTCTTTTCCTTGAGCGCGTCGCGATAAGCATCCCCGATGAGCTTGCGCTTCACTTCGTCTTTGATCTGCGCCTCGTATTTTTTGACGACCATGGGAATCGGCGCTTTGCCGGGGCGGAAACCGGGCAGGCTGGCTTCCTTCTGGAAATTCTTTTCCATGGTGGCAAAAGCGGCGTCCACGGCCTGGGCGTCCAGTTCGACGCGAACGAGTTTTTTGCACGGAGCGAGATTCTCGACTGTAACGTTCATAAAGTAATGTTGCGACCGTTGAAACCGACGAACTCCAGCGTTGGATGACCGCGTGACAACGGGCCGGGCAGAGTAGCAATTCGCGGGCAACCGTCAAGAATGGCATTTGCCCGGTAGTGTCCCAATTTGAAGGCGATTCCTGGCTAAAGCCGCCGCTCTGTTGGGTGTTTAGACCTGGGCCGCGCCAGCGAAGCCAGCCGCGCGGCGGTTGTAGTTTCTGGCCGTTCGAGCCTAACGGAGTTGTTTAGCTGCGCTGCTTGTCATGAGTTTTTGCGAATAGCCAAGTGCGGCGCGGCGGGTAATATCGAACTCCCCTATGAAGACCATCAAACTCTGGGTATCCCTTTGGGTTGTCGCGTTAATACTTTGCCAGTCGCTGCGGGCGGAGACACAAACCAATGCTGCGCTGGATGCATTCGCCTTGAATCAAAAGCTTGGGCGCGGAGTGAACATTCTCGGTTACGATCCCATCTGGCGGGCGCGGGAGCGCGGGCGGTTCAAAGCGGAATATTTCCCGAAGCTCAAGCAGGCGGGATTTGATTCGGTGCGGATCAATCTGCATGCGTTTCGGCACATGGACGCGACGAACGGCTGGGCGTTGCAGGCGGCGTGGTTGGAGGTGTTGGATTGGGCGGTGAACGCGGCGCAAGCGCAGCAGTTGGCGGTGATTCTCGACCTGCACGAGTTTCAAGCGTTGGGCAATGATCCTGAAGCGAACAAAGATAAGTTGCTCGCCTTCTGGCGGCAGGTGGCGGCGCATTATCAAAACGCGCCCGCAACGGTTTGCTTCGAGATATTGAACGAGCCGTTCGGCAAGCTGACGCCGGAATTGTGGAATGAGTATTTCACCGAAGTGCTTGCCATCATTCGCAAAACCAATCCGACGCGCGCGGTGATCATCGGGCCGGGACAATGGAATCAGATTGACCGATTGCCAGAACTGAAATTGCCGGAACAGGATCGCAACCTGATTGTGACGATTCACTATTACGAGCCGTTTCCTTTCACGCATCAGGGCACGAGTTGGACGGATCGCAAAGACAAGCTGGGGTTTGATTGGCAAGGAACGCCGGAAGAACACGCGGCCGTCGCGCGGGCGTTCGACAAAGCGGCGGAATGGAGCCAGGCGAATGGGCGCCCGATATTCCTGGGAGAATTTGGCGCTTACGATCGCGGACCGATGGATTCGCGCGTGCGGTGGACCGCAGCAGTGGCGCGCGCCGCCGAGGCACGGGGGTGGAGTTGGGCTTACTGGCAATTCGACAGCGACTTCATTCTCTACGACGTGAAGAAGGAAGAATGGGTCGCGCCGATTCGCGATGCGCTGATTCCAAAGTCGCCTTAACGACGGCGCGCGGCGGCTTGCGGCTTCGGGCGGGCGGGTTTTTTCGCGCGCCGACGGAGGTTGGCTTTCAGCGCGGCTTCATAGAACGCGATGAATTTACGAGCGGGCACGCGGCGAATGGATTCGCCGATGATTTCGAGGGGCAAGTCTGCGAGTTTTTTGAAGCGGATGCAGGCTTTGCCCATATCGAGTTTCTTCCCGCTCTTGGCCCAGGCGGAACGAAACCATTTCTCGTGATCCGAGTTGCCATAGACGCAACCGAGATAGATGGCCATGTAATTCTTCTGGGAGGCGAGGCAGGTGAATGGGAGCGGCTGCTTCGGGTCGCAATGATAACCCGGTGGATAAACGGCGTGCGGCACGTAATAACCGATCATGCCGTATTGCATGCCTTCTTCGTAGCGCGGGTCGAGATTTCGGCGAATCACGGCGCGCACCGCTTCAATGGCGGTGCGGCGGTCGGGCGAAAGTTCGGCCAGATATTGCCGGACGGTGGCGGCTTTGCTTTGCATGGAGGAGGCGAGCGTAGCGAGCAGTGAGTCGGAGCGCAAACCTGATGCGGGAGATTTTTCTACCGGCTCTCGCGCCGGTCTCAACCGGGAATCTTCCCGGCGAATGAAGCGAAATAAATTGGCGACGCCTATTCTGTCGGTCACCTTGAGCCGTGATGAAAATTTCGCTCGCCTCCGATCACGCTGGTTTTGCCTACAAGGAACAGATTCGCGCGTTGTTGGGGTCGTTAGGTCACGAGGTGCGCGATTTCGGAACGAACAGCGCGGCGCCGGTGGATTATCCGGCGTTCATTCGGCCGGCGGCGGAAGCGGTGGGACGGGGCGAATGCGAACGCGGAATCGTGCTGGGTGGTTCGGGCAATGGGGAAGCGATTGTGGCGAACAAAGTGCGCGGCGTGCGCTGTGCCTTGTGTTGGAGTCTGCAAACAGCGCGTTGGGCGCGGGAACACAACGACGCCAACGTGCTGGCAATCGGGGAACGCACCGTTCCCATTGAGCTGGCCCTGGAAATCGTGCGTGTCTGGATAACGACCGAGTTCGCTGGCGGTCGACACGCGGCGCGCGTTAACGCGATCGAGCCTTGAACGCTGGACCGCCGCCAGCCGCGCGCGGTGTAGTTATTCCGGGATTCGTGTTACTTGCCAATTGACGCGACATCGCGATCCCAATGAGACTTGGAGCGCGCGCCGGCCAGGACGGTTTGTCGCCAGAGTTGAATCATTTCCTCCAACTTGTCCAACCACGGCAGCACGCGATTTTCCAGCGCGTTGGACAGCGGCGCGCAATCATCCGCCCAGCAGGCTTCGTCCACATCTTTCATAATGGTGGCGAGTTGTTGGAGTTGCCATTTGCGGATTTGCAGCAAGGAGGCGCAACCGTCGGGAGTTTGATAAATCGTTTCCGGCAGCAGGCTCAAGGTCAGGAGCGGTACTTTAAGTTTACGGGCCAGATCCCACCAGAGTTCGCGGGCCACTTGACCGTCGTTGATCAGCACCAGCGTGATGGCCAGTTCTGTGGCGGTGCGCGCCTGGGCGGTTTCGGTCAATGCGGTTTCGAGCATGCGCAACGGGATTTCGGTCAAGCCGACCGATTTGGCCTCAATATGGGAGTAGGAAAAAACTTCCGAGTGAGGTTGGGACTGGGAAATATTTGCCGGGCGACCATCCACGCTCAAATGGCAGAGGACGCGCTCGTTTTCGAGCGCGAGGGTTTCGAGATAAGTGCGTATCGCGTTGAGGGAACGACGGGAAGCCGGCAGCGCCACGGGTTGACCGTCGAGCCAGACGCGTTGGGTTTTGGAGGCGGAAGAAGTCGGGTTTTTGTACATATCGATAGTTGTTTAGCAGGAGAGACACCCAACCACGGAAATGCGGCTCATGACTTGTTGGTGAGTTATTCACACGCGATTCGAGCGCGTGTTCCTTTTTGGGCAAGGTGCGGGAATTCCCTCCGGCACAAAAATGGAAATCGGCGTAAACAATTGTGTTTCTGGAGACAATGACGGTATGGCAACGCTCATGCTAAAGACAGGTGTGGCCAAATCCCGGCTGCAAACTCCCCGACCGTTGGCCCGGATGGAACGGCTGGGAAGGAGGATTTATCCACCACGCTATGAAAACAGGATATCTGATAGACATGGATGGTGTTATTTACCGGGAGAATCATCTGATTCCCGGCGTGACTGAATTTATTCAAGCGCTGATTGCCACGGGCGCGCCGTTCTTATTCCTGACGAACAATTCGGCACCGACGCCGGAAGACCTCGCGGTGCGGCTCAAGCATCTGGGCATTCAAGGTTTGTCCGCCCGGCATTTCTACACGTCCGCGTTGAACACGGCAGATTTCTTATGCGAGACGGACCCGGGCTGTACGGTGTTCGTGATTGGCGAAGGCGGTTTGCTGGCGGCCTTGCACGAGCGCAAGATTGCCAGCGATTCCATTCATCCGCGCTACGTCGTCGTGGGCGAAGGCTCGACGACGATGGATCGCCTGACCAAGGCGCATGAATGCATCGAGCAAGGCGCGCGATTGCTGGCGACAAATCCCGATAATTGGTGTCCGGTCTCCAGCAACAAAACGCGGCCCGGCGCCGGAGCGACTGCGTCCTTTCTCGAAGCCAGCACCGGGCGGCGTGCCTATTACCTCGGCAAACCGAACGGCTACATGTTCCATTGCGCCCGGCGCAAACTTATGAACCTGGCCTTGGGTGAACCTGAACAAGTCGTGATGATTGGCGATACGATGGAGACGGATATTCGCGGCGCGTTCGAAGCCGGGATGCACTCATATCTCGTGTTGAGCGGCTCGACGAAGTTTGAGGACGTGGCGGATTACGTGTATCAACCGACACGAGTGCTGCGCAGCGTGGCGGAGTTGACGGATGAAATCAAAACCGGCACGCCGGCTGATCCCTTGGGAGAAGTCGGCTCATCCTCAAACGGTTTTCGCTTCAGCAAAGCCGGGCTGCGGCATCAAACGGACATTTTCGCTTTGCACAAACCGCGCCCGCGCCCGGCCATGACCAAGTAGTGGGTTACTTGCTGGAGGCAGTTTCAGCCGGGGCCGCCGCGCCGGTTTGCGGGGAAACATCCCGGGCCAGCGTGCGCATGTCCGCTACCAACTTGCTGATGGATTCCCGCACTGGCGTGGCGCGATCAATTACCCGACCGGCGGAATCGCGGATGGCCGCGAGGCCTTTTGGGTTCAGATCTGCGCTCAGGAAATGTTCCAGATCATTCAGGTCCGATTGCACGGGCGTGAATCGGGTGAGAACTTCCAGGCATTGACCGCGGATGGCGTCGAAGCGGGATTGCACCTCGAGTTTGCGCGCCAGGCCGCTGGAGCGGATGGCCTCGTTTTGAATGGCGGCGAGTTCGGCGTTCCAGGTTTCAAAATGTTGTTCCCCCCGTTCTTCCAGCCGTTCGTCCGCCTTGCTGACGCGATTGGACAGAGAGGAAAGATTATCCACTGCCGCCGCGAAGCGTTGAAATTGCGGGCGCAAGTCCGGTTGTGGATCGTTGATCATGCGATTGAGTTCCGTCACGGCAATGTCCATTTGCAGGCCGGCGCGTTCAATGCGGCCAGCCAACGATTCCAAGGTGGCCGCGGTTTTTTCGCCGGTGCGATAGCCGGGGGTGGCGCAGCCGAGGAACCAGACGGTGAGTGGAATCAACAACGCTGAAGCGAGAGCAGATTTGAGGGCGAACGTTTTCATTTGTAGTCTTGGGTTGGGGTTTGGCGCTGAGATGCGGGGCGCGGTTACCTAAAAAATGAGTAGCACAACTCCCGGCCAAAGAAAAGATTAGCTTCCCGCTGTAACGACGCGCAGGTGTTCCTGCGGGACGGTTTGCGCTTTCTCAAACGAGCCCTGGCTGCTGCGAATAACCTAAGCGCTCCGGGCGTTGACTCCGCCAAACTCATTCGCTACCGTCGCCCCCCGAAAACGAACCGGCCGAAACCATTTTACCCCGGGAATAGCTATGCCACCGAAAGCCACCGAAAAAGTTCCTGTTGAATCGAAAGCCACGGAAGCCGCCAAAGCCTCGGCCGCCCGGCAACGCGAGCTGGATGCCGCGATTTCCACCATTACCAAAAGCTATGGCGAAGGCGCCATCATGCGGCTCGGCGATGCGCAGGCGTTGAAAAAAATTGAAGTGATTCCCACCGGCGCGCTGGCGGTGGATTTGGCGCTCGGCGTGGGCGGCGTACCGCGCGGGCGCGTGGTGGAAATCTTCGGTCCGGAATCCTCCGGCAAAACCACGCTGATGTTGCACGTCATCGCCAACGCCCAGAAGAACGGCGGCCTGGCGGCGTTCATTGACGCGGAACACGCATTGGACCCGGGGTATGCCAAAAAACTCGGCGTGAACCTTGACGATTTGCTGGTGTCGCAGCCGGATTCCGGCGAGGAAGCGCTGACGATTTGCGAAACGCTGGCACGGTCCAATGCGCTCGATGTCATCGTGGTGGACTCCGTGGCGGCGCTCGTGCCGAAAGCGGAACTTGAGGGCGAGATGGGCATGGCGACGATGGGCATGCAGGCGCGGTTGATGTCGCAAGCCTTGCGCAAACTCACGGCCATTCTCAACAAATCCAAGACCACGTGCATTTTCACGAATCAATTGCGCGAGAAAGTCGGCGTCATGTTCGGCAATCCCGAAACGACACCCGGCGGCAAGGCGCTGAAATTCTACGCCAGCGTGCGCATTGATATTCGCCGCAAAGACACGTTGAAAGACAGCGCGGGCAGCGCCATCGGTAATCACGTCAAAGTGAAAATCGTGAAAAATAAAGTCGCGCCGCCTTTTGTCGAGGCCGAGTTCGATATTATCTACAATCACGGCATCGACAAGGAAGGCAGCATTTTGGACATGGGCATCGAGACTGGCGCCGTGGACAAGAAAGGCGCGTGGCTGCAATTCGAGGGCGATCTCATCGGGCAAGGCAAAGACGCGGCGAAGCGAGCCTTAATCGAGAAACCGGAATTGGCGAAAAAGATCGTGGACGCCATTCTCGCCAAACGCGCCGTGCCGGTGCCGACGAAATAATTGGGCGGCAGTATCCTTGCGGAGAAATTAATTCAGCCCGGCGCTGGGAGTGTTGGTTTTGCCACTTTCCGGGGCGAACAATTCTTCCAGTGTTTGAATCGGATTGAACGGGACGAGGAGAATTTTCGGCACGTAAATCGGTTCGTATTTCGGTTCCTTCAGCGTGCCGGAGATGCGGAAGGGCAGCAGTTTCGCCATGGGCGTGAGCAATGTGCTGACGAACGAACCGACGACTGGCGTGTCCCGGAACACGTCCGCCGTGACGCGGGCGCTGACGTTGCCGTGGAAATCCACCGTGCCGCGATATAGCAGGCGCATGGCGGCGGAGCGCATTTCCAAATCGGGCGAATAGATGATGCTATTGGCGATGGCAAAACTTCCGGTGGCTTCCGTGAAGCGATTGTTGCCGACCTCCAACGCAGCGGACAGTGCGCCGAAAATCGGCAGCTCCCACAACAACCCGTCGCGCAATTGCGCATACCCATAACCGTTCCAGGAATTCAGGTCGTCGGTCCACGCGTTCGTGATCATCAATTGCCCGCTCAATTGGCCGTCCAAGGTGTTGGTCTTCTGTGTCAGGTCGGCCACCAGCGCCGGCAACGAGGCATTGGTGATGTTCACGCCAAAAGCGAACTGCGCGCGATTGTGGTCGGCGAACACAAATTGCGCCCAGCCCTTGGCGCGACCGCCGTGAAAGTCCCCGCTCGTGTTGGTGACCGTGAGCACGTTGTTCTGCCAGAGAATCCGCGCTTCGTAGCGGGGAAAGCGAAAGCGCATGGATTCAAAATCCGCGCCGCCGCCCTCGAACAGAACATTTGCATCATGCGGATCGTGCATGGAGACGTAGCCATTGACGCGCGCCTGGGGCGGTTGCCCAAAATGATAGGGTGACATCACCGCTGCCACGGTTGGCCCGATCATGCGCACGATGACGCCGGGATCGAATTGTCCAACGGCATTGGTGATGAACGTGCGGCGCGCGGTGAAGTCGGCCGTTATTCCCTCGGCGGCGATGTGTTGCGTGCCGCGCCACACGCGCGGCTCCAGACATTCGACGACGAGATTGGTATAGCGCAGTCCGGAGACAACCGCGTCCAACTGTTCCCCGCGCACGGCAAAATTCGTCAACGCGATTTGACCACGAAACCCGATGCTGTCGTGGTCGAACCAGCGTCCCCACACCTCGCCGTCAATCACGGGCGGTTGCGTGAATTCGCAGTAATCGAAGCCGCGCCGCACTTCGGCATCCAACAACGGCAACACCGCAAGCGGATCGATCGTGCTCCGCAACCGGAAGTAATAGTCGCGCGTCACATCGTTAGCGCGATGAAACACGACTAGGCCGCCTTCCGGCCGGCCGAGAGTCAGGTCGGGCAATTCCCAGACATGATTTGTGTAAGTGAAGCGGGTGGTGACCCAATCCGCGTGAACGCCGCGATAGGAGCCGTTGGTCACCGCGACTTGACCAGCGAGTTTTAATCCGGAGCGAATCTGCGCGGTCCAATCGGGTTCGGGCCAGGACCACGCGGGCACGGTCAGTTCAGCCGTGCCGCGGAGCGCCGGCGGCGTTGCCCAGGTAAATTTTGCCAACCATTCCTGTGCCCCCAGCGGCAACAACGGCGCAATGTGTTTTGGATCGAAGCTCGAAGTTGCGGTCACGGAAACCAGGCGCGAAAGGACGTCCATTTTTGCGTCCCCGGCTACGGTGCCGCGATACAACGAAGCGGTGAAGGCGGGCACGGTGAAATGCGGCGCGGCCCAGTTGAATTCGCCGCGCACCTGATCCGCCTGCAACGCAATGGTGCGCAGCGTTTCCACTTCGGTTGTTGCGTGAATCTGATACGGCCACAAGTTGGTCCATAAATTTAAGGAAGCCTCCGGTGCGATGTCGTTGGTGGCTGGCGACCAATTCGCAGCAAAGTTGACGTTCAGGGCGCGCGTCATCCACGTGGTCAACGAGTCCGCGTGAAAATCAATCTGGCCCAGATGCGGCGCGCGGTTGGTGACGGCCTGCGTCCAGCCGGCTTTGAAGTGCGTGCCCACGAGCATGGCCCAGGGCGTGGCGATGAGCCCGGCGCGGCAGGTTGCGGTCGCTTCCACCAGGTCCGGTTGGCGCGCGAGCGAAACCACGCGGAGTTTGGCGTCGAAATTGGTGGTACTCGCCCAGCGGGATTCGAATTCCTGCATCTGCAAATGAATCTCCGCGCGCGACATTTCATTGCTGCCCAGGGGAAACCTGTGCGCCGTGAGCACGGCGGCGCGGGCGCGGCCCCACGCGGTGTCGGCATCGGGCGCGTTGATGGTGAGCCGGGCGTTGAAGGAGCCGAGATCGCGCGCATCGCCGTTGACATCCAGATGCACTTCGGGCGGTGTGGCAAAGGAGACCCGTTCCAGCCCGTCGGCCAACTGGCGGAGTTGGCGGGAAGCCCGGTTCAGATCGCGCGCGCGAGGCCCGGTGGCGAATTGCCAGTCGCGCATCGCCGACGCGTGCGCGAGACTGCCGCTGAGATAAAATTTGGCGCCGCCGAATTGGCCGCGCAGATCGTCCAGCAACCATGAGTCGTTGGGCAACAACCGCAGATTCGTTTCGATCTTATCGATGGTGAGGGCGCGCGGCGGGGCGTTGGAGTCGGTCAACGTCCATTCCAGTTTTCCGCCGCGCAAGATGACCGAGTCCACCTGCACCTGGCCGCGCAGCAGTTGCCGCAAGCGCAGGTTCAATTCCAATTCCCGCGCGGTAAATTGCGGCAAGACGGAACGATTCGTCGTAGTGACGGCACCGAAGCTGACGTTTTCTCCGACGAACCCGCGGGTCCAATGCAACCGCAGCGTCGTGAATTCCAGGTCCAATCCACGCTCTTGCAAACGCGTGATCAAGGGGCGCTTCACAAAATCCGGCAAACCGACCACGTTCAAATAGACCAGCCCGCCAAGGATGAGAAACGTGATGCACCAGACGACCATTCGGAAACGGCGAAAGGCGATCCGGCAACGCCGCCAAAAGCGGCTCTGAGCCTTGGCCTTGGTCGCCATATCATCGAGTGTTGCCGGTGTTCAACAGGGAGAATTTTAACAACTCGAACGCCACCAGCGGGCATTCAAAGAACCAGATTTCCGTTCCGAACTGGACCGCCGCGTAAGGATAATTGTCGACGGAGCGCCCGCCGAATTCGATTACATGCTTCGTACCATCCTTCAGCTCAAAGGTGACCGTCAAGGTGTTGGCCCCAAAACCGAACCGTTCACGTTGATCCGGGCCGCGACCGATCCAGGCCAGAGCTTCCAATTCGCCAAACCGATGCACCGTTTCCTCGACGGCGCCACCATTGAGAATGCCCTGCGAACCTGGTGCGAAGGCCCACGAGTTGACGCCGAGCCGGCGCACATCAATGGTCTGCCCCGCTTGTTGCACGGTGAGGCGCACAACATTGGTTTCCGAGAAACGCCAAATCTGGCGGTCGCGCAGTTGCCACGGCGCAATCGCGAGCCGCTCGTAATCGGACCGCGCGATGCCGTACACCGGATTTTCGTCCGCGCGCCGTGCGTAGGCGATGTTCTCTTTCACCGCGCCAAAGCTCAATTGGGCGATGGTCGTGTTGGTCGCGGCATTGGCGGGTTTGGACTGCAACACAATGCGCCGCTCCGGTTCGGCCAGGCCGTATTTCAACAAATCCGCATCGGTAATCGCGTCCTTGAATTCCACAATCGGCGCGGCCACCAGGGTCAGGAGAAACTGGCCGACAAAGCCCGCGTCAATTGGCAGCGACGAGTCCGCGAGTTTCCAGGCGTTGGTGGCGACGCGTTGCAGCACGAAATTTTCCGGCCCGGTCACGGCGATTTCCGTGACGGGTTGGTTCGGCTGTGGTGTGACGAGGCGCGGGTCGCGGAATTTTTCCAGCGGCGCGAGCCACGGTTCGATGGCCCGCCGTTCCACGGTGACGATAGTGGGAAAATCTGTGCGGCGCGCATACACGAGGGTCGAATCATTGGTCGGACTTTTGCCGAACTGAATCGCCGTCAACACATTCGTGCCGCGAATCAAACTCAATTCCAGTTCCGGCGCGTTCAGGCCAAAGCTTTCCACCTCGCGCGGTTCGTCGCTGACGAAGCCGATGACGCGGGTGGTTTGCAGCAGTTGCAACAATTCCATCAACCGGTAATTGTCCGCCCGCGCCGACATCGGATGGGTGAGTCGCCAAAGGCTGTTGGTGGATTCCTGTTTCAAGTGCAACACGGTGCTGGCGTTGGAAACCACGAGGTGATCGAACGTCAGGTGGCGCAGATCCACGAGGCCGGTGTCCCGCCAGTCGTCCACTTTGGCGGGCAACAATTGCAACAAGCGCGCGTCCACCACGAAGACGCCTTCGCTGCCGACGAGCTGGACATAAATCTGGTCGCCGGGCGCGGTGCGGGCGCCGAGGATCAACTGCTTGCGCAGCTCGCCCAGGTTCAGTGTCAACGTGGTGCGTTTATCGAGATCAAAACCAAACTCCGCGTCGGTGTTTTTGCGTTCGCGCAAGGCACTGGCGGAAATAGTGTAGGCGGGCGCGAGGCGTTCCAGGGCTTGCAGCAGTGCCTGGATGCTGGCGGCTTGCGCGGGGTAGCTGACGGGTTTGACCAGACGCCACGTCTGGTTGGTCCGTTCGGCGCGGATTTCCAATTGTCCGGGCGGCGCGAATTGCACGCTGGTCACCTCCGCAGCGTTAAAATCCGGCAACAAGGCGACCAAACCCGGTGGCGCTTTGCGCCAGTATTTTTCCACGCCCAGAACGGCCGCGAACAAAACGGCGGCAATCGTAATCCAGATCCAGGTGCTTTTGGAATTCATCTCACGCGTTTCTCATTTGCGCCGCCGCCACCAGACCAGCACGCCGAAGAATAAGATTCCGCCGGGGATCGCGCCCAGCAACATCCAGCGCAGGTTCGTCATCTGGGTTTCGGTCAACACGACGCGAAACTCCGTGAACGGTTTCGGCCCGATGCCTTCGGTGAATTGCGGCCGGTCCATCAGCCAGTTCAAGGCGTAATAGGCAAAATCGCGATTCGCCAGGAGCTTCATGGGTTCATTCGCGAGAAAATAGGAATCGCCCACAATGATCATGCGGGAATTGCCGCGACCCGTGACCACGCCGGGCACCGCGCGTTTTTCCACCGCCACCGCGAGCGGAAAGGATTGCGCCGGGACGCGCGGTTTGCCGGCCAGCGTGGCGGTGGGCGCGCTGAAGAAGAGTTCCTTGACGGTCGGGGCGTCGGCGGCGTTTTCGCGTTGGGCGAGTTCGCCGACCAGCCGGGGCGCGAGCAGATTCAAATTGAAATTCATCAACGGTTTAACCGCGGGATGATCGGCATACGCGCCGCTGAGCACGGTGACGTCCTGGCCGGGCGCTGCCTTGATCGAATTGATGGCGTTCGCGGGATCGGTGACAACGCCATCACTCACAGCGACGCCCCATTGGGTGGCGAGGATACGTTCCAACCCGGCGCGCGGATCGATGAAATTGGAATTGAACAGCGCGAAGAGCCGTCCGCCCTCGTCCAGATACTGTTCGATTTTCTCCAACTCGCCTTCCAGCAGCGCGGCGCGCGGCCCGGCGATGATCAACAAATCGCAGTCGGCCGGAATGGCGTTGGTGCCGGACAAAAGCAGCGGTTCGGGATCGACGGAGTTCTGCCGCAGCAACGCGTGGAAATCAAGATAGCCGGTGAGTTCGTCGCCACTGTCAAAATTATGTTCGCCGTGCCCCTGAAGCACGTAGGCTTTGTAGCGTTTCGGGCTGACAATCGTGCGCAGCACGGCGGTGAAAACGGTTTCGCCTTTGAACGCCGTGGCGCGGCGGCGATAGGTGCGTTCCTGTTCGTTGATTTCCACCACCGTTTCCGTCAGGACGGCGCCGGGAATCACCTGGCTGAACTGACTGCCGGATTCAAAGATGACAAAATTCTTTTCCTCGTCGCGCGTGGTCTCGGGCAATTTGTGCTTTTGCTTGATGCGCAGTGCTTCGGCGGCGTCGCGCACATAATCCACAGTTTGGACCCGCAGGCGCGGATTCAACGCCTGATACTCCCGCAACAGCGAGTGAATGGTGGGATAAAATTCATCGTTGCGGTCGTAATAGATCGTGACGGTGACGTCGTTGGTGAGCGTTTGCAGGACGTTTTGGGTGCGGGGCGAAAGTTCGACGCGCGTGGATTCGCTCAGGTATTGGCGATGAAAGAACACGCCGGCCAGGTGATTCAACATCACCAGCACCGCCACCACCACCAGCGTGCGCACCGCGACGTCAAACGCCACCGCCCATTTGCGACGCGGCGTGAAGCTGGGTTTTGAATGCGAGGCTTCGGCCATGGTTATTTCCAGCGGCGGCTTTCCACCACGCGCAAGGTGAGGAACAAAAACAGAAAGGTCAGGCTCACCAGCAATGCCACCGACCGCGTATCAATCACGCCGTGTGCGAACTCCCGCATCTGGTCGAAGAAGCTGAACCGGCTCAACACTTGTTCCTGCCAGTTGGCGCCGGCGAAACTTGGGCCGGCGATGTAACTCAAGCCGAACAACGTCATGCCGACCAGCATCGTGATCATCGCCGCCACCATTTGATTCGCGGTCAGCGCGGAGGCAAACGCGCCGAACGAAACGAAGAAGGCGCCGAACAATCCGATGCCCACGTAAGTGCCAATCAACACCCCCGGGTCAAGCGCGCCAGCCTGTTTGGCGTAGCTTTGAATCAGATAGCAGCAGCCGAGAAACGGCAGCCAGGTAATCATGTAGAACAACCACCCCGCCGTGAACTTGGCGCTTACCACCTGCAGGTCGCCAACGGGCGTGGTCATCAGCGTTTCATACGTGCCGGCATATTTTTCGTGCGCGTAAAGCCGCATCGTGATGACGGCATTGGCGATGAGCAGGATGAACCAGAACAGCGGACTTTGAAAAAACAGTTCCGTGACGGGCAGTTGAAACGATTCCGTGCCCATGTTGCGAATCATCACGCAGAAACTCCAGCCGCACAGCAACGACACCGCGGCGATGGTGATGTAGCCGGTCAGCGAAACAAAATACGTGGCGAGTTCCCGCCGCGTCAGGGTGAGAAACACTTGCATCAGGCTTCCTCCTCCTCGCTCGGGCCGGTGACTTGCACGTAAATGTCCTCCAGCGAATGGCGGCTGCGAGTGAGTTCGCGCAACGGCCAACCGCGTTCCTTGGCTAAGGCAAAAATCTGCGGTCGCAGGTCGAGTCCGTCGCGCGCCGTCAACGCGCACCGTTGAAATTCCCCTTCGGCGGGGGACACATCGTAATGTTCGACCTCGGGAATTTGCGCCCAGAGAATGCGCAAATCATTCATCGGCGCCGCGATTTCCGCGATGATCTGGCCTTTGCTGGCCATGTGTTTCTGCAAATTCTCCGGCGTGTCGGAGGCGAGAATCCGGCCATCCAACATGATCATCACCCGGCTGCACGTCATTTCGACTTCCGGCAAGATGTGGGACGAAATCAAAACCGTGTGCGAGCCGGCCAGGCTCTTGATGAGTTGGCGCACGAGCCGAATCTGATGCGGGTCGAGGCCGATGGTGGGTTCGTCGAGAATGATTAAGTCCGGTTCATGCACAATCGCGTCGGCCAACCCGACGCGCTGGCGATAACCTTTCGAGAGTTGACCGATGATTCGTTTGCTGACGTCCGTGAGGCTGCATTGTTCGAGCACGGTGTCGATGCGTTCGCGGGATTCGGCACGGCTCAAGCCTTTCAAGCGGGCGCGAAACTTGAGGTATTCGCGCACGCGCATTTCGTTGTGCAACGGATTATTCTCCGGCATGTAGCCGATGCGGCGGCGCACTTCGGCGGAATCATGAAAGACGTCGAAGCCAGCGACCCGCACCGTGCCGGAAGTGGCCGGCATGAAGCCGGATAAAATGCGCATCGTGGTGCTTTTGCCCGCCCCGTTAGGCCCGAGCAAACCGACGATTTCGCCCGGCGCCACCGAAAACGAAATGTCGGCCAGCGCGGTGCGGCCGGCATAGCGTTTCGTGAGGTTGCGGACTTCAATCATGGGGCGAATGCTTTTCTGCGCGGCATCCAGTGTAGGCAAAGTTACCGCGGTGCGGCGATAAAAATTCCGTTATCGCGCATAGACGAGCACCTGCCCCGTCATCAATTGCACCAGGCGCCCGCCATAGCGATTGACGACGCGCACCGTCAACTGGGTGGCTTCGCCGCGTTTCTTGTTGGTGAGCACTTTGCTGAGGTTCACCAGATCGCTGACCGCCACGTCATCGACTGCGGTAATGACCGCGCCGGGACGAAGCAGCGCATTCACCGCGCCGTTGCTGCTGCTATCGACGGAATCGACCAGCCAACCTTCGCCGGCCAACAGTTGGTAGGTCGCCGCTTCGGTTTCGCCGAGCACGCTGGTCGTCAGGCCCAGCCGCCGTTGCAGCAGTTCTTTGCTCAACGCCTCCAGCGGGACGAGTTCCACGTTCACTACGCGGCGCGCTCCGTTGTCGCTGATTGTGATGGCGACGTGGCGGTTCGGCGCCACGCCCACCAATTGATTGAACTCCGCCAGGCGTGCGACCGGCTTGCCATTCACGGCGACGACCTGTTGGCCGGGTTTCAATCCGGCGCGATCCGCCGGGCTGCCCGCCTGCACTTCGCGCACGGTCAACGGATGTGGCGCGCCGCGAAAGCGCGCGCCCAGCCAGAGTTTCCAGGTCCATTCCAACGTGAAGAAATCCGATAGGGCGCTGGAAACCTGTTTCACCGGAATGGCAAAGCCGGTGCCCTTGCCCTGGTTGGGTGAAAAGACGGCGACGTTGATGCCGATGAGTTCGCCCCGCACGTTGATTAACGGCCCGCCGCTGTTGCCGGGATTGATGTCGGCGTCGGTTTGCAGCCAATCTTGATAATCCAGTTTCGTTCCGCCGGCGTCGGTGCGGCGGTTTTTGGAACTGAGAATGCCGCGGGAAACCGAACCACCAAGCCCGAAAGGATTGCCAACCGCGATGACGGTTTCACCCAACAACAGATCGTCATCCTCCGCCATGGCGATCGCTTTGAACGGTTCATCGCCGGGGCGGCGCACAATTTTCAACAAAGCGAGATCCTTTTGACTGGTCAGCAAGAGTGGAATGGCTTCGTATTCCCGCCCGTCCATCAATTGCACCTGCACCCGATTGGCCCGTTGCAGTACGTGAAAGTTGGTCAGGATATAAGCTTCGTCCTCAACCACATCGACAATCACGCCAGAGCCGACGCTGTTGATTCGTTCTTCGGTTTGTGGGGTGTCATCCAACCCGTAGAACCGGCGGAAGATGGTTTCGTAGGTGTCGTTGCGACGGACCAGTTTTGAAGTGCGAATGTTGACGACGCTGGGCATGGCGCGTTCGATGGCCGCCACGGTCACGTCGCGCCGAATGTCCACTTCAGCCGCGGCCGGCATGGCGACGGGCGCAAGCGCAGTCAGGAGCACCGCCACCACAATGCCTCGCCACGGACGGAAATTAACCCGTGAATAGTTGCTCATCTTTAATTTAACCAGACAACCGACAATTTGATTCGTTCAGAACGGGAACGGGTTCGTGCCCGTGCTTGACTTTGCGCAACCGCCGGCGCAAAAGCAATGTCCCGTGCAACCGGTAACTACCAGCGGCTACGCTCATTGGCGCGCCCAACGCGGCGCGCTCCCGGTGTTGCGCGATAATGCAGCCGAACCGCCGGAAAAAATCCTCCAAGCCATCTGGCAACATCAACGCCTGCGACGCGACCAGTTGCGCACCTTGGACGGACAAACCGTGCGCGTGCTTCATCCCGGATTCGGCAGCGCCGAGGGCGGCCCGGATTTTCGCAACGCGGTCCTCCGATTTGGCGCGGCAGAGCCGGTTTCTGGCGACGTAGAAGTGGACTTGCGCCCGGCGGGCTGGCGCGCACATGGACATGACCGCAATCCTGCGTTCCAGCATGTAATTCTCCATGTGGTCTGGGACGGAGCGGTGACGGCGCGACAGCCGGTTGCGTTGGCGTTGCGGTTGGTGCTGGACGCGCCATTGAGCGAATTGAGTTTGCATCTGGAGCACAACTCCGTGCGCACCTTGCCAGAAAATCTGGTGGGCAAGTGTTGCGCACCGTTGCGGGAGCTGGATGCCGATGCGTTGGGAACGTTGCTGCGTGACGCCGCGCAGGTGCGGATGCGAATCAAAGCGGCGCAGTTTCAGGCCCGGGCGCAACAGGCCGGTTGGGAACAATCGCTCTGGGAAGGTTTGTTTCGGGCGCTGGGCTATAAGCACAACGTCTGGCCGATGCAACATCTCGCCGAAATTCGCGCCCGATGGATGGCAGATAATCCTGGCCCGTTGCAAATCCAAGCCCGCTTGTTCGGTCTAAGCGGTCTGTTGCCGGCGGAGTTGAAACACAATCGCTCGGACACGGACGATTATTTGCGGCGAGTGTGGGATTTGTGGTGGCGGGAGCGGGAAGAGTTTACGGACCTTATTTTGCCGCGCGCCGCTATGTGGCGGTTTCATGGGTTGCGTCCGGCCAATCATCCGCAACGGCGTTTGGCGCTCGCGGCGCATTGGGCCTGCGACGCGTCTTTTGTCGAACGACTGGAACAATGGTGCGAGCAATCTTTGCCTGAGAAAAAGAGCCAGGAATCACTCGCTCGAGTTTTCCACGTTAACAACGACAAATTCTGGTCGTGGCACTGGACATTTCGCTCGGCGCGATTACCCAAACCGCAACCCTTGCTCGGCGCCCAACGCGTCACCGATCTGGCCATCAACGTGGTTTTGCCCTGGCTGTTGGCGCGGGCGGAAGCGGGCCGGAATGAAAAACTCAGCACTGCGATAATGCGTTGCTATGATACCTGGCCCGCCGCAGAGGATAACTCGGTGCTGCGGCTGGCGCGGCAAAGGTTATTGGGGCGAACGCTCGCGGCGCGCTCGGGGCTGAACACCGCCAGCGCTCAGCAAGGATTGCTGCAAATTGTGCGAGACTTTTGTGATCACTCCCCGGCGACGTGCGAAGGCTGTCAGTTTCCGGAGTTAGTGCAACAATGGTCACTGGCGCAGCGATACGACCAAACTCAGTCAACTTCGCAATGAGCAAGATGAACATGAAAACTGCGGTTCTGATTGCAGCAGGGATGGCCGCTTTGGGATGCACCCCTGATGTTCAAACCGTTCCGGCGGTGTTTCGTGGCAGTTTTGAGTTTAACAAATCCGTGAGCGTGGCTTACTGGCAGGGACAATCTGATTGGCCGGACCAGGTTAAGCAGCAACTCGAGAAAATGTGTTTGCCCACCACCATGAAAATCGGCGCGGATCACGTTGTTCTTATGGACCTCGCCAGTGGGAACAGCGTGACGCAACAGGTTTCCGTTTTGGAATGTGGGACGAATTGGATGAGACTGCTGCTGCACAGCAATTTTACGCAAACCAACGTTCCCACGGAATTCCGCTTTGATGGCTCGGGTTTTTGGCTCTGCGAGGGGACGCTTTTTCCCGATTACCGAGAGCGATTTGAGCGGATTGTTGCGCCGCAGCCGTAGCCGGGCGACTGCAAACTTGAGAACGAATTATTCCCGTTCCCGGAACCACCAGTCTTCCCGGCGGTCGCACCTTAGGCTTGCTTGACTTCAACGGGCGACGTATCGCCGGAAGCGGCTGGGCGGGCCGTTTTTTGCGGTGATCCTGATGGTTCTTCCTCCGCTTCAAGCTTGGGATTTTTTGCCCGCTTGTTGCGCGGCAGCGGACTCATCATGAGGTTAATGCCCTTGCCGATGAGTTTGGGCGGAAAATCCGGATGCCCGTACGGGGCGAGTTCGGCGATGAACTTCTTGACCACGTCGAAGCCGAATTCCGTGTGCTGCATTTCACGACCGCGAAAGCGCAGTGTCACTTTCACCTTCATGTCTTCGCACAAGAATTCAATCGCGTGCTCGACTTTGACTGCGAGGTCATGCGGATCGATGCGCGGACTGAGTTGGACCTCTTTGACGGTCGAAGCGTGCTGATGCTTCTTGGATTCTTTCTCCTTCTTGGCTTGTTCGTAGCGGAACTTACCGAAGTCCACGATGCGGCAGACAGGCGGTTGCGCGGTTGGCGCAATCTCCACGAGATCGACACCGGATTGGCGCGCGAGATTCAGCGCGTCGTTCAGCGCCATGACGCCAAGCTGCTTGCCATCAAAGCCGATGACCCGAACCTCGCGGGCGCGAATCTTCCCATTAATCCGAGTGAACGAGGCGGGAGAGGAATTACGTGAAGGAAAAGGGCGACTCAAGACACCCTCTTTGGTTGAAAAATCATTGTATCGTTCAGCATCAAAACTGTGGTCGGTCCAACCGACTCGCCCGGCCAGTTAAGCACCTACCAAGCAAGGTGCAAGCAAAAACTTTTCGTTCGCGCGCCGTCAATTAGCCTGAATTAGCCTGATTTCCTCCAATTCCAAGCTTGCTTTCGACCGGTCGTCGCTTAAGCTCCACGCTCCCCATCCGGGGCAAAGTAACGACAAACGACATTTTATGGCAGTAAACGCAAACGACCTTCGCCGCGGCCAGGCGGTTAATTACAACGGCGACATCAGCGTCGTCCTCGACGTGCAACATCGCACCCCCGGCAATTTGCGCGCGTTCGTCCAAGCCACCTTGCGCAGCATCCGCACCGGCAAATCTTCCGACGTCCGCTTCAGTTCGACCGAAAAAGTCGAAACCGTCCCGATGATGACCAAGAAGATGGAGTTCAGTTACAAGGACGGCAGCGACTTCGTTTTTACCGACCCGGAAAACTACGAAACTGTCACGCTCATTCCGGAACTGGTGGGCGATGCGAAGAATTACCTCGTTGAGAACGGCTTGGTGACGGTGACCTTTGTGGATGACAAAGCCGTCACGGTGGAAATTCCGCCGAGCGTAGTGCTCACGGTCACTGACGCGCCGGAAGGCATTCGGGGCGATTCCGCGAACAATGTGCAGAAAGCCATTACGCTGGAAACCGGCATCACGGTCCAAGCGCCCTTGTTCATCAAGACCGGCGAGAAGATCAAGATCGATACCCGCACCGGCAAATACATGGAACGCGCGTAATCGGTTCGAACGTCAAAACTTCTAAAGTCAAAAGCCCGCCACCCGGCGGGTTTTTGCTTTATTCGTGTTCATCAGTGTCCATCCGTGGGGAGAAAGTTCGTAACGTCCGGCGTGCTTTGTTGCTGAAGTCCGTGTATGAGTGGAACAAAAGTGATCCCGCCGGATTCAGCCCCGAAATGCCCGCAATGCGGCACGCCGCTGCCCAGTGGCGCGCTGGCCGGCCTTTGCCCCGCGTGTCTGCTGAGAGTCGGCGCGGCGGATACCGTGACCGAAGCCAAGCAATCGGGCTTCACGCCGCCGACCATCGCTGAACTCGCGCCGCTGTTTCCGCAACTTGAGCTGCTGGAGCTTGTTGGCAAAGGCGGCATGGGCGCAGTTTACAAAGCCCGCCAGAAACAACTCGACCGCATTGTCGCGCTGAAAATCCTCCCGCCCGGCATCGGCGATGACCCTGCTTTTGCCGAACGCTTCACCCGCGAAGCCAAAGCGCTCGCGAAGCTGAATCATCCGGGGATAGTTACGTTGTTTGAGTTTGGAAGCTGCGCTGGCCTGGAAGCTGAAAAGGAGAAAGGGAGAAAAGGCGCAGGGGAGCAACAACCTCCCGGCAAGGAAGTCTCCTCTGCTCCCTTTCCCCCTTCCTCCCCGGCGCCGGGACAACCCTCATCCGCGTCTCACCACCCAACGCGCCTCTACTTCTTCCTGATGGAATTCGTGGATGGCGTGAATCTGCGCCAACTGCTCCACGCCGGACGGGTTTCACCGCGCGAAGCCCTCGCCATCGTGCCGCAGATTTGCGATGCGCTGCAATTCGCGCATGACCAGGGCATCGTGCATCGCGACATCAAGCCGGAGAATATTTTGTTGGATCGCCGCGGGCGCGTGAAGGTGGCGGATTTTGGACTGGCGAAGATTGTGGGAACGGAGCGCGGCCCTATGAGCCGCAGAAACGACACTACTACCGACGCATCCGAAAAATCCGAAGCCTCGCTGACTGAACACACTGCTGCGGGACACAGTCCCGCGCTCCAGGAACTCACCGACGCGGGCAAAGTGATGGGCACGCCGCATTACATGTCACCCGAGCAAATTCACGCGCCCGGCGCCGTGGATCATCGCGCGGACATTTACGCTTTGGGCGTGGTGTTCTACCAGATGCTCACCGGCGAGTTGCCGGGAAAAGAAATCCAGCCGCCCTCGCGAAAAGTTCACCTCGACGTGCGCCTCGACGAAGTCGTCTTGCGCGCTTTGGAACAAAAACCAGAACTGCGTTACCAACAAGCCAGTGTATTGAAGACACAGGTAGAGAAGATCTGCGACGAACCAGAAAGCGAGCCCCAGCAGGCTTCAGAACAGTACGCAAAGTGGTCTCGCCTGGCCACATGGTTGATGCTCGTCACCTGGCCATTGATCGCCATCGGAATTATCTGGGTAAATTCAAACCGCGCGTTCTCTTTGCCTCTGGCCATCATCATTGTGCTTCTGGTTGCCACGGGATTTGATCTCCGGGTGATGAGGCGCCGGAATCCTTCGCGCCCGCCGAGAAAGATTGGAACTTATCCATCGCAATTATTGCGAGGAAGTTTCGAATATCGCAGCAATACCACGCTGTTCGGCTTACCGCTACTGCATGTGACGGCAGGGCCGGATCCGCTCACCGGTCGCGAGCGCACCGCCAAAGGCGTGATTGCCATCGGTGGCAAAGCTCGCGGCATCTTTGCATTCGGCGGCGTGGCCATGGGCGTGTTCGCCTTTGGTGGCGCTTCGCTCGGCGTGATTGCGTTCGGTGGCGTGGCGATCGGGTTGGTTTCCATGGGCGGACTCGCCATCGCGCTGTTATTCGCTTTGGGCGGCGGCGCGGTGGGAACGGTGGCGATGGGTGGCGGCGCGGTCGGATACCTCGTCTATGCCGGCGGCGGCTTGGGTGTTCACGTTTATGACGCGATGAGTCGCGATCCGATGGCGCAAAGATTTTTCCTGCCCTGGGCCAAAACACTGATGGCGAATATTCAGCTAATCAACATCGCCTTCCTCGCAATCTTGCTATCGATTGGTTGCGGCGTGCCGTTTTTGCTACAGCGACGCACCAAAAAGAATTCTTCTCCCGGGAATCCATCTGGAGGAATTCAAAACCCAATCGCTTCGGCTTCCGCGAGATCAGCCGGCCTCGCAACCGCGGTGACATTCTTCTACGCCGGACTGATTTTGATCATCCTGCTCATCGGGGTGCTGCCGTTCCGTTTCAGTCGCGACTCGGCGTATCTGCTTGGCGTGGGGCTGGTGTTGGTTGTGTCGCCATTTATCGGCGTTGTTGCGGCCAATGCGCTAAGGCAAGCGCGCGAGCGCAACGACCAGCGCAGTCTGGACAATTTGTCGTCGTGGTTTAAAGCCACCAGTGTCGTGGCGTGGCTGTTAGCGCTGCCGGTGATTGGTTTCGCGATATTCTTTTTGCTGGGGGTGCTTTCGGAACGCGGAGGTTGGAATCCCGCCGTTTCGGAGGCGGTGCTGGTGCCGTTGACCTGGCTCGGCGCCGTATTGCTGCCGCTGAGTTTCTGGCGGCTCGCAGGTGGCATCGCACGGTGGCTGGGCTTGGCGGCTATCGCGGCGCTGTTGTCAGGTGTACTGGTGCTGGCAGCCTTCTCGGCGAGAGAAAACAAACAAGCAGCGCGAACGAAACTTGCCGAAGCGGATGTTGCGGCCCAGAAATCCAAACCATCGTTCAGCGTTGAAGTCGGGCGTGTGCTCCTTGATCCCGACGAAGCGCCTGAGAATGAAACGCTCACGCTTAACAGCGGCGAACTGACGTCTGTGGTGCAGGGCACGGAAAGCGATGGCGGCCAGCGATTGATTCGTCTGTTGTCCAGTGCTGGCGATTTCTACGCGGACTTCGACAATCACGTTAGCGGTCGCTGGTCGTTGATTTCGCAGGGACTGAAGCTCTCGGACCTCACGCCCGTCCAGTGGGACACGGCAACTCCGGCCACGATTGTCGCGGCGCTGGCCGCGCCCACGGCAATCCAACACGTCTCACCCAAAGAGCTTCAATCCCGCGCGACGCTTTACGTGCTCCCTGAGGGACTGTTGCCGCTGACCTTCGCGTTTCAAACGCGTCATGGAGAGCGTGGCATTCTGCAAATCACCGGCTTTACGGATAATCCCCGCGGCGTGAAAATCCGCTACAAGCTCGTGCGGGATTTGGAAACTGAAGACGGAGTCAATGCGCCACCCTTTGTCGCTCAATACAATGGAGGCTCAGTTGAGTTGTTTGCGCTCGCGTCCACCAATGGCCCTGCGTGGCTTCCGAACGGCGTGCCGACAGAGGAGCGGTTTCCGAGCGATAACGGACACAGTTGGGCGGCGGGAAAGGTGACGAAAGAATTGGGCTTCAGAATCCGCAGTCAAAACGGCCAACCCGGTTCGCCGGTCGTGAAAGTGATTTCTCCCACGGGGTGTCACACCATGGGCTTATCGCAAACGGGAAGCGCCTCGCAACCGTCAGGCCGGGTTTGCATCCAGGACATTGCCTGTCCGCCTGATGCAAAGGAATTGAACGTGCAGATTGGCGTTGCCGATGGCGAATGGGAACAGATCAAAACTCTGGAAGCGGGTCCCGGTAAAATGAGAGGGAACTCTGAATCACGAGGGGAAGACGGTGATTGGATCGCGCAGTTTCAGGCGGTCAAAGGCCAGTCCGGTGACGTGGCGCTCTCCTTCAGCTATTCAAGGCATGAAGATTGGGAAACGCGCATGGTCGTGGTGAGAAAGGACAGTATAACGATGCCGCTTTCTTACAATCAGGCCGATTCCGCTCAGCACAATGGTCTGGTTTCTCTGACGCAGGACGAATTTTCGCAGATCGAGGCCATCCAACTGCAACGCCGGAAGTATCAATGGAGGGAATTCCGCAATGTTTCGCTAGTGCCGGGGCATCGAACGTCTGTGCGGGTGATGGACGCCTCGGAATCAACAGGCAGGCCGCAGCCACCCAGTTCCTCAACGGTTCAAAGGCCGATGAAAAACACCGCGACATCGAGACAACCCACCTGGCGAGACGGCTTCAGAAATCTATTGCGAAGTCCTGCAAACGTTGTGCAGGGAGAAGAAATTCCGGTTGCTCCGAAGGCCGTCGAAGTAGCACTCGCCTCTTTGGATCGCCCATCGAAAAACCGCTTTCTCGATCTCGATAGGGGCAGCGTCGTGGCGCCGCCAAAGGACTATTCCAACTGGCGCCGCAGTCGCAGGGAGCAATGGTTGCTCGAGAATGGCATTGATTTGATGGTGATGGGCAACGACGTTCAACCGTGGTGGCTGCTTTCTCCGGTGGACAACGCGATCCAGTTGAAGGCCATTTCGCTGGAATGCTGGCATCGCGGTGTAGAGCCGGAAGTGGGCGCGGCGACCTCGATTCAGGGTGAGGCATTGCAATTCCCGGATGTGAGCCTGGGACTTTATTCCTTCTGGTTGAAGCATCATAAACCGACGCATCCGGAGCATACGTTTGTCTTCCAGACCGCCAACGGCGCACGGGGAATGCTGCGCGTCAGCGGGACGATTATTGAGGGCGTCGAGACGCTTGCCGGGCTGAAAATTGAGTTCAAAAGAATTCAGCCAACATCAAATGTGAATGGTGTAAAGCCCGTTGGCTCGGAGTCGAAACTGGATCGGGAGTTGACCAAAGAACAGCGCGCCGCCTTGGTGAGGGAAGCGCAGGTCGCCCTCAGCGGGTTCGTCCGCACGCCATCCGGGGAGCGCGAAAGCGAGAACATCCCGGATTTGCTTTGGGGCGACACCATCAAGTCGCTCAAGCCGTTGCGGGTCGTGAATGACCGGGCGAACGTCAAAATCGTGCTCGACGAAAAGGACGGCATCGAAAGCGGTTTCTATGTGAATCTTGTTATTTCCTCCTACGCGCCACAGGCTGATGACTTTCTTGAGTTTACCACTTTAAGCCAACGCGATGATGAGGTGCTCGGGCAGGTCTTTCGCTACAAATTAGAATCTGCTCGAGGTGCCGGAAAACTCCTCGGTCCGGTGATTGCCATCACCAACGGAACACCGCCGAAAGATTTGCTGCGCGAATCGCAACGTGCCACCAAAGAACTCAAACCCGAGGTTCGAACCAACCTCCACCCGACATCGACCGCTCAACCGACACTTGAATTCCGCTGGATCGCCACGGCGAACGACACCCAGTCTCCCACCGATGAGTTGCCGGACGCCAACGAACCGACCAGCGCACGAACTTTTCGTGTATTGCGGGACGTGGTGTTATCTGGAAACGACATCGACAGTGTGCGTTTCACTCAATCCCTGGGCTTGCAGAAGGAGCTGACGGTGCTCTTGACTCGCACGGGCGGTGAAAAGATGGCCCACGCAACCCGCGAAAACGTTGGCCGACAGTTGGCCATCGTCTGGCAGGGCCGGGTCATCAGCGCGCCAGTCATCAACTCGGAGATTCCCGGCCGCCGCGTGAGTATCACCGGGCGATTCAGCGATGCCGAAGCACAACAGCTGCTTGATGCTCTCAATCATCTTTCCCCAATCGCTGCTCATGCCTGGCAATCCACAAACCCCATCGTGCCGCCGGACTTCGACGCGTTTTTTCCTGACGATCCAGAAGGTGGGCGGAAGTTAGACGCGTTGTGGAAAGCGGAAGATAAAGAGGCGCGTTCTGATGCGGAGATTCTCGAAACGGTGCGCAACGGCCTGCGACGCACCACGCAACATCGCACTTCGATTCTGCGCTGGATTGGCAATCGCTACATCTGGAACAAGTCACCGCAAAACGCCGACGCCATCGAAATCATGTATCACGCGGCGGAATGTCGCACCCCGAACGCGGACCGCTACGGCGCGCGACATTACGCGGTGTATTTCGGCTTGTCGGTGGTGAAACAGAAAACCCCGGCAATCTTGAAAACTCTGGCCGACATCGCGATGAACGTGGATGATCCGAATGATTTGCATCGCATCGCCTGGGGCGCGGCATCGCAACGGGAAGAGTTGTTGAAGTATATCGAGCCTTACGCCGCCGCAAATGATCCCGCCGTGCGCGAGAAAGCGAAGATCGTCACCGCCATCATGCGCGGCGAACTTAAAGCGTTCGCATGGGCTGCCGAACAAGCGCGCTTGCGAGCGCAGCAGAATTATGCTGCGGAGCTGCCGCGCGTGAAATCTATTCTCGTGGATGGTCCGGACTCTGAACGAATGGAGGTATTGCGTTTGATCGCGCGCGAGCGGTTGCCTTTGATCATGGATGATTCGTTCGTGGCCGCCTATGCCCAATGCGCGGAATCCACCAACGCCGCCGTCCGGAATGAAGTCGCCCGTCAGGTGGGAGAGAACTGGGTCTGGTCCGCGAAGGAACAGCATCCCGCCGCCATCGAGTTGATGCTGAAGCTGTCCGCCGATGAGCATCGTGAAGTGCGCAACAGCGCGGTGTATTTCGGTTTGTCCACCGTGCGCAACAAAAGCGAGCGCGTGGTGCGACGGCTGGTGGAAATCGGTTTGGCGGAAGAAAACGCGTATGATCGCGGTCGCGTGATTTGGGGGCTGAAACAGGACCGCGACCTGGCGACGAACGTGTTGAAAGCAATTCTGGCGCGCGCTGACGCGACCAACCGCGCGGCGGCCCAGCAGCTTCTCGATGCAATTTCCGCACCTTGAAAGAGGACGCACGTGATTCAGCAGCAATCCGAGTTTCATCTGTTTCGCTCCCCCACTAAACTGCGGTCACCATGACTTCTGCCAGTGATGCTTCGGAGTCGCCCGGCGACATCTTCGCCACGACGCATTGGACAGTTGTGCTCGCGGCGGGGCAGCGGCACACGCCGCAATCGGACCACGCGCTGGAGGAGTTGTGTCGCACATATTGGTTTCCACTCTATGCCTACGTGCGCCGGCGCGGGCACACCAAGCAAGACGCCGAAGATTTGGTGCAGGCTTTCTTTGCACGCTTCCTCGCGAAGAATTATCTCGAAGGATTAAGCGCCGAGCGGGGTCGCTTCCGCGCGTTTCTGCTCGCCGCGCTAAAAAACTTTTTGATCAACGATTGGAAGAAATCCCAGCGCCTGAAACGTGGCGGTGGCGAAACTGCGTTGTCCCTAGATTGGGAAACCGCCGACACCAAATTCCAAGTGGCCGCGCAAGCCGAGCCGAGTCCCGATCAGGCCTTTGATCGCGAATGGGCTTTGGCGCTGCTGAGCAAGGTGATTGAACGTTTGCAGGCCGAGTGCGTCGCCGATGGCAAAGCGAAATTGTTTGAGCAACTCAAAGTTTTCCTCGCCGCCGGCAAAAGTGAAACCGCGCAAAGCGAAGTCGCCAAGACGCTCGGCATGGAAGAAGGCGCGGTGCGCGTGGCAGTGCACCGGTTGCGGAAGCGCTATCGCCAGCTCCTCCGCGACGAGATTGCCAACACGTTGAGCGATCCGCAGATGGTGGACGAGGAAATGCGGGCGTTGTTTGGGGCGTTTGCCGTTTGAGCCCGGGGGCTGGCATTCCGGCGACAACGCGGGTTCGCGAGGGCCGCAGCACCGGTGCTTTATGAACAAAAACATTGCCTCGGTGCGCGGGCTTTGGCTTCATTTAGCGTCATGGCACAAGCCGCCGGGAAGCCGGGTGCAGCACCCAATGAGCGCCGCCGGATGCAGATTTGGTATTCGGGGCACGTACAAGGCGTGGGGTTCCGCTATACGGTTCGCAATGTTTCCGCGGGATTCGACGTGACCGGGACGGTTCGCAATTTGACGGACGGCCGGGTCGAACTGATCGCGGAAGGCGAAACGAAGGAGTTGGAAGCATTTCGGGAAGCCATTCGCGAGTCGGGGTTGGCCGCGAACATTCGGAACGAAGAAGTGGTTTGGGCGGAGGCTCAGGACCGCTTCAAGGGTTTTGCCATTGTGCGATAATTTGAGATGAGATTTGCGATTTTAGCTGACATTCACGGCAACCTGGACGCCCTCCAAGTCGTGCTCGACGATTGTAAGAAACAGCAGGTGACCCATTACGCCTGCCTGGGGGATGTCGTCGGCTACAACGCCAATCCCAAGGAATGCCTCGACATCATCCGCACCATGGGCATGCCGTGCGTGAAGGGCAATCACGACGAATACTGTTCCACCGAGGAACATCTGGAGGGTTTCAATCCCGCCGCCGCCGAGGCCGTCAATTGGACGCGCAAGCAACTTACCGAGGATGACCGCCAATGGCTGCGGGATCTCAAGTATTCCCGCATGGTGACCAATTTCACCATCGTTCACGCGACGCTCGACGGTCCGCAACGCTGGGGTTACGTCTTCGACAAACTCGCCGCCGCCGCCAGCCTCACGTACCAGAACACTTCGGTTTGCTTTTTCGGGCATACGCACGTGCCGGTGGCATTCATGAAGGACAGCATGGTGCGGGGCGGCACCTACTCGAAGTTCAAGACCGAGCCCGGCAAGAAATACTTCGTCAACGTCGGGGCGGTCGGCCAACCGCGGGACAACAATCCCAAGTCGGCCTACGTGGTGTATGACACCGCCGATGGCACGATTGAATTGCGCCGGCTGGATTACGACATCGCGGCCGCGCAAAAGAAAATTCTCGCGGCCGGGCTGCCGGAACGGCTCGCCGAACGGCTGGCCTACGGACGCTGACCCGCCCGGTTCTTAATCTTAATCTCTTTCTTAAGCTCAATCCGTTTCCCGCGGTTTGAGATTGAGAACCAGATTAAGACTAAGATTCAAAACATCCATGAACCACGCGCTGAAGTTGATTCGCGTCATCTCGGAGGGAAGACCGGGGCATGAGAATCAGAGCGTTGGTTTGGCGCTGGCCCTCGCGCGGCGCACGGGAGCGGAGGTGGAAACGATTCGCATTCCGGCGACTTGGAATTTGTTCACCCGGCGGCGCGCCGCACTCCAAAACGGCAAAGGCGTGCCGCAACTCCTCATCGGCACAGGGCACAAAGTTCACCTGCCGCTCTGGTTCGCGGCGCGCAAATTCAAGGCCCGGTCAGTTGTCATCATGGAGCCGACGTGGCCGAAACGACTCTTCGATCTTTGCATTCGCCCGCAACACGACGGCGAAACACCTTCGCCGCGCGTCATCTCCACGCTCGGCGCGCTGAATCGCTTGCCGGAGGTGACCCCCGCGAAAGACGCCAAAGGAGTGGTGTTAATCGGCGGGCCCTCCAAATCGCATGGCTGGTCAGCCGAACTCACTGCCGACGCCGTGGTGACGGTGGTTCGAGCACGTCCGGAGTTACAATGGACGGTTACCGATTCGCGGCGCACGCCGAGCGGTTTTCTGGAGCAATTACGGGCGCGGGTTAACGCTGCCGAATTGATTTCGCATCAGGTCACGAAACCCGATTGGGTGCCGACCCAATTGATGGCCGCGCAGGAAGCCTGGGTTACCGAAGATAGCGTCTCGATGATCTTTGAAGCGGTCACAGCCCGCGCGCACACGGGCATTTTGCCCGCGCCGGTGGCCAAGCCCGACGCTGATCCGGTGCGAGCCGTTCACCAACTGGTGCAAGGCGGATTTGCCACGCGTTACGAAACCTGGCAGAGCAACGGTCAACAATTGCCCGCGCCGCCGCCGTTGCATGAAACCGGGCGTTGTGCCGATCTGGTGCTGTCGCGCCTTTTCCCGCCGCCGCCCCGCTGAGCAAAGCCCCATCCGGCCGTACTGCATTTCCAGAAAATGTACGGTGCGCCGTAACGCAAGTTGGCACCCCCGCTTTTTTCCTGTGCCGAACTACCGTTAACGCATTGCGGAACGCGGCTGGTATGCGCACCAAACTGCTTCTATCGCGCCGGTAATGGGTTGCTGGCGAAAAACCTGCTCTACACCATGACCTGGGTTGTTCATGCGTCTGAAACTGAAATACATTCTGATTCTGGGCATCGCGCTGGCAGTGCTGGAAGCGTACTGGAAACAGTCGCGGCGCGCGCGATTAGCGGATGACGACGAGAACTCCGTTGTGCCGGTGCTTAAAGTGCAAGCCCGCGAAACGCAGCCGCGGGTGGCGGCGATACCCACCATTCCTGTGACCAACTGGACCACTCAACTCGATGCTGTGTTGACCTCGAGCGCGTCCACCACGAATCAGGCGATCACGTTGTTGGCCATGTTTCCGAATCTGTCTGCCGAAGCTCAAGCCGAGGCCGCGCAACATGCGAGTCGGTTGATGCCGACGGATTACTTTCCCGCGTTGGGCGCGCAACTGACCAATGCGGCGGCGGCCCCCGCGGCCCGGCGCGCCATCTTTGCTGAGCTGTTGTCGCGTCCGAACACATTAAAACTGCCGTGGCTCGTGGAAGTCGCCCGGGCATCACTCGATGCGCAATCGGACGAAGCCTTGCTGCTGTTGAAATCGGCCTTGCGGGAGGATCACGGCACGGATTGGAACATGTGGCGCGAACGCGTGGCGATATGGCTATCGTTGCATCCCGATCCGGTTGTTCCGCCTTATCCCGGAACGCCCGTCAGTAATTGACACTCGGAAAATTGATTTCCCCCGCAGGTATTTACGCTATCTTCAACCCGCTTTTTATCGAACCTAACTCAATCAAATGCACGACAAAATCCCCTACCTCGATCTCCCGGCTCAAATCCGTCCGCTGCGCAAAGAAATTGACGCCGCCATCGCCCGCAACCTGGACGCCTGTTCGTTTTGCCTTGGCCCGGACGTTGTGCAATTCGAAAAAGATTTTGCCAAATACATCGGCGCGGAACATTGCGTCGCCTTCAATAGCGGCACCTCGGCCTTGCACGTGGCGTTGTTGCTGTTGAACATCAAGCCAGGCGACGAAATCATCACCACGCCACACACCTTTGTGGCGACGAGCTGGGCGATCTCTTACGTGAACGCCACGCCGGTGTATGTGGACATTGATGAGGCCACATTCAACTTGAATCCGGCGTTAATCGAGAAAGCGATTACCCCGCGCACCAAAGCCATCATGCCCGTGCATCTGTACGGGCATCCGTTTGATCTCGATCCCATTCTCGCCATCGCGAAGAAGCACAATCTACCGGTGGTCGAAGACACCGCCCAGGCGCATGGCGCAAAATACAAAGGCAAGACCGTCGGCACGTTCGGCGCGATGTCCTGCTTCAGTTTTTATCCCGGCAAGAATCTCGGCGCGGCCGGGGAAGGCGGCGCGCTCGTGACCAACAACGCGGAATTTGCCAAGCGCGCCCGTTCCTTGCGCGAACACGGCTCCACCGTGCGTTACTATCACGACGAGGTTGGTTTCAATTACCGCATGGAGGGTATTCAAGGCGCGGTGCTCGGAGTGAAGTTGCCGCATTTGTCGGCATGGACCGCTG
>CAZKMR010000011.1:0-5581 GCA_964553795.1 uncultured Bifidobacterium sp. | reverse complement strand
ATTCAAGGCGCGGTGCTCGGAGTGAAGTTGCCGCATTTGTCGGCATGGACCGCTGGTCGCCAACGCGTCGCCAAGCGGTACGCGGAATTGCTGAAGGACACCCCGCTCAAGTTGCCGGCGCAGGCGGACTGGGCGGAAAGCGTCTGGCATCTCTACGTCGTACGTCATTCCAAACGCGATGCGCTCAAGAAGCATCTCGAAGAAAACGGTGTCGGCTGCGCGCTGCATTATCCGTTGCCGTTGCATCTGCAAAAGTGCTACGCGCATCTCGGCTACCAGGAAGGCGCGTTTCCCGTGTCCGAACAGGCCGCGCGCGAATGCCTCAGCCTGCCGATCTATCCCGAACTGACCGACGCGCAAATCGACCGCGTCGTCGCTGTCATCAAGGATTTCTTCGCGAAGAACTGATCCCTTACACTGCTGGCGGCACGGCTTTCACGCCGCGCTGCCACAGCTCCAGGTGATACAAGGCCACCGCCACCAGCGAGTGGCCGATTTTATTTTCTGCCACCAGCTTTGGCAGGTCCGCCACCGGAACCAAACGGGTGCTGATGTCTTCCCCGTGGTCGAATTGCACCGGATGCGCGCAGTGGCAATCTTCCACGAGCACGGTGTAGCACACGTTGCTCATGATGGCCGGGTTCGGGAAAATTTCGCCCAGCACGCGTGCCTGCCGGCCCTCATAACCGGTTTCTTCCCGCAATTCCCGCACGCCGGCCAGCACCGGCGACGCATCCGCCGCGTCGATCATTCCGCCGGGAATTTCCAATTCGACCGTATTCGAGCCGTGGCGATATTGCTCGACCATGACAATGTGTTGATCGGGAGTTAACGCCACGACATTCACCCAGTTCGCACATTCGATGACAAAGAAATCGTGCTCGGCTTGGGTGCGGGGCGAGATTTTGCGATCCGAACGCACGTTGAAAATCCGAAAGTCCGCCAGCGCTTTGGTACCGATGAGATGCCACGGTTTAATCATGTCAGTCCGAGAGTCGGAAGCGGCAGGACAAATGTCAAATCCGCCGACTGCCGGCGCGCTGATACTTTGAACCTGCCAATGCTTTGCGCCTCTGGCACAGTGCGCCGCAATGAATTGTTTCGTCACGGGCGCATCGGGTTTTGTCGGCGCCAACCTCGTGCATGAACTCGGCGCGCGCGGCCATCACGTCAAGGCACTGCTGCGGCCCGGTAGTGATGTGCGCGGTTTGGCGGGCGCGACGTTTGAATGTGTCGCGGGCGATTTAAGTGACCACAGCCAACTCGTGGCCGCGATGCGGGGTTGTGATTGGTGTTTTCACGTGGCGGCGAGTTATCACTTGTGGTTGCCGGATTACGCGCCGATGTATGCGGCCAACGTCGAAGGCACGCGCACCGTTTTACGCGCCGCGGCGCAGGCCGGTTGTTCCCGCATCGTTTACACCAGCACGGTTGGATGCATTGGTTTGCCGAAGGAGGAGAACAGGCAGCTGACGCCAACGGACGAAACCGCGCCGGTTTCCGAAGCGCAGATGAGCAATCATTACAAGCGCTCCAAATGGCAGGCCGAACAAGTGGCGCGCGAATTGGCGGGCCAGGGCTTGCCGGTGGTCATCGTCAATCCCAGCGCCCCGATTGGACCGCGCGATGTGAAGCCCACGCCGACGGGAAAAGTGATTGTGGATTTCTTGAATCGTGCCATGCCCGCGTATCTCGACACGGGCCTCAATTGGGTTCACGTGCGCGACGTGGCGGCGGGGCACATTCTTGCGGCGGAAAAGGGGCGCATTGGCGAGCGCTATATTCTCGGAAACGCCGCAGGCAACTGGACGATGCGCGAGGCGTTTGCGGTGTTGGAGGAAATTACCGGCGTTCGCGCGCCGCGCACGCGAATTCCCTACTGGGTGGCGCTAAGCGCCGCGCACGTGGATGAGAATATTTCCCGGCTCAGCGGCAAAGCGCCGAAAGCCCCACTCGCCGGCGTGCGCATGGCGAAATACAAAATGTTCTTCAACCCGGCGAAAGCGATTCGGGAATTGGGCCTGCCGCAAACGCCGCCGCGCCAGGCGTTGCAGGATGCGGTGGAATGGTTTCGTCAGAACAATTACGCGCGCCGCTGATTCGCTCCAGGTGGGCGAATTTACTTCCCGACCAGTTCGTTGACTAGAGCAGTGAACTGCGTCGCGGAATAAGGTTTGGCGAGAAAGGCGTTCGGCTTGTGCGCCGAATCGCGATACACCGTTTCGTCCACCGTGCCACTGACCATCAGAATGCGTTGTTGCGGATGAATCTGGCGGCAATCGCGAATCAGATCGAGGCCGTTCATGCGATGCATCGCAAAGTCAGTCACGATGAGCACCGGCAAAGGGTTGGCGAGCGAGAACGCGCGCACGGCCACCAACGGATCGCGAAATGTCTCCACCCGATAACCGGCGGCTTGCAGGATCATCGTCGCCAGTTCGAGCAACATCGGTTCGTCGTCCACTGCAAAAATGAGCGGGCGGGAGTCGGCGGATTGGCTGCCGTTCGGTTTCGTGGGCGACGCACTCATGTTCGTTGCGGGCAGTTAACACCCGGGCCAAGTCACGTGGCAAGCCAGTAACTACGAAAAACTTACGGGATCAATATCCGTAGTTAGCGCCACATCGTCCGGGAAAGTTAGCGTGCTGGTGAGACGCGCCAGTTCCCGGCTCAAACGCGTCATGGCCCGCGTGCGCAACATGATTTGATAGCGATAAAATGTTTCCGCGCGCAACAACGGCGCGGGCGCCGGCCCGGCGATGATCAAGTCACGAAACGGTGTCCGAGGCTTTGGCTGGTCCTCCGGTGCGTCGGAAGCGGGTGGTGTCGCTTCCGTCGTGAACAACATCGCATCCGCGCCCGTTTCTGATCCGGATTTCGACTTTCCTCCCGTGCCGCCGAGCAACTGTTCCAGTTCCTTGCGCAGATGTTCCGCGGCGAACTGCACCTTCTGCTCGTTGCGCCCTTTCAGCGTCAACAAGGCCACGCGCGCCGTCGGCGGATATTTCAGTTGCTCGCGAAACTCCAGTTCCTGTTCGTAGAACCCGACGAAGTCGTGGCGCCGCGCGTATTGAATCGCCGGATGAAACGGGGCAAACGCCTGCACGAACACTTCACCCTCGACATCGCCGCGGCCCGCGCGACCGGCGACTTGCGTGAGCAACTGAAACGTCCGTTCGCCCGCGCGAAAGTCCGGCATGTTCAAGGCCAGATCGGCGAAGATGATGCCGACCAGTGTCACGTTCGGGAAATGCAGTCCCTTCGCGATCATCTGCGTGCCGATGAGAATATCAATCTTGCCGGTGCGGAAATCGCCGAGCACTTGGCGGTAATCGTCTTTGCGTTTCATCACGTCGGCGTCCATGCGTTTGACGCGCGCCTTCGGAAAAAGTTTTCCCAGCACATCCTCCACCTTTTGAGTGCCGAGGCCGGAATAACGAATGGCGGGATTCTTGCATTGCGGGTTGGGGCAAACGGCCGGCACGCGTTCGTTGTAACCACACAAATGACAACGCAACAAATTCTCCGGGCGATGATATGTCAGCGCGAGCGAGCAATTGGGACATTCGCACACGTGCCCGCATTTCTCGCACTGCAATGACGTTGAGTAGCCCCGGCGATTGAGAAACAAAATGGTTTGCTCGCTCTTCTCGAGTCGTTGGGTGATGGCTTCCTTGAGTTGCGGCGAAAAAATCAGCGTGCCCTTTTCTTTGCGCGCGGCTTGCCGCATGTCCACGACGCGCACGAGCGGCATTTTCTGGTCGTCCACGCGCTCGGGCAATTCGAGCAACGTGTATTTGCCTTTCTGGCAATTGTAATAACTTTCCAGCGACGGCGTGGCCGAACCGAGCAACACGACCGCGCCTTCCATCTGGCCGCGCACAATGGCGACATCGCGCGCGTGATAGCGCGGCGCTTCCTCCTGCTTGTAGGTGTGCTCGTGTTCTTCGTCCACGATGATGAGTCCCAACGGCTCGACCGGCGCAAAAATGGCCGACCGCGCTCCGATGACGATGCGCGCGCGGCCTTGCCGGATTTTATGCCATTCATCGTGGCGCTCGCCCGTGCTGAGATGCGAGTGCAACACCGCCACGAGCGTTTGCAACGGGCCGGAACTGAAGCGCGCTTTGAAACGTTCCACCGTCTGCGGCGTGAGCGAAATCTCCGGCACGAGCACAATCGCGCCCTGGCCCTGCTCCAACGCATGCGCGATGGCTTGCAGATAAATTTCCGTTTTGCCCGAACCCGTGACGCCGTGAAGGAGAAAAGTAGTGGCTGCAGGCTGGAGGCTGGAAGCTGGAGGTTGATTTGAGGCATCTGCCTCGCGCGGTGTAGCACCCGCGTCCCGCGGGAGATGTTCCGCGTCCCGCCGAACATTTTGCGGCGCAGCCGCAATCCCCGAGGGCGTCCAAAAGTAAGTGTACGCTTCAAGCGGCCCGACCAGTCCGAGCCGCCGAGGATTGTTCCAAATATAATCCCACGTCTTGTGCAGATCGCTCTCCGAGCGAATCAACCGATCAAACGATTCATCCTGCCAGACCGGCCCGCTCCGTTTCATCACCTTGTTCACCTCATGCGACGTGAACGATTTGATGCTGTGCAAAATTTCCGGCAAAGAATGAACGCCTGCTTTCCCATGCTGAACCGGCAACGGCTGAATCAACAAATGAACGTGATCCGGCATCACGCACGCGCCATAACACCGCAGCTTGTTGCCATGCCAAAAGTGGCAGGCATCCAGTGTGACCGCGCGTGCCTCGGGAGATAGCACGAGTTTATTCTGCGTGTGCCAGGTGATGTGATAGGTGAATCCGGGAATCTCGAAGTGCGGGAGGTTGCGCTTGCGGGCGGTGGGTTCGGTGATGGGGGCGAAGGATGATTGAGCGGTTATGGGCGCTTGGGCAACCGCAGGCTCACGGGCGGCGGGCGCGACGCCCGCCGCCACCCGCGAGACGCGGGTGCTACCCGCATCCATCGCCGCCTTGATTTTCTCCAGCGCGGCGGCCTGGCGCGGGTTCAACGCCAACGGTTGCGAGGCGAGGATTTGTTCGTTGGCGTAGGGATCGCGTTCGGAAATTTCGTTGGTGATGGTGACGAGGCCGCGATCTTCCAGTTTGCGCACGGTGGCGGCAGTTGTCTCGGCGAGCGCGACGAGTTCGGAGAGCAACAGCTCGCGGCGTTCTTCGATGATGTGCCAGACTTCGAGTTGCCGCTTGGGCAGCTTGGGCAACTCCCCGCTCACCGGCAACACGCGCACGAACAACCGCTCGCGCCAGCCGGCGTCCTCGTGGCGCACGGCTTCGGGCAGGACGGATTTGAGCGCGATTTCCGGCGCGCAACAGTAGTAGTCCGCAATCCAGCGCGCCAGCCGGAGCACCTTGGGCGTGACGAGCGTTTGCGCGCCGATGATTTTGAGAATGGGTTTGAGTCTGGCCTGGGCGGATTCTTCGGCGACCGCGGTGACGACGCCCAACACCTTGCGCGCGCCGAACGGCACTTGCACGCGACTGCCCACGTCCACGCGACCCGCCAACTCGGGCGGGATGGCGTAATCGAACTCCTTGCGGAGGGCGATTTCCAG
>CAZKMR010000010.1:75415-77467 GCA_964553795.1 uncultured Bifidobacterium sp. | reverse complement strand
TCGCTCTGGACCAATCGCATTGACCTGACCATCGGTGTATTTGGGTGGGGCAATCAACTGATCATCAGCAACGGCGCGCGCGTGGCCAGCCGGCTGGGCAACATTGGCCAGCAACCGGGCGGCAGCAACAACCTCGTGGTAGTGACGGGCAGCGGATCGCTCTGGACCAATCATCTGGATGTGAACGTGGGTGCCGGTGCAGGCGGAAACCGGCTGGTCATCGAAGCGGGCGGATTTGTCGGCGGCGATAACGGCCGGGTCGGTTCTGGTTTCGGCGGCCAAGGGGAGGCGCTGGTGACGGGTCCCGGTTCGATTTGGAGCAGCCGAAACGATCTGGCCGTGGGGTTGAACCCGGCCAACAACCGGCTGGTGGTGAGCAACGGCGCGGCCGTCATGGCCGGTCGAAACGGCCGCGTGGGCGCTTCAAGTCCAGCGACGAATAATGTGGTGATCATCACGGGTGCCGGTTCGTTATGGAGCAATCAGTTTGAACTGTATGTGGGCGAGGGCAGTTCGCAGAACCGGATGGAAGTAACCGACGGCGGGTGGGTGGTGAGCAGCAATACGTATGTCGGCAACTTCGGCAGCAGTAATTCTGCCCTGGTCACCGGGGTCGGTTCGCTGTGGAGCAACCGCGCCGATTTGTATGTCGGCCAATCCAGCGGCAACAACCGCCTGGTCGTGAGCAACAGCGGAACGGTATTCGCGAGCCAGAGCCTAATAATCGGGGCGCAGAACGCGGCGACAAATTCTCAGCTGGTGGTGGATGGCGGGACATTGCGCGTGACCAACGCAGCAGGCACAGGTTTGCTGGACGTGCGCCGCGGAGCAGTGTCACTCCGCGCTGGATCAGTGGAAGTGGATCGGCTGATTCTGACTAACGTGGCGGGGAGTTTTGATTTGGGAGGCGGAACGCTCATTACGCGCGGCGCCGCGATGACCAATATTGGTGGGTTCAATGTCAGCGGTTCAGCCACGAATCCGGCCATTTGGGATGTACGCGCGGGAGCGGCTCATGCCTTGGCCGTGACGCTTTCGGTGGGCAGCAGCCTTCCGTTCAACCAAATGCTGATCACCAACGGAGGAACGCTGACGAGCGGAGTCTCCTACATTGGGAGCAACGCGGGCAGCAGTTCTAATGTGGCGCTGATCTCGGGCGCCGGTTCGAAATGGACCGCCGCAAACCTCGATGTTGGCAATGGTGGTGCGTTCAATCGGCTCATTGTCAGCGATGGCGCAACGGTCGAAAACTTCAACGGCGCGCTCGGACAAAATTCAGGCAGCAGCAACAATCTGGCGGTGGTGACTGGTGCGGGAAGTTTGTGGACGAACCGCAACGAGATGTCGGTCGGCTACCAGGGCAGCGGCAATCAACTGGTGATCAGCAATGGCGGCACGGCGTTCGCCCTGGCCACGCGGTTCATCGGACGCAACAGCGGTGTCGTCTCGAACACGGCCATCGTGACGGGAGCCGGTTCGCGCTGGTTGGGACCGGGCAATCTTGAAGTGGGTGGTCCGGCGGTGCTTTCCCGGTTGCTGGTGACTGACGGCGGATTTGTGGCCAACAATTTTGGTTTCATCGGAAGTGTGGCAAGCAGCAGCAACAATCTCGCGGTCATCGCGGGCGCGGGATCCACCTGGAGCAACGCGATGGAGATTCACATTGGGGAAAATGGCGCCGGCAATCATCTGGTAGTCAGCAATGGCGGGTTCGTGAGTGCTTCATCCGGTGAAATCGGTTCGGAATTCGGCAGCGCGAACAATCAAGTGACGGTGACGGGCTCCGGTTCGAGGTGGAACAACACGGGCCTGCTGTATGTGGGGAACTATGGCGTGAGTAACCGGCTGGTGATCGCAAACGGTGGCGCGGTGTACAACGAGGACGGTTACATCGGCGGCAACGAGGTTAGCAGCAACAATCTCGCGTTCGTGACTGGGATGGGCTCGGTGTGGAGCAACGCGGGATCAGTGCTGGTTGGCAATTATGGGACCGCCAACCAATTTATCGTGAGCAACGGCGCCGCCGTGTTTGGCTACGAGGGCATCGTTGGT
>CAZKMR010000010.1:69869-75315 GCA_964553795.1 uncultured Bifidobacterium sp. | reverse complement strand
AATGCCAGTTCGTCAAACAACGAGGCGGTCGTCACCGGGTCGGGCACAACCTGGACCAACAGCCTCAACTTCGGCCTGCGCGTGGGTCATAACGGTTCGAACAACCGCTTGGTCGTAAGTGATGGTGCGTTGCTGGCGAGTTATGACGACATCATCGGCGGGAATCCTGGCAGCAGCAACAATCTGGCACTGGTCACTGGGGTCGGTTCGATTTGGACAAATCGCGGCGAACTGCATATGGGCTTTGCGGGTGACGGCAACCAACTCGTGATCAGCAACGGTGGCGCGGTATTCGGCCTGGACAACCGCTACATTGGGTACGACCTCGGAGCCGCTTCGAACAGCGTGATCGTGACGGATGCCGGCTCGCGGTGGCTTGGCAACGACAGTCTTTATCTGGGAGTTGACGGCGTGTTTAACACCCTGCTGGTGCGCAATGGCGGGCAGGTGACCAGTGGGTTGGGCACGATCGGTGGAACTTCAGTTGGAAATAACAATCGGGCGGTGGTGACGGACGCCGGTTCGTCCTGGACCAACGGACAAGACTTGTATGTGGGCGAACTTGGAAGTGCGAATCTCCTGGTCGTCAGCAACGGCGCGGTAATTTCAGGCGCAGGCCATGGATTCATCGGTTTCAATGCTAGCGCCCGCTCGAATTCCGTCGTGTTGACGGATTCAGGATCGCGCTGGCTGCTCAGTTCCAATCTCTACGTCGGCAGCAACGGACCGTTCAATCGGCTGGTGATCAGCAACGGCGCGCGTCTGGAGAACCAATTCGCTGCCATCGGCGGCGGCATATCCAGCAGCAACAACGAGGTCGTGGTCACGGGTGTCGGGTCCGTATGGACCAACCGCGCCACGCTCCACCTGGGTGAGTCCGGTCGAGGAAATCGGCTGGTCGTCAGCAACGGCGGGCGGGTGGACAGTCCCAACACCGAGATCGGCTTTAACGCGTCGAGCAGTAACAACCTGATGATCGTCACCGACCCCGGTTCGTTCTTTCGTGTTCAGCAGACGCTCTCCGTCGGCGGCTTCAGCAGCGGAAACCGACTGGTGGTAAGCAACGGCGCATGGCTGCACGACGACAATGCGCTGATCGGCTATTTCGGTACGAACAACGACGTTCTCGTCACTGGTCCGGGCACGACCTGGACCAACCGGAGCGGAATCTATGTTGGGCGGTTTCGAGGCGGCAACCGGCTCACCATCAGTAACAGCGCCTTTGTCATCTCCCGGGATACCTGGATTGGCACGGACCAACTCGCCACGAACAACCGGGTGGTGGTGGACGGTGGTACGTTGCTGGTCACCGCCGTGCCGGGCTTCGGCGCGCTCGGCGCGCTCGATGTGCAACGTGGCACGAACGTCTTCAACGCCGGGCTCATTGACGTGCTCCGACTGTTCATCACGAACACGCTCGGCCAGTTCGAATTCAACGGCGGCAAACTGGTTTCGAGCGAAACGGCAAACAACAATGGGCGTGTCTTCACCGTCGGCAATGGCGTGAGTGCCGGCACGTTCGAGTTGCGCGGCGGCACGCACAGCTTCGCAAACGACCTCATGGTCGCGAGCAATGCAACTTTACTCGGCAACGGTACGATCACGGGAATTCTCACCGTGCAACCCGGCGGCACGCTCAGTCCCGGCACGTCCATTGGAACAATCGTTTTGAGTAATGCTCCCGTGTTGTCGGGAATCACACTGATGGAGATCAGCAACAATGACGGAGCGCTTGGCAATGACCAGGTCCAAATCGCCGGACCGCTCACTTACGGCGGAACACTGGTGGTCAGCAACACCGGCCCGAGCCCGCTCTCAGCCGGTGACAAGTTTCAGTTGTTCAACGCGAGCACCTACTCGGGGGATTTCGCGTCCATTGCCCTGCCGTCGTTGCCCGCTTCATTGAGTTGGACGAACAAACTTTTGGTGGACGGCTCGATCGAAATTGTTTCGGACGGACCACCACCGGTCGAATTGACCATCCAGCTCAACAATGGCGTTTTGCTGGTAAGCTGGCCGACGAACGGCGCGGCCTATTGTCTGGAAACCAGTTACGATCTGTCGCCGCCGATAATCTGGCGAACCGTCTCCAGCGGCATCACGACGAACAACGGTTCATTCGTCTTCGCGCTGGCGAACGTTGCGGCGGCGCCGAAACAATTCTTCCGCCTCGCGTTTCCCTGTGCGCCCGTTCCGCTGCTGTTGTCGTTACACACCAGCGGCAATCTCGTGACCGTCAGTTGGCCAAGCAACGAATTCCGATTGGAGAGCACCTTCAACCTCGCGCCGCCCGTGGCCTGGCAGACCATCACCGCCGGCATCAGTAACACTTCGACCACACGCACCTTTACCTTTACGAACAGCCCGGGCATTCCACAGCAATTCTTCCGATTGTCCTACCCCTGACGTTCACAACCCGCAGCCACAATTACCATGCACCTTCCCCCTTCCATGAAAGCTCAGTTTTTGTGTCTAACACTATTCGTCAGCATTGTGCTGGCAGCACTTCGCGCTCAAGCTCAACTCGTCAACGACGGGGCGACGAACATCCTGAGCAATGTCACCAACAGCCCGAGCAATCTCACCGTTGGTACAAATGGCTCATTCACTTTGCTTGTAGTGTCCAACAACGCGTCGCTCCTCAACACGGCCAATGGCGTGATCGGGCGCAACAGTTCCGCGCTGTCCAACGAGGTCCGGATTACCGGTGCGACCGCCCGCTGGATCATGGGCAGTTTTGCCAACCTTAATGTGGGCAGCAACGGTGCCGCCAACCGCCTGACCATCCGTGACGGGGGAACGATGCAGGGATTTTTCTTCGGCAACCTGGGTCAGGGTTCCTCCAGCACCAACAACTCCGTTCTCGTTGCGGACCCGGGTTCGCTGTGGTCAGGCTTTACGTTGTTCATGGGGGGTGGAGGACGCAATCAGCTTACCGTGAGCAACGGCGCGACCGTGTGGACCGGCGGAGGGAACGTCGGTCTCGGATCCGCTTCCAACAATCTGGTGACGGTCACGGGCCCGGGCTCGCTCTGGACGAATAACGTCGCCTTGGTCTTTGGGTCTTCCGGCAACCGCGCGATTGTGAGTGACGGCGGCGCACTGGCAAACATCAACAGCACCGTGGGCCTTGATGCGACTGCCAATCATAATACCGTTGTGGTGACCGACAGCGGCTCGAGTTGGACCAATTCGGGTTACCTCCGTGTGGGCGACGGCGGCATTGGTAATCAAGTGATCGCCAGCAACGGTGCGACCGTTTATGTCGGCGGTAATGCCGTGATTGGAACGAGCAGCCCCGCCCGCTCGAACGCGGTGACGGTTACTGGCCAGGCAACGACCTGGATCGGCAACTCCAATTTGTATGTCGGGAGCAACGCGCCCTTCAGCCGGTTGGCGATCAGCGATGGCGCGCGGTTAATGAGCGCGCCGGTCGTGAATAGTTACAGTATCGTCGGCTACTGGGATTTCGCCAGTAATTGTGTGGCGTTGGTTACGGATCCAGGCACTGTGTGGAGCAATGGTTACTACTTAAGTCTGGGCATTAGCGCTCCCAACAACCAGTTAATAGTGAGTAATGGAGCAAGCGTCCATGCGGCTTTTAGCATCATTGGCGGGTCTCTATTCCAGGCCAGCAACAACGTGGTAACGGTCACGGGCCTAGGGTCATTGATGACGACGCGGAACGGTCTTGATTTTGGATCCGCGAGTTCAGCCAACGGACTGCTGATCAGCGAAGGAGGCGCATTGCTCAACGGGGGTGGCTGCGATATGGGCACGCCCAACTTCGCCAGCAGCAATCACTGGGTGACGGTGACCGGTAGCGATTCGATGATGAGCAACCGAGTTCATTTGATTGTCGGTGGTGTTGGTCCGGGCCACCGATTGACGATTTCGAATGGCGGATTTGTCACCAGCCGCTACGGCGTGCTGGGGGAGACCGCTTCCAGCTCGAACAACTTCGCCCGGGTGCTTGGCCCGGGTTCGGTGTGGAGTAATCAGCTCAATCTGACGGTGGGTTCCAGCGGCAGGGGCAACCAGCTGTTGGTCAGCCAGGGGGGGGCAACTTTTCTCCGCCGATGTGAGCTTTGTCGGCGAGACTTCGGACGGCCGCGGCAACGTGGCCACCGTCACGGGCGCAGGGTCATTCTGGGGTTATGGAGACGGTTTGCGGATCGGCCATACGGGCAACGGAAACAGCCTTGTTGTGAGTGATGGGGCAAGTGTTGGAGGTTTGGACGCCTCGATTGGAGAGAATGCCGGCGCCAGCAATAATCTCGCAGTGGTAACGGGCAGCAACTCCACCTGGACCAACCAGTTCAACTTCCGCGTGGGCTCCTTTGGCAGCGGCAACCGATTGGTGGTGGAAGATGGTGGACGGATCGCCAATGACGCTGGCTTTGTCGGCGTCGTCGGCGGCCGAAATGAAGTGCATCTGCGGGGACCGGGGACGCTTTGGACCTCTGCGGCGGAACTGGTGATCGGCGATCAAGGCGCGAACAACCTGCTGGTGATCAGCAATGGCGCAGCAGTGGTCAACACCGACGGAACCGTTGGATTCCTCTTCAACGCCAGCAACAACGCTGCTGTGGTAACGGGCGCCGGTTCAATGTGGAGCAATGCGGACAGTCTTTACGTTGGTCGGTTTGGTCCGCGCAATCAGTTGATCGTGTCCAATGGCGCAACCGTTTTTGCCAGCACCAATTTGTTTCTTGGCGAGGGCGCCAGTTCCGGCAGCAATCGCATTGTGGTGGGCGGTGGCACTTTGCTGGTCACCAACGCATCCAGTAGCGCGAGTCTGGACTTTCGACGCGGCACCAATGTGTTCAACGCCGGACTGATCGACGCCGACCGCTTGTTCCTGACCAACAACCGGGGATTTTTCGAGTTCAACGGCGGCACGCTCATCACCCGCGGCGCAATCATCAGCAACGGCGTTCCGTTCCGGGTGGGTGCGGCGGGAAGCACGCCTGCCATCTGGGATCTGCGTGCGGGTGGCAGCACGGTGATCGCGGAAGAGGTTGACGTCGGCTACAACGCTTCCCTCAACCAGTTGTTCGTCACCAACGGCGCTTCGGCCACCAATTACGCGATGCAGATCGGTGTCTTCGGCGGAGGGCTCTCAAACACGGTGACCATCGCCGGCCTGGGCTCGAGATGGACTACGGCATCCCTGCACGTCGGAGCGCTCGGCTCCTTCAACTCGTTGTTCATCAGTAATGGCGCGGCCATGACCTGTGCCGTTACCGCCCTCGGCGGAGGCTTGCTCACCGGGGGAGAGCAGAATCAAATTGTTGTCACCGGCGCCGACTCCTCCCTCGATCAGAGTGTGGATCTGACCGTTGGCTACGTTGGGCCGCGTAATCGGGTAATGGTGAGCAACGGCGCTACCATGCGAAGCACCAGCGCAACGCTCGGGGTCAACGTCAGCAGCTTCAATAATCTG
>CAZKMR010000010.1:0-69769 GCA_964553795.1 uncultured Bifidobacterium sp. | reverse complement strand
CATGCGAAGCACCAGCGCAACGCTCGGGGTCAACGTCAGCAGCTTCAATAATCTGGCCGTGGTGACAGATGCCGGCTCGGTCTGGAGCAACGCCGGCACGTTGTTCGTCGGCTATCTGGGTGCCGGGAATCAACTCATCGTCAGCAACAATGCCGTGGTCTCCATTGGCGAGGCTGTTTATGTCGGCTACGATCCCACCTCGCTGACCAATCAGGTCACCGTCAGCAGCAGCATGTTGCTCGTGACCAACGCGACGACGTCCGGCCTGCTGGAAATCCGCCGGGGCACAACAGTGTTGAACGGTGGATTGATTGAATCCGACGTCCTACGGATGACCAATGGCGTTTCGAGCCGGATCGAGGTCAATCGCAGCACGCTCACCGTCAGGAACAGCCGCATCAACGCTGGAAATCCCGTTGTCATCGGCGACGGCATCAACCCGGCGGCATTAGTGCTGGCTGGCAATGGGACGCATGACTTCACGGGCACTCTTGGTTTAATCATCAGCAGCAACGCCACACTCATGGGTAACGGCTCGTTGCTGGTGCAACTACAAGTTCAACCCGGCGCCACGCTTAGCCCGGGCGACTCCATCGGGAAAATCGCAGTGGACGTTTCGCCGTCACTGGCGGGCACCATGCTGATGGAGATCAGCAAGAACGGTGGGGCGTGGACCAACGACCAGTTCCAAGTGGCCGGCACGCTCAATTACGGTGGCTCGCTTATCGTCACCAACCTCAGTCCGACGGCCCTGGTCGCGGGTGATCGCTTTCCGTTGTTCACTGCCGGAAGCTACGCTGGCGGGTTCATTTCCATCACGCTGCCGCCGTTACCAGCGCCGTTGAGTTGGACTAACAGATTGTTGGTGGACGGCTCCATCGAAATCATCGCTCCTCCGGCTATCGCCATGTCCGGCGGCAGCTACACCAACAGCTTCGACTCACTCTCCGCGAGCGGGAGCAGTAATCCGTGGCAGGACAACGGCACCTTGCTCGGCTGGTATGCTGCGCAAAGTCTTGCGCCGTTCGTCATCACAAACTACCGCGCTTCCGACGGTAGCCTGAACTCCGGCGGACTCTACAGTTTCGGTGCGGTGGGCAGCAACGAGCGGGCGTTGGGAGCCATTCCCATCAATGCCTCTGGCGACATCAGTTATGGACTGGGCTTCATCAACGACACGCCCATCACCTTGAGCAATGTCGTCGTCAGCTTCACCGCCGAACAGTGGCGCAGCAGCGACGCGCCTTTTCCGAACACGTTGACGTTCTGGTATCGCGTCAGCCCAACGCCAGTCACCAACCCCGAGCCCGGCATCACTACGAACTGGATGGAGGTGACCAATTTGAATTTCACCAGTCCGGTGGTGCTGGGCATGGGCGTCCCGATCAATGGCAACCAGCCATCGAACCGGCAAATCTACTCCGACGTCCTCATCGAAGGTCTAGCAGTGCCGCCCGGACAGTTCGTGTTCCTGCGCTGGCACGACATCAACGATTCCGGCAGTGACCACGGACTGGCAGTGGACGACCTGACAGTGGAATTCTCGCCACTAGTCCCTCAACTCACATCCATCCTGCTCGATTCCGCGAACAGCATTGTTCACCTCGCAGGACACGGAGAAGCCAACGTGACCTACGGCATCGAGGCCGCGACCAATCTCGCGCCGCCAATCTTCTGGGAGCGCATTGGCACGAACACGGCGAACAACCTCGGCGCGTTTCAGTTCAGCGACACCAATGCCCCAGGATTTCCGACGCGGTACTATCGAGCGTTATTCCCTTAACCGTTTCTCACGCTCCATCCCCACGCCAGTATTGAACGAAATGCCCCGCGCATTTCCCTTGCGCACTGGAGGACGCGTTTTCATCAGCATGCACTCATATCGGCAGCGGAGGCACCAACACATTCGCCAGCAACGTATTCGGCGCTAGCAACACCGCCAGCAAACCGAATGGGCAAGACCCAGCAATCGTCTCTACCGCGGCCGCGTGTTGCCGTAGTTACCAACAAGCACTCCCGACTGCGTTGCTATAGCCAGCGACTATTCCTTGGCGGTTCGAAAAATACGCGTCTCAGCGTTGACATCCGCCCTTGTGAATCTCGGCGTAGCGCCCCTCCAACCAGAGGCGCGCTTTTTCGTAGCTGCGCTTGTGCAGGTAATGCAATAAATCCGGGGCGGTGCTGCGCGGCAGTTGATTGGCCAGGTCCTCGATGCGCTGAAACAACGGCAGCAGATTCGGCTTGGGATTCGCCGATGGCATCGTTTTCACCGCCGCGTCCAGCTCGGTCAAGGCGGTTAAAATATCTCGCTCCGTGGGGGTCATAAACAATACCTCTGCGCTGGTCGCCAGCTCACTTCTTTTCAATTGCCGCGAACAAACTTTCGAGACTGTTCAATGGCGTTTCCGTGCGCGGATTGAGCACCTGTTTCATGTAGTCCACGGCTTCCGGGATATTCCGCACGGACTTCGGCAGCAACGCCCCGCTAGCGTTGGCGTGGCCGCCGCCTTGAAATTTTTCCGCTGCCCGAATCGCCTCGCCGTTACGACTGCGAAAACTGGCGATGACATTCATGCCGCGCCGAAACAGCGTAACGAGCACCGGATATTTCGTCGCGCCGCTTTCCAGCAGTTGATGCACGATCTGGTTGCTGCTGCCCACCACCGTGTCCACGTAACCGACCGTAGGGCTCAGTTCTGTGATGTGCCGTTTGCTCCATTCCACGCCGATGGGATCTTCAATGCGCCGCTTCACTTCCATTACTTGGAGCAGCGGATGATCCAACAGCCGTTCGATTTGCCCATCCAGCAAGGTGTGCAAATTCCAAAAGCCGTAAATCTTCACGAGGCTCGCATAATCGCCCGCGACGGCAAATTGCGGATCATCTTCCAGAAACAAATCCGAAACGTTGTTCAAATGCACGAGCCGATCGAGTTCGGGTGATTGCAGGCCGTATTGGCAACAGAGTTCGTAACAGAGCAACCCGGCGGATTTGGTGATGTCATGCACGAGCGTCGCCTGCTTCGCCACCGCTTCGGTCACGTGATGATCCACGATGAGCCAGTTTGGTTTATCCAGCCGCGTTTCAAAGGTGAGATCTGTAACCCACGCCGCCTTCTCGCGCGGATCGCGTTTGATCCAATAATTGTAATGATACGCTTCAAGCGGCACGTCCGCGTTGAACACCTTCTTGGCCAGCCGTTGCAATAGGATGCCAGCCACCAGCCCATCCAAATCGCTTTCGTGGGTGATGATCACTTCGGGGTGCGGCAACGCTATCATGCCCGGACGATATGAAATCCGGGAAAACGTGGCGAGCGGCGAATTGGCAAATCTGCAACATCCGCGCGCCTCGCGTTTCATTGAATTCAATCATCGCGATAATCGGAGCACTCCAGCGACACCATTTCGATTCACGCAGATTCCCGCTTGCGAGCCGCGGCGCAGTTTGAAATAACGCCGTCGTGCAAAGTGAGTTTTCATCCGCCGCCTCCGCGCGTTTCGTCGCGGCCATTCGCCAGTTCGACGCAGCGAACGCGCAGGATCCAAACGCCGAATTCGTGAACGGCCAACCGCAACCACGCGAGTTGGTCTATGCTCAGTGGCTCACGGATTGGGTGCTGAAACTGGCGCCCGATGCCAGCGAAGCATTGCGTTTGGCGGCGCGCTGTCAGCATTTGCGGCGCTGGGAAATCCCACGTGACTCCTATCCGATGGACAAGCCGGGCTATCTGCGTTGGCGCGCCGACCTGAAGAAATTTCACGCGGAAAAATCGGCGGAGATGCTGCGAGCCGTCGGCTATGACGACGCAATGGTGCAACGGGTGCAGGAATTGAACTTGAAGAAGAATCATCCTAACGACCCGGAGGTTTGCGTGCTGGAAGACGCGTTGTGCCTGGTGTTTCTCGAACGACAATTCGCCGCGCTCGCAGCCAAAACCGACGACGCGAAAATGATCAACGCGCTGAAAAAATCGTGGCAGAAAATGACGCCAGCCGCCCACGCCGCTGCCCTGCAATTACCGTATGCACCGCGCGAAAAATCCCTGATTGATCGCGCCCTCACCCCATAGCATTGCATCGCCATGAACATTCGCGAACTCAATCACGTCGCCCTGCTGGTGGCGGACCTGCCGCGCAGTTGCGAGTTCTATCTGCACACCCTGCGCCTGCAACCCATGCCACGACCGGCTTTTGATTTTCCGGGGGCATGGTTTCGGCTCGGCACGACGCAGGAACTGCACCTGATCGGCGAGCGCGTGGAAACCGTTGCCGCTGGGACGCGCAGCAATCATTTCGCCCTGTTGATTGACGATCTGGACGCGTGGGAAAAACACCTGGGAAGCGTGGGGGCCAATTTTCGTCCCCGGAAACGACGCCCCGACGGCGCCTGGCAGCTATTTGTGACCGACCCGGACGGGCACGTGATCGAATTGTGCACGGCACCGCCGCAATAAAATCGGGCCGATTTATGGGCTAAGGAAAGTAAATGAAATGGCGGAGAGAGAGGGATTCGAACCCTCGTTACGGCTTTTGACCGTAAACCGGTTTAGCAAACCAGCGCCTTCAGCCACTCGGCCATCTCTCCACCTTAGATTGTCGCAGAGCTTATGAGACTCTCCCCGCGAGAGTCAAGTGTCGGGCTGAGTTAATCCCGCCACTGTCACCACAATCTCCGTCGCCGCGCTAGATCTCGACCTGCAACCCGAGTTCCACAACGCGGTTAGGCGGCAGACGGAAATAAGCATTGGCGGGCTGGGCGTTTCGTGACAACAAGGCGAACAGCCGTTTGCGCCAGCGCGCCAGACCACGACGTTCGCTCGCAATGATGGTTTCGCGACTCAGGAAGAAAGTCGTCTCCATCTCACGGAAATTCAGGCCGTGCGGTTTGCACAGTTTCAAGATCTGGAGCGCATCAGGTTCCTCCATGAAGCCGTAGCGCCCGATGACGCGATAAAAATCGTGACCGAGATCGGTCACCGTGACGCGTTCCTCGGTTTCCACATAGGGAATTTCTTCTACGAGGATGGTGAGCAGCACGACGCGCTTGTGCAGGATTTTATTGTGTTTGAAATTATGGGTGAGGGCGGCGGGCGTGCCGTCCGGATTGCCCGCGAGGAAAACCGCGGTGCCAGCGACGCGATGCGGACTGGTTTCCGCCACGTCTTTCAGAAAATCCTCAATTGGCAAGAGGCTGTTCAGGAGGCGCTGGCGCAACCGGATGCGGCCGGTTTTCCAGGTGGTCATGATGGTGAGTCCGACGGCCCCGATGAGCAGCGGAAACCAACCGCCATGAGCGATCTTGGCCAGATTGGCGATGAGAAATGCAATTTCAATGGCGAGGAAAAAGAGACAGACCGCCAGCGCCTTGGGCAGGCTCCACTTCCACAATCGTTGCGAGACCACAAAGAGCAGCACCGTGGTAATGCACATGGTCAGCACCACGGCCAGACCATAGGCGGCGGCCAGATTGTCAGAGTTGCGAAAGCCCAGCACCAGACCGATGCATCCAAACATCAGTCCCCAGTTGATCCAAGGCATATAAATCTGACCGCGCGTCGCTGATGAAGTGTGTTCAATGGACAAGCGCGGCAGGTAACCGAGATGCATGGCTTGCATGGTCAAAGAAAACGCGCCGGAGATGAGGGCTTGCGACGCGATAATCGCCGCGCTGCTGGCCAGAAAAACCAGGGGATACAACGCCCACTCGGGCGCCATGCGGAAGAATGGATTCGTCGCCGCCGCCGGGTTGCTTAACACCAAAGCGCCCTGCCCCAGATAATTTAAGAACAGCGCCGGCAAAACGAAACTGAACCACGCGGCGCGAATCGGTTTCTTACCGAAATGCCCCATGTCCGCATAAAGCGCTTCCACCCCCGTTAAAACCAAAAACACCGCGCCCAATTGATGAAAACCATTCAGTCCATTGCTGGCCAGAAACTGCCAGCCGTAGTAGGGATTGATGGCGCGGAAGACCTCGGGCGATTTCCAGATATGCATCAAGCCCAGAACGGCCAGCGTGCTGAACCACACCAACATCACCCAGCCGAAAATACTGCCGACGTTGCCCGTGCCGATGCGCTGTAAACTGAAAAGCCCCACCAACAATGCGATGGTCACCGGAATCACGTAGGATTTCAGCGCCGGCGTGGCGACCTCCAATCCCTCCACGGCGCTCAAAACCGAAATGGCCGGGGTGATTAAGCCCTCACCGTACAGAAAGGCCGCGCCGCAAACTCCTAACGTGGCGAAGAACCAGATGCGCCGCCGGGGCGAGATTTGCGCCTTCACGGGCACCGCCAACGCGAGCAACGACAGAATGCCGCCTTCACCGCGGTTGTCCGCCCGCATCACCAGAGCGAGATACTTGACCGAGACAACCAGGATCAGCGACCAGAAGATCAACGACAGCAGCCCGATTACATTCTCCTGCGTGGCCACAACGCCGCCATGCAACGAGAAACAACTGCGCAACGCGTAGAGCGGGCTGGTGCCAATGTCGCCGTAAACCACCCCCAGCGCCGCCAAGGCCATCGCGGTCAGGCGCGTGGCACCCGGGGTCGCTTGCGGTTGGGAGACAGCCGCAGAATCGCTCGCCGGCGGAGCGTTTTCGTCCGAACCGGTTTCAGTCTGCATCGTGCTGGAGGAAGTCGAGGCTGTTAAGCGCCACGCCGGAAGCTTACCGAAACGTCCTCGCGGGCGAAACTCGAAATCCACGCCGGCTCAGTTCATCGTAAACTTGCGTCCGGCAACCTCATCCCCAGCCCAATGCTTTGCCTCCTTGATACGTGATGAATGCAAGCACCCAGGCGAGCACGCCCATGTAGAGCCACTGAAAGAATGGCCATTTCCAGGAAGCCGTCTCCCGCCGCACCACCGCCACCGTGCTGACACATTGCATCGCGAAAACGTAAAACACCATCAACGTGATCCCCGTCAGCGTCGTATAGACCGCCGAACCATCGTCGCGTTGCTGCTGCCGCAACGTTTCTTCCAGCGTCACCATCCCTTCGTCGGAATCGGCAAACTCGCCGACATTATAAACGGTGGACATGGTGCTCACGAATACCTCGCGGGCCGCGAACGACGCCACGATGCCAATGCCGATTTTCCAATCGAATCCCAGCGGCGCAATCACCGGCTCGATGGCGCGGCCCAGTTTGCCGGCGATGCTGCGGCGTAGTTTTTCCCCGGCTTCCTCTTTGTCCACCGCCTCTATCTGTTCCTGCAAGCTGGCCAATTGATTGGAAGCCTGGCCAGTGCCAGTGTTCAAGCTGACGGCGTTGAAGGAATTCGTAATCTCACTGCGCCGCGCCTCGAACTCCGCGTCCAACTGACTGCTCTTCGGATACGTCGCCAGAAACCACAGAATGATGCTGATGCCCAGAATGACCGTGCCCGCTCGCGTGAGAAATAATTTCGAGCGATCCCAGATGTGCCGCAGCACGACGCGGAATAACGGCCTTTTGTAAGGCGGCAATTCCATGATGAGCATCGGCGTTTCGCCTTTGAGCAAGGTTTTCTTGAACACCCACGCCATCAACAGCGCCACCACAATCCCCAGCAAATACATCGCCAGCATCGTGAGCCCGCGCAGGCCGAGAAATCCGAACACATTGAACTCGGTGAAGCCCAGATTGAGTTGGTAGTTCAGATTCCCCAACACGCGATCGGGAATACACGCACCGATCAGCAGCGTGTACACCGGCAACCGCGCCGAACAACTCATCAGTGGCGCCACGAGAATGGTGACCAGTCGATCCTTCGGGCTTTCAATCGTGCGCGTCGCCATGATGCCCGGGATGGCGCACGCAAACGAGCTGAGCATGGGAATGAAACTTTTGCCGTGCAACCCCACCTTGCTCATCAGGCGGTCCATCAAAAACGCCGCCCGCGCCATGTAGCCCGTGTCTTCCAACAGACCGATGAACAGAAAGAGCATCAGGATCTGCGGCAGAAACACCACCACGGCGCCCACGCCGGCAATCACACCGTTGACCAGCAAATCATGCAAATCGCCCGGCGGAATCAGGGCGCCGACATTGTCACCGGCCCAGGTGACGCCGCTTTCCAGCCACGTCATCGGATACTCGGCAAACGTGAAAATGCTTTGGAAAATCGTCGCCATGACGACGATGAAAATCAGCGTCCCCCAAATCTTGTGGGTGACCACCCGGTCCAGGCGGTCACTGAAGGTTTCTCCCGGCGGTTCCAGTTCCGTCGTAACCGCCTGCTGAATCTCGGCGACGCGCGCGTAGCGCCATTCAATTGGTGCGCCGCGCCAGTCCACGCCTGCGGCGTCGAGTCGTTTGCGCGCCGCTGCGACGGCATCCTGAATCGCCGCCGGATAGTGCGAGGAAGACGACGCCAAGGCTTTTTCGTTGCTCAGAATCAACAACGCTTCCGCCGTCGCCTGCAACCGGCGTTCGTGATACGTCTGCGCGAGCAAGTCCGCCAGCGCCGTGGCTTCAATGCGAAACAAGCCCGGCAACTGACAAAACAGCCGCGGCTCGATTTTCTTTTTTTGCTCCAGCGCGATCAAGATTTCCGACCGCAATGCTTTGATGCCGAAGCCGGTGCTCGCCACAATCGGCACGACCGGTACGCCAAGTTGCTCGGAAAGCTTGGTTGCATCCACCGTGTGCCCGATGCCTTCGGCCACGTCCACCATGTTCAACGCGAGAATCGTCGGGTGACCAAGTTCGATGACTTGCGTGGCGTAATAAAGATTACGTTGCAGGTTCGAGGCATCCACTACCACCACGATGGCGCCCGGCGCCGGGATTTCCGGCAAACGCCCGAGCAAGACGTCGCGCGAAACCTGTTCATCGAGCGAATTGGGACTGAGACTGTAAGTGCCGGGTAAATCCAGAACGCGGATTTTTTCGCCACCTTCCACGCCGGTGAGTTTGCCTTCCTTGCGTTCGACGGTAACGCCGGCGTAATTGCCGACCTTGGCGCGCAACCCGGTAAGGGAATTAAACAAAGTCGTCTTGCCGCAATTGGGATTGCCGGTCAAGACGACGTAGGTCAGTTGGGAAGCGCCTCCCGAAACTTGTTTTGCCGCCTGCATTAAAGGTTGTTCAGGCTATGAGTGGGCGTCGGCGTGGGCAAGTTTGGTTTTGCAATTTGCCGGGCGAAAACACCGCAAACGACCGCTAATTATCGCAATTTCGGGCAAGCGACTTCGCTCCGTTTGCCGGCCGAAAGAATGTTTAGATTTTACCTGCAAGTTGCGCCAGAGCCGGTAACTTGCCGGGTAGTTCACCGAAGTTTTGTGAGCATGGCACGGATCCGACCGATCATTTTGTTGTTGTGGCTGTTTGCCTCCGGCGGGACGACCTGGGCTGGCGGCAGCGGCCTGAATGTGTTGGTCGTCGTCAATCAGAACAGCACCAATTCCGTCCAGCTCGGCAACTATTACTGTGAACAGCGCGGCGTGCCGCCCCAAAATCTACTGCGCATCAACTGGCCCGGCGGCAACACGACCTGGACGTTGGCGGAATTTGAATCTTCCCTGCGCCTTCCCCTGACCACGGCGTTGGCCAATCGCCAGCTGACCAATCAGATTGATTTCGTGGTCTTGGGCATGGACATCCCGTATCGCATCACCAACAGCACCGTCAACGTGACGAATAATTTCAACAGCACCACCGCAGCGCTGTTCTATGGTTTCAAGGATAATCCCGCTGATCCGTTCCTGGCCTGCACCATGGCCAATGGCACCACGAATCTCTACGCCGGCAGCGAAAGTATTTTCCGCGCTACGCCGCCCATCAGCGCCACGAGTAATTCGTGGCTGACGTTTCTCCTGACCGCCACCAATCTCACCAAGGCCAAAGCGCTGGTCGATCTGGGCGTCGCCAGCGACGCCACGTTCCCAACCCAAACGGTATTCATCGCCAAGACATTCGATGTCGTGCGGCGTCTGCGTTATTTGCAAGCGGACAATGTGATCCAGAACACGCGATTGCGCGGCAATTATCGCGTCGCACTCACCAACATTTCCACCACCACGGGGCTCGGACCGCTGCTCGGGTTTCAGAATGGCGTACAGGTTTTCACTCTGTTCAATCCGCCGATTGTGCCCGGCGCCATGGTGGACAACCTGACGTCCTTTGGCGGATTTCTCTTTGAACCCATTGACCACACGACGGCGATGGATTTCATCAACCATGGCGCGACCGCCAGCTACGGCACCGTCACCGAACCTTGCGCGTATCCCGGCAAATTCCCCGCGGCGCAAAATTATTTCTACCAGGCGCGCGGCTTCTCCATCGCGGAATGCTACTACCAAAGCCTGACCAATCCATATCAAGGCATTCTCGTCGGCGAACCCCTCGCCGCCCCATTCGCGCTCCCGGCTCATGGCGCATGGAACAACCCGCCCGAGAACGCCGTGCTCAGTGGAACGACCAACTTGAGTATTCAATATGTTTCCGATTCCATCACTCGCCCCGTGCAACAAGTGGATTTGTTTCTCAACGGACAACTGCTGCATACCGTGAGCAACATGCCTCCGCGTCAAAACAACATTCTCTCAGTGACCCTGAATGGCTTCACCACAAACTACACAGTGCCGGCGAATGCGACCCTCGCCGCGGTGACCAGCAATCTGGTGCTGCGGTTGAACGCAAATGCGTTCAGCAATGCGACCAAAGTAGCGGCCTTTGCCCACGGCGACCGCATTGAATTGCAGAGCATGAGTTTGAACACTCCCGGTTCGAATGTCGCGGTCAGCGCCACCAGTTCCATCGGCAGTGCCGCGTTGCTGACGTCTTTCATATCTGCCAGTCGCAGTAATTTTCTCGATACGCCCGCTCGCGGCATTCGGCAGTTCACCATCGTTGGCGAAGTCGTCACGAATGATTATTTGCAAATGACCGTCACTCGGACCAATGGTTTGATGACGACAATTTCGGTAACCAACACGTCGCCCAGCAGCGGCAACATCTACGTGGACATGCAGATTTTTGCGCAATCACTGGTGAACGCGATCAACGCCAACGTGGCGTTGACCGGTTCGGATGGGGTCATCGCAGAGGATTTGATCGTCGGTGCAACCGCCAACAACGATCCAGCCGCGGTATTCAATCTGCGGGCCCGCGCGGCGGGCTGGCACGAAGCGCAAATTCAAGCACACTTGACCGGCTCGTTCTCGATCAGCCCAACCATGACTGGAAGGTTGGAGGACAATCTCGCCGACTTGCGCCCGCGCAATCATCTCTATCTTACTGCCGGGTTGACGAATTGGACTTTGAGTTTTCCATTTCAAACCACCACGAACGCCGATGGTTATCACGAGTTGACCGCGGTCGCCTACGAAGGCAGCCACGTCCGCACGCAAACGCACATCCGCCGTTCGATTCGCATTCAGAATAATCCGTGGTCCGCGACGTTCACGACACTCTTGGGCGACACCAACACCGCGCTCGAAGCCACGCTGCAATTCGCCGTGGCCGCGAACACCAGCGGCATCGCGCGAATCGAATTGTTCAGCACCGGTGGCTCACTCGGCGCGTCGAATAATGTAACCAGCGCGACGTTCGCCATTCCTGCCGCTTACCTCGGCATTGGCCGACATCCCTTTTACGCGGTGGTGACCCATAACAACGGGACGCAATACCGCACCGAGACCAGGTGGATGCGCATCATCGGCGCGGAACCGCCCTTCAAGGTCGCGGTGTTGGCGGCGCAGCCGACGCTCGCCTGGCCGGCTACGGCAGGACGCAGTTATCAGATTCTCAGCACGACGAGTCTAGTGGAGAATTTCGGATTGCGCGCCGCCGTCACGCCGACAAACTCGTGGGGACAATGGACGGAAACAAACCATGCCGCCGGCCAACAGTTTTATCGTGTGAAAACTCCGTGAGGCCTGCTTGAACATGAGAAGCACTTTTACCATCCAACCACGAGTGAAGGCATTTTTTCCACACCGGCTGATGCTCGCGGGGTTGTTGCTGCTGGCCGGCTGGTGCGCCGCCTCGTCAGCCGCGGCCGAGACCAACTCGCTCGTGTGGGACAAGGATAAGGAACGAATGTCCGCCGATGTGCGGGATTGGGAATTGCTCAGCTTGCTGGAAAACATCGCGGAGCAAACCGGCTGGCACGTGTTCGTCGAGCCGGATGACCGTTTCCGTTCGTCCGTCAAATTTAGCGAGCTTCCGGTAAACCAGGCGTTGCGGCGGTTGTTGGGCGAAATGAACTACGCCCTGTTGCCGCAAACCAACGGGCCGCCGCGCCTCTACGTCTTTCGCACCGCGATGAACAACGCCACGCGTCAGGTCCGCAATGCGCATGTGCGATCTGTGCCCCAGCCCAAACGCGTTCCCAACGAACTCATCGTGCGCGTCAAACCCGGCACGGATGTTGAAGCCCTGGCCAGGTCGCTCGGCGCCAAAATCGTGGACCGCATTCCGGAGTTGCACGCGTATCGCTTCCAATTCGAATCCGAGGAAGCCGCCGAAGCCGCGCGCCAGAAATTGTTGGCGAATTCAGACGTCGCCGGGGTGGAGTATAATTATTACGTCGATCCGCCGTTCACGCCGCAGAATCTCGGCGGTCGCGCCGCGCCCCAGACCAAACTCAACTTCTCCCCCGTGCAACGGGACGGCAATCAGGTCGTCGTAGGGCTCGTGGATACCGCGTTGCAAAAGCAGGACGCAACGCTGGAACAACTGATCAAAGAACGCCTTTCGTTGGCCGGCGACACCACGACCAGTTCGTCGTCCCCCACTCATGCCGATGCGATGCTGAACGCTCTGGCTCAGGCCCTGCAACAAGCGGTCGGCAACAACAACACTTCCGTGCAAGTCATCTCCGTGGATGTTTTTGGCAACAGCCCGACAGCGGATACGTTTTCGGTCGCGCTCGGAATGTACGAAGCCTACAAACGCGGCGCCACCGTCATCAACGACAGCCTTGGCGGGTATGGCGAAACGCAGGTGCTTTACGACGTGGTGAAATTTCTCAGCGAACAAAACGTCCCGGTCTTCGCGGCTGTTGGCAATGACGGGAGCAACGTCCCTTTTTATCCCGCGGCCATCCCGGATGTCGTGGCAGTGACAGCCACGGAGCGCGGTCAGGTCGCTTCATACGCAAATGTGGGGACCACTCCAGATGCGGCGGCGCCGGGCGTGGTGTTGTTTTACTTCAACGGCTTGGTGTATGCCTCACGCGGCACGTCCGTTTCCTCCGCTGCGGCCGCCGGGGTAGCGGCGGGCGTGGCCGACACTTCGGGACTTCCCTGGACGCAAGTCATCCCCAAAATTCAGCAATTGCTGATTATTCCGGCCGGAAAATGAACGCCGCTCAATGCGACGCGCAGCCGACTTTGGCGAAAACCAGCGTGTAAACGAGTCCGCCGACAATCAACAACGCCGGCTTGCCATGCATCAACATGATGATGCCTGCTCCGAGCAGAGCAGCAATGAAGAGATGAATCAACGTGGCCCAAAGCAAATTCATGGCTGTAGCATAGAAAACCCGCCCGCTCCAATGCAAGCGTTCCAACGCGATGCCGCACAAATTCCCGTTGCCGCCATCAACGTTTGACCCGGCTGACGGCGGGACTACTGGTGACGCCCGCCCGATTGACCGCGCTCACCGCCACCGCATCCACATCGTCGGACGCTAACGTCACCGAGCGGGTGTCGCCTGAAAGAATCCGAGTTTGCCAGCCGGTCGGCAGGCGCACCTGCAAAACCCACTGCGCCGGCGACTCACCCACACCGGCAGTCCAATTGATGTGCGTGGAATTCCCGCGCGAGGCCGTCACGGTGGGTTTTGCTGGCGGCGGCGTGGCCAGCCACGGCGATTCAGGAATCAAGGCGGGTTCACTGAACGGCCCGGCTTCCAGCGCCTTCACCAAACTCGCGTGCCGGTTGAAATGTTTCATGCTGAAGAAAATCTGTCCGGCACTGACAGGCTGCTTTTGCGTCAACTGCACCTGCCGCACAATTTCCTCCGCTTTCCAGCCTTCGTTCAAACGCGAAATTGCTAACCCCGGCCAAATGTGACGCTTCTTTGGATTCTGTTGATGCCACCAATTTAGCAAGACCGGAAAACTCTGTGCCGGCTGATCAATCGGCCAATACAATTGCGGGGCAAAGTAATCGACCCAACCGTTCATCAACCATTTGCGCGCGTCCGCATACAGCTTTCCGTATTGATCAAAACCTTTGATTTGGGCCGGATGGCCCGGACGCCAGATCCCGAATGGACTGACGCCAAATTTCACCCACGGCTTCTCTCTTTGAACGGCTTCATGGACGCGCCGCACGAAGACATTGGCATTCTCGCGGCGCCAGTCGTCCCGACTGAGCTTCGTGTTCTTGCCATACTTCTGCCAACTGGCGTCGTCAGGAAAACTGATGTCCGCACCGTGCGCATCCTTCTCCGGATACGGATAAAAATAGTCATCCATGTGCACGCCATCGACATCGTAGCGTTTCACGACGTCCATGATGACAGCCAATGAAAAGTCCTGCACTTCGCGTTCTCCGGGATCCAGCCAGAGATACTTGCCGTATTCCCGGACCAACTGCGGTTTGGTTTTGCTGATGTGATTGGCGGACACCGGCCCTTTCGCCGCCGGATGCAAGGCGCGATAAGGATTGAACCAGGCGTGCAACTCCAAGCCGCGCTTGTGCGATTCCGCAATGATGAACTCCAACGGATCCCACGCCGGACTCGGCGCCCTGCCCATCCGTCCCGTCAGAAACTCCGACCACGGCTCCAGCGCTGAGGGATACAGCGCGTCGCACTGGGGCCGCACCTGGAAAATAATCGCATTGAGCTTCAACGCCACGGCCCGGTCCAGCAGCACGAGCAACTCCGCTTTCTGTTCCGCCGTGCTCAAGTCATTGCGCGACGGCCAATCAATGTTGTCCACCGTTGCGATCCACACGCCGCGAAATTCCCGCTTCACTTGCGGTGGATGAATGTTCGCTGTCGCCGCCGGGTTGGACACGGTTTGTTTGCCTTTGTATTCCGCTGCGGTGCTACCGCCGGAAAGCATGCCCCCCAGCCACACGAGAGTGGCCCCTGTTAGTGCTTTCGAAAACATTCGCATATTGTTATCGACCATAACTTGCGCTCTCAATCACGAATCCAGAAGCCACATGAACGTGTTTTTGTTTTCCCAATACTTCCAATCATGGCTCCAACCGCTTTGCCAGCCTGTCGTTGCGCCTGATTTCCAAACCACAAACTACCGGGAAAGTTGCGAACCAAATCTTCAACGCCGCGGCGCAAACACGGCTGCACCGCAAATTTCAATCTGGTGAGACTTTCCCTCGATACATGCGAAGCGGCCGGCGTGGGCGTAATCCTAACTGCCATCCTCTCCTGTTAACAATGAACACCCGCGTCCACGCCAGCCGCCACCGCATCACGCAGCCACCCGATGAGTCCACCGCCGCACTCCACCTGACCTCGCATTTGAAAAAATCGGGCGAAAATTTTTGAACACAAAAAAGCCAATCCCGTCTTACCCTGTGAATTTGCGTTGCCTCAAAATGCAACGCCCCGGCTTCCAGCCGAATTGCTCTTTGAAGAATTTACAATTTCGATGTCGGCTGATAGTTCCGGTCGGCATCGGTCCCTACACGGTCTCGCACTTGAACTAATCGAAATTCCCCGGGTCATCCGGCCACCCTCTGGCTAGTTGACCCGGTTTTTGTTTCGCTGATTGGCAATCATCGGCGCCTGGTATTCGCCGTGCTTGTTCTCCAAGCATGAATTTGACGGCATCCCGCCAACTCAACGATTTGCGCCGCGAGCTCGGCTTGACCGGACGGAAAATCCTGCTGGCAACACTTTTGGGCGTCATCATCGGCGTCGCGCTGGCGTTGTTGCGCCCGCTGCCGGTTTCCTGAGCACGACTTCACTCCGCCAATTTCTGCCTCAAAAGTGGAATCCAACTCCGCTTAGATTGCGCACTTAACCCGAATCAGCGCATAGCACAGAAGTATCCAGTGCCGCTCCACTGAAAAAAATTCCTCGTATTCTGGGAGGCTAAACGGCAGACCGGGCTTTGTCACCGAACCGAAGGAAGGCCCATTATCAGGCCGGTGACAAATGACGCCGGTATAAGAATGTCCATTGAGGAAAATGAAGGGTCAGGATTGTGCACAAGCCGAATTCTCCCCGGATTCAAGAACGTTGACACCAACAAATCGAGGCGGAGAGCCGTCGCTCTCCGCCTCCAAACCTGCCTTCCTTGATTCAGCCAGGTTTGATCGGTCGAACCCGACACCGGCGCATCGGTCTCAATGCGCCGGAGGGAACAAAACGGCGTTGATCCCGTGGATGCGGCCGTTACTGGCTTCGCGATCGGCGTCAATCACCTGTGATTTGTTCACGAGGACTTTGCCGCGCCAGTAATAAACCCATACGTCCGAACCCTGGAGGGTTTCCACCTTGCGTTCCCGCAATAGTTCCCGCGCGGATTGGTCGCCATCGACCACGTGATAAAGCAGCACCGCCGTCAACGCCTCTTTATCAGCGATCAAATCCGCAAGCGCAGCGGCAGGCACTTTGGCGAAAGCCTCGTCCGTGGGGGCGAATACGGTCAAGGCAGAATCACCGGTCAACGCGCCATCCAACCCGGCCAACTCGAGCGCGGTGACGAGCGTTGTGTAACGGCCGTCGTTCTTGAGCAGATCGAGCAGATTGGATTTGGGCGGGGGCGGCAACAGCACGCCACCGATCACGTGGATAACGCCATTGGGTGTGTTCACATCGGCGTTGATGACTTCCGCATCGTTGATAAACAAGCCGCTGCGCTTGAATGTGGTGTCCACCGTAGCGCCTTGCAACGTCTCAATCGGCCGGCGATCCAGCAACTTCAACCCGCTGATTTCTTTTCCCACAACGTGATAAAGCAGAATGTTCTGCAACGCGGGCACATTGGTGATGAGCGATTCGACTGTGCCAGGCGGCAGCGCCGCGAAAGCGTCGTCGGTCGGGGCGAAGACCGTCAACGGGCCACCGGTGGTCAACGCGTCAGCTAGCCCAGCCGCTTGCACCGCAGTAATGAGCGTGGTGAACCGGCCATCCAGTGCCAGCACGTCCACCAGACTGTTGATCTGAATATCTTCCGCCGGTGGAATCAATACGCCCGCGACAGGATGAATAATTCCGTTCGATGCCGGCAAGGACGGGTAATCAACTTTTTGCCCGTTGATGCGGATTTTGAATCCTTCGCGCAACGCAAGGACCGGATTTCCCTGGAGCGTCGTCGCGGTGCTTTGCTTCACGAGGTCGAAGAGGCTCTCCCGCCCTCCCAATACGTGATAGAGCAAAACGTTTTGCAACGCGGGCACGTTGGTCACCAGGGATTCCACGGTGCCGGGCGGCAGACTGGCGAAGGCGGCGTCCGTTGGCGCAAACAGGGTGAATGTGCCACCGGATGCAACGGTGTCTTTGAGTCCCGCGACTTCAAGTGCCGTCAAGAGCGTCGTGAAGCGGCCGTCACGTTCCAGGCGTTGAACCAGATTGCCATTACCGCCACGTTGACCGGCCGAGGCCGCATCCGGACTAAATGTCAGGCTGAAACCCAAAATGACCGCCAAGAATCTGGAAGCGTTACGGAGATGGAGCAAAGTTTTCATAACAATTAAACAATTAAAGGATGGGGTGTGATCCTGTTTTGTCCCGGTGCGCCGAAATCCGGTGGTCCTGGCGCACCGGGGATGACGGGTGATTATTGTGGCAGAACGACGTGATCAATGACGTGAATGACCCCGTTCTTGGCCATTACATCGGCTTTTACCACAGTGGCGTTGTCCACTGACACCTTGCCGTCCGCAACCTTGAGGTTGAGCTCTTTGCCGTTGACCGTCTTGGCTTTCATCGTTTTGACGTCGGCAGCCGTAACTTTGCCTGGCACGACGTGGTAAGTCAGGATCGCCACGAGTTTTTCTTTGTTCTCGGGTTTGAGCAGATCTTCCACCGTGCCTTTCGGAAGTTTGGCGAACGCTTCATCGGTCGGAGCGAACACCGTGAACGGCCCTGGTCCTTGCAACGTTTCCACTAAACCAGCCGCCTTCACAGCGGCGACCAGGGTATTGAAGCTTCCTGCGCTGGATGCCACCGCGACGATGTCACCTTTTGGAGCGGGTTTGTCATAAGCTTGCGCCAACGGCAACGAAGTTGCGGCCAACGCCAGTGCTGCGAGTGTGAGGTTACGAAATGTCTTCATGCTATTTTCGGTTGTGCTTGTTTGTTGTTCCATGAACCACCACCAACCCGACCGGGACATTGCACTAGCGTCTCGCTTGAAGCGACTACGCTCCCGTCCAGTTCCCGACAGTTGACTTTGGAGACTCATAGGTTTCGCTCGACTCACCACAAAAAGGCGGCCGAACTTACGCCGAAGTTGTTTCGGTTTTGAACACATGTCAAATTTCTGTCTAACTTTTAAGGAAACAAAACAGCAGCAGGCCAATAAACTCATTAGTGTCTTTTAATTAACTATTTGCAACTAAACACCGGAGCACAAACAAGGAGATTTAGAATTTTTGTCTAATTTTTTATTCGTGCCCGTAGGGATGGCGCCAAAGCTCGCGCGAGAGTCCTGCAAGTGGGACAACTGGCGAAGCAAACTACGAAAACCGAGAGTGAATCGCACAACGATTTTTTCCGCGGCGGGAAATCAAAATCCGACGATTGCCGGATCGCCGTAAAGCGTGAAGCTGCCAGTGCGGGTGATGCGAACATCCATGAGTTGACCGCGATGTCGCTCGCTGCCGTCGAACAACACGAGTTTGTTGCAAGGAGTGCGGCCCATCATGCGGGCTTCGTTCTTCCGGCTGGGACCTTCGACCAGAATTTGCACCTGTTGTCCGACGTAAGTGTCGTACTTGCGCTTTCCGATGCGGTTCACGAGCTCCAGCAACCGCGCGTGACGTTCCTCAATCAATGCTTCCGGCAATTGATCCGGCATCGCGGCGGCGGGCGTGTCTTTCCGCGGCGAATACTTGAAGAGAAAAGCGTTGTCGAATTCGATCTCGCGACAGAGCGACAGCGTGAGTTCAAAATCGTCCTCCGTCTCGCCGGGGAAACCCACAATGATATCGGTGGTAAGGCCGATGCCCGGTCGCACCGCCCGGAGTTTGCGAATAATTTCCAGGAAACGTTCGCGCGTGTAGCCGCGGTGCATCAGTTTCAAAATGCGGTCACTGCCGCTTTGCACGGGCAGATGCGCGCTCTCGACCAGTTTTGGCAAACGACCGTAAGCTTCCACCAAGTCATCGCCATATCCTTTCGGATGCGGCGAGGTGAAACGGATGCGTTCGAGACCATCGATCTCGTGCACGGCTTCGATGAGTTGGACGAAGGCGGATTTGTCGTCGCGCTTTGGAATCTCCCGCTTGCCATAGCTCGTCACGATCTGGCCGAGCAAGGTGATTTCCCGCACACCTTGCGCGACCAGTTGCCGGCATTCAGTCACAATGTCAGGGATGGTGCGGCTGCGTTCTTCGCCGCGCGTATAGGGCACGATGCAAAACGTGCAATATTGATTGCAGCCCTGCATGATGCTGACGAAGGCAGCGACAGATTTATCTTTGGCCGTGCCGTTCAGAAGATGTTCCTTGATCGTCGCCTCGCTCCCCTGCTCTTCCGCCGTGTCCACGATCTTGTCGCGTTTACCCTGAAGAATTTCGTCGAGGTAATCCACCGTGCGATGAAATTTCTGCGTGCCGACCACGAGATCCACGTCGGGCAAACGATCAATCAACTCCTTGCCCCGGCTTTGCGCCATACAACCCATGAAACCGAGCACGACATTCGGCCGATTCTTACGGATGTCGGCAGCGAGATTCTCCATCTTGTTGATGGCCTTTTGCTCGGCGTTGTCGCGCACGCTGCACGTGTTGAGCAGCACGACATCCGCGACGTATTCCGACGCGGCAATGGTGTAACCTTTCGCAACGAGTTGCGCGGCGACGGCTTCGCTGTCGCGCTCGTTCATCTGGCAACCGTAAGTTTTGATGTAAACGCTCGGCATGATGCAGAGTGGCCAAAAGTCTAGGCAGAAACCGGGCGCGCTGGAAAGGAGACTTTCGAGGGAGGAGGCAGGAAGTTCAAGAAACAGACGTTTAAGATCAACAGCGGCCGCCAATCCGCTTGCCGCGGCGTCCTGCGCCTGTCATTTATTGACGAAACGGATCAATCGTTGAGTCGTTATGTTGGGACGCAATATTCACGATACGGCACAGGTGTCGCGACGACAGTCGTTGCGAATTCTGTTAATCGAGCACGACGAAGCGTTTGCGCGGATGGTGACCGGAATTCTGCATCAGGCACGCGAGACGCTTGGGGCCGTGGTCGTCGCGCCTTCGCTCGCCAAAGCGCTGGACCTCATGAGCCGCGAGGAATTCGGCGTCATTTTGTTGGAGTTTTTCATGCCGGACGGCGCCGGGCTGGCCAACATCGTGGTCTTGCAGGAAGCCGCGCCGCATACGCCAATCATCGTGCTGGGCGCGGCAGATGATGAAGCGATTGCCGTGGAGGCCGTGCATGCGGGGGCACAGGATTACATTGTCAAAAGCCAGCTGAACCCGAGTTGGTTGCTGCGTTCGATTCGTTACACCATTGAGCGACACGAAGCCGAAGTCGCCTTGATCGCCCAGGAGGAAAAGTATCACAACATCTTCGATCATCTGGTGGAGGGAATTTTTCAAAGCACGCCGGACGGCCGATATTTGCTGGCGAACATGGCGCTGGCGCGGATTTACGGTTACAGCTCGCCGGAGGATTTATTGCAGAGCGTGACGGACATCGGGGAGAGTCTTTATGTGCAACCCGGACGGCGCGAGGAATTCCGGCGTATCATGGACGAACACGATACGATCACCGGGTTTGAATCGCAGATTTTCCGCAAGGACGGCAGCATCATCTGGATTTCGGAAAACTGTCGCGCCATCCGCGATGCCAAGGGCCGATTGATGCATTACGAAGGCACGGTGGAAGACATCACAGCGCGACGCCAGGCGCAGGAAAGTGTGGCGGAGTCCGAAGCCTTGTATCACTCGCTGGTGGAAACGATGCCGCAAAATGTGTTCCGCAAGGATTTGCAGGGGCGTTTCACTTTTGCCAATCAACAATATTGTCGGCACGCGGGTTTGGCCCTCGAAGAAATTCTCGGCAAAACGGATTTCGATTTCTTCCCGGTCGAGCTGGCCAGGAAATATCAAGCCGACGACCACCGCGTGATGGTCACCGGTCAATCATACGAAATTGTCGAAGAGCACCAACCGATCGGCCAAAAGAAAAGTTATGTGCAGGTGGTCAAAACGCCGTTGTATGGCAAAGACGGCACGGTCACCGGATTGCAGGGAATTTTTTGGGACATCACCGAACAGAAGCTCGCGGAGGAACGCATTCGCGAAGCGCAGGAAAATCTACGGATTTCCGAGGCACTGTATCACTCGCTGGTGGACACGATGCCGCAGTGCATTTTCCGCAAGGACCTCGAGGGCCGCTACACGTTCGCCAACAAAGAATTTTGCCGGTTCATCGCCCGCTCGCCGGAAGCAGTCATCGGAAAAACCATCTTCGACTTTCTGCCACCGGACGCGGCCAAACTGCGCCAGGCGGATGACGAACGCGTGATGCGTTCGCGCAAACCGGTGACGCTGATCGAGGAGAGCAAATTCCCCGGTTCGGACGCGCAATACATTCAGGTGCTGAAAATCCCCATCATTGATGCCAACGGCACCGTGACCGGTTTGCAGGGCATGTTCTGGGACATCACCGACATCAAGCTCGCCGAGAAACGCATCAGCGAAGCCAAGGACAAACTCGCGGCCAGCGAGGAACAGTTGCGGGAGAAAAACCTGCAAATGGAAAACGACCTCAAGACCGCGCGGGAAATCCAACTGGCGATGTTGCCCCAGCAATACCCGGTGTTGCCGCGCGGCGTGTCGGACGAAGACAGTGTCTTTCGTTTCACGCACCGGTATATCCCCAGCGGCACGGTGGGCGGCGATTTTTTCAGCATCACGCCCATTTCAGATCAGGAAGTGGGGGTGTTTCTCTGCGATGTCGCGGGGCACGGCGTGCGTTCCGCGCTGATAACCACAATGATTCGGGCGCTCGTGGAAAATCTCCGGCCCGTGGCGCACAACCCCGGACAATTCATGACAGAACTCAATGCGGAGTTGTTCGCCATTCTCAAGCCCGGCGGCTCGCCCGTCCTGACCACGGCGTTTTTCCTGGTCGTCCATTCCGCCACCGGCCAGATGCGTTACGTGAACGCCGGTCACCCCAAACCCTTTCTGCTGCGCCGCGAATCCAGCGCCGTCGAGGAAATCAAGAATCATAACGGCGCGAAAAGCCAGGCGGCGCTGGGCCTGTTTGAAAACTTCAAATACCAGACGTCCGAAATCAAACTTGCTCCTCGCGACCTCGTCATGTTGTTCACTGATGGCCTCTACGAAGTTCATGCGCCAGACCAGACGTTGTACACCCGGGACATGCTGGTTGCAGCGGCCCAAAAGCATTTGCCTTTGGCCAAGGAAGAATTGTTCGACGCGTTACTGAAGGAAACCAGCGAGTTCGCCACCAAAAACGAGTTTGAAGACGACGTTTGCATCGTTGGATTGGAATACATTCCGCCGCCGCCTGCCAAACGCCGGTAAAATTCCGGCAAAATCAGACTAGCGCTCGCGCGCTATCGGGAGTTAATTGGGGGCGAACCAGAGTTATCATCGTGACAACCATGGTCATCAGCCCGCAAACCTCAACCAGGAGATCCTCCCATGGACCTACATCATCCTATCTTGCGTGAATTCCCGGCACATCGCGACACCATCAAACGCCTGCAAGGCGACACCCACTTCCGCAACCTCTACGACGAATATCACCGGCTGGACGACGAAATTTACCGCATTGAAGAAGAAATCGACTTCGCCACCGATCAGGAAATTGATGAACGCAAGATGCGCCGGGCCAAACTCAAGGATTACATCTACCACCTGATCACCCATCCGCCGGTATCGAGCACGAACGGACGTTGAGTTTGCGATATCGGAAATTCTGAGCGCGGGAGCCACGGCGCGTCGGGAGCAGTATCCCGACCGCCGATGATAAACCGCAAACGAGCCTCCCCGTCAGGCCGGCAACCCGACGTCGGCGCTCATCTTCTTGGCGGCATCCGCGTCCACCCATTTCACGAGCGCCATGAAGTTGAGCAGGATCGGACTGTCCGGCTTGGCCTTGAACATGTTCTTCAAACTGGTGATCACTTTGACGTACGTCGCCGCGTACTTTTCGTGCGTCAGCCGCGTTACGTAACTTTCCAACACCGCGCGGGCAATCGGGTCGGTTCGCCCATCCGCCAGATACGGCAACTGACAAAACACGCGAATCAGCGAAATCGGCTCGGTTTCGTTCAGGGTCAGCCAACTCTGGCGCATTTCGTCGCCATCATACTTGGCATGCAACCGGTCCCGAATCGCGGTCGCAATCTGCGCCGGATCCGCGCGCCGCGTAATCAACTCCTTCACCTTGTCCCACGCCAGTTGCCGCTCCACTTCCGGCGACAACGTCGCTTGCACGCGCGTTTCTTCGTCGAGACCTTTCAACTTGAGTTCCGTCCCGATGGCGCGCCCGAGCAATTCGGCATCCACGCGTTTCATCCGATCCGAAGCCATGACACCGCGCACGACCAGTTTTTGCCGGGAAGCGTCGGGCAGCAACCGTAACAACTGCGCCACTTCCTTGGCTTCCGGCGGCGTCTGTGGCGCAGCCGGAATCAACGCCCGCACAAATTCGTGCACGACTTCGTTTTCGTCCGGCAATCTGTCCGCGCGCAGACGCAACACGAACTTCAGCAAGCGCGCCGGTCCGCCGGCTTTCCCCACGTTGTTGATGGTCATCAAGCGCTGATCGGGATTGATGATGAATTCCAACAGACTTTCCGCCTGGCGAATCCATTTTTCCTCCAATTGCTCCTGACCGGGCGTGAGGACCAGTTGCTCCAGCAGACCCGGCAAGCGCAGCGCAAAGACCACGTCCGGCGCTTCCGTGGCCTGGTTCTCGTAGTAGTGCCACAGCTCGATGAGAAAGGACATGCGGAGAAACGCATTCTTTTGCGCGCGCGCCGCGTCGGTGTTCGCACGCCCCTTCTGGACACGTTGGAACAGTGCGCTCAACTCCTGGCGTTTGTTACCGGCCAACGCCGTGTTCTGCTGCAACAACGTTTCGAAGTCGGGCTTGAACGCCAATACGATTTCCTCCGGCTTGGGACGCGGATTAAGCTTGGGATCAGTCGTCAGGTCATTGAAAAATGCCAGCGCTTCCTCGCCGAAATCGCGCACAATCCGTTCCCGCGTCACCTGCCCTTTGATGAAACAACGCGTGGCCCGCACCACGACGGGTGAAAAGAACGTCTCCGGATCCTCCGCGAGCTTTTTTATCATGGCCGTTTCCAGCGGCGGATCGGATTGGAGCAACTCGTCCACAGCCGGCTTGATGGCGGCCAGCAAGTCGCGCTTGGATTGCTCGAGATTCTTGAGCACCGTCGGTTGCGGCAGCGCGGCATCCACCGTGCCTTTGGACAGCGCCGCGCACACTTCGGCAACGTTGCTGTTGTGCTCGACCAGCTTTGAGACCACCACGCCGACGTCGTTGATGGGCAGTTTGCTGACCAGATTCGTGAGCAGATGCACCAGTTCTCCGTGCGAGCGTTGCCGATGTTCCACCACGCGTTCCAACAACGTGCGTAGCGTTTTGTTTTCCTGTTCCAACACCGCGCGTTCGCCCTCCAGTTGCCCAACCCGCGACTTCAAATCCATCCAATCGCGCTGCACCTCATCGAGAGAGACCACCGGCTTGCTGAGAATGACGGTATCACTGCTATCGGCCATGCCTCTAATCTGCCCTACCCTGCCGCACTTTTTCCAACAAAATTTCCGTTGCGGCCACGCCTTCGAAATTCATTCGCCGCCCGCCCTCAAGCCATCCGGGATATTACGAATGTGAGCGGGGGAAATTGTTTACCTCGATCTGAAACGCCGTTCCGAAGCGCACGCATCGCCTGGTCGAAGCGCGCCGCCGCCGCAGTCTGATCCAAAGATTTCTTTCTGAAGGCAACTCTATCCCGGTCAATTCAGCGAAACGCCACGCCGAATGTAAGTCGGCAAGTCGAGGTCCTCCCCCTTGTGGATCGTCGGCTCGCTCTTGTCAAAGCGACCCTTGTTCACAATATCCAACGGCAACGTGGTTTGCCGCATGCGCGGCCCGACGCCTTTGCGTGCCCGGACGGATTTGCCCGTTTGCTTGGTGATAATCTCTTCGCGCTGTGTGGCCGTCAGCGTGGGCGCCGGCGGCACGAACCGCGTTTTGGGGCGTTCCGTTTCACTCGGATGCAACAGTTCCGTGCTGAATTCCGGCGGGGTTACGGCATCGGGACTGGCCGGCGCGTTGGCATCCGGCGCGGCGGGCAATTCCGCCGGACGCGCTTTCGTGGCGATGATCGTCACCGAAAGCCGGTCGCCGAATTGTTCATCCACGGCGCCGCCCATGATAATTCGCGCGTTGCCGCAACGGTTGTTGATCTCAGCCATCAAGCGGTTCACCTCCGTCATCGTGAGGTCTGGCCCGCCGCAAATACTCACCAATAGGTTGGCCGCACCGTTCAACGCTTCCCCGCCATCCAGCAACGGATGCGACGGCAATGCCGCCAAAACTTCCGTTGCTCGATTTGGACCGGCGGCTTCAAACGTGGCAAACGCGCTCTCGGCATGCCGCTCCCGCAACACCGCGCACAAGTCCGGGAAATGAACCTCAATCAAACCGCGAAATCGCAATAACCGCCAGACGCCGCGCAAGCCTTCGGTCAGCAGCCGGCCCGTCGTGCGAAACGCGTCGCGAAAACTACTGTCGGCCGCCAGCAATGCGAACGCTTTTTGGTTCGGCAGGCAAATCACGCCATCACAGGCAACGCGGAGTTGTTCCAACGCATGGCGCGCCTGTTGTTGCCGGCGGTTTCCCTCGCAGTCAAACGGCAACGTGACAAACGCCAACACCAACGCCCCCGCTTCGCGCGCCGCGCGCGCCACCACGGGCGTCACTCCCGAACCCGCGCCACTGCCCAGACCGCTGACCAGGAAAACCACTTCGGTTTCGCTGCAAAGTGATTTCACTGCCGGGAAATGTTCTTCGGCCAGCATCCGACCGCGTTCGGGATCACCGCCAGTCCCGAGCCCGCGCAGAGTTTTCGACTCCAGCAGCAGATGCCGCGTCGGCACCGACGGCGCGGTGGCGTCCGTGTTGATGAAGGCAAATTCAGCGGTGGCGAATTCTTCGCGCGCCAACTGGTCCACCATCAGCGTGCCCGCCGTGCCGACGCCGATGATCTTAATTCGCGGCACGGCAGCATTCGAAGAGGGGGATTGAGTTTCAGCATTCATGGCAACAAACGTCAGCGCGGCAACAGCCGACCGAAGACGTGTTTGATGTTTTTGACCAACGATGATTTCTCCTGCCGCCGCACCTTCAGTGAACCGAATCGCACGAGGCCGATGGCGGTCGCGAATTCGGGCTGATCCAGCGTGGATTTCAAGCCACTCACACAAGTGGTTTTGCCGACCACGGCCGGCAGTTGCAGTGTCTCCTCTGCCAGCCGCGTGATTTCCGGAATGCGCGAACCGCCGCCGCAAAGAAAAACTCCCGCGCGCAAGTACTCCAGCAGACCAGCCTGCTCGACGTCCTGTGCCACCAACTGGAATATCTCCTCGAGTCGCAGCGCCATGATGCGGCGCAGGTGGCCGAGATTCACAGTGTTGAGCGGTAAGCCCAAGTCGCTCTTGAGATTCATCTTCCGACCGGCCACTGATTCATCCATGAACGCATGGCCGTTTTCGATCTTGAGCTGATCGGCGCGGCCTTGCGGCACTTTGAGCCCGAACGCCAAATCGTTCGTCACGTGGTCGCCGCCCACCGCCAGCGCACCCGTGTGCTTGATGACGCCGCCGGAATAAACCACGTAATTGGTCGTGCCCGCGCCCAAATCAATCACCAGTGCGCCCAGTTCCTTTTGCGCGGGCGACAGCACAGCCAACGAGGAAGCCAAGCCGTTGAACACGACTTCTTCGACCTCCAGTTGCATGCCTTTCACCACGCGAATCGCATTTTGCAAACGATTCAAGTGGCCATGGACCACATGCACGTCCACTTCCAAGCGCGCGCCCAGCATCCCGACGGGATCTTTCACCCCATCCTGGCCATCGACAAAGAAGTGTTGGCGCATGGCGTGCAACACCGTGTGGTCCTGCGGCAAGTTGATCGCCTTCGCGTTCTTCACCACGTCGAGCACGTCGTCGCTGGTGATTTCGCGGTCCGCCGAAACCACCGGATGCATGCCGCGATTGTTGAAGCCGCGGATGTGGCCGCCGCTGACTCCAAGATAAACGCTGCGGATTTCCACATCGGCCATTTGCTCGGCTTCCACAATGGCGTGGCGCACGTCTTCCTCGACGGAGCGCGCGTCCACGATTTCGCCTTTGCGCACACCGCGGGAGCGACATTGGCCAATTCCGACAATATTGAGCGCGCCTTCGTCGTTCACTTCGCCCACGACGGCGCAAACCTTGGAGGTGCCGATCTCCAAGCCGACGATGATGGAGGAGGAATCAAACATTGCGTTGTCTTCTGGTTCGCGTGGTTTTCACCGGTTTCGCCGGGGCGGGGACAATCTTCGGATCAAGCCAGCGGGCCGGAGCGTTGTTGGCCACCGACAAATCAAGCGTGGCGAGATGCCCTTTGCGCTGGCGCAGCCCTTCGTCATGCACCTGCCGCCAGCGGCGCAATTGCTGATCGATGTCGTAGAGCCCGAACGTCACTTCACTGCCTTGTTCCGTGGTCACAACCAACACGTCAGGCGAACTGACTTCGATCTGCTTCAGATCCACCAACCCCGCCATCGGCGAGTAGGCGAATTCCTGCGCGAGCCGGAGCGCGGCCTGTACGCCGGGCAATTCCACGCGCCGGCCTGGCTGCAAATCAAGCCGCATCAAACCTAACAAGCGGGGCAAACCGTGGTCCAATTGGCCGATCGGGCGCACTTTATCGTGCGGCGTCAGTGGTTGCATCACCACACCTTTTCCGTCCAACAAGAAGATGACGTGCTCAAACTCGCCCGGCCCATTGGTTCGCAATACCGCCACTTGCACGATGGGCTCGCGCTCCGTTACGCGAATGCGCAATGTCCGGGGCAGGACGCGTTCGAGCGATACCGTTTCGATGGCCGGCACCATCTCGAGATTGCGTTTGATCTTATCGAGGTCCAACGCGAGCAGGTTTTGCCCCACCCGCACATTGGCCCACCGCTGCAATTGTTGCGGGGCAATCACGCCATCGGTGTGCGCTTCGACCGAGCGAATGGCGAACGCGGAGTTCTCATAGATCATGCGGTTCAATAACCATTCCCCGCCGCGCCACAACGCAAACACGCCCAGCACCGTGCCAACCAACGCGGTCATCGCCAGTGCCGCGAGGCGCAGCCGCGATTTGCGCACCTGATCCGAACGCAGCTTCACGTCCAGCACGTGCATGCGTCCCAACTTGCGATTTTTCGCTTTGCGTTTGATCCAACTCATTTTCGGCGTAAAGCTAGTTCCACCATGCGTTGACATAACTGCGCGTAACCGATGCCGGCCGCCGCCGCCGCTTTGGGCAACAAACTGGTCTCAGTCATGCCGGGCAGCGTGTTGACCTCCAGCACCACGGGATCGCCGTTGGCGCGCACCATCACATCCACCCGCGCATAATCGCGTCCGCCAATCGCGCGAAACGCCGCCAGTCCCGCCGCCTGGATGCGCTGCGTCGTCGGTACATCGAACAACGCCGGACAAAAATAATCCGAAGCCCCGACACTGTACTTGGTCCGATAGTCGTACACGCCGGACTTGGGCCGCACTTCCACCACGGGCAACGCCTGATCGTCCAGAATGCCGACGGTCGTTTCGCGCCCGATAATCTTTTCTTCAATCAACACTTGCGAATCATGGCGCAATGCTTCGGTCAACGCCGCCGGCCATTCCTCGACACGTTCCACGAACTGCAATCCCACACTCGATCCCTGGCGCACCGGTTTGATTACGAGCGGCGGATTCCAGCCCATCGGCCAGGCCGTCTTGGCGGAATCCATGACCAGCGAGCGCGCGGTCGGCACTTTGGCGGCCACGCATTTTTGTTTCGTCAACGCCTTGTCAAAACCAATCCGGCTCGCCTCGGCATCGCAACCGGTATAGGGCACGCCAATCTTCTCCAGCGCCGCTTGCACTGTGCCGTCTTCGCCATAGGTGCCGTGCAACGCCAAAAACACCACGTTCGTGTTCCGCGGAATCTGCCAGCCCGCCTGGCGCGGATCCAATTCGTTCACCTCGTGTCCGAGCGACCGCAAGGCCGCCGCGACCGACGCGCCCGAGCGCAACGACACTTCGCGCTCGGCACTCGGCCCGCCCAACATGACCGTGATGCTTAATTTGGAAATACTGCCCATAGCTTAATCTTCCCCGACGATTTCAACTTCCGTATGCAACTCGATGCCGCGCGCCAGTCGCGCTTTCGTTTTGATCAATTCGATCAAATCCAACACGTCTCGCGCCGTGGCGGTGCCGTCGTTGGTGATAAAATTTCCGTGCTCGAACGACACCATCGCGCCCCCGAGTTTCATGCCTTTGAGTCCGAGTTCTTCGACCAATTTGCCGGCGGGAATGGTGGCGGGATTCTTGAAACAACAACCCGCGCTGGGAGCGGCAGGCTGCGAATCCCAGCGCTTGTGACTGAACCCGTTCATGCGTTGCTCAATCTCAGCGCGGGTCGCGCGCGAACCACGAAATACCGCGCCCAAAGCGATGTGATGCTTCAACACCGCGCAGCATCGATATTCCGCCTGAATTTCCGCCGCGACCACATCGCGGGCGTTGCCGGCGTAATCCATGAGGCGAACCGACTCCACCGATTGAAACGTCTCGCCGCCCATCGCGCCTGCATTCATGCGCAACGCCCCCCCCACACTGCCCGGAATGCCTTCCAGAAATTCCACGCCCGTCAACTCGGCCCGCTTCGCTTCCACCGCGACTTGTTTTAATTTTGCGCCCGCACCGCACCGAATGCGTTCGCCGTCGATTTCCACTGCGCTGAAATGCGGCTGCGCCAGACAAATCACCACGCCGCGAAAACCACCGTCGCGAATCAGCAAATTCGACCCACGCCCCAGCACGAAAGATTTCGTTCCCTGCGCCGCACAAATTCGCAACACCGCTGCTAAATCAGTTTCGTTCGCGGGCTCAACGTAAACATCCGCCGGACCACCGACCCGCAGCGTCGTGCGCTTTGCGAGCGGTTCGTGAACTCGCACCACCGTTTCCGCCGAGACGCCTTGCCGGAGTGCCGGCACCAGCGGTGATTCAGATTGCTGCGAAACGGTCATGGCTGCCAAAACGTTCATGCGACCGGCGCGCGCTCCAGCACCGCGCGATTTTCCTCCGCGGCAGATTTCAAGTCTGACGCCGCATTTACAGCGCCAGCGCCATTGGGCTGGATGACACTTTGCAGAATTTTTTCTGCAATGATCTCTGCCGCGCGCGGCGCGTGCCATCGCGCCAAAGCCGCTTTGATGCTGGCGCGTTCGCCTTCGTCTTCCATCAATTCAACCAACGCGCGACATACTTTTTCCGGTGTCGCCAGTCGTTGATCCAGCGTTTGCGCGGCGCCGGTTTCTTCGAAGGCGCGCGCGTTGTGCCATTGATGATTGTCCGCGGCCGTGGGATAGGGCACGAGCAGCGCGGGCAAGCGCACCGCCGCCAATTCCGCGAGCGAAGACGCACCGGCCCGGCTGATGCAAGCGGTGGCCGCGCCCAGCGCCAAATCCATTTCCGCCAGAAACGGTCGCACAACGGCGGTGCAGCGATGTTGCACGTAGGCGCGTTGTACCTTTTCGACATCGTTGGGTCCCGTGAGATGCAACCATTGCCACGTGTCGGCGTGGCGCGCCCAACCGGGAAGCGCCTTGATCACCAGATCGTTGATCCCACTCGCGCCCTGACTGCCGCCCATGACGAGAACGACCGGGCGATTCGGGTCGAGTCCGAGGGCGGTGCGACAAGCCGTCGCTTCCCGCACTTGAAATGTCGGTCGCACCGGCGTGCCAGTCACACTGACTGTGCGGGCCGAGAGTCGCCCTTCCGTTTGCGGAAAACCGACAAAGGCCTGATCCACCCAACGCGCCAACCAGCGGTTGGCGCGACCGGGAATGGTGTTGGATTCGTGCAGGAACGTCTTCACGCCCAACCAACGCGCCGCCAACACCGGGGGAGCGGCAGTGAATCCGCCCATGGCCAACACGGCCGTCGGGCGCGTGTTCTTGAACAGTCGCCGCGCGGCGAGCCAGGAGCGCCCAAAACCATAACCGAATGCGAGCCGATTGCCGCGTTGCAACGCAACGGCGGGCAGCGTGAACACTTGCACGTCGCGCGCGGATTTTACGGCCTGTTGATCCACTTCTTTGGGCGAAATCAACACGCTGACCGCGCTGCCACGCGCTTGTAATTCTGCCGCCACGGCCAACCCGGGAAATAGGTGTCCGCCCGTGCCGCCGCAGGCAATCGCGACGTGGGCTGAGGATTCGCGCCGGGAACTCATGTGGTTTGCGCCGTGGGAAGTTCCGAGGCGGCGAAGGGATTGGCTGACTTGAATTCGGGAGCGCGCGCCTGGCGCGCCACACCAAATAACAACCCGGCACATGTCAGCATCGCGACCAGATTCGAGCCACCGTAACTGATGAATGGCAAGGCCAGGCCTTTATTCGGCAGCGCGCTCGTGACAACGCCGATGTTGATGAACGCCTGCAAGCCAATGAGCAAAGTGACGCCGGAGGCGAGCATCATGCCGAACGTATCGCGCGCATGCACCGCGATGTAAAAACCGCAAATCACGATCAACGCAAATCCCAGCACCACGCCCAAGGTGGCAACGAGCCCCAGTTCCTCGCCGATGATGGAGAGAATAAAATCCGTGTGATGCTCGGGCACAAAACCCAGTTTCTGCCGGCCATTCCCCAACCCGAGGCCGAACCAACCACCTGAACCGAGTGCAATCATCGCTTGATACGCCTGATAGCCGACGCCTTCTTTATTTTCCTCGAGGTACAGCCAACTAAAGATGCGTTTCATGCGCATGGGATCGTGCCACAAGGAAACCGCCAGTCCCGCAATGCCCAACAGCACCGGTGGAATAATGAAGCGCCATTGCACGCCGGCCAGCACCAGCATCCCGCCACAAACCGCCGCCAACAGAATCGTCGTGCCGCGATCCGGCTCGACAAAGATCAACGCCAACATCGGCGCGATGATAATTCCCGGAATCACCACGCCGCGTTTCCAATCGCGCATTTGCCGTTGGTAACGCTCGCAATACCACGCGAGCACGATGACGAGCGCGATCTTGGCCAGTTCGGACGGTTGAAAACTGACGCCGGCAAATTTGAACCACCGGCTGGCGCCCTTGATGCGATGGCCGATGCCGGGCACCAACACGAGGACCAGCAGAATCAGACCGACGATGAAAATCGGCCACGCAAACTTCCGGAGCAATCGGTAATCCAGACTCGCCGCCACGAAGCAGGCCACCAAACCCAGCCCGCACCAAACCGCCTGCGTCATCAGCAACTGCGCCCCCTTCATCACTTGCTGTTTGTCCGGCATGTTCATACTCGCGCTGTACAACATCACCAGCCCGAGCGTCAGCAGGGCAGCGATGCAAAAGGCGAGCGTGGTGACGGCGGTTTTCATGTCCAACGCAAACCGCCGCGGAATTTGCCGCGGCGGCAGTCGGCGTAATTTACTTGGCCGGAATCTTCAGCTTATCGCCCACCTTGATGCGGTCCGTTTGCAAGCCATTGGCCGCTTTGATGGCCGAAACGGTGGTGCGATACTGGCTCGCGATGCGGCTGAGCGTGTCGCCGGATTTCACCGTATAAATGGTTTCGCCCAGCGCGGCATTCACTGTCGGAGCAGTGCTCGCACCGGTGGACGCCGTCGGCGCGGGGATCACCAATTTCTTGCCAATCTGCAAACGCGTCGGATCCACACTCGGATTCGCCGCCTGCAAGGCGCTAACGCTGATGTTGAACTTGGGCGCGATGGACGAGTAGGTGTCGCCGCGCTGAATGGTGTATTCGGTCGCCGCCACTTCCGGCGCGGGTGGCGGTGGCGTCGGCGGCACGTAAGTTTCCGTCACAGGCGGCAATCCCGGGATCGTAGCGGTCGAGGGCGGGATATTGCTCGTGCCCGGATCGGCGATGCCTGGCTGGCCATAATCCGTGAGCACCGGCGGTTGATTGGATTCGTCATACACCGGCGGCAGATCGCTGGTGATGGTTTCCATCTGCGGTTGCTCGCGTTTGCAACCTTGCATCAGCAACACCAGCAACACGGCGACGTTCACGCCCAACGCGCAAAAGATTTTTACTTTGAGACTGGAGCGGGCTTTGTTCTGTTGTTCCAAATTGGAACCTTGGGGGATCAACGGACTGGGGCTATTCATTGTCTTGGCGCGAATCGCGTCCTTTCATTGAGGTTTGTTTGGTTAATTTCTGTTGCGGGTTCTTCCCTCAAAAGAACCGACAGCAAATTCTTCGCTTCCGGCAACCGCCGCTCGCACTCGGGCGGATTGTCATTTTTGCCGCGTATCTTGGGGTGCGACATTCGCGCACCCCTACTAATTGATTTCCCTCACCTTCAAAGGCTTTCACATCAAAAACACTGACGCGAAAAACCGTCGAAGCAGGAAATCCACGGGCTGCTTGCCGCACTAACCGCTCAGCACTGACAAAACAGCTCCGCTTCGACAGATTTTCTAACAACGAACCGCACCAGCCGCAAGGAGTAAAGCGCCCGATTCCACGACCATTTTCCGCAGCGTTCCGCCACGTCCGCATCACACTCCCCCGACCGCTCCCACCGGCGCGCCATCCGCTTTAGCAGCAGGCGGCTGGCTCGCACTCCGGGTAAATCACCGAATCTTTAGCGTGCTCAAAGCCACCACCGCAAACAACACACATAAAATGTAAAACCGCGTCACCACCTGCGCTTCATACCAGCCCTTCTTCTCAAAATGATGATGAATCGGCGCCATTAAAAAGAATCGCCGACCTTCCCCAAACCGTTTCCGCGTGTACTTGAACCAGCCCTTCTGGATGATCACCGACCCGGCTTCCATCACAAACACGCCGCCGGCAATCACCAGCAGAAACGGTTGATGAATCAAAACGGCAATCAATCCCAACGCCCCGCCCAGCGCCAGCGACCCGGTGTCGCCCATGAACACCTGCGCCGGATGACAGTTGAACCATAAAAACCCCATGCCCGCGCCGATCATCGCCGCACAAAACACCGTTAACTCGCCCGCGCCATGCACATAGGGTATCTGCAAATACGTCGCATACTTGAAATTGCTCGCCAGATACGTCAGCACAAGAAACACGATGGACGTGATCACGGTGCAGCCAATCGCCAAACCATCGAGTCCGTCGGTCAGATTCACCGCATTGGAACTGCCCACAATCGTCAGCACCACCACAATCAATCCAATCACCGCCCCGCATTGAATCGGATACTTGTAAAACGGCAGCATCAACGTACTGACCAGGTTGTTCTGCAACGGTGACGCCAGTTCCGGCAACCGCAGCCAACTCGACATCGGCAACTTCCACAAATACACCGCCACAAAAATCGCCACCGCAAACTGCACCCACAACTTCACGTGCGGCGGCGCCCCGCCCCCCTGCTGTTTGATGATCTTCGCGTAATCGTCGTAAAACCCCAATCCCGTCAGCACCAGCACCGCCAACAACGTCAACTCCAGCAACGGATTCATCTCCGCCCACAAAATCGCGGTCAGATTCAGCACCAACACGATGAGAATTCCGCCCATCGTCGGCGTTCCCTTTTTGCTCAACACCCGCGTCTTGAAATCCCCCGCCTGATCCGCGAGGTCCTTGTACTCCTGTCCGAATTTCAAACGCTTTAGCCAGGCGATCACTTTCGGCCCGAGCCACAGACTCAGCAGAAACGCCGTGATGGCCGCGCCGGCCGAGCGAAACGTGATGTAGCGGAACAGCCGCAGAAACGACACATACGGCGCCCAATCCGTGCCCTCCGCCCATCCGAGGATTGCCTGACTGAGATAAAATAACATTCGCTTCCATTCGTTCGCGCTCTGGTTCGCGCATTGTCGCGCTCCAGTCCCACCTGGCTCGCGCGTCGGTCAATTGCGCTTGCCCGCTTCTTCCGCTTTCAACGCCTGGGCGATGCGTTCCAATCGCGATGACCGCGACGCTTTCAGCAACACCGTATCGCCGGGTTTCAAAAATGATTTGATTGCCGTGGCCGCCGCTTCGGCATCGGCCAATTCAATCACACGACTCAACCCCGCGCCGCGCGCCGCTTGAGCCATCGTGCCGGCCATCTTGCCCACCGCGATCAATTGTTCCACGCCCAACTCCGCCGCGCGTCGTCCGACTTCGGCATGCGCGCTTTCGCTGTGCGCCCCGAGTTCCGCCATGTCGCCAAGCACCGCCACGCGCCGACCTTTGCACGGCAATTCCTGCAACACCTGCAACGCCGCCACCATCGAATCCGCATTCGCATTGTAGGCGTCATCCAACACGCGCACCCCGGCCGCTTCATACAGTTGCAACCGCATCTTCGCCGGTTCGCATGTCGCCAACCCTTGTTTGATTTCCGCGCGGTTCAATCCCAGTTCCGCGCCCAGTGCAATGGCGAACAACGCGTTGCCGACCTGATGTCGGCCCAACAGACTGATGCGATACGCACCACTGAATTCCTTCGTCGGCGCGGTCACGGTGAATGTCGAACCGTTCTTGTCCATCTTCACGGTGCTCACGCGCCACTCGCAATGTGCGCCGCTTCCGACGCGCGTCACCACCGCTTGCGTGCGTTTCGCAATTGCATCGCTCCATTCGTCATCACCGTTCAAAAACAATTTACCATTTGCTGGCAACGCTTCCGCCAGCGCCCCTTCCTCGCGCGCCACGCCTTCCAAATCCGTGAAAAATTCCAAATGCTCGCGGCCGATATTCGTGATCACCCCGAACTGCGGTTCAATCAGCCCCACCAGCGCCGCCAGTTCGCCGGGATGATTGGTACCCACTTCCAGCACTGCCGCCCGGTGCGTTTGGTCCAACCGCAACAACGTCGCCGGCACGCCGACATCATTATTGAAACTGGCTTCGCTCCACAGCGGGTTTAGTTTCTGCCGCAACACCGCCGCAATAAGTTCCTTCGTGCTCGTCTTGCCGTTCGAGCCGCCCACCGCGATCATCGGCAGCGTGAATTGTTTTCGATACGCCGCCGCAATCCGACCGTAGGCCTGCCGGGTATTCGCCACGGCAATCACCACACAATTCGGCAGCGCAGGCAAACGACGCGTTTCTTCGACGAGGACCGCCGCCGCGCCTTTTTGCGCCACTTCCGCAATAAATTCATGGCCATCGAATCGTTCTCCACTCAAGGCAACAAACAAATCTCCCGGCTGCGCCTGCCGCGAATCCGTGTTCACGCGCCGAATGGGCGTCGCGGGCGAACCCTGCACGAGTTCCCCGGCACCCGCCGCCACTACAAATTCCACATCCCTGGTTTCCACAATTCATTTCAAGGCAAACGTCGCGGTCACCACCGCCGTGATGGTCTTGTCCAGCGAGGATGTATCATTCATCCCCTCCCAACTGGTCTGGCCGCTGTAAATTGGAACAATCTGAATCACGCCCATGTTCGCGTCGTGCAAGCGCGCAATTTGCCGCGCCCCTTGCTGGGCAATCTGTTCGGCGCGGGTCCGCGCATCGCGCGTGGCTTCCGCCAGCATCTCCACCTTCGCTTCGCCGGCTTTGGTGTACAAAAACTCCGGCGCCTGCGCCGTGAACAAAACGCCTTGTTCCACCAGCGCCACCGAATCGCGATCCAGTTCATTCATCAAATCTACCTCGCTCGATTCAACGCGCACGGTCTGACTCAACCGATACCCCAAAATCTGCGGCTGTGTCAGTCCGGTCGCATCGGTCAACGTGCCGCGCACGTCATCAATGCCGATAGGCGTGAAGGAAAAATTGGTCACGCCGCGCGCCGCGATAAACGCCCGCACTTTTTCGGCGTCCCCTTTCAATTGTCGTTGCGCCTCCAGCAAGGTTGCCGCTTGAGTGCTGAACGTTCCCCGCCACACCGTCAAATCCGCCCGCACATTTTTGCGCGCCGAGCCTTTCACCGTGATGAACTGCGTGTTTTTGACTTTGAGCCAGGCCGTGGTCGCCAGCAGCGCCGAAACCACCAGCCCGGTGGCGAGAAAAAATCCCGCCACCAGTCCGAGCAAATGCGGTTTCGCGATTCCGTTCATGCGTCAGGTGGTCGTGTGTTGCCAACCACTCCAGGACCACTCGCTGATGTTGCGCGCCGCGGCGTTGATGGCCGGCGACACTTTCGAAGCATGCGCTTTGAACGCGATTTTCGCCGGCGTCCGAACGGGACGTTTCGCTGGCGCCGGGGCGGCCTGCGACAATGAGGCGGCAAACAACCGGTGCGAGATGCTGTTTGGATTCATAGGTCAGGGGGTTCGGGTTTGCTGTGCCGCCACAGTTCGCCACGGGCGCAGGGCGGTTGACACATCCGGCGCGCGGTCCGCGAGGTCCGCGCTCCCCAGGACACCGCTGTCCGGGGGGATGTGCAAATAGCTGGCAACCTCCGTGGCCACATCCTTGAACACCGGAGCCGCCACCACCCCGCCATAATAGCCGCGCTTGGGTTCATCCAACACGACGGAGATGCACACCTCCGGATTATCGGCGGGGAAAAAGCCAATGAACGAAGAAATATATTTGCCCGGCATGTAACCGCCCGGACCGGGCTTTTGCGCCGTGCCGGTCTTACCGGCGACGACGTAGTTGGTCATGACCGCTTTCGGCGCGGTGCCTTCCGTGGAAACCACCGTCTTCAGCGCTTTGACCATCTGCGCGGCGGTGTTGGCGCTCACAACCTGACGCACGCGTTGCGGCTGATATTGCGTCACCACGTTGCCGGTCGTATCCCGCAATTGACTCACCAGCATCGGGCGCATCAACCAACCGTCGTTAGCCATCGCCGCCATCGCCATCACCATTTGCAATCGCGTCGTCGCCACGCCGTGGCCCATCGGAATCTGCGCGATGGAAACTTTGCTCCACTTCTTCACCGGATGCAGAATGCCGCGGGATTCACCCGGCAACTGCACGCCCGTCGGCATGCCAAAGCCAAAATCACACATGTATTCGTAAAGCCGGTCTTCTCCCAAATCGATGCCGATCTTCGCCGCGCCGATGTTCGACGACTTGGTGATAATGCCCAGCACCGAAAGCGCGCCGTAAGGATCATGATCATGCAGAATTCGCCCCCCGAACCGGAACTGCCCGCGTTCGCAATCGTAAACTTTCCCAAGCGACACCTTGCCGTCATTCAGCGCGCCGGCCGCCACCACGATTTTGAACGTCGATCCCGGCTCGCACACATCGGTGATCAAGCGATTGCGCCGCAGTTCGGGATCCCGCGGGACGTTGTTCGGATCGAAGTCCGGCAACGACGCCATCGCCAGAATCTCGCCCGTGCGCGGGCGCATCACGATTCCGGTGATATTGGCCGGCGTATGTTTTTCGCACGCTTCCTCCAACGCGCGTTCCAAAATGTTTTGCACCACCGAATCAATCGTCAGCACCACGTTGTAACCGTCCCGCGCCGGCACATCCTGATCGCGCAATGCCACCACTTCGTTGCCGCGCCGATCCCGTTCGGTGACCCGCCAACCCGACGTGCCCGCGAGTTTGTCGTCGAACACGCGTTCGATGCCTTCCGCGCCAATCAACTGCCCGTAATCAATCGAGTTAGTATCGCCATTGCGGCCCACGAACCCCAGCACATGCGCCGCCAAGGCGCCGTTGGGATAGTTGCGCACCTGATCGTCCTCACGTTCCGTGGCAATGGCGCTTTGTCGCAAATTTGCCAGGAAGAGACGTTCCGACCGCGGCAACGTTTTCTCATCCACTCCCGGAAACACCAGATTGGCCATGGCCTCCTTGACTTTGAGCCAGGTCTCCACCGGCACTTCCTTCTTGATGCGTGAATAACGCAGGACATTGGTTTTCCCATCCCGCACGAAAGTCCCCGGCAGCAATTTTTGATAAACCTCCTCCTCCCTCATCCCGAGAATTGGCGCAATCGCCCGCGCCACGTCCGCCTGCCGATTGCCAATCAGCGTGGGATCGGCACAGACATTTTTCACCAGCGTGCTCGAAGCCAGCAAATTGCCTCTCGCATCGAGAATGTTGCCCCGGCGCGCCGGAATCCGCTGCCGATAGACAGTGTTCTCCAGCGCGAGCGCCTTCAATTCCTCGTGCCGCCACACTTGCAACTCCGCCAGGCGCACGCCCAACAGGATGAAGATGCCGACCAGACCGCCTACCACCAGCAACACCCGCTTCAGTTGTAATTTTTTGCCCATCTGAAAATTCACCAACCGCCCGCAACCGTCGGTTCCTCAACCAACGTGTCGCGGGCGGCGGTAAAACTCTTTCTCGCACCGCGGACTCAGTCCGCTCAGGTTTCGGTTTCGGCCAAATTTTTGCCAGCCACCCGGCGCAGTCGGTTCCTCACGACCGCAGCCCGGGCGGCGGCAAAAAAATCTTTCTCACCGCGCCGCCAATTGGCGCGCCCCGGATTCCGGCGCCGCTTCGGCCGGACGCTCCAGCGGTTCCGCCACTCGCCACACATCGCGCGGCGACGGCGGCACCAGCCCCAAATTCAATTGCTGCACTTTCTCCAGCAATCGCGCCGGCGAATGCAACACGGCCAGTTGATCCCGTAGCTTCTTGTTTTGATCGCGCAATTCCGCGAGCTTGATTTCCCGCGCTTTGATCTGCCGGCCCAACACATCGATCTGATTTTTTTGCCAGACATAACCCACCGCCGCGCCGCCGATGAACAGGCACAGCCCCACCGCCTTCAGCGCCGGACCGAACCGGATCGCCGCCGATTGATTTCTACGATTCTTGGCCATTTATAATTTCTCCATCACCCGCAATTGCGCGCTGCGGCTGCGCGGATTTTCCGTCAACTCGGTTGCGCCCGGCGTGATTGCCTTGCGCGAAATCAATTGCAACTCCGGCGCGCGCGGCGTTCGCAGCTCGGGCACATCCTCGCCTTCAAAGGTGTAATCCCGCGCCCGCTCGCGCCCCCAGCGTTTCACCACACGATCTTCGAGACTGTGAAACGTGATTACCGCCAATCGCCCGCCGGGTCTCAAAATCCTCAATGCGCCATTCAGTCCGCGTTCCAGCGACCCGATCTCGTCGTTCACCGCGATGCGCAACGCCTGGAACACCCGCGTCGCCGGATGCGCCTTGCGACCGGCCCGCGGCGATAATCGCTCCATCAACTCCGCCAACTGCCGCGTCGTCGTGAACGGTCGCAACTCGCGATCATGCACGATTGCCCGCGCCAACCGCCGCGATTCCCGTTCGTCGCCGTATTCCCAAAAAATCTTCGCGAGCTCTTCCGCGCTCGCCGTATTGATTAGCGTGGCCGCGGTCACCGGTTGCCGTGTATCCATCCGCATGTCCAACGGACCATCGGCCTGGAAACTGAATCCGCGCTCTGCCACGTCCAACTGCGGACTACTCACGCCCAGATCCAACAGCACCCCGTCGCAACTCGCCACCGGTACCCAATCACTCAACTCCGCATAGTTGCCGCGGCGCAACTCAAACCGGCCCGCAAATTCCGCCAATCGCTGGGCCGCCGCTTCGAGCGCAACTCCGTCCCGGTCACAACCCCACAACCATCCGTCCGGCGCGCTCGCCGCCAGCACTGCCGCCGCGTGACCCGCGCCGCCCAGCGTCCCGTCGGCATATTTGCCACCCGACTTTGGTTGCAGTGCTGCGAGCACTTCCGCCATCAACACGGGCTTGTGAATGAACTCGCTCACTCTGCATCGCTGCCGCTGAAATTATTTTTGGCCACCGCCGACCTGCACCACTTCCAGGTCGGCATGCGTTAAATCGTTGCGCACCACTTTCACACGATCCAACGACAACTCGCCTTGTTCGGCCGCTTTGCCGAAGCGCGGAATGCCCATCAACTTCGGTCGGCCAATGGCTGAAAACGGATTGTGATCCAGGCAAAACAACATCGCGCGTTGCATTGCGCCTCCCAGCCACTTCGCGCTACCCCGCAGCTTCACCCCGCCCCGGAGCTTCGCGCCAAGAATCGTGCCCGCGTTCTTCGCACGCTGAACCAGCGAGACCGACCGTGCCGCCGACAGTTTGCCCACTGGCAAACGAGCCGACGTACTCTCGGGCGCGGACGCGCTAGCGGACAAATTCGTAGCAGGGGCGGCAACCACCGGCGGGGGCGCGACCGGTTTGGCCACCGCTTCCTGCTTAAAGGGATTCTTCGGCGAAATAAATTGCGGCAACGCCATGCCGCGCTGCATTTGATAGCGACCGGCGACATTGCCGTTCACCAGACTTTTTCCCGCTGCCAATAATCGTCCAAAGCTCATGTTCGTTTATTCCATTAACTTGAAGGCTTCCGAGGCCAGGACATCGTCTGCCGCATCAACGCGCGCATAACGCGCCGGCTCCCAAATCTCAAATCGATCCAACAAACCGACGAGCACCACTTCCATTCCGACTTTGATGCCCGCCGCCGCCGCCAAATCTTCCGGCACACAAATCCGCCCCGCCTTGTCCAAAGCCACCTGGGTGGACTTCGAACCGATGATGCGCTTGAGCACCGTTTTGTTTTGATTGCTGTTTGGCATTGCATCCAACTCCGCCATCAGTTCCGCCATTTCTTTCGGCGGCAACACGCGCAAACACGGACCTTCGTTTCGTTGCGGCCACACGATCAATGTGAACTGCACGCCTTCTTCCGTCGGTCGCCACATCGCCGGGATTTGAATGCGTCGCTTCTCATCACAACCGTGGCGGTACACGGAATTGTAAATCGGCGTCGTGGCTATGGCGGAATTCGACATTTGTTCACAGGCATTTTGTGGCTGCCCCATTTTGCCACAGAACGCTACATTTCACGCCCCTGTTAAACACCCAGCGCCTTTCTTAGTCAACACCTATCGGGAAGTTTTTTTCAGAACTTATTCACACGTTGAAGACAAGTGGTGAAAAACCTTTCGCTGCCACTCTGAACCTCCTTTTCCCCCCTCCAAAAAAAGCCCAACCGCTGGTAGTCGCATCGCGATCTCCCCAAGATGTAGTTCATCAGTTCAACGAGTCGAAGAATCCGTCCAGCATCGACAATTCTGAAATTGGAAATTGGCGCGCGCTCACTACCCTCTGCGCGTGCACACCGCCGACTTTGATTTCAATTTGCCGCCCGAGCTGATTGCCCAGCATCCGGCGGCGCAAAGAGATCAATCGCGCCTTTTGGTATTGCATCGGTCTTCCGGCCAAATGGAACACCGGATTTTTCCCGACCTTAAACGTTATCTGCGGTCGGGAGACGTGCTAATCCTGAATAATTCCCGGGTTATTCCGGCGCGGCTGAGGGGCGTCAACACCGAGACCGGTGGTAATTTTGAAATCCTTTTGCTGGAAGAAAACACCACCAACGATTGGTGGGCGATGATGAAACCCGGCAAACGCGCCCGCGTCGGCACCCGCATCACCCTGCGAAGTCCGGACTCTGAATCCAAAGCCATTCACGCGATCGTCACCGCAATCAACCCGGAAGGTCATCGCCGCCTCAGTTTCTCGGGCACGGACAATATCTGCGCCGAACTCGATGCATTGGGCGAACTTCCGCTGCCGCCCTACATCGAGCGCGACCCAAAACAACTGCCCGCCAGCGACAAGGAACGTTACCAAACCGTCTTCGCCAATCCGGCTGGTTCGGTGGCCGCGCCCACGGCGGGATTGCACTTCACTGAAAAGCTGCTCGCCGAACTTCGCGCGTTGGGCGTGGAAATTCATTTTGTCACGTTGCACGTCGGCCTCGGCACTTTCGCTCCCGTCAAAGCCGCGAACATCGCCGACCACGTCATGCACGAGGAACGATTTGAAGTCAGCGAGACCGTGGCCAAGGCCGTCAACCAAGCGAAATCTGAAGGTCGCCGCGTCATCGCCGTCGGCACCACCAGTGTGCGCGTCCTCGAAAGCGCCGCGCAAACTAAAGCAACCGTTTCCTCCCTCTCTTCCCCCCAGGGAGGGGCGAGGGAGTTAAGCGCCGCCGCAAATTCCGCTTTTTCCATCCGTTCCGGCCCCGGCCGCACGAAAATTTTTATCCATCCGCCGCGCGAGTTCGCCATCGTGAATGGCTTGCTCACCAACTTCCATCTCCCCTGCTCTACGCTGTTGATGCTGGTCAGCGCTTTCGCCGCACCAGGCCAATTAAATGGACGCGAACTCGTTCTCAGCGCGTATGCCGAGGCGATTCGCGAACGCTACCGCTTCTTCAGTTACGGCGATGCCATGTTGATTTTATGAGTGCCAAGTCCCGTAGCCGCCGAGGTAACGAGGCGGGAATAATCGCCCCGAAGTCCACCTCCTCACGTCGGCGGCTACCCTTCGTCCTGGTCAACATGGCAATGACGGCTGATGGCAAAATCGCCACCGCCAATCGCGCCGTCTCATCGTTCGGCAGCCAGCGTGATCACGAGCACCTGCTCGAACTGCGCGCCACCGCCGATGCGGTGATGTGCGGCGCACGTACCGCTGATTTGAATGACATCAACCTCGGTCCTGGTCCGGCGAAGTTCCGACGGCTGCGACTCCGGCGCGGGTTGGCCGAATACAATCTGCGAATCATCGTCAGCGGGAGTGGCTCGGTTGACCCGGATGCCGCGGTCTTCAAACACCAGTTCAGCCCCATCATTATCCTGACGACCAAACGGGCAATGAAGCGGGTTGCAAAGCCGCTGCTGCATCTGGCGGAAGTGATCGGTTGCGGCAACACTGAAATTGATTTTGCCGCCTTCCTTCAATGGCTGCGCAAGACGCACAAGGTCAAACGCCTGCTCTGCGAAGGCGGCGGCGAACTGAACGGCGAACTTTTCCGCGCCGGACTCGTGGACGAATTGCATGTTACTGTTTGCCCGAAAATCTTCGGCGGCCGCACCGCCCCGACGATTGCCGATGGCCGCGGCTTCGAACGATTGGCCGCCGCCGCGCAATTGCAGTTGCACGCGTTTCGTCAAGTTGACGCCGAAATCTTTTTGACCTACGCGAGGATCGGCTGTGGACGATCGGGACGTTCGTTGTCGAGGCAACGTCGCACCGTGCGCGCGAGCATGCGCGGATGATAGGGCTTGGGCAGGAAATTCACGCGCGCATCCAATTGCACGTCCGTGCCGAAAATCTCCGGACTGTAACCACTGGTAAACAGCACTTTCACCTCCGGCGCTTCAGCGCGAATGTGACTGGCCAATTCCCAGCCGGTCATGCCCTCGGGCATCATCATGTCCGTGAGTAACAACGCCGGCTTGGATTCCGTGCCGCGCCAGACCTGGATGGCTTCTTTCCCATGTGCGGCTTCCAACACCTGATAGCCGTAATTGCGCAGCACTTTGGTGACGAGTTCGCGCAAGGCTGGCTCGTCCTCAACCACGAGAATGGTTTCGTCGCCGCCGCGCACCACGTCAGGATTCTGAATCAACTCGGTATGTTCGACCGTGGATTGCACCGCGGGAATGAACACTTTGAACGTCGTGCCCACGCCCACCTGACTCGCAACTTCCACCCAGCCGCGATGCTGTTTGACGATGCCATACACCGTCGCCAAGCCCAGTCCCGTGCCTTTGCCCGCGCCTTTGGTGGTAAAGAACGGCTCGAAAATCCGCTCCATCGTTGCCGGATCCATGCCCATGCCGGAGTCGCTCACTTGCAAGCAAACAAACATTCCGGCACTGGCCTGCGGATGGTATTTCACGTAACTCTCGTCGAGTTCCGTCGTGAACGTGGTCACAATCAAATCGCCGCCGCGCGGCATGGCGTCGCGAGCATTAACGGAAAGATTGACCAACACCTGTTCCAACATCGCGGCATCCGCCATGATGGATGGCAACGTCGGCGCCGGTTGTAGATTCAAGCGAATCGTTTCTCCCAGCAGCGGCCGCAACATGCCGGCCACGTTGCTGACCACTTTGTTCAAATCCACCGCCTTGGCTTGCGTGACTTGCTTGCGACTGAACGTCAGCAATTGACTGGTCAATCCCGCCGCGCGTTGGGTGGTGCTGATGATTTTCTCGAGCGCCTCCTGCCCGACACTGCCCGGCGGCTGCATTGCCAGGAGCAATTGGGTGTAACCCTGAATCACCGTCAGCAAATTGTTGAAGTCATGTGCCACGCCGGCGGCGAGTTGCCCGACGGCTTCCATCTTTTGCGATTGCCGGAGTTGACCTTCCAGATTGACCCGGTCGGAAATGTCTTCGGTCATCAACAACAAGCACGGTTCCGTGCCCAACTGAAACGCCTCAGCGGATAACAGCGCGTGCCGCGGCTTGCCGTCCGGCCCGTTGATGTGACATTCCCAATTGCGCAGGCTTTGACCGTCGGCCAATAACTGCTCGATTCGCGCCCGCGTTTCTGACTCGGACCACAACGGCAGGCTGAACAAATCGCGGCCGATGAAAGCCGTCCGGGGACGTCCCACCAATCGCGCGAACCGATCGTTCACGTCCACAAAGCCGCGTGAACGGCGCGTCAAAATCGCGAGCGGCACCGGACTGGCGCTGAACGCTTTGGAAAACCGCTCCTCCGACGACTTCAACTGCTCCTGCATCGTGAGGCGTTCCGCCGCTTCCTTTTGCAGATTCTCGTAGGCCGTCTGCAAGCGCGATCGCAACGCGTCTGATTCTTCCCGCGCGCGTTTGTGATTGCTGACCTCCTGAAACAATTGCTGATTCGTGCCGAACAGTTCGCGCGTGCGGTCCGCCACCCGGCGCTCCAACTCGGCCTGCGCTTCGCGCAGGGCTTTGTCGCCCGTTTCAATTTGCGCGAGCATGTGATTGAAGTTGTCCACCAACTGCCCGAGTTCGTCGTTGCCAGGTTTCGCCACGCGAATGGCGTAATTCTTTTGCGTCGCCACTTCGCTGGACGCCCGGGCCAATTGTTGAATCGGCGCAGCGATGTACTGTTGCAATCGAATCGTCAGCAAGTAGCCGGTCCCCGCCGCCATCAGCAGCACGATGAATCCCGCCACCAAGCCCCGGCGTAACCGCTGATAAAATTCGTTCACGTCCATTTGCAGCGTCACCGTGCCAATCCGCTTGCCGTTCAGCATTACCGGTTGCACCACTTCGATGGCCTGCGCTGAAAACGTCACCACGCTCTGGTTCAAATCCGCAGGAGGAACATAATTCCAATCCTTGCGCCGATACTGCGCCAGTTGCTCGCCATTCGCATCCCAGATAACCGTTGCGCCTAGATGCGGATCGACCGTCAACGCCGATAGAATTTCCTGCGCCGCGGGCGCGTCGTTGAAACTCAACGCCGCCGTGCTGTTGTTGGCCACGATGCCCGCGATGACCACCGCGTCCCGCCGCAATTGCGCCCGGTAGTTCCACAGGTCAAAGAACCCCATCGCGCCAATGGCCAGCAACAACGCGACCCCTGTCGTGATCATGATGATCAACGTCACCTTGCCCCGAATTGAATAGTCACTGATGCGTTTCATATCAGCCTGCCACCGTCTCCACGCGATTCACGCGCTTGCCCACCTGAAGTAATTTTGAACTGATCTTCAGTCCGGCCCGCTCGGCCGCCGCCGGATTGATCTCAAACCGAATCTTGCCCTCTTCTTTGATGAACCCAATCATCCCGCCGCGCGCCACAAACTCCGGTGCGTCGGCCACCAGCAAAATGCCTTTCTCCCCCAACGCGGCAATCCACTCGGCCAACCGCGCCGATTCAGCGGCGCTGAGAAAGACAATCTGGCAATCCTTCAGTTCTTCCGGTCGTCGGCCGCGCCGAATCTCCACGGTCCGACCCGCAATTTTTTCCTTTTGCGCCGCCGCTTCAAATTCCGGTCCAAACGGATCGTCCCCCAGGATGCCAATCCGGAACACCGATTGAGTCTCGGAAAAAGTTCCCGTCGGCCACTCGACGAACATGCCGAACTTGACCAGAAAGGCGCCTTTCACGCCGTACTCGACGGCGTTCACCTCGCTGGCTCGCGCCGCCGCCACGGCGAATTGCGCCGCCACGACCACTGCCAGGGCCTGCCGCAGCACCGCCCCCGGCGCCAGCCACTGACGCCGCGCAAGTCGCCTTAGCATGTTTGTCGTCGGGTTCACGTCTTAAAACCGTAACGTCAGTTTCACGCGGAAGGTGCGCCCGGGCAGTGGAATCGTGTCCAGCGCGTGTTCGCTCGAGGCCGAGAAACCACGACGCTCGTCGAGCAAATTGTAAATCGAAGCGGACAACTCGAGATTCTCGCCGCAAGGCCGGCTGAACAGGGTGACGTTCAACCACCAGACCTCCTCACTGCGATTACCCATCAGTGTGCTGACCGGACTGGCATATTGCAGATCAAGCCCAGCGAAAACCTTGTCCGCCCACACGGGCGCACTGAGATTGAACTTCGCCAGATGGCGCGGTGAATTGCTCAACTGCAACCCGGTCGTTTCATCCTCGGTTTGTTGCAAGGCATAACCAACGCGTGCCATCAGTCCATTGGTGGCTCGCCGTTCCAATCCAAATTCCACTCCGTTGGCCTCCACCGTGTCCACATTCTGAAACACTAACAAGCCGTCACTCGGATCGAACCCTTGCGCCGCCAGATTCTTCACGTCGTAATGATACGCCGAAGCCGTGAACCGTAGATTGGCGGGCAGGCCCTGTTCCCATACCAACTCGTAGGTGCGAATGTCTTCCGGTTGCAGACTCGGGTTGCCTTTCGCCTGGCCCGGGTAGCTGTAATAAAGTTCGTAAGCATTCGGCGCGCGATACGCCGCACCATATAAAACCTTCAACGTCGTCGCCGCCAACGGCGCATAAATCAGCGCCAGGCGTGGATTGACCGTATCACCGAACGTGCTGTAATGATCAAAACGCCCGCCCACGTTCACCACCAGATTGGTCCGCAAATTGACTTCGGCCTGCGCGAATGCGCCAAGAGTGCGGCCCTCGCGCTCGTCGTTCAAATACAACGCAAAGGGCACGGCGTCCCAATTTTCCTGCCGCACCGTGAGTTGCTCGCGAATTTCACCGCCCAATACCAATTTGCACCATTCCAACGCCTGCCAGTTCAATTGCCAGTTGCCGCTGACAGATTGGCCCAGCGCTTCATCCAGATTCAACACGCGCCCCACCCCCGCGCCGTAGGGATATTCGCCGCGATACCAGGAATAATCATACGCCACGCTGCCCAGCACTTTAAGTGAATCACTCCAGTCATGATCGAGATTCAACGCCACATACGCTCGCGTGTCTTCGGTGAGTTCGCCGCCGTCATTAAAAGTCGTTCCATACGACGCCGTGGGAATATCCTTCCGCCGCCAGGCCCAACCACCCCTCAGCGTCACATCGCCATAACCCAGCGACCCGTAAAAGTTGTAGGCCCGATCACCATCCGAATCCTGGGCGCGACCATTATTCGTCGCCGGGGCATCGAATTCGGGAAAATAAATACTGCGCTCACCGGCGGAATCGTAGAACGACCCGGAGAACAAAACTTCCCAGCCACTGTCGTATTGCTTGCCGTAGCGAAAACCGCTTTTGACAGTTTCGTGGTCGCCCACTTCACCTGTGGTTTCAAAACCGTTCAGAGCCCGCCCTCGCCGCGTAATGACATTCACCACCCCGAAGAACGCATTGTTTCCGTAAATTGAAGAACTCGGCCCGCGCACCACTTCCACCCGTTCAATCAAATCCACGTCGAGGAACGCTTCCGTTCCATACAGGCCCTGATCATAGACGCTGTCGTTGAGCCGATGTCCATCCACCAACAGCAGCACGCGGGAATTGTAGTCGCCAGGGCGATTGAAACCCCGAATACCGAGGTACGAATAATTCCGGTCATCGGTAACGTACAGGCCATTCACACTCCGCAACACGTCCGCCAAGGTCCGATAGCCCTGCTTCTGTATTTCCTCCCGTGTTACGAGGCTGACGGCCGCCGGCGCTTGCGACACGCGTTGTTCGTACTTCGAAGCGGAGTAAACCTTGTCCACGTTGACTTCCATCAACTGCTCCAAACTTAATGCCATCAAGCCGCCGTTCGACACGGGCGTCTCTTCCGCGGTTGATTGGAGCACTAGGAAAAACCCTAGAACGACAACCCAGAACCCTCTTCGCCGCCGCGTTGCCGTCCCAGACGGGCAATCGCAGCTTGTGCTCTGCAACTGGTCACAAGGGTGCGTCCTGCAATACATCCCGCCGCGTAGAAGCAGATTCTAAACCAGTGCCCCCGGGGCAGTCCCGGGCGTCACCCCAAACTGTTTCACCACCTTGATATCCAAGTCCATGGAGGTATTCCTCCAGTAAACCCACAAAAACTCCACTGTCATACAACCCGGCAACTTCTGCCTCACCACCGGCCGCGCCGCCGCATCAGGCAGATGCGACCAGCATGACGTTCGAATCCTTGCCGGCCCCGGCCTTGAATTCCCACCGCACAAATCCCGCTTGCCGCAACAAAGTCTGCAACTCTTCCTGCGTCTGAAAATGCAACCCTTCCACCGTGCGATTCATCCCCACTCGCGTGGCAAACCGTTCCCAACGATAGACCTTTTGATGCGCTTCCGTTTCCGCGCGAATGCCATCGCGCAACACCAATCGCCCACCCGGTCGCAATGCCTGCCGCGCCTTCGTCAGCATCTGCAATTGCTTTTCCGCCGTCCAGTAATGCAACACGTCCAACAACAAGACCACGTCGCACGCCGGATACTCCGCCGTCAACACGTCCGCTGCCTCGAAGCGAATCCGCTGCTGCTCCGCCGCCGTGCGTTTCGCCACGCGAATTTTATTTTCGTCGTAATCGTAACCGACAAACGTTCGCGTATCCGTGAATGCCGCCAGCCAATGCGTCGCCAAGCCGTATCCGCAACCGAGATCCAAAACGTGCGCCCGCCGCGGCACAACTTCATCCAACACCGAAAACACCGGATCAAGTTTGAGTTTCCATTTCACGAACTCTTCCACCATCACGCCTTGATACCGAAAGAGCCGGCGAATCTTCCGCCGCACAGTAGCCGGCGTGTTGAGGCGATCCATTTCTGCCTGCAAGCCCGCGCGCACAATCTCCTCGCAATGTTTCATCAACGGCCCGACACCTTGCGAATAGTCGAAATTCTCCGGCGTGATGCGCGGCAATGCCCGCATCGTGAGGCGATAGGGCTCAAACCAAAATGCATCACGCGGCATCGCGGTGTTTGAATCGCAAATCACAATCGGCAGAATCTCCTGCTTCAATTCCACCGCCAGTTCAAACGCGCCCCGGCGAAAGCGTTGCACCGAGCCGTCCAGCGACCGCGTGCCTTCCGGATAAAAATGCACCGACGCTCCGCTCCGCAACACTTCTCGCGCCCGTTGCAAGGTGCCTTCCGGATTGTTCGGCTCGACCATCACTTCACCGAGATATTTGCAACTGAAACCCAACAGCGGCGAATCGAACACGCGCTTTTTCGCCGTTTGCCGCACGTCACCGGGCAATCCTTTGACCAATAACGTATCCACCGCCGATTGATGATTGCTGATGACGATTGAGGGTTTCTTAAATGTCTCCGGAGTGATGTCGTGCAAGCGCGTTCGTCCAAAGGGCATCGCTTTAATCAAACCGCGCACCAGATATCGCGCGCTCGCCCGCAGAAAAGCGTCGCCGTTGCGCACGCGAAACAACTTCAGCACCGGTCGCAACACCGTGTAGAGATAAACCTGAATCCCGCCCAGGTGCAGCGTCACCCAGATTGTGCCCAGCACATGCCACCACTTCGGCGCGCCGCGCGGCATGGGATTGAACAACAACACGTCCATGCACAGCGGCGTGAGCAGTAGCGTGGCCACGAACGTGAACAACATCCCGATGAGCACCGTTGCGCCCATCGAAAACAATACCGGATGATCCGCCAACACCATCACGCCGAAACCAAAAATCGTCGTTGCCGCCGACACGAACACCGACGCACTGGCCACCGCCGAATGACTCGCGCGCCCGCGCCATTCATCCAACCGACTCGTCACCAGAAACACCGCGTAATCCTCACCCACACCAATGATGAAGATCACAAAAATGCTGTTCATCAAATCAATCGGCAGCCCCAACCAAGCCATTGCCCCGAACGTCCACAGCAGGCCCACGACAATCGGCACGAGCGTTACCGCCATCAGCTCGAGGGACGCCAAACACACCGCGAGCAAAATGCCGACGGCAATCGTCGTCCCAACGGCAAACGCCTTCAGTCCGTCTTTCGCAATCGCCGCTAAATGCGTGGCGAAATCTTTTCCGTCCAAAACAATCGCGCCCGGCACCAACTCCCGCAGTTGTCCCGCCTGCGCTCGATCCGCCAATCGCACGACGGTGCTGATCGCGTTATCGCCTTCCGCCAATGCCACCCGCTCATCAAGCGCTTTCTCCAACGGCGTGCCGCGAAACTGTTCCAGCGTCAACAACTCCGGTTCGCTCTCCAGTTGTTGCCAGAACCTCGCAAATGCATCGGCACGAAAACCCAATTCGCCTGCGACCTGCGTCAGCGTTTGCCGCAAATTCTCGCGCCGCTCTACCGTCCAAAACTCGCGCCAGCGTTGCATGTTTTCGCGCTGTGTTTCCGGCGCGGGACAAATCGCCGCCAACGAATATACCGCCGTCACGTTCGTGTTCCCCGCCAACGCCGCCGCCAAGCGATCATTCTGCGCCAGCGCTTCCGCCGGAGTTTCGCCGCGCGTGACCACCAACGTCATACCCACCGCGTCGCCCCACGTTTTACTGATCAACGCCTCATCCGCACGCGTGGAATCGGTGATGCCATTCATCTTCGTGATGTCGCCCTCGAACCGCAGATGCCGCACGCCGAACACCGCAACCAGCGTCAGCACGAGCGCGATCAACACCACGATGCCGCGACGCTTCGCCTGCCACTGGAAGAAGCGTTCCCACAATCCCGTCAATCGCAACGGCGCCACGCTGCCGCCTTTCGCCGGCGGCACCAGCAACGGCAAAATAATCAACGCAAACGCCGCCGAGAACACCACGCCCACCGTGCCCAGCATGCCAAGTTGCCGGTAACCGTTGATCGGCGACGCCAGCATCACCATGAACGCCGCCACCGTCGTAATCACGCCCACCGAAATCGGATACACCAATTGCGTCAGATGCTTCGCGCGCTTCGGGTGATCGGCTGCTCCAGCGTCATCGAGGTGATAGATGACGTGAATCGCGTAATCCACCGTGATGCCCACGGCGATGGACGCAAACCCCAGCGCAATCGCGGAAAGTTGATCGTGCCAGATCGCCAACATCACGCCCGCGACGGTTGTCCCAAAGAAGGAAGGCAGAAACGTCACCATTGCCAACCAACGCCGCCGATACGCGAAGAGGAACAAAACAATCATCGCCACCATGCCGATCGCGATACAGCGTTGCGCATCGGCGCGGATGATCGTCGCGTTGTCCACCGACATGCGATGCCCGCCCGTGATGGCGACATGCACCCCGGGAAATTGCTGCTCCACGTCACGCGCCGCGCGCACCATCTCGCGCACCAATTCCGCGCTCGCGCCCGAATCCGACGATGGAAATTTTGGTTCGGCCAACATCAACACGTGCCGCCCGTCGCTACTCGTGATGCGACCTTCCACAATCTCCGCGCCGCCAAAACCCGCCTGCAACGGCAACACTTTCTTCACCACCAACCCACTGCTGCCAATCGGATCGGCTTCGATCACATTCTTCAGCACCATGCCTTCCGGCCCGGCCAACTTGCGCCGCATCGTGGTGAGATAATCCCGCACTTCCTCCGGCTGAAGCTTCGCTTCCAATTCCCGCGCGTCTTCTGCCGTGAAAAGATTTGGCAATGCGCCGGTCAGATAACTCACGATCTGATCCTGGTTGCCCATCTCGACGCGATATTGAATTCGCCCAAACGCGCTGTTCGTCGCGAGCCGTTCGTACATCGCATCCGCCGCGCGCGCCAACGTTTCCGGATCATCGCGATTGATACCGATGTCCATGTAAACGCGGTCAATCTGCCGGAATTTACGCAACGCGTAGCGATACTCCTCCACGCGCTCATCGCCGCTCGGCAACATGTCGAGCATGTCTTCCTTGGTGCGGATTTGCAGCGACACCACGGTGCAAACCAACGTGACGACGAGCGTGAGGAACAACGTGAGCCGCCGATGCGCCACGAGCCAGAGATACAAGCGCGAGTAGAGATCGAAGTTCATCGCTTCGCGCGCGTTGCCTCCCAAGCGAGGCCAGTTGCAGAAAGTTCCGTCATGTTCGGCCCGCGAAGTTTAGCGAAGCCAAGCGCGAAAACCAGTCGCTTCCGTTCCTGCAATCGGAGCGCCGATCTCCGAATCGGCCTGAATCTGAATCACGAAGAAACGCAGCCGAATGAAAATTGAATATGGATCGCCGAATGCCTCCGTGCCTCTCCGCGTCCTCTGCGCCTCCGCGTTCCTCATCCTCCCAACAGCCGCCGCCGCAATCCCGCCGCAAAATCCGCCGCCTCCGCTTCGTTCAACGTCTTCGCCAGATGCAAAATCGTCACGCGCAGCAAGCCACGAAAGTTGTAAAAAATCACTCCCATGCCCGGCGACGGCGGCACCGCCGCGATATGCGTGAAATCCACAATCTCCACCCCAAGAAACTTTGTCACCACCGCACTCACCGCCGCTGTGTTGCCGTAAAAAATCGAACACACCTCACCTTTCAATCCCATCTTCGTGAAGCCCTGATGCGCCGGCAGCGGCAACACGCGCAGCATTTCCAAAAACATCACCCCGCCATCCACCACGCCGTCTCGCATCGCTTGACTGGTCTGCGTCTTCAAGTGCGCGATGGTTTTCGCCATGTCCGTCAGATGCTCCGGCAAAAACTGCAACAACAACATCGTCACCTGATTGCTGAACAGCGGCTCAACATTGCCCTTGGGTCGCAAGCCCACCGGCACGGGCAACAAATAACTCGGACTCACGCACCCAATCCGCTTGTGCAGTTCATGCACTTCCAAAATAGAAACCGCCGCGTGAAATTGCGCTTCGCCCAACGCCCCGGCATGTTTGCGCGCATTCGCCCGCACCTGCGCCGTTTCCACTGCGGTGAATAACTCCACGCGATGTTGCAAAATCGCGGGCGCATTCGCATGTCGCACTCCCGGCGAACGCGGCGCTTGATTGCGGAATTGATTGTACGCCTGAAAGTTTTTCAGCGCACGACGACTCCGCTCCTTGAACGGCAAACGCGGTCCCGCCGGCGGTTGATATTCCGTCGCCGGCAACGCCAAATCCTCGCGTCCCACTACGCCGATGAAGTGTTCCGCGCTATGCGCATCCATCAATGCGTGCGCCCAGGTAAACAACACTTTCATTCGCCCAGCGCCGCACTCGATCAAATCAAAACGCATCAACTCGCCGTTATCCGAAGCGAGCCCTTCGTTGACGAGTCGTTGCATCAACTCGGGCGCATCCGGATGCACACGGACTTGAGGCGGTTTGACCTCACCACTCGGCAATTTCCAACGCCGTCGAAAAACTCCCGCAGAACGCGCATTCAAAATCGGATATCGCTCCGCCAACATCTTCAACCGTGCGCGCAACGCCTCGGGTTGAATGGGTGCGGCCAGTTCGAGGATGATCTGACACGAATTGCCCGCATAACCGTGCCGGCGCAATTCCCAGTCAAAACTCCGCATCAAATAATCGCAGCCATTCTGCGGCCAGACACTGCTCATCGGGGATAACTCCTCATCATGAAATTCATTTACTCCAAATTAACGCACCGCCAACTCCGCCGGGTCTTCATCGCGCAACGCGTGTTTCATCAAAAAGCGCAACAGCCCGGTCGAATACGCCGACGTCGAAGCCGCCCCGCTGAAAATGCCGCCGAGATTCGCCACCAGATGCGGGCGCGTCAGCTTGATGAAAACATTGTCTTTCAATCGCTCACCCGCGCGGAAAAAAGTGAACAGTCGTCCGTTGTAAAAATAGTCCACGATCTCCTGCCAAATGTTGAGTTGCTCCTTCATCTCGCGTTCATAATCCGCGAACGCCCGCGCCGTTCCCATCTGAATCGCGTCGCACAATTTCATCGCGCCATACATTCCGATCAACAGGCCGCTCGAAAAAACCGGGTCCACAAACCCCGCCGTATCGCCCACCAGCACCCAGCCGTCCCCCACCATGCGATCCGACACGAGCTGGTAATTGGAGTATTCCAGCACCGGGGTTACGCGTCTGGATTCGCCCGTCACGCGTTTCAACATCGGATCTTGTTTGAGCCAATTGTCGTAGCGTTCCTCTTTCGTTGCTCCGAACGGCGCAAGAAATTCCGATCCGACGACCAATCCCACCGACACGCGATTCGGCAGCGGAATCTGCCAGCTCCAGCCGTGATTCATGCGCGTCGTGTGTACGTGACCTTCATGATCAAGATTTGCTTTGTCCACGTGCGCAAAGAGCGCCGTGTCTTTCCGCGGCCCCGTGTGACTCGGCAAATTCAACAAGCCCGGAATCACTCGCGCCCGCCCTGTTGCATCCACAATCAATTCCGGTTCGCCTGAAAAAAACTGATTCCACGCGACCAGCGAATCTCCCGTCAATCGCACGCGATCGGTTTGATTCACGCGTTCTACTTGCGCCGCCGCTTCGACCACGTGCGCGCCTGCCTTACGCGCGGCTTTCAGAATAGTTTCATCAAACTGATCGCGCGGCGTGTTGTAGGAATAATGCGGCGTCTTCTTCGGCAACCGCTCGAACCAGAACGCAAAATGGTCTTCCGGCGTGATGTTAAACGTCGCGCCAGGCTTCATCATGCTGAACGCGCGCACTTCTTCTTCCACGCCCAACTGCCGCAACATCGTGACAATCGCCGGCACGAGCGATTCGCCGACCGTGAGCGCGACTTGCTTCGGGCGATGAAACATCACCACGCCGCGACCCGCGCGGCGCAACAAAATCGCCAGCGTACTCGCCGCCGGCCCGCCGCCCAGAATCGCGATGTTCTGATATTTCTTGGTGTGCCCGTTCAAACTGCTCATGCGTAACGCATCTGAGTTTGGTTTGCTGCCGAGTTCGCGTCGATCACAGCGATTACTTCTGAGTTCGGCAAGCGCTGCTATTCTAAAATGCACTCGGACGCACTCAAGCGGATTTCCGGTCGCGAGACATACACGCTGGAACTGCCATTGCCATCATCCGGGTTGGCTTCTAACCTGAATCCGCCCTGATGAAGAACAATCAGCCGAACGACATCATCCACCCCGACGCGCGCAAATTTATTGGTCGTGATCGCCAGATCAAAACCGTCGCTATTCTCGGCGGCGGACCGGCGGCGAGCACGCTCGCAACGCTACTCGCCCGCGATGGCATCCAGGTCGCGATTTTTCATCGCTCGCGCCAAGCACCGTTGCTCGTTGGCGAATCGCTCGTGCCCGCCATCATTCCCATTTTGCGAACGCTCGGCGTCGAAGATGAAGTTCGCACTTACGGACTCTACAAACCCGGTGCAACCATCAATCTCACGGAAGAAATCAATCTCTCGTTCCCGTTTTCCAACATCCGCGGTCCGCTGCCCGGTTACGCCTACAATGTTCCCCGCGACAAATTTGACGAAACGCTGCTCAACGCCGCGCGGAAGGCGGGCACGAGAATTATCGAGTCACCCGCAGCCGTCGAAGCCAATCCCGGCACGGATCGCGTGCAACTCTCCCGCGAAACCCTGGCGCTCTGGAATCAACATTTTCCCGGTGCTCCGGATTTCATCGTGGATGCTACGGGACGCATTCGCCTGTTACCAAATGCTCTGAACATTCCCAGTCGCGAAGGCGGGCGTAAAGACACCGCGCTCTTTGCCCACGTGGATCGAACCAAACTCGATTATGAAGGCCACGTTCATACCACGCGCATGGACCACGGCTGGAGTTGGCGCATTCCGCTGCAAGGGCGTGTGTCCGTCGGCATGGTTATCGGCACGGAGCATCTACCGAAATACGGCGCGACGAAGGAAGAACGTTTCGACAATCTGCTGCGCCAGGATTCCGTTTTGAAACAGGTCGCTGGCGACGCCAAACGACTCACGCCCGTGATGGAATACTCCAATTACCAACTCGTTTCGGATCGCACCGTTGGTGACGGTTGGGCTTTGGTTGGCGACACGGCGGGCTTCATTGATCCCGTGTTCTCCAGCGGTTTGCTCATCGGCATGCAAGGCGCCGTCGAGTTGGCAAAGGCGATTCGCAAGGGCACGGCCCGCGGGTTTCAACACTACCAAGAGGAAACCATTCATCACCTGAAATGCTGGCACGAAATCGTGGATTATTTTTACAGCGGCAGCTTGTTCAACTCCGTCGTCGTCGGCCAGATGATGGTGGAGAAGTATTTTATCTTCCGATTGATGATGCCGCACATGAGCAATCACTTCGGAAAAATCTTCACCGGCGCCGCATCAAATTCCCGTTACAGCCTCGGCCTGCTGCGTTTCGTCGTAAATCACGGCCTCAGCAAACGCGATCCGAAGGAATTGATGATTCGCTGATCGGAGCGCCGATCTCCTGATCGGCTCGTGGCTGAACCCACCCCCAGCCCCTCCCAAGAGGGGAGCAAAACGCGAAAGCACTCGCAATCACGTTCCCCTCCCGGGAGGGGTTAGGGGTGGGTTGGATTCGATATCGAATTCGGCAATCACTGTTATCCTACGAAACTGGCCGATCTGGAGATCGGCGCTCCAGCTACTTCCGCTTCACGAACCACGCGATGACGTAGGTGATCATCGTTCCGAGCACCGACACAATCATCGCCAACACCACGCTACCCGCCAAAAACCGCGGTAAAAATTCGCGCACGGATGATTGCTCCATTTGCTCACGCGTCAGTTGCAAAATCTCGCCCGTGAACATCCAATGTCCCAGCACCATTGCACCCCACAAGATAAACGGCGCAATCAGAGGCATGGAAATGTTGCTCGCCGAGAGCGCGATGGCTTTGTTCAACCGCAACCAATGCGCGCTCGCCGCCGCCGCCGCCATTTGAAAACCCCAGATTGGCACGATGCCGAAAAATAAACCCAGTCCAACCGCCAGTGCCATGCGTCCGGGACTGTGAGCGTGTTCGGTAAAAAATTCGCGCGCGGTTTTCCGAAAACCCCAGCGTTGTCCCTGCGACCACGCGATGCGCACGGTTTGCGGCACGAGCCACGATTGAAACACGAGCAGGATGTTCATGCCCGTGATGTGGCAAAAATCCCGCACGGTCCGGAAATGCGATGCCCCCGCCTGTCCCGGCGCGTACGTGCATTTCACCGGCACGGCGACAATCTGCGTTCCGATCCAAGCCGCGCGCACCATGAATTCCAATTCGTAGGCGTAGCGATTGGAATTGATCTTGAGTCGCTGCACCAGCGCCAGCGGGTAACAACGAAAGCCGCATTGCGTATCGCGAATCCGCACGCCCGTTTCCACACGATACCAGAACGTCGAAATGCGATTCGAGCGTTGCCGATGTTTCGGACAACCCGCTGCCACCAAATCGCGCACGCCGACGAGATAAGCGTTTGGCTGTTGTTCCGCTGCCGCGAGAAACTTTGGTAAATCCTCTGCGAAGTGCTGCCCGTCCGCGTCCATCGTGATCGCGTGCGTGAATCCTCGCTCGACCGCACGCGCAAATCCTGCGCGCAATGCCGTTGCCTTACCGCTGTTTCGCGCCAGGCGCAATACGTCGCAACCCGGCAACTCCGGCAACGCTTCCGTTGAGCCGTCATCCACCACAATCACCGGCGCATGCGCTAACGCCGCCAGAGCCACCGCGCCGACAGTCGCCGAGTGGTTGTAGCACGGAATGACGATGCACGGCTTCATGTTTTGGACTGCGCCGGCAGAGCATCAGCGGCGACGGCGCTTTCGCAAGCACAGCAGTCAATCGAGTTCTCACGAAATTTCTGCAACCCAAAAAGCGGGGTCGCGCTCCGCTTGCCTCCGCTGTCCAAAATGGCTTCAGAATGCGTCGGCATCACATCGTTCCTCCGGGTGAACTTTCGTTTCGCAAATCCACAAACGTGCGCCGTTTCCGCGCTTGCGGCGGCATTTGCAGCGACTCGATTTCCTCCCGCGTCGCATGGCGAATTTGTGGCGCGATTTTGGTCCGCGCCTGAAACTGTTCGCGTAATTCCGCCACGAGCGCTGAACCATGCACCAGCACTTCAACCGCGTCGGACAACTCGCTTTCCTTCCGCGCCTGAATTACAAACGCCTCCACGCCCGGCGCCTGTTCGAGCACCGCCGCAAGTGTCGCCGGATATAGCGATGTGCCTTTGAACTTCAGCTTTTGATTCTTGCGTCCGATGATCGGCCCCAGCCGAGGCGTGCTGCGACCGCACACACATTTGCCGCGATACAACGCCGCACAATCGCCCGTGCGATACCGAATCACCGGCATTGCCTCGACGCCAAACGTCGTCGCCACCACTTCACCTACTTCGCTGTCTGGTACGGACTGGCCGGCGTCATCGAGAATTTCGATGTGCAGTTGTTCCTCGTGCAAATGGCCGCCCTGCCCGGCTTCACATTCACAAAGCGAATTGGCGAGTTCGGTCACGCCATAAGTGGAAAAAACCTTCGCGCCCCATGCCGATTCCAGTACCGCTCCCGAGTGATTCAATTGGAACGAAGCATCGCGAATCGGCTCGCCAATGCAGACAAGTTTTTTGACCGAAGATTTCTTGAGGTCAATGCCCGCTTCCCACGCTTTGTCGGAGACGATGCGGAGGAACGACGGCACACCGACAATCGCGGTTGGTTGCGCGCGTTGAATCATTTCCAGCACCAGCAACGGCGACGTCGCACCGGTTCGCACCACGCCACAGCCGATTTCGCGCAGCCCCAGCCAATACGCCAACCCCGCCATGAAACAACGATCCATCGCCACCGCCACGAGCACCGTGTCCCGCGCCGTGAGCCCGGCGCAGCCGAAGGAAAGTTGCTCGTTCACTCCGAGCCGCTTCAGGTCCGCCTCGGTCAACATCCAGAGCAGCGGCTGACCCGTCGTTCCGCTCGTTGTCACAATCTCAACAATGCGATCACGCGAGACGCAGAGGAAATCCAGATTGCGCTCGGACAAAATCTTCTTATCGAGGGTGGGAACGGAATCGAGCGGTGGAACGTCCTTCGCGTCGCGAAACAATTCGCGATAATACGGCGAATGTTCTGCCGCATGGCGAAAGGTTTCAGCCCAAAGTTGATCGAACGGTTTGGTCACTTGGTTCGGCCCGAGTTTACGTAGTCCGCCGCCAGAACTCCAGCCGCCGCACCAGTGGCGAGACAACAGCCCATCACCCGCGCGCTGGCAATCGCGTCCACGTCCGCGCTGATGGTTTTGCCGGCCATGAACAAATTCTCCACTCGCGCCGCGCGCAGCGAACGCGCTGGAATTTCATAGTGCGCCCCCGCCGGAAGATATTTGAAGCGCGCGACACCTTTGCTGTCCCATTGCTCGATGGGCCAGGCGCATCGCGCCACCGCATCAGGAAACTTTCGCCCCGCCAAAACGTCTGCGCCGGTCAGGATACATTGACCAATAATCATCCTGCCGGCGCGGCGCGCGATGGTGAATTCCCGCTGCGGCGTTTCGCATTGTTCAAAACCGGCAACATTTGCTCGCAAGAAAGAAATCAGCTCCGGCACTTGCGCCGGAGTTCCCGCGAACTTCGCGGTGAATTCTCCCGGGGCGATGCCGGCTTGAAGATTGAGCGTTGGAAATCCTGCGCGCGCCAGCGGCAACAACACTTGCGCCATGTCCGCTGGGGTCGCGAGCGGCTTCTGCACATTGCGCAGTGTGAAGATGACCGCAGATGCTTGAGTTGATTCGTCAGTTGCCAGGGTTTCCGCGCCGACGGCCTGCGCTACTTCGGCCGTGCCGCTGCAATCAATCACCGCACCGACCGAAACATCATTGAGTTGCGATATGCGACCGGATTCCAAATGAACATTCGCCAGCGGCGTGCTCCATTGCGTTGTCAGATTCGCCGTTGCTGAAATCAACTGCGCTGCCACTTCGCAAAATTTCTCCGGACGATACGGCAACACCCAGACGCGGCCCATTCTGATCGGAGCGCCGGCCTCCGGCCCGGCGCGTTGGGGCTCGGACTTAGAATCGAGCCGTGCCGGAGGCCGGCGCTCCGCAATCGCTTCGGCAAATTCCCGCGAAAAACCGTCATTCAAAAGATTCCCCGCGTCATCGTACAACCCACACAACGTCGTCAACCCGCTGAAGCCTCCCGTGCCGCCTGCTGCCGACCGCGCATCCAACAGCAACGTCTTTGCCCCCGCACGCGCCGCGCTCACCGCTGCCGCGATTCCCGCCGCTCCCGCACCGACCACCGCGATGTCCACGTGCGATTTCACGGTTCGAGTAATCGTTTCCGCAGATTCGAGGCGAATTCTGCTGCTTCGTGACGAGAGAAATGCGTCTCCAAATGAAAAACCGTGACGCGCATTTTGCCAGCGAAGTAATAAAAGATCGCGCCAATGCCCGGCGATGGCGTGGTCGCGCCGACATGCGCGAAGTCGGTAATCGTCGCACCACAAAAGCTGTTGAGCAGCGGCGTGACATTTGCGGTGTCGCCGTAAAAGAACGAGCAAATCTCACCCTTCAACCCATGATGCTTCAGCACGTAGAGATATAGCGGGAAAGGCATGCCGCGCGACAGTTCCGTGATCGCCACGCCGGCTTCAATACGCCGCTCGCGCAACGCCTGCGCCAGTTGCGTCTTGAGCACGGCGACCGCCGCGCTCGTCGTCGCAAGTTGCTCGGGCAAAAATTGCACCATCAGCATCGCCACCTGATTGCTGAATAGCGGCTCGACCGTGCCTTTAGGCCGAAAGCTCACCGGCACGGGCAACACATAACTCGGCGACGGTTTTCCGACGCGTTCATGCAAGCGATGCAATTCCATCACCGCCACCGCCGCGTGAAATTGCGCATCACCCAATGCGCCGCAGAGCTTCACACCGTTCGCGCGCACGCGGGCCGTTTCTTCGGCGGAAAACTTTTCGATGTGATAGCGCTGAGTTCGCGGCGCATTCGGAAATCGCACGCCCACCGTGCGTGGCGCGGCTTTGCAAAACTCCGTCAACTGCTCGACGTTTTTGCGTGCCAACAGCAGTCGTTCCTTCAGTGGCTTCTTTGGTCTTGGTGCGGGCGGTGTGACTGCCGGCACCGCAACATCCTCCCGCCCCACGACCGCGAGAAAATGTTCCGCGCTCGGCGCGTCCATCAACGCGTGCGTCCAGGTAAACACAACGTCCATTCCGCCGTTCGCCTTTTCAATCAAATCGAAGCGGAACAGTTCGCCATTTCGCACGTCGAGCGGTTGATCGCAAAGTTGATCGAGGTGAACCAAGTTCTTTTTGTGAACGCGGACGCGGGGAAACCCGCTCTCCGCCAGCAACGGTCTCCACTTCGTCTTGAACAATCCCCCAGGCCGCGCACGTAAATTGGGATGTCGTTGCACCAGCATTTCCAGCCGCTGGCGCAATGCCTCGGCAGCGATAACGCGATCCAGTTCGAGGATGATCTGGCAGGAATTTCCGGCGTAACCGTTGCGACGGAGTTCGTAATCAAACCCCAGCATCAGGTAATCGCAGCCGTTCAGTGGCAGGTCAGCGGGCATTGAGCAACCGCGCGATGGTCTCGGCGAGCGTGCGAACGTTCTGCAGCGCATCGCCGGTGATTTCGCTCTCGGGAATCCAAAAACCGTAGTCGGTTTCGATGAAGACCAACATCCGCACGAGCGACATGGAATCAAATCCCGCCGCGACGAGATCGGTTTCAGGCGTGACGGCGACATCCGGCGCGAACACTTCGCGTTTCAGGAAGTCGATGAGTTTCGTTTCAATTTCGGCTGCGGCAATCATTCGTTTCAAGCCACCGGAGCGGCGCGGCGGATTTTGCCGGTAACCGGCGTGCGAGGCAAGGCGGCGACGATGTGAAAGCGCATCGGAATTTTGTAGGACGCCAGGTGATCGCGGCAATACGCGCGCACGGAATCCAACTTCGCGTCCGGTTGCGCCATCACCAATTCGGCTTCCACCACTTCGCCGAGGTGCGGATGTGTCGTGCCGAACACGCGCGACTCGCGGACATCGGGATGTTGATTCAACACGCTTTCAATTTCCTCGGGGAAAACTTTGCGCCCGGCCAGATTGATCACTGCCGTCTTGCGTGAGAGCAGATGCAAAAATCCGTCCGCATCGAAGCGCCCGATGTCGCCGGTGAAGAACCAGCCATCGCGCAAAATCTGTTCGCGCGCTACCCACGGCGCGACATACGCATCGCAAATTCCTGGCCCGCGCACGGCCAATTCGCCGCATCCTTCCGCATCCGGCTTCTCAATGCGCAACTCAAAGTCGCCCGCCGCGCGCCCAACAGAATTCCAACGCCCGCGCGGATCGCCGGTGTTCAATGCGACTAAGCCAAGTTCAATCACGCCCAACGCCTGCACAAGCGGGAGATTGAAGCGTTTCAGAAAATCCTGCGCCACGTTCTCGGGCAAAGCGCACGTGGTCGAAACCGCCAATCGCACCGAGGGAATTTGCGCGCCGGAATTGTCCCGCGCCAACATCGAGTAATGAAACGGCGCCGCGTAAAGCACCGTGCCGTTCCAGCGATTCACCGCCTCGAGAAACGGTTTCGCCGTCACGTGCCGTGCGAGCACAATCGTCGCGCCGACTTCGATGTAGAGCACGATGGTGATGAGAAAATGATGCGCCATCGGCAGACACCAGATGATGGTGTCGTCTGCCGTGATGCCGAACGCTTTATTTGCGGAAGCGACGCGATCGCGAATCGTTTCGTGCGACAACGCCACGCCCTTGCGCGCGCTCGTTGTGCCGGACGTGAACCGGATGAACGCGAGATTAAGCCCGTGATTATCGGGCGGAGCAGTTGGTTGGAGGCGCGTGAAGAAAACATCCGGCGCAAGCGACACGCTGTCGCCGCGCGGCTTGGGCGTCACGATGCCCTGCAACTGCATCGCGGCGATGATTTCCTGAATTTCGTCTTCGGAACATTCCGTCGGCACGGGCACGACCACCACGCCGCAACGCCACAACGCATACGTCAGCGCCACGTAGGCCACGCCATTCGGAAACGCCAACCCGATGCGTTGCCCGGACGAAACCTGTTGCGCCCGCAATCCATCCGCAAAACTGTTCACCCGCTGCAAGAGTTCCGCATACGTCACCGTCGTGGCGTCCTCGATTAACGCCGCCTTTTGCGGCACTCGCGCCGCGGTTCGCTCCAATGACTCGATCAGATTCATTGTATGACTTCGGGAAATCCGGCCTTCACCGCACCAACTCAAACGCAAATCCCTTCAGATATTCTGTCTCGGGAATCATGGGGATGATCGGATGATCCGGCGATTGCGCATAAGTCGCGACGCGACGCAGAATCCGCCGCGTGTCGAATGCCGCCGACAGAATCACGTCCTGAAATGTCACCGCGTCCACGTGATGCGAACAACAGAACGTCGCCAGCGTGCCGCCCGGCTTCAGCAACTTGAGCGCGCGAATGTGGATTTCCTTGTAGCCGCGCAGCGCGTCGCCCACCGACGCGCGATTCCGCGTGAACGACGGCGGATCGAGCACAATCAGATCGAAACGCGGAATGACGCGTTCATGCGGCTTCACCGCGGTGTTGGCTTTGAGCCAATCGAAGACATTCATCGCCTCCGCGCTCACGTTTTTCCTCAGACCGTTCAACTCCGCGTTGCGCAAGGACGCTTTCACCGCGTCCGCACTCTGATCCAACATCAACACCTGCTTCGCGCCCGCGCGGGCCGCGTGCAATCCGAATCCGCCCAGAAAGCTGAAGCAATCAAGCACACTCGCGCCCTTCGCGACCTGCGCCACCGCCTCATAACTCGTCTGTTGATCCAGATACATGCCCGTCTTGTGTCCGCCGAGAATGTCGGTCTCAAATTTGAGGCCGTTCAGATTCACCGCTACCGTGCCGCTAAATTCGCCGGCGATGACTCCATTCGCCTCCTCTAAACCTTCGAACTTGCGTGACGCCACATCGCTCCGCTCCAGGATGGCGCGTGGCGAAAACAGCTTTTGCACCGCGGCCACAATTTTCTCCTTCCGCTTCTCCATGCCGAGCGCGGAAATCTGAATCACGATCACGTCCTCGTATTTATCAATGATCAGGCCCGTCAGAAAATCGCTCTCCGCATTCACCACGCGAAACGAGGTCGCGTTCGGCAAATGCCGTTTCCGCACTGCGAGCGCGGCGGCGATGCGTTCGTCGAAAAACTTTTGGTCCACCTCGATGCGTTCCGGCGCGAGCACGCGCACGTTGATCTTGGATTTGGAATTGTAAAAGCCGCAGCCGAGCAGGCGTTGGCGATGATCTTTGACCTGCACGAGTTCGCCGTCGCCCGCTTGCGCGGTCATCCGCAGAATTGAACCGTGATAAACCCAGGGATGACCCGCCACGACGCGATCCGCTTCGCCGGGTTTTAAGATAACAGTAGGCAATGATTCCATAATTTTTGTAAACAGTATCGCTGGGAACTACTCCGAGCGGCGCACAGGAAGCCATAAATGCAGGATTGAAGCGAGGAAAGAAATTCCCGTGCGAACAACGCGCGACGCGAGTCGGCAATCAGTGATGTCTGATCAACAAACAGGCACTAAATTTACTTTTCGTTACCCGCCTCCTGCTGCCAGAACTCCAACACCTCCCGCCACCATTCCGGCGATTGTGCGGCGACGTCGTTGTGGTTCGCCCCCCGGATGATTTCCAAAGATTTCGGGCCGGCATACGAGTTGTGCAAACGTTGGCCGAACTTGGGCGGAATGATCTCATCCCATTCGGCCACCACAACCTTGAGCGGTCCGCGATAATCACTCAGCCACTCCGCCGGCTCGTAACGATCGCGCAGGAAGAAATAGGGAAACAGCCACGGCATTTTGCTCTGCGCCAATGACGCCAGACTGTCGTACGGCACGAACATCACCAGACCAGAAACTTCGCGCGGATGCTGTTTTGCCAAATGCGCCGCAACGCCCGCGCCGAGCGACTCGCTCACGAGGTAAATCGCGCGATCCTCCGGCAACAACGCAAACGCTTCCTCTCCTGCCGCCAGCCAACTCGTCATCGTCGGCGTGCCGTCACGCGCGCCGTAGCCGGGATATTCCATCACATACACATCCAGATCGCTGGCCTGATGAATCGGCTGCGCGAAATAACCCCGCTGCAACGCGCAACCCGCGTTGCCATGAACGATCAACACACTTCCCGTGGCCGCGCCACTCGCGGGAATCTTCCAGCCGATGACTTCGCCCGAGGAATTTTTCCAGGCCGCCATGCCGGTTTGCGGCGCGAGCATTTCCGCCTGTTCAAGACTGAATCTCGTCGGGAAATACAACAAACTTCTCTGCCACACACAGCCGCCGATCAACAGCAACACATAAACACACACCGCGGTTGTCAGAAACGACACCATTCTATTTCTCCTGCGACCTTTCGGCTCGTTCATACCGCGCATCCTTCAAGCTGAAATCACCCCTCTTGAGTCCCAACGTCACAACGTAATCTCCGTGCGCCGCGGTTCAATCGGCTGATCCAATTGCAACTGCACCACGTTGGGCGCTGCCACTTCTTTCCTGGGCGTGGCCAACTTCAACCTCTCGCCGCGCTCATTCACCGGATCGGCCCACACCTGAAACTTCGTCAGTCGCGCCGCGCCATAAATCGTTGCAAAGGCCGTGTCCGTCGCATCCAATCCGCTCGCGATAAAGATGCGACCCTTACGCGGAATGTTGTCGTGCGGATCGAACACCTGCCAGCCGCCTTCCAGCCAAACCTCGGCATACGCATGAAAATCCATCGGCAACCCGTCCTCCGGCACTTCAATGTCCGGCAGATATGCCACCGAATAGCGCGCCGGCATGTTGAATGCCCGACATAGCGCAATCACCACATGCGCCATGTCGCGACACACGCCTTTGCGCCGCAAGATCGTGTCCGCCGCCGACCAATCGGGAAAACTGGAGCCGAGTTGATACTCGATATGTTTATGCACCCAATCGCAGATCGCCTTCGCCCGCTCCCAACCGGCCGGAACTTTGCCGAAGTTCTCCCACGCGAAATTTAACAACTCATCTGTCTCCGCATAACGACTCGGCAACGTGTACCGCAGCAAGTGCGGCGGCAATTCCTGCGGCGGAATTTGCCGCGCGTTCGGACGCATCGCATCAGCCTCCGGCGACACCGTCACCGTCGCGTCGTAGCGAATCACGTTATCGCCCGGCGCGAGCAGAATGCGTTTGCAGCGATTGCCGTAGTTGTCCACGAAATCGTCGGCCGGCGTGGCGGTGACCAGTTGGAGTTCCTCGCTCGCCAGCATGTGCCGCGTGTGCGGCGGCGGTTGCACAATGAATACCGCGGGCGTGACTGCCGCCGTGGCGTAACTAAGCTGACAACCGACTTTGACGCGATACATGACGCGCGCAGCTTACGGTCAGTGCCGCACCAAAACCAGACTGATTCAACCACGGATGGACACGGATGAACACAGATAAAGTCCCGGCGAACCGGTTGCGTCTTGGACTGCGGTGGGAAGCGAAGCACCACACCGCTTTCTGCACCATTGCAACTCATCCTTTCCCTTTGACCGGTTGCTCCATCCGAAAGCGCCGTCGCCGCTGCGCTCTGCTGGCGCAGTCCAAAATCGGCTGTGACCAAATGCATCATCCACTACCGTTCCCCATCCGTGTAAATCCGTGTCCATCCGTGGTTAAAAAATGTTTGTCGGATTTTTTGAAGGGCGGCTGTTTAATAGGTGAATGGACGACCGCTCCGACGCTCAACTGCTCCGCGCCTACGCCGAACACGGCACGGAAAGCGCCTTCGCCGAAATCGTCACGCGCCACACAGACCTCGTCTATTCGGCCGCGCTGCGTCAGGTCAATTCGCCTGATCTCGCCCGCGACGTGACCCAAAGCGTCTTCACTGATCTAGCCCGGAAGGCGCGAGAAGTCAGTTTCAAACTGAGTCCGGAAGCTTCGCTCGTCGGCTGGCTGTATCGCGGCACGCGGTTCGCCGCGCGCGACCTGAATCGCACTGAAATCCGCCGCACCCAACGCGAAAGGCAGGCCATGGAACAAGTTCATCCCACACCCGAATCCGCTCCCGACTGGGAACAACTCCGCCCCGCCCTCGACGATGCCATGGCAGAGCTCGACGAAACCGACCGCGATGCCCTGCTCCTCCGCTATTTCAAGAACCACGATCTCCGCACCGTCGGCACAACGCTCGGCATCAGCGACGATGCCGCGCAAAAACGCGTGAGCCGCGCCGTGGAGCGCCTGCGCGAACTCTTTGCCAAACGCGGCCTCACCATCGGCGCGAGCGGACTCGCCGTCGTCATCTCCGCCAACGCCGTGCAAGCCGCGCCGGTGGGTTTGGCCCTCACTATTTCCACCGCTGCCGCGCTGACCGGAACAACGCTCGCTACTGCCGCAACCGTCACCGCCACCAAAGCCATCGCCATGACTGCACTTCAGAAAACCGTCGTCACCGCCACCGTTGTCGTTCTGGCCGGAGTTGGAATTTATGAAGCCCGCCAAGTTTCGCGGCTGCGCGTACAAAATCAAACTCTTCAAAATCAGCAAGCCGCGCTACAAGAACAAGTCCGGCAGTTAGAATCGCAGAACGCCGGGAAGTCCGGTCAACCGCTCGCACGGAATGAAAGCCAAAATGATTCAACCGAACTGCTCAGACTTCGAGGTGAAGTGGCAAGATCGCGAAGGGAGTCAGCCGAACTATCCACCAAGGCAAATGAAGCGCTTGCCTTTCAGTCGAGAGTTCTCGACGTGCTTTCCAATACAGCACCGGTCAGAACCTTTGTGGCCACCACTGCCATGAGTGTTCCCTGGAACCAAACATTGATGCAAGGAGGGTGGAAGATTCCGAACGGAAGACGAGCAGTTGCCCTGTCAACGATTGAGCGATTTGGAGATTCACAACAGATCAGGATTAATTCCAAAGTAATCGAATACACCGATGCCGCCGCCGTTGAGCTTGGAATCGCAGATTTCAAGAACGACGATGAAAGGCCCAGCAATACACTTACGCTCTCCTCAGAAAAAGCAGCTGAACTTTTGAAACGCGCTGAAAGCTCCAGCGAAGTAACCATCGCGAACGGGATGCAAGTGCTTACGGTTTCGGGCCGGGCTGCAATAATTCAAAGTGTCGAGGTCCGCCCTACTCCCTCTGGTGAAAAATATGCCACTGGACCAGTGCTATTTGTCCTGCCCACGATTTCCAAAGACGGTAGTTCCGCTGATGTCGTCATGACGACGCAACTCAATTATCGCATTCCCCTGCCAACGCCTTAATTTTTCTGCAACTCGCCCACTGCGCGAGCGGGCGCTTCCGGCTTCTTCACCTTCACGTCAATGCAGAGGTCGCGCAGTTACTTTGGTGAAACAGTCGAAGGCGAACTGGTCATCAAGTCCGTGCCTTTCGCGGTTTTCGGAAATGAGA
>CAZKMR010000009.1:25668-81744 GCA_964553795.1 uncultured Bifidobacterium sp. | reverse complement strand
GCGCTGGTGGCCCACGACGCCATTCTCCTCGGTGGCACGGACACCAATCGCACCGTCACACTCATGCCGACGACCAACGCTTTTGGTAGCGCGACCATCAGCCTGTTCGTCAGCGATGGCACCAATGAAACGACCACAGCCTTCGATCTCAATGTTGTGCCGGTGAATGATCCACCGGTAGCGGGCGCAGACCAGCTTGCGCGCTGGATGACGCAAGGCGCGTTGTTCCCCTTGTCCAGTCTGACCACCAATGACTTTGACGTGGAAGCGGATGAATTGGTGGTGACCAACGTCGCGTCTCTCAGCAGCGACGGCGCAACAATTACCACGAGCAACAACTGGCTCTACTACGCGCCGGTGTTTGGCAGCACGAATGACGACACTTTCACTTATGTCATTTCGGACGGGCAAGGCGGCGCGAGCACCGGCTTGGTGGCCGTGGTGGTCATTCCCGATCCCGCCGGGGACGATGTCCTCAGCATCAATTCCCTTGGCGGCACGAATGTCTCGATTCAGTTAAGCGGCTTGCCGGGTTTCACCTACACGGTGCAATCGGCGAGCACGTTGTCGCCGCCCAACTGGCAAAACCTGACCGTCGCCACCGCGGACGAAACGGGATTAATCGTCGTCACCGATCCGAATCCAGGCGACGCCGGCACGCGCTTTTACCGAGCCGTGCGCGGCGTCGCGCCTTAACGTCCAACTGGGGCACAGGCGCGAGGTATGACTGGAAGTGCCGCTCAGACATCGCGGCTATTCCCTGCGGCTGCTACGCAGGCAGAAGGATTTTGGAGCGAAGGTTTCCATTGGCCAGGCGGCGCGCCGGGTGCGGGCACCTTACGCGTTGGACGTACCGGCGGAACGTGTGCCCCCCTGCCCCACGGCCCGGTATGGGGCGATCCCGGGCGGATGCTTGACCCTCATGGGGTCCGGGCCTAGCATCCGAGGACTGTGAAGAAAAAGATTTCACCCTTGGTATTGATGCTCGGCCTGGCGGCGCTGGGGACGGCAATGGACGCCCGCGCGGATTTGGTCAACGGCATCAAAGCCGTGGTCCACAAGTCCGTCATTACCTACGGCGAAGTGGAGGCCGACGTATTGTTGCTGCTGGACGAATACAAACGTCTCTACGGGCGGCAGCCGGCGGTGTTCAATCAGAAAATCGACGACGCGCTGCGCGATAGCCTCAAACGTTCGGTTGAGCATCAGTTGATGTTGCGGGATTTTGAAGCGTCGGGTTACACGATGCCGGAAAGCATCATTGACGAAGTGGTGCAGGATGAGATCAAGCGCTTCGGCGATCGAGCCACGCTGACGAAGACGCTGCAGGCGCGCGGCATTACTTTCGAAAAGTGGCGGCAACAAACGCGCGAGCGCTTTCTCGTCGGGCAGATGCGGATCAAGAATATCCACCAAGAAACGATCATTTCGCCCTACAAAATCGAGGCGTATTACAACGAGCATAAAGACGATTACCAGGTGGATGAACAGGTGAAGCTGCGGATGATCATGCTCAACAAAGGCACCGCCGAAGAGGCAGAAACAGCGCGCGCCCTCGCCGGCGAAATTATTGGCAAGCTAAAGGGTGGCGCGGCGTTTTCCGAGATGGCGAGCATCTATTCGCAAGGCGCGCAACGCAGTCAGGGCGGCGATTGGGGTTGGGCGGACCGTTCGGTGTTGCGGGCGGAACTGGCGGACCCCGCATTTGCCTTGAAACCGGGCGAGCTGAGCGACGTGATCGAAACACCGCAGGCACTCTTTATCATGTTGGTGGAAGATAAGCGTGCCGCCCATGCGCGGCCGATTGCCGAAGTGCGCGATCAAATCGAGGAGACCTTGCTCAAACAGGAGCGCGAACGATTACACGCTCAATATATCGAGAAACTCCGGAAGAAAACCTTCGTCCGGCAGTTCGAGTTTTAAGTCGCGCATTCGCGTGACATGATCATCATGACCGGTCTCATTGGCATTTCGCTGGGAGACATCACCGGCGTCGGCCCCGAAGTCGCTCTCAAAGCGGTCGCGGCGGAATTGTCGCGGGACGAATCACGCTATCTGCTGATTGGCGATGCCGAAGTGGTGCAGCGCATCATCGCGCAACTGGAACTCAATCTGTCCGTCGTACCGTTGGCGGACGCGCGCGCGACGGATCGCGTGTTATGGACCAATCCGTTGCGTGACTCGTTACCCGGCGATTTGGTGGATGGTTCTCCTGCGGCGGCACGGGCCGCGATGGCGTGGCTGCGCGATGGCGCAGAGCGTTGTTTGCGGCAAGAACTCGACGCGTTGGTCACGGCGCCCGTGAATAAGGAAGCGATTGTCCGCGCGGGTCAGGCGTTCATCGGGCAAACGGAGTTTCTTTCCCATCTCGCCGGCGTAGAGCGCACCGCCATGATGCTGCTCGGGCACGATGATCGCGAGCGCTGGTTGCGCGTAGCGTTAGTGACGACCCACGTGCCCATCAAGCAACTCGTCAGTCACATCACGCCCGTCAAAATCATGCTCGCCATCGAACTCGCGGCACAGGCGTGTCGCGATCTCGGCTTGGAACGCGCGCGCATCGCGGTTTGCGGCCTCAATCCGCATGCGGGTGAAGGCGGCCAAATGGGCGACGAAGAACAAACCACCATCGGGCCAACCGTTCTGGCCGCGCAACGCAAAGGCTTCAATGTCGTTGGCCCCCTCAGCGGCGACACCGTTTTTCATCACGCGTTGCACGGGGAATTTGACGCCGTGGTGGCGATGTATCACGACCAGGGTTTGGCCCCGCTGAAGGCCGTGGCATTCGATACCGGCGTGAATTGGACCTTGGGGCTGCCGTTCGTGCGCACTTCTCCCGATCACGGCACGGCTTACGACATCGCCGGGCAAGGCATCGCGAATCCCTCGAGCATGGTGGCCGCGTTGCGATTGGCAAAACAACTCGCCCGCCCGCAAGGCTGAATCCGATCTCCCACTCGTAAAGAAAACCGGGACGACCAATAGCCGTCCCGGTTAAGCATCACCGTTGTAGCGCGGAATCCTTATTCCGATTTTTCTGCGCCCGGACCGCGGCGTTGACCGGTGGGACCGCCCGGGCGACCGGGCCGGTTTTCTTCGCGGGTCTTTTCCCATTTGGCGTACTGTTCCGCGGTCAGGATTTCTTTGATCTTGGCGTCCATGGCCTGGCGGTTCTCGCGCATTTTTTCGCGGCGCTCTTCCGGCGTGGCGTCCTTCATCGCTTCCCGCTGGGCCTGGAAGGCTGCCTGGAGTTTGGATTTCTGTTCGGCGGAGAGGTTAAGGTCTTCCGCCATCTTCTTGAGCATGTCGCCGCGTTGGCCGGCGCGCGGGCCGCCCTCGGGGCGTTCGGGTCGCTCCGGACGATTGGGCTGTTCGGGTTTTTCTTCTGCGCGAATTGTGGGAGCGAAGGCGAGCAACGCGCCCGCCGCGAGCGCGGCCAACAAACTGACTTTGTGCATCTTCATAAACCACCTGTCTTTCTTTTGGTTGCGGCGGCTTCATGCCACCGTAGTTGACCATTGAGACGCGGCGCGATGGAAATGGTTACACTGTTTCAAAAAATTCGGCGCGTGACTTCATGGCGTTTTCGTGGAATTCTCCCGCCCCTATGAAAAACCTGTTGTTGACCTGCCTGTTGACTTTGTTGTGCAGCGGCGTTGTCGCGCTCGCCGCGGAAACCAACAATGCCGCCAAATCTGAACCCAAGAAGGAAGCCGCCAAACCCGCCGATAAATCCGCTGCCGAAAAAGAAGTAGCGGTCATCAAAACCAGCGAAGGCGAGATGGTCTGCGAATTTTATCCCGAAGTGGCGCCGAAGCATGTGGAGAATTTCAAGAAGCTCGCCAAGCAAGGCTTTTACGACGGCCAATGTTTTCACCGCGTCATCAAGGGTTTCATGATTCAGGCGGGCGATCCCAATTCCAAGGACGACAGCAAGAAGTCCACGTGGGGACAGGGCGGTCCGGGTTACACCATCAACGCGGAGTTCAATGACAAGCCGCACGTGCGCGGCACGCTGTCCATGGCACGCACGCCCGATCCCAACTCCGCCGGTTCGCAATTTTTCATCTGCCACGGCGATCCGCGCTTTCTCGACCGCCAGTACACCGTGTTCGGCAAATTGATCAAAGGTGACGAGGTGTTGGAAAAGATTGCCACGACGCCGACTCAACCCGGCGACCAGCCGGTCAAGCGGATGAACATCGAGAGCATCAAGATTGTGCCGGCGAGTTCAATCAAGTAACGCCAACCTTCAACCCATATTTTCATGAGCGAAGTAGCCATCATCAAAACTTCCGAGGGCGAAATGGTCCTCGAATTCTGGCCGGACGTTGCGCCGGGTCACGTCGAGAATTTCAAGAAGCTCGCCAAGCAGGGTTTCTACGACGGCACGTGTTTTCATCGCGTCATCAAAGGTTTCATGATTCAGGGCGGTGATCCGAACACCAAAGACGAATCGAAACAACGCATGTGGGGCACGGGCGGTCCGGGCTACCAGATCAAAGCCGAGTTCAACGACAAACCGCATACCCGCGGCGTGCTGTCCATGGCGCGCTCCAATGATCCGAATTCCGCCGGGTCACAATTTTTCATTTGCCACGGCGACCCGCGTTTTTTGGATCGGCAATACACGGCGTTTGGCAAGTTGATCAAAGGCGATGACGTGTTGGAGAAAATCGCCACCACGCCGACGGCGCCGGGCGACCGTCCGCTCCAGCGCATGAACGTGGAAAGCATCACCATCGCGACGCCGGAGTCGGCGTAGTCGAATTGATTTTTACGCGCGCGGATGAGGCCCACGCTTCATCCGCGTTTTAATTTATGGACCAGAACCAATTGGCGCAGTTGCTCGTGGCGCTCGGTTGTCCGGCGGACAAATCCGCAGAGATGGCCGCGCAACTGGACAAGCGCGCCCGGCAACTGGCGGCGGAAAAGGGGCGCAGTCACGAAGAAGCCCTGACGCATCTGTTGAACCTGATGCGGCAAGGCTGGGCGGCGAAAGAGAAGGGCTTGTGATCGCGGGCGACGTCAGCGGGTATTCAGTTCCACGCCGCGGCGATCCAAGGTGCTGCCTTCATTTTGCGCGAGGCGAGCCAGCGCAATGTTATAGTCGGCCAAAGCCCGGATTTCCGCCGAGCGCGCGGCAGTGAGGTCGCGTTGCAATTGCAGCACCACGAAGCTGGTGCTCTTGCCCTTTTCGAGTTTCATTTCCTCAGCGCGCAGGGCTTCTTCCGCGTAGAGCCGCGCTTGGCGGGTGGCCTCGGTACGTTCCAGGCTGGTGCGGGCGGTGGCGATCGAATTCTCAATGTTGATCAGCACGCTTTGTTCGAGTTGTTTGAGCTGAAGGTCGAGTTGCTCCTGGGTGACCTGCGCGGTTTTCAGCGCGTTCCGCGGGCCAATGTTTCCCAGCGGGATCGTCAATTGCACGCCATAGGAGTAATACGAGTTCTCCGTCCGGCGCACCTGACGAAACGCGGAGCTGAATTCGTCATCCGCGCCGAGGTAACCGATGTCGCCGACGACATCCAATTGCGGCAATTTCTGATTGCGCTGGTAGCGAACCACGCGCTGTTGTTTCTCCACTTCCAGCCGGGCTTGCAACAAATCCGGACGCGAACCCATGCCGGTGCGCCAACTTTCCTGCAAGTCGAAGGATTGTGGATTGGCTTGTAACGATTCGCTCGGGCGGATGCGGGTTTGTTTCCAGTTGTCGTAGTTATCGCTCAGCAAACTTTTGAGCACCCGTTGTTGCGTGTCGCGCGTGGCTTTGGCGGCGAGCAAATCCGCCCGGCTGGCGGCGGCCTGCGATTCGGCCTGGCGTTCGTCCAGCGGCGCGAGCGCGCCGACTTCAACGCGGCGGCGGTTTTCTGTCACGAGCCGTTCCGCCAGTTCCAACGCTTTCTCTTGCACCTTCACGGTCTCTTCCGCGTAGATGAGATTGAAGTAGGCTTCCTCCACCGCCGTGATGGTGGTGATGATCTGATTGCGCAAGGCGAGTTCGGAACTGCGGAGATTTTTGTGGCTGAGATAAATTTGCAGGCGTGTGTTATCAATCCAGAAATTCTTCAACAACGGCTGGCGCAGTTCAAAAAAGCCGACGTTGGCGGCGGCGCTTTCAAACGGATTGCGAGTTGGCAGCGTGCCATAGTTGGTGCCGATCAGGTAACCGGAAGGATTTCCGGTGTTGATGTCATAAATGACATTGGTCGTGAGCGTGAACGTGCTGGTGTCGATGAGGGAGCCCGGCGACGTGCCATACCGATCACTCAAGGAAGCGCCGAAGGTGTAGCGCGTGCCCCAAGGCAACAGCCCGCTTATGGCGCCACTGAAACTGTCAATTTCGCTCTCCGTGCCACTGAACGAACGCCCCTGCGCGTCAAGGCCGCCCGGCGACAATTCGTAACTGTGCTGCCCCGAAAGGCTGAGCGTCGGGTCATATCCGGCATACGAACCGCTCAAGGTGAATCCCGCCACTTCCGGATCGAGTTGGCGGATTTGCACGTCCAGATTGTTTTCGAGGGCGATCTTGATGCAGTCTTGCAGGGACAGCGATTGGTTGCGTTCCGCCAGGCTGGCTTCCATCCGGGCGCGCACCTGCGCTTCCACCGAACCGTTGGCATACGTCATCATCGCGCCGAGTAGGAGCCCTGCCAAAATGCTAAATCTCATGGTCTGCCAAGTTTGGGTAAGTTGTTTCATTTCGTCAATCAGCCGCCGCTCGGGTCAGACGATCTTTTAATGCTCGCCATTCAGCGCCGGAGGGCAATTCTTCCACCACAATCAACTCCGCGCCTGCTTCGTCACAGCGATGCAACTCCGCGTAAATCGCCCGCGCGAACGCCTCCGCATCGTGCGGAATCACACTGACGCCGCCAAAATTCGCGCCACTCGGGATTTGTGAATGCGCGATCACATGAACCCGGGAGCGACGTTGAGCATGGTTGGAAAGTTGCGCATTCAGTTCGTCAGTGTCGCGCCAGCGCAACACGATAAGTTTGGCGATCGGCGCATAATGCTTTTTTAATAGACCGGGACTGCGCAGTTCGCTCACGGCGGATGCCGGCGTTTGCGAACCCACCGCTTGGCCCAATGCTGCCGCCAAAGATTCTTCGTGAATCATCCCGGGCCGCAACACGCGCGGCGGATGCATCATCAAATCAATTACGGTGGACTCAATACCGACTTGCGCCTGGCCGCCATCCACGATGAGCGCGAGTTGATTGCCCAGTTGTTTACACACATGCTCGGCATTCGTCGGCGAAATGGCGTTGGACAGATTCGCACTCGGCGCCGCCAACGGGAAACCGCATTCGCGAATCACCGCCTGCATGAACGGATGACTCGGCCAGCGTACACCGACGGTGTCCCCTCCGGCTGTCACGAGGTCTGGAATGATCGGCGCCCGCGGCAATACCAGCGTGAGCGGGCCGGGCCAGAAACTGCGCGCCAGTTGGTTCGCGGCCTCGGGCCACGCGGCCACGCAGCGTCGCGCCAAATCGTAATCCGCCACATGAACGATGATGGGATTGTGCGCCGGACGACCTTTGATTTCGTAGATCTTCGCGACGGCATGAGCATTCAGCGCATTCGCGGCGAGGCCATAGACGGTTTCGGTCGGCAACGCCACCACTTCGCCCGCGCGCAACAATTCCGCCGCGCGTTGGACCGCCGCCGCGAACAACGCGGGAGTGTGGGTGGAAAGCAGTTCCGCCATTATTCGTAACGGAGCGCGTCAATCGGGTCCAGCTTTGAGGCTTTGCGCGCGGGATAAAATCCGAAAAATATTCCCACGCCGGCACTGAACAAGAACGCGACCACGATGGAAGTCGTGGACGTGACCGTCGGCCAATCCATCTTGGCCGCGATGAGTTTGGAGACAGCGATGCCGCCACAGATGCCGAGTGCGCCGCCAATGATGCTCAACGTGATCGCCTCGATCAAAAATTGCAGCAGGATGTCGCGGCCGCGTGCGCCGATGGCCATGCGAATCCCGATCTCGCGCGTCCGTTCGGTCACACTCACCAGCATGATGTTCATGATGCCGATGCCGCCCACGAGTAGCGAAATGGCCGCAACACTGCCGATCAGCGCGGTCATCGTTTTCGCGGTGGCGGTGGCGGCTTCGGCCAGTTCCAACTGACTGCGCACCATAAAATCCGGTTCGCGTCCGCCGCGGCGTTGTTGCAACACGGCCGTGGCTTCCTGCTGAATGCGCTCCATGTTTTCCGCCCGGTCCGCCTGAATCAGAATGGCGCTCAGGAAATCGCGTCCCGAGACGCGGCGCATTGCGCTCGTATAAGGAATCACCACGGTGTCATCCTGGTCCTGACCGAAAAAATTCACACCCTTGGACTGGAGCACGCCGAGAATCTTGAACGGAATGTCGCGGATGCGCAGTGTTTGCCCAACGGGATCGGCATCGCCGAAAAGTTCCGTGGCAACAGTTTTGCCGATGATGCACACCTTGGCGGCACTGCGAACTTCCGCGTCGGTGAACATCGCGCCCGACGCCAAGCCCCATGCCCGGATACTCAAGTAATCCGGCGATTCGCCCATGATTTGCGTGTTCCAATTGCGGCCGTTGGCGAGCACCTGATTGCGGTCGCGGACTTCGCTGCTGACGGCGACGACGTAGTCCACTTCACGCAAGATAGCCTGAGCATCCTCCGGGGTGAGCGTGCTGCGCGAACCCCAACCGCCGCGCGCGCCGCCGGTGCTGAAGCTGCCCGGGAAAACGGAAAGCACATTCTGTCCCAGACTCGCCACCTGCGCTTCCACCTGCACCTTCGCGCCGTTGCCAATGCTGATGGCGGCGATGACCGCCGTGACGCCGATGATGATGCCCAGCATCGTCAGCAACGTGCGCATTTTGTTCCGGCGCAGGGCGCGGAGTGCGATTCGAAATGTCGCGATGACTCTCATGCGCTGAGCTTCACGGATTGATGGGCTTCCCGCAGTCGCGCCAACTCCGTTTCAGAGTTCAACCGCTGCACTACGGGTTTGTCGCTCACGATCTGGCCGTCGCGCATGATAATGTTGCGCTTCGCGTAGGAGGCGATGTCCAACTCGTGCGTGACCATGATGATAGTGATGCCCTGGTCGTTCAGTTTTTGAAACACGCCCATGATTTCGATGCTCGTCTGGGTATCGAGATTGCCGGTCGGTTCGTCCGCGAGCAAAAGAGCGGGCCGATTCACCAGGGCACGGGCGATGGCGACGCGTTGTTGTTGGCCGCCGGAAAGTTGATTGGGCGTGTGGTCGGCGCGCCCTGCTAATCCAACGATCTCCAGCGCCTCCGTGGCGCGTTCCACCTGTTCGTGTCGCGGAATCGAATGGCGCACATACAACATCGGTAATTCGACATTCTCCAGCGCCGACGTGCGCGACAGCAGATTGAAGCCCTGAAACACGAAGCCGATTTTTGCGTTGCGAATATCCGCCAGTTCATCGCGGTTCAACGCGGACACATCCACGCCATCGAGAAAATAATTTCCCGCCGTCGGCCGATCCAGGCAGCCGATGGTGTTCATCAACGTGGATTTGCCCGAGCCGCTCGATCCCATGATGGCAACGAATTCACCGGGCGCGATGCGGAGGGTCACACCGCGCACGGCGTGAACTTCCACCTCGCCGGTCTGATAAACCTTGCGGATGTTCTCGAGTCGAATGACGGCGTCAGTTTGCACGCAGATTGTGGCTAATGGGACGCTAGAATCGGCGGCTGCTAGAACCGCCCGGCCCGCGTCCGCCGCTGAAAGGATTTTGCGTCGCCGTGGGGCCGCCGCCAGCGGGATTGCTGACGCCGGTCACCACCGTGTCCATCTCGGACAAGCCCGCGATGACTTCGGTGAAAATACCGTCGGTGATGCCCAGCGTGGCGCGTACGGGTTTTACTTTAGTTGGGGTGGTGACCGCGCCGGAGTCGGGCAGCACGTACAACGTTTGCACGTTGCTTCGTTCGCTGCTGCGATTACCGCGGCGACCGCGTTCGCCTCCACCACCCGGGCCGCGTCGTCGTCCCGCGTCGGCTCCCGCGATGGCCGGTTGGTTCGTGCCCGCCGGTGCGGTCATTGCGGATGGAGGCGGAGCGTTGGTCGCGATGGGTTGGATCAAATCTTCCGAGGGACGAAACCGTAACGCGCTGTTCGCCACGCGCAACACGCCTTCGCGACGTTGCACAATGATGGATACGTTCGCCGTCATGCCGGGCTTGAGTTTCAAGTCGGCGTTATTGACCTCGATGATCGTGTCGTAAGTCACGACGTTCTGGACGGTCAACGGCGAGTTGCGCACTTGCGTGACCGCACCAACGAAGGTCCGCTCTGGAAAGGCATCCACCGTGAATTCCACTTCCTGGCCCACTTCCACCGCACCCACGTCGGCCTCGGCGACATTGGCGTTGATCTGCATTTTCGTCAGATCGCTGGCGATCTGAAACAACACCGGCGCGCTCATGCTCGCCGCCACGGTTTGGCCCACGTCCACATTGCGCGAAATCACCGTGCCGTCCACGGGCGCATAAATCGTGCATCGGCCCAGATCCACTTTGGCGCGCTCGACCGATGCAGTTCGAATTTGGACCTGCGCCTCCGTCTGCGCCAGCGTGGCGATGGTTTGATCATGTTCCGCCTGGGAGATTAATCCGGACTTGAACAAATCCGCCGCGCGGCGCGCGTTGACCTGCGCGAGTTGTAATGAAGCTTTGGCACTGGCGAGTTCCGCTTCGGCGGAGGCGAGATTGGCTTTGTAGGTTGCGGGATCGAGCTGGGCGATAACTTGATTGGACTTCACCACGGAATTGAAGTCGGCGAACAGCCTTTGAATGTTGCCGGAAATCTGGCTGCCCACCTGCACGTTCAGCACAGGGTTTAACGTGCCCGTCGCGGTGACGGCTTGCGTTACATCGCCGCGCGTGATTTTGGCGGTGAGGAACTCCGGTGCGGCACTGCCGCGCTGCTTGAGATACCACCAACCGCCGCCCCCGAGAATCGCGAGGATGACCAGGATGACGAACCATTTGAGACCGCTGGATTTGACAGGTTTGCCCATAGTGACAAGTGCTATTAGACGCAAAAAGACCCAGTGGCGGCAAAAACATTCGCGCGAATTCTCGACCTTGCGCTGCGATTGGGTTTTCTCCCGCCGCACCGAGCGCGGTCAATCTGTGGTGCACTTTGCGCTTTGCTCGAAACTTCCTCTGCCTATGCTGACGGCGTGCTGGACGTCTTGACAAAACAACTGACGCAGGGGCAATCGCTTGCTGCGTCACAGGTCGCCGAAGCGGTAAATGCCCTCGTCGCGGAATCGGTTGCCGTGGAAACCAAAGCCGCGTTTCTCACCGCGTTAGCGACCAAGGGTGAGACGCCCGAAGAGATTGCTGCGTTTGCGCAGGCTTTACGAACCCGCTCGGTTGCTCCACCGCTCGATGCCGCGACGCGGGCGGGCGAGATTCTCGATGTTTGCGGGACGGGGGGCGATCATCTCGGCACGTTCAATATCTCGACGACGGTGGCCATCATTTGCGCGGCGGCGGGAGTCAAGGTGGCCAAGCACGGCAACCGCGCCATTACTTCCAAGTCTGGCAGCGCCGACGTACTGGAAGCCTTGGGTATCCGAATTGATCTCACTCCCGAGGAAGCGGCGAATGCGTTGAGCAAACATAACTTCGCATTCTTCTTCGCACCAAATTATCACCCGGCCTTCAAACACATCGGGCCGGCGCGAAAGCTTTGTGCCGAACGGAAGCAACGGACGATTTTCAACTTTCTCGGTCCGCTGTTGAATCCCGCCCGGCCCACCGCACAATTGATGGGCGTGCCGCGGCCGGAACTTTGCGAGCCGCTGGCGCAGGTGTTGCAATCGCTCGGATTGCGCCGGGGCATGGTTGTTTCAGGGGCGGTGCAAGCTCCGGGCGCGCAACTCCAGGGACTCGACGAGTTGTCCACCCTGGGCACGAATACGGTGGCCGAGTTTTATCAGGAACGTGGCTTTGCCAATTCCAACCTCGATCCGAAGGAGTTCTCCGTGCAACCGGCGACGCTGGCGGATTTGCTTGGCGGCGATCGCGCCGCGAACGCCGAAATCATTCGGCGCATCTTGCGGGGCGAGGAGCGCGGCCCGAAACGCGATGCCGTGTTGCTGAACGCCGGCGCAGCTCTGTTTGTGGTGAGCCAAGTGCGTTCGATTGGTGCCGGTTGGGAATTAGCCGCCGCCGTAATCGAAGATGGGCGCGCCAAGGCGAAGCTCGAACAGCTTCAGGCCGGATGAGGCCCGCGGTTTCCGCGCTTGCATAATGGCGGCTTGCCCGTTACGGATAGGCGCGACGCGCGTTTCACCGACAGGATTTTCTCATGTATAAAATCATTGGGGCAGACGGCAACGAATACGGGCCGGTCAGTCGCGAGCAATTACGCGAATGGATGGCCCAAGGGCGCGTGGGCGCGCAAACCCGCGTGCGTCCGGAGGCAGGCGGCGAGTGGCAGCCGCTCGGTTCGTATCCGGAATTGAATTTTACCGCGACCGAGCCGCCGGTTTCGTCGGCCTTGCGCCCGCCGTCGGCAGCGGATCGCGCCTCGAAGAAAGTGGCGGCCGGAGTCTGCGGTATTTTGATTGGGGCGCTGGGCATTCATAAATTCATCCTGGGCTACACCGGCGCGGGATTGATCATGCTGTTGGTCTCCGTTTTGACGTGCGGAATCGCGGCGCCGGTGTTCGGGATCATCGGATTGATCGAGGGAATTCTCTATCTCACCAAGTCGGACGAGGAATTTGTGCGGACGTATGTGGACGGACGGAAGGAGTGGTTTTAAGCGCCGGAAAATTCATCCAACAAAACTGATATCATGTATAAAATCATTGGAGCCGATGGCAAAGAATACGGGCCGGTCAGCGTGCAGCAAATGCAGCAATGGCTGGCGGAAGGGCGGTTGAATCAGCAATCCAAAGTATTGCCGGAAGGCCAGGAGGACTGGAAGACCGTGGCAGAGATTCCCGAGTTGGCCAACGCCCCCACGGGCACAGCCATGCCGCGCCTGCCCTCACAACCAGTGAGCGGCGACCTCCCGAACTATTTGTGGCAATCGATCGTCGTCACGCTTTGCTGTTGCTTGCCGTTTGGTGTGGTAGCGATTGTTTATGCCGCGCAGGTCAAATCGAAACTCAGCGTGGGTGATTTTGCCGGGGCGCAGGATTCCTCCTCCAAAGCCAAGATGTGGTGCTGGATCGGTTTCGGCGTCGGTTTGCTGACGAACGGCATTTGGATCGCCATTCAAATCGCGGCCATGATGGCCGCTGGAAGCGGCAATATGTAATCGTGGCAGCAGCATGAACCTCGCAACCTGCCATTCTCCCAATCCGCGGCCGATCCGATTCTGGTTGGTCAGCGGCGCGGCGGGGGTTTTGGTGGCGACGGGTTTATTTCTGCTCTTTCGATTCAACCCGGCGGAGCACCAGCTATTCCCGCGCTGTGTCTTTCATGCCGTCAGCGGTTGGGATTGCCCGGGTTGCGGCGGGCAACGAGCATTGCACCAATTACTTCACGGAAATCTGGCGACGGCGTTGCAACACAACGCGCTCCTGGTTGTGCTGCTGCCGGTCGCGCTTTGGTTTCTGGCGCAATTCCTCTGGAATCGGTACTCGGGTCGCCGGAAGATCGCTCCCTTCAAACATCATACGTGGCCGTGGGTCTTGTGCAGCGCGGTGATCATTTTCGGCGTGCTGCGAAATCTGCCTGGCTTCGGCTGGCTACGACCCTAGCGCAGGCATGAAGTTTTCCCTGCGTTTGGGTGATGGCCGAAACCTGAGTCGCGGTGTCGCGTGGGCGTGTTGCACCGCCAATCTCGTTTTTCCCGGCAGCGGCTCACTGCTGGCGGGCCGCTGGATTGGCTATCCTCAAGTGACGCTTACCCTGAGCGGACTCACGCTGACGACCTGGCACGGAGTGCGGTTCTTCGTGTGGGCGTGGCAGCATTGGTCGCTGTTAACCAATGGTGATGATCCCGCCGGGGCGTTATTGGGACTCTGGCTGGCCGCGCGCTGGGCGTTATTGGGAATGGCTGTGTTTGGGGTCGCATGGCTCTGGGCGCTGCTCACCAGTTGGAGCGTCATGAATCGCGCCCGGCGCGACGAGGCGGCGAACCAGCAACCGCCGGTGATTGGGCGCCAATTCTGACGCAGGTTTTGGCGGCTTTGCACGTGACCCCCGGGCGCGGTTCTGGCATTAAGAGCGCGTGAAAAAATTGGCCGCTGCCGAAATCAAATCCGCGCTCACCACGGTGCCGGAGTGGCGACGCTCCGGCAAAACCATCACCCGCACCTTCGAGTTCAAAGATTTTCCCGCCGCCATCAAATTCGTCACCGCCGTCGCCAAACTGGCCGAGAAAGCGTGGCATCATCCCGACATTGACATTCGCTGGAATAAAGTGACGTTGACGTTGACCACGCATGACGCCGGCGGATTGACGGAGAAGGATTTTGCGCTCGCACGCCAATTTGACCGTTTATAACTGATCAGCCACGCCGCATTCATCACAACTCATGCAAGACGCAGTCTCACTCTTTAGAAGTCATTTCAAACAAACGCCGACTCACCAAGTCAAAGCTCCCGGCCGCCTCGAGGTGCTCGGTAATCATACCGATTACAACAACGGCCTGGTCATGTCCGTGGCGGTGGACAAATACATCTCCATTGCCGCGGCGCCCCGCACCGACGGCAAAGTGGAACTGATTTCAACCGCGTTCCCGACGGCGGAAATTTTTTCGGTCAACGACATCAAGCCGAATCCGGCGGCCAGTTGGGCGAATTACGTGAAGGGGGTGTTGGACCAACTGAAAAAGCGCGGAGTGCATTTCACCGGATTCAGCGCGGCCATTCACAGCACGCTGCCGATGGGCGCGGGCATGAGCAGTTCCGCCGCACTGGAAGTGGCCACCGCCATGACGCTGCGGCGCCTGCACCCCTTCACGCTCGGCGACATTGGCTTGGGCACGCCACCCAAGCCGGATGAGCGCGGCCAATTGCCCAACGTCTCGCCGACCGAGCGAATGAATTTTGCCAAGCTTTGTCGCGCGGCGGAAAACGAGTTTGTCGGCGTACCCTGCGGTATTCTCGATCAGACCTCGTCCTTGTTCGGCAAGCAGTCGCATGTGATGGAGATTGATTGTGCGTCGCTGACCGTCACGCACGCGCCGCTCTCGGGCATCGCCATGGTGGTGTGCAATTCGCTCGTGAAGCACGAACTCGTCGGCGGGGAATACAAGGAACTGCGCGACAATTGCGAAGCCGCCGCGCGCAAGTTGGGCGCGAAATTTCTGCGTACGGTCGAGTTGAAGGACGTGATCGCCGCGAAGGCCAAACTGACACCGCGCGAATTTGAATGCGCGCATCACGTGGTGAGTGAGATCGCGCGGGTGGTGGCGGGCGAGAAAGCGTTGCGCGGCGGCGACATGGGGCAGTTCGGCCAATACATGTTCCAAAGCCACGAAAGCTCGCGCGACTTCTTGAAGAACAGCACAAAGGAACTCGACGTTCTCGTGGACCTAGCGCAGCAGCACCGGGCATGTCTCGGCGCGCGATTGACCGGCGGCGGTTTCGGCGGCGCAACCATCAACATGGTCACGCATCATGAAGTCGAAAGCTTCATGGCGCACATGGAAGCCGGCTACGAGAAGCAGACCGGTGTAAAAATGACGCCGCTGGTGTGTCAGGTGGTGGACGGGGCGAATTAATCTGCAATGCCCATCTATCACGACTGCCAACGTTGCACGGCCTGTTGTCGTTGGCCCGGGCAGGTGCGGTTGACCGAAGCGGAGATCACGCGCATCGCGGCATTTCTCCAACTCAGCGAATCCGATTTCATCCAGCGCTACACCCGACTGCAACAGGATCGGCGCGGTTTGGCCTTGCAGGAAAAGGCGGACGGCGCGTGTGCGTTGTTGGAGGGAAATCTTTGTTCCATTCAACCCGTGAAGCCACAGCAGTGCCGGGATTTTCCGAATCTGTGGAAATATCCTGCCGCGGAGAAGTATTGTCGCGCCATTCCGCGCGAGGTCAGTGAGGAGGATTACGTGCGCCTGGTCTCAAGCGCGACGGGGCGAAGTCCGGAAGCGGTGCGGAAAATTCTGCGGCGCGATCCGGGGACCAGTCACGCCGCCGCGGAAGCGGTTTAGCGGAGTCGCCAGGTGATGCGGCCCTTGTTCAGGTCGTAGGGCGACATTTCCATTTTGACGCGGTCGCCGGCGGTGAGCCGCACGAACCGTTTGCGCATCTTGCCGCAAATTGTGGCGAGGACCAGGTGCTTGTTGTCGAGTTCCACCCGGAACATCGTGCCCGGCAGGACGGTGTGAATGTTCCCTTCTACTTCAATATGCTCTTCTTTCATAAATTCCTTTGGTTGGCGTTGGGCATGCACCGCCAAGGGGGCGGAGCTATGCGACGAAAAAAAGCGGGGCCGGATTGAGCCGAGCCCCGCTGGTGAAAAATGCGTTATGCTCGTTGCAAATTAATAACGACCGCCGCGACCGCCACGGTCTCCGCCGAATTCACGGCGCGGTCCGCGACCACCACCGCCGCCGGCCGGACGCTCTTCGCGCGGACGGGCGATGTTCACGGTCAAGGCGCGACCATCGAGTTGCTGGCCGTTCATGGCGTCGATCGCTTTTTGGGCTTCTTCGGGCGAACCCATGGTGACGAAACCGAAACCACGCGGACGGCCGCTCATGCGGTCCATCATCAGGTTGGCTTCGACAACTGTGCCGTGCGCGGCGAACGCGTCCGACAAGTCGTTTTCAGTGGTGTTGAAGGAAAGATTTCCCACAAACAGTTTGGTGCTCATTAATAATACTGTCCTAGACTAACTCTGCTCTACCAGACTGTTCCCGACTGCCGGGTTTCAAATCATCACTGAACGAAGGTTCACCTGAGGATTTACCATGACGTGGAAGCTAAAAGCATCTACAGACGTGGGCGAGCCTGCCGGTTTTTCCCAGAAACGCAAGGATTATCTTTGCTGGCGGTGTGCAAGTTGTTGTCAATCAAGCGGACCTGCCGGGAGTCTCTGAGCCTGCCAGCGGGGGTTGCGGTGGACGGATGGCGTCATTACTGTTCTCGCATGGCGGTGCGTCATGAACCGATTCGCGTGGTGGGAATTTACATTTCGCCCGGGCATAATTTTTTTGGTCACCACGACGAGCCGCCCGGCCTATTTCCCACTCTGGCAGTGAATGAGGTGGAATGCGTGGCGGGCCGCGGGTTGCGCGGCGACCGTTTTTTTGACTTCAAAGAAAACTACAAAGGGCAAGTCACCTTCCTTTCGGGTGAAGTGTTCGGTGCGGTCTGCGAAAAATTGGGGGTAGCCGACAAAACCGCCGGGGTGACGCGGCGTAACGTGATTACGCGGGGTGTGGATTTGAATTCATTGATCGGGCAACGCTTCGCGATTCAGGGAATTGAGTTTGAAGGCGTGAGCGAGTGCAGCCCCTGTCACTGGATGAATCAGGTGATCGCGCCCGGGGCGGAGGCCGCGCTCCACGGGCACGGAGGGTTGCGGGCGCGGATTTTGTCCAGCGGCGTACTGCGCGTGGCGGCATGAACTTCAGTGCCCTCATTCTCGCCGGAGGAAAATCGTCGCGCATGGGCCGCGACAAGGCGTGGCTGGAGCTGGCAGGACAAAGTTTGCTGGCGCGGCAGGTTCAACTCGTGCGCGACGTCGGGGCTTGCGAGGTGATTATTTCGGGTCGGGCGGATGCAGACTATTCCAAGTTGGATTGTCGCGTCGTTACGGATCGAATTCGCGATGCTGGTCCCTTGGCGGGTATCGAACAAGGCTTGGCAGTGGCAAGTTCACCGCGGTTGCTCGTGCTGGCTGTGGATATGCCAGCGATGAAAGTCGAAGTGTTGCGCTGGCTTCTTGACGCCCGGGAGCAAATTGGCGGGGTAATTCCGCAAGTGGCGGGACGGATTGAACCCTTGGCGGCGATTTATCCCAAGTCGGCTCTCGCGTTGGCGACAAATCTATTGGAACGCAAGACTGGCGCGGCCGGGCCGACGGATTTTGCGCGCGCATGTGTGCAACAACAGCTCGCGATGTTTCTGGATGTTCCAGCAGAAGCAGCCGCCAGTTTCCGCAGTGTCAACGCGCCGGAGGATTTGCGCCCGTAGCCGCCGGAAATCGCTCAGTGTTTGGAGCGGAGCAGAATGGCTTTCTTGTCCGTGCCATCCACTTCGACGCTTTGAGTTTCGATGTCCGGATCGTCTTTGAGGGTCTGATGCACGATGCGCCGTTCGTAGGCGGTCATCGGTTCGAGTTCCACAATTTCTCCCCAGCGCCGGACTTTTTCCGCAGCCTCCTGGGCCTTTTTCACCAACGCCTCGCGCGCCTGGGAGCGATAGCCGGCCACGTCCACCGTGACCTTGGGTGCGTTTTGATCCTGCTGAAACAACAGGCGATTTGCGATGTATTGCAAGTCCGCCAGTGTCTGGCCTTGTCGCCCGATCAAACGACCGGAATCTTCCGATTTCACATCGAGCATGATGCCGTCCTCGTCCTGTCGTTCTTCGACGGTCGCGGGGAAGCCGAGCAGGTCGAGCAGTTTTTCCAACGTGGCTTTGGGTGGCACAGTCATAAATGAATCGGGGTGGGGACTATTTCTTCTTTTTCGATGCAGGCGTCAATACTGAAGCCTTGGTCGGCGTGGCGATGACGGGCGCGGGCGGCGCATTTCGCTTCATCAACCACGTTTGCAGGATGGTCAACAGGTTGTTGACGGTCATGTAGAGCGCGAGGCCCGACGAGAAGTTGTAGAGGAACACCAGAAACATCAGCGGCATCCAGCGCATCAACTTCTGCTGCATGGCGTCCATCGTGGGCGACATGGGCGTGATGTGCGTCTGCCAGATGGCCGTCGCGATGTAGAGCAACGGCATCAGGTTGACCGGCAATCCCTCGGGCGTGCTGAGGAACGGAATGAAGGAGATGCCCGGAATGATGAACAGCGTGTCCGATTGGGACAAATCCACCGCCCACAAGAAACTCGCGCCGCGCAATTCGATCGCCGAGCGCAACATCATAAACAGGCCGAAGAACACCGGCAATTGCACCAGCATCGGCAAACAACCGGCGAGCGGATTGATTTTATTCTCGCGGAAGAACTCCATCTGCTTCTGCGAAAACTTGGCGGGGTCATCTTTGTATTTTTCCTTGATGGCGGTGAGTTGCGGCGCGAGGGCCGCCATCTTTTGCGCGGAACGTGTGCTGGCGGCGGTTAGCGGCCAGAACAGAATCTTGAGTAGAATCGTCAGCACGATGATCGCCCAGCCGTAGGGAATCGTCAGCGTGTTGTGCAGCCAGTTCATCACCAGCAGCAGCGCTTTCGAGAAGAAGCCGAAGAAGCCGAAGCCCATCGCCAGGTCGGCGTTGTTATCGTATCGTCCGGCAATCGCGGCCAGCGTGCGATACTCCTTCGGTCCGATGAACAGATTGAAACGCTGCTCGAGGTTTTGGCCGGAGGCGAGAATGGTGGCCGGGTAACTGAACGTGGTTTCAAATCCTTTGCGCAACGGTTTGTCCGGGAAACTGAAGCGGCCTTCGGTCGGGCGCGGCATGGGGATGACGCGGGAAATGACTTGTTGCGCCGGTTGCTCCGGCATCGCGAGCAACGCGAAGAATTGATTGTGCGCCGCGACCCACACGACGTTGCTGTCACCGGCGCGAAATTCGGTTTTGGGCGTGCCGGGGAAACATCCCAGCGTACGGTTGTCGAAATACGCGGTCAGGGTTTCGTGACTGTCATCGCCGTCATACCACATCAAACCGACGGCGCTGCCATCGTCGGACGGGCCCATTGGCGTGGCGGTGCCGACCACCCACTCGCGCGTCGGCAATGCGACGGCATTGGCGGTCGGGTTTTCCCAGCGCACCGTGGCGTGGACGAGGTAATTGGTGCTGGGATGAAAATCTTTGATCAGGCGCAAACCGTTCGGCAACGTCTTCTCCGCCCGCACGCCGCTGTCGGTCGCGGTCAGCGTAAAAACGCCGTCGCCCACCACACTGGAGTCGCCCAAGATCGCCAACACCGGCAATTGCGACGGCGTGTTGAGGGTGGCGACATTGGTGACGCTCACGGTATCCTTGCGTTTACGCGTAATGGTTTCGCGAAACTGCACCAGTTGAATTTCTTTCAAACCGCCGCCTTGGGACGTGAAGATGTAGCGAGCGTTTTCGTTGGTAACAATCAGCAGTTCCTCGCTCTGATTGGTGCTGAACGCGGGGCGGGTCAGGTTGCCCGGAGTTGCGATAGCGGCGGGAGATTCGGCGGTGGTAACCGTTTGGGTGCCGGTAGTTGTGGTGGCCGAGGGGAGATTGGTATTGATGCTGCCCGGAGGCGGAGTCGGCGCTGGATCGGTGAAGTATTTGGGCACCAGAACGCCTTGCCACAAAAACATCAGGAGAATGCAGACAACAATGACGGCGGTTGATTTCTTATCCATGGAAATTGATTAGCGAGCCGTCGGGCGAGCGGGATGCGCAGCGACTGGCAGTATTGGAGCAGGTTTCGCGGGAGGGACGGGGTCATGGCCGCAACCGCCCCACGGATGGCAGCGACAAACGCGTCGCAGCGCCAGCCAACTCCCCATCACCGCGCCATGCGTGCGAACCGCATCGGCAGCGTAAACGGAACACGTCGGCGTGAAGCGGCACCCCGCCGTCGGCCCGAAAAACGCGCCCAATGCCGGCGAGAGCACCGCGCGATAGACGCGCACGGCTCCGATTAAGAGATGTTGAGCTGGATTCATTGCAGCAATCCCGCCTGGCGCAGTGTACTGATCAAATCGCGTTCCACGTCGGCAAATTCCTTCTGCGCGATGGACGGGCGCGCCACCAATACCAGATCCACCGGCTGCGCGAGCTCGTTTTGATGTTGGCGATAGGACTCCCGCAAAAGTCTTTTCGCGCGATTACGCACGACCGCATTGCCGACTTTCTTGCTGACCACCACACCCAGACGCGAGCGGGATTCCCTCGGTAACCGCAACCAATTGGCGATTAAGCAGCCTTTAACGGCGCGTTCGCCTCCCTGCCGCACGCGCATAAAATCCCGACCTTGCTTGATACGGGCGCGGCGGCCCAACCGGCGCGGGGTTGGCGGGACGGCAGACATGCCGGATCAAACCGGAGTCAGGCGTTTGCGACCGACACGACGACGATTGCGCAGCGTGGCTTTGCCGCTCTTGGTCGAATTGCGGTTCAAAAAGCCGTGTTGCCGTTTCCGGCGGATCTTGGACGGTTGATATTGGCGTTTCATAAGTCAAATCTCCTGGCCGCGTAACGCATCGAACGTGAAAAACGCCCGAAATCCCGTTTGACCAAGAGCGCGAAAGGGTAACAACGAAACGTCCGGTGTCAAGCGAGGGACCGAGGCGCAATTCCTCTGGGTTTGGCTGGCAAACCGCTCAGAAACTGAGGAAAAATGCTTCTTTGTTCCCCTTTTCGCGTTCACTGCATTAACTTGCTGCACCATGTCTGAACCCACTGTCGCCACCGGCCCGCGCGATCTCGATGTTTCCACCTCGCCGCGTTTGGATGGTATCGTCCAGGCAGCGGTGGCCCAAACCCTTGAGCAATTCGCGCCACACAAATTTCAGTCCGACCAACTCGCAGTGACGCTGGTGGATCTGTCGAATCCGGATCGCCTGGAGCGCGCCAGTTATCGCGGCGAGGAGCGCATTTATCCCGCCAGCGTGGTGAAGACGTTTTATCTCGCCGCCGCGCATCGTTGGTTGGAAGACGGGAAACTGACCGATACGCCGGAATTGCGCCGGGCGATGCGGGACATGATCGTGGATTCGCTGAATGAAGCGACGGGTTACGTGGTGGATCTGCTCACCGACACGACCAGCGGGCCGGAATTGCCGCCCGCCGAATTCGCCGCCTGGTTTGAAAAGCGCGACGCGGTGAATCGCTATTTCGCCTCGTTGGGTTACGAAAACATCAATCTGAATCGCAAGACATGGTGCGAAGGCCCGTATGGCCGCGAGAATCAATTAGCCAATCAACCGCCACCGGATCATCGCAACTGGTTGACTACCGATGCCACAGCGCGTTTGTTCACGGAAATGGTCTTGGGTCGAGTGGTTTCCCGCGAACGCAGCCGGCAAATGCTGGAGTTGCATGCCCGTCGCCCCCATGACCCCGACGCTGAACCCCAATCACGCGAATACACCGGCGCGGCGCTTCCCGCGGGCGCGAAGTTGTGGTCCAAGGCGGGTTGGATGAGTGAAGTGCGCCACGATGCCGCGTATGTGGAATTACCCGCGGGCGAGAAATTTGTTTTGGTGACGTTTACCGTCGGGCACTCCGAGAAGAGCGAGATTATTCCGACGCTCGCCCGATCTGTTTTGGACAAACTGTGTGGCCATCACTGACGCGCGGTCGCGAACGAACGCAAATCCGCGAGGAAATTATCCACGTCATCCGTCGTCGTATCCCAACTGCACATCAAGCGCGCTTCCTGCCAGCCGCCGACGTGGGTGTAAAATTTCCAGCCGCGATCATGCATGGCTTTGACCAGCGGATCGGGAATCGCCGCGAAAACGGAATTGGAATCCACGGAGTAAGCGACTTTGATTTGTGGCAATTGACGCAATCCCGCTTCGAGGCGCCGCGCCATGGCGTTGGAATGGCGCGCGTGTTTCAGCCATGCGCCGTCTTTGAGCACCCCGGTCCAAGGCGCGGAGAGAAAGCGCATCTTGGACGCGAGTTGGCCGCCTTGTTTGCAGCGATAATCGAATTCCCTCGCCAGTTCGCGATCAAAGAAAACCACGGCTTCACCAATCGCGATCCCGTTTTTCGTGCCGCCAAAACACAGAACGTCCACGCCGGATTTCCACGTCACCTCAGCGGGCGTCGTGTCGAGAGCAGCGACCGCATTGGCGAATCGCGCGCCGTCCATGTGCACGCGCAAGCCCTGGCGGCGCGCCTCTTCGGTGAGGGTACGCAATTCCGCGAGGGAATAAACCGTGCCCACTTCGGTCGCCTGCGTGATGCTCAACACGCGCGGTTTCGGATAATGAATGTCTTTGCGTTTGTTGACGGCGCGATCAATGTCCTGCGGATCAATTTTCCCCGCCGCGCCTTTCAGCAGGAGAATCTTGCTGCCGTTGGCGAAGAATTCCGGCGCGCCGCACTCGGACGTTTCGATATGCGCGATCTCATGACACAGCGCGCTGTGATAAGACTGACAAAGCGAGGCGATCGCGAGCGAGTTTGCCGCCGTGCCGTTGAACACAAAGAACACCTCGCAATCCTTCTCAAAGATTTCGCGAATGAGATCGGCGGCGCGTTGCGTCCAGCGGTCGTTGCCGTAACTGATTTCATGATCGGCATTGGCCTCCTGCATGGCGGTCCAGGCTTCGGGACAAATGCCGGAATAATTGTCACTGGCGAAATGGCGGCGGATCTCGGTCGCATCAGTCATGGCTGACAGCTTATTGAAACTGGTTGGCGACGAAAGCCCGAAGCGGTTTGTGCGGCTCAGCCACCCAGGTAGGCGCTGCGGACTTTTGGGTCCTGGCGGAGGGCTTTGGATTCGTTCTGCAAAATGATTTTTCCGGTCTCCAGCACGTAGCCGTAGTGCGAAACTTCCAACGCGAGATTCGCGTTTTGTTCCACCAGCAGAATCGTGATGCCGTGGGTGCGATTGATTTCAACGATTTTCTCGAAGATGGCTTTGACCAGCAGCGGCGCGATGCCGAGCGAAGGCTCATCCATCATGAGAAACTTTGGTTTGCTCATGAGGGCACGACCGATGGCGAGCATTTGTTGTTCGCCGCCGGAGAGCGTGCCGGCGATTTGTTTCTCGCGTTCTTTCAAGCGGGGGAACGTTTGAAACACCAGTTCCAGTTCCTGTCGGATGACCGTTTTGTCGCGCTGAAGATATGCGCCCATCATCAGGTTTTCGCGCACGGTGAGATTGGCGAACACCATCCGGCCTTCGGGCACGTGGGAGAGGCCGAGTTTGACGATTTGGTGCGCGGGCAGGCCGGCAATGTTTTTGCCCTCGAATAAAATTTCGCCGCCGCGCGGTTTGACCAGACCGGAGATGGTTCGGAGGGTCGTGCTTTTGCCGGCGCCATTCGCGCCAATGAGGGTGACGATGCTGCCAGCTTTGACGGACAGTGAAACGCCTTGCAGCGCGCTGATGACGCCGTAACAAACGTGCAGGTCTTTAACCTCAAGCATGGCGCGCCGCCTCCTCGCCTAGATACGCCTCCACCACTTTCGGGTTCGCGCGAACTTCGCTTGGCGTGCCCTCCGCGATTTTGACGCCGTAATCCAACACGGCGATGCGTTCGCAAATGCCCATGACCACTTGCATGTCGTGCTCGACCAGCAGCACGGCGATTTGAAACTTCTCCTTGATGAAACGGATGAGTTTGGTGAGTTCGGCTTTCTCAGTCGGATTCATCCCAGCGGCGGGTTCGTCCAGCAGCAACAACTTCGGTTTCGTGGCCAAAGCGCGAACAATTTCCAGTCGCCGTTGATCACCGTACGAGAGGCTTTTTGCCTGCTCGTCGCGGAGTTTGCCCAGGCTGAAAATCTCGAGCAATTCCATGACCTGTGTGGCGACCGTCTGCTCGGCGGCTTGAAACGCCGGTCCACGCCACAGGGCGTTGCGAATCCCGTGACTGCGATGCACCTGGATGGCGGTGCGTACGTTGTCAAAGACGTTCATGCTCGCGAAGAGCCGGATGTTTTGAAACGTGCGCGCAATGCCCAGTTTCGTGAGTTGAAACGGTTTGAGTTGCGCCGTCGGTTGGCCATTGAACGAGATGCGGCCGCTGGTGGGCTGATAGACGCCGGTGATCAGATTGAACACCGTGGTTTTGCCCGCGCCGTTCGGACCGATGAGACCGATGAGTTCCTGCGAGCCGATTTGCAAATTCACTTCGGACACCGCCGTCAATCCGCCGAAGCGGATAGTGACCTGATCGAGTTGCAGCAATGAATCGGTCATGCCTTGCTGGCCGCTTTGCCGAAGTTGAACAAACCCTGCGGGCGCGCGATCATCAGCACCACAATCAACAGGGAGTAAATGATCATGCGGTATTCGGCGAATCCGCGCAGGAATTCCGGCAGCAAGGTCAGCAACACCGCCGCGATAATGACGCCGACCGTGCGGCCCATGCCACCCAAAATCACCATGACCACGATCTCGATGGATTTCATGAAATCGAAACCCGTCGGAGAAAGGAAGGACTTGTGATGCGCGTAAAGTCCGCCGGCGATGCCGGCGAAGAATGCGCCAATGACGAAGGCGGTGACTTTGTAGCGAACCGGATTAATGCCACTGGCGCTCGCAGCAACTTCGTCGTCGTGCACGGCGATAAAGCCGCGGCCATAGGTGGAATTCACGAGGCAAGTGACAACGAAAACGCACAGCGCCGCCCCGCCCCATGCCCAGCCAAAGTTCGTCCAATTCGGAATGCCGGTCAGCCCGGTGGCCGCGCCGAAGGTTTCCGCAGTTTGAAAGATCACCCGAATGATTTCGCCAAAGCCGAGCGTGACGATGGCGAGATAGTCGCCGCGCAGCCGCAGCGTCGGCACTCCCACGGCGAAGCCGGTAGTCGCCGCAATCAAACCGCCGAGCAGCAAGCCGGCGATGAAAATCAACGGTTGCGCCCACGGCGGCAGCAACGGTTGCAGCGTGAGACTGAGTTTCGCCGCCGTGTAACCGCCCACCGCCATGAAGCCGGCGTGCCCAAGACTGAATTGGCCGGTGTGGCCGTTGATGAGGTTCAAACTGACGGCGAGCATGATGTTGATGCCGACGTCAATGGCGATGCCCAGGTAATAACGATTGAAGAATCCCGAAACCAACGAGAGTCCGATCGCCACGGCGATGGCCAGCAACAGAAATCTTTTCGCGCCGGTTTGCATCAGACTTTTTCGGTTTGCACCCGCCCGAGCAATCCGGCGGGGCGGAAAATCAGGACGGCGATCAAGATCGCGAACGCGATGCCGTCGCGATAATTCGACAAGGCCGGAATACCGCCGGCAAACGTTTCGATTACGCCCATAAGCAAGCCGCCGAGCGCGGCGCCGGGCAGATTGCCAATGCCGCCGAAGACCGCGGCGACGAAAGCTTTCAGGCCGGTTTGCACACCCATCAGCGGATCGATGCTGGCGTAGTTCATCGCAAACAGAATCCCGCCTGCCGCCGCGAGCGCCGAACCCAGACCGAAGGTGAACGAGATGATGGAGTTGATGTTGACGCCCATCAACGCCGCCGCCGGGGCATTGAAGGACACAGCGCGCATGGCTGTGCCGACGCGGGTTTTTTGCACCACAAACCGCAATCCCACCAGCAACAGCAGGGTCGTCACAAAGACAATCACCTGCGTGGAACTGATTACCAGTTGTCCCACATGCCAGGTGGTGACGGGGATGAGGTCGGGAAATTTGCGCGGCGCGGCGCCGAACACGCCGGGGTGTTGACAGGTGTATTCGATGAACAGCGACACGCCGATGGCGGTGATCAACACCGTGAGCCGCGGACGATCGCGGAGCGGGCGGTAAGCCAGTCGTTCAATGAGAATGCCCAGCCCGGCGCAGATGGCCATCGCGAGCAACATGACGACCGCGCCGCTGGCGTAAGTTTGCGCGGGCAGGACGCGATTGACGACTGGGGCCAGAAAGTAGCCGGCAAAGGCCCCGAGCATGAACACATCTCCGTGCGCAAAATTGATGAAGCGCAGGACGCCGTACACCATCGTGTAACCGAGGGCGATGAGCGCATAAATGGCCCCGAGCGCGAGGCCATTGATGAGTTGTTGGAGGAATTCGTTCATTCGCCCGCAACCGAAAGGTGGCCGCGAGCGTAAGCGTTACGGCGTGACGGTTTCAAGGTATTTGAATTTTCCGTCTTTGACCTGGAGAATCACGGCCGATTTGGTGGCGTCGCGTTGCTCGTTGATGGTGATGGTGCCGGTGACGGCCTGGAAATCTTTAGTCGCGGCCAGCGCGTCCCGAATCTTCTCTCCGTCCGTGGAACCAGCGCGCTTGATGGCGTCCACGAGAATCAGGGCCGAATCATAACCGCACGCCGCGAGCGCGTCGGGGTTCTTTCCGTTCCAACGCTTGCGATAGTTTTCCACAAACTGTTTGCTCACCTCGCTGCCGACATCGGGGTGGTAATGAGTCGAGAAGTAATGTCCTTCCACCGCGTCCTTGCCAATCTCAATCAACTTCTCCGATTCCCAACCATCGCCGCCCAACAGGGGAACATTCAAGCCGAGTTGCCGCGCTTGCACGGCGATCAATGCCGCGTCGGTATAATAGCCCGGAACAAAAACCGCATCCGGATTGGCGGCTTTGATGGCGGTCAACTGCGCTTTGAAATCCTTGTCGCCACCGTTGAAATCGAGTTCGGCCACGATCTTGCCGCCTTCCTTCACGAATTGGTCTTTGAAGAATTTTGCCAGTCCTTTGCTGTAATCGCTTTTCACATCGGTGAACACCGCCACGCGGGTGGCTTTCAGCGATTTGCCGGCGAAGTTCGCCATCACCGTCCCTTGGAACGGATCGATGAAACAGACGCGGAAGATGTAATTGCCGACTTCGGTCACCTTGGGATTGGTGGAAGACGGGGACACCATCGGGATTTTGTTTTGCTGACAAATCGGCGCGGCTTCAAGCGACCGGCTGGAGGCGACTTCTCCCAGCACGCCCACGACGCCATCCCGGGCGATGAGTTTGTTGACCACGGTGGCAGGCTCGCCGGCTTTCGACTGCGTGTCTTCCGTCAGCAATTGCAATTGCTTGCCCAAAACACCGCCAGCGGCGTTGATTTCCTCAATGGCCAACAGCGTGCCTTCGTGGGAGGAAATGCCAAAGGTGGCTTCTTTGCCGGTCAGGGAGGCGTATTCGCCAATCTTTATCGTTTCCGTCCCGGCCGGTTTGCAGCCGGACGCCACAAGTCCCAGCAGCGCGGCAGTGGCCACGGGCCAAACCAATTGATTCAAGGATTTCTTCATAATGGATTTACTGGTCGGGGCGTCGTCCATTGAGCCGAGGCTCACGCCGTGATTCGGTCGTACCGTAGAAAAACCGCTGCGGACATTCAATCCTCAAAGCCAGACATGGATTGGTGTAGTGAATAGACCGAAAGTTCCACTGTCGGGCGGAAAAAGAAATTGACGCCACCTGCCACCCTACCTACCGTTCGGTAGGTTTGAAGATTCAATGTTAGTTTCCACCACCAACGGCGAGACTCGCCAGCTCATCTTGCGCGCGGCCTTGAAACGGTTCGCGCACTCGGGTTATGCCGCCACGTCCGTCCAGCAAATCGTCGGTGACGCCCAAGTTTCCAAGCCGACGTTGTATTACTACTTCGCCGACAAAGCGAAGTTGTTTCAGGCGCTGGTCAACGAGGCGCACGACGAGCGCTACCGCCTGTTGCAAGAGGCGGCAGCTCGCGCTAACGATGTCCGGTCGCAGTTGGTCGAGATTCTCAGTGTGTTGTTCGAGTATTTTCGGGAGAACCGCGAATTGATGCGGATTTCGCTGGCGACCGCGTTTGCGTCGCCGGGGGAAGTGCCGACGGGCTGCGATTGCGCGGACCGGTGCGAACGGAATTTCGAGTTCGTGCATGATTTGATCAAGCGGGGTCAGGCGCGCGGCGAACTGGGGGATCGGTTCAAGAGTCGCGAACTGGCCTTCGGATTCTATGGCCAGGCCAATGCCTACATGATGATGCACTTGCTGACACCGGATTCAGAACTGACCCGGCAAACAGCGGAGCGCATCGTGGATTTATTCATGTCCGGGGCGCTGGCGCGGAAAGCGACCGCCCGCAAAACCATTTCCAGAAAATCGTTATGACCAAGAAAATCATCCTCGCGGTTGGGATTGTCGTTGTGGTGTTTGCCGGATTGGCGGGCATTAAAGTCATGCAGATCGGCACATTGATTGCCTTCGGCAAATCCTTCGTGCCGCCGCCGGAAACCGTATCATCTGCGGTTGCCAAAGAAGAGAAGTGGCAGGAAACCCTGCCGACCGTCGGTTCGATTTCCGCGGTGCAAGGCGTGCGGATTACGGCGGAAATCGCGGGGACGGTGGACAAGATTGCGTTTGAATCGGGCGCCATGGTGGCGCCGGGCGATTTGCTGGTGAGTCTTGATGCGTCCACCGAACAGGCGCAGTTGCGCGCGTTGGAAGCGCAAGTGGACTGGGCGCAAACGAATCTCGAACGGTTCAAGAGTCTGCGGAGTGAGAACGCCGTGTCGCAAGCCGAGTTGGATCAGGCCGAGACAGATTTGAAACAGAAGCAAGCCAACGCGGATGCGGTACGCGCCACCATCGCAAAGAAAGTGATTCGCGCGCCGTTTGCCGGCAAGCTGGGCATTCGCCAGGTCAATCGCGGTGAATATCTCGAGGCCGGAAAATTTATCGTGTCGTTGCAGGCGCTCGCGCCGGTGTACGGCGACTTCTCCCTGCCGCAGCAGGAATTGGCGCGGCTCAAAACGGGACTCACGGTGCGGGCGACCACTGACGCGTATCCGAACCAGGTGTTCACCGGCACGTTGACCGCCATCAATCCCGATCTCCAGGTCGCCACGCGCAGCGTGCGCTTGCAGGCGACGTTCGCCAACGAGGAGCAATTGCTGCGGCCCGGCATGTTTGCCCGCATGGAAGTGGTGTTTCCCGAAGCGCAGGCGGTTTTGGCGATTCCAGCCACGTCCATTCTCAGTGCCCCCTACGGCGATACCGTTTATGTGGTGGAACCGGCCACCAACGCCGCCGGCGGTCTCGTCGTGCGCCAACAATTCGTGCGCGTAGGCAAGGCGCGCGGGGATTTTGTCGCCGTGACCACGGGATTGAAGCCCGGGGATCAGGTCGTCACCTCCGGCATTTTCAAGCTACGCAACGGCATGAGCGTGGTGGTGAACAACGAACTCACGCCGCCGACCGAGAAAAAGCCAAATCCATCCGAAGGCTAAGCAAAGCGCTCCTTTGCGTCCGCACGTATGAAATCTTTCACCGACATTTTTATCCGGCGTCCGGTGTTGGCCATTGTGGTCAACCTCGTGATTCTGATCGCCGGCATTCAGGCGATCCGTTCGCTCAATGTGCGGCAATATCCGCGCAGTGAAAATGCCACTGTGACGGTCACCACCGCCTACGTCGGTGCGAGCGCGGAACTGGTGCGCGGGTTCATCACGCAACCCCTGGAGCGCGCCATCGCGGCCGCTGATGGCATCGAATATCTCCAATCCAGTAGCAAGTTGGGCGTCTCGATGATCACCGCCCGACTAAAGTTGAATTATGACGCCACCAAGGCGTTGTCGGAAATCAGTTCCAAAGTGGATCAGGTACGGCGTGATTTGCCGCCTGAAGCCGAGGTGCCCATCATTAACGTGGAATCCGCCGATACGCGGTTTGCCTCGGCGTATTTGAGTTTCACCTCGGACATTCTCGAAGCGAACCAGATCACCGATTACCTCGTGCGGGTCGTGCAACCGCGACTTTCGGCGCTGCCGGGGGTGCAACGGGCGGACATTCTGGGCGGGCGCACCTTCGCCATGCGCATCTGGCTGAAGGCCGATCGGCTCGCCGCTCTCGGCATCAGTCCCAATGAAGTGCGCCAGGCGCTGGCGGCGAATAACTTCCTTTCCGCCATCGGTCGCACCAAAGGTTCGCTTGTGCAGGTGAACCTCACCGCCAACACCGACCTGCGTTCGGTGGACGAATTCAAGAATCTCGTGCTGCGGCAGGAAGGAGACACGTTGGTGCGCTTGAGCGACGTGGCGGACGTGGCGTTGGGCGCGGAGGATTACGATACGGAAGTGCGGTTCACCGGCGAACGCGCGGTGTTTATGGGCGTGTGGGTGCTGCCGAACGCCAACGCGCTGGATGTCATCAAGAGCGTGACCAAGGAAATGGAGTTCATCAAAGCCGAGTTGCCCACCGGCTTGAGCGGGCGCGTGGCCTATGACGCGACGAAATACATTGATGATGCGATCCATGAGGTAATCAAGACCTTGACGGAAACACTGGCCATTGTGGCAATCGTCATCTTCCTGTTCCTCGGTTCGCTCCGGTCCGTGGTGATTCCGCTCATCGCCATTCCCATTTCGCTGATCGGCGCGGTGTTCCTGATGCAGGTGTTCGGCTTTACGCTGAATCTGCTCACGTTGTTGGCGATTGTCTTGTCCGTCGGGTTGGTGGTGGACGACGCCATTGTCATCGTCGAGAACGTGGAACGGCATATTCGTGAAGGTCGCTCGCCGTTGAATGCCGCCTTGCTGGGCGCGCGGGAACTGGTCGGTCCGGTCATCGCCATGACGATCACGCTGGCAGCGGTGTATGCGCCAATCGCGTTCCAGGGCGGGTTGACCGGCTCGTTGTTCCGCGAGTTTGCGGTGACACTCGCCGGTGCGGTGACCATTTCCGGCATCGTGGCGCTGACGTTGTCGCCCGTGATGTCGGCGATGTTGTTGGACCCGAAAGCCGAGGAACGCGGCCTGGTGGGGAAGATCAATCACGGCTTCGATTGGTTGCGCAAACAGTACGGGCGAGTGTTGGACGCCACGTTGCGCGCCCGTCCGGCGGTTTACGTGATCTGGATTGGCTTGTCGCTCCTGACCGTTCCGCTATTCATGTTTTCATCGAAGGAACTCGCGCCGCCGGAAGACCAGGGCGTGATGATGACCATCGTCGAAGCTGCGGCGGACGCGACGATTGATCAAACCTCGCATTACACGGATGCCATCGGCAAGGCGTTGCTGAGCACGCCGGAGGCCCAACGCACCTTCCAGATCACCATGCCGGATTCCGGTTTTGGCGGATTGGTGTTGGACCCCTGGGGTGAGCGTGAGCGCACGGTGTTCGAGGTGATCCCCGAAGTGCAGGCCAAGGTTAACAAAGTGCCTGGCGTGCGCACGATGATCATTACACCACCCGCGCTTCCGGGCGGCGGCGACATGCCGGTGGAATTCCTGATTTGCAGCACGGCCGAGCCGGAGCAGATTTTGCAGTTCGCGCAACAGGTGCAAGCCAAGGCCGCGACCAATGGCATGTTCGCGTTTCCGCCGATTCTGGATACCAAGTTGGATCAGCCGGAAGTGGAACTGGTGCTCGACCACGATAAAGTCGCGGCGCTCGGACTCGACATGCAAACCGTCAGTTCCGACCTCGCGGCGTTGGTGAGCGGCAATTACGTGAACCGGTTCAGCTACGGAGGGCGCGCCTACAAAGTCATTCCGCAACTCCAGCGCGTCGAACGTCTCACGCCGGAGCAACTGGAGACGCACTACGTCAAAGGCCCGGACAACCAATTAGTGCCGCTGAGCACCTTTGCACGGTTCGAGAAAAAGACCACGCCGCGCGCGTTGAACCGGTTTCAACAGATGAACGCGGTCAAAATCTCCGGCGTCGCGATTCGCCCGCTGGACGAAGCCCTGAATTTTTTGGAAACCGAGGCGAACCAGATTCTGCCCCAAGGTTACACCATCGATTACACCGGGGAATCGCGGCAATTGCGCAGCGAAGGCAACAAGTTCCTGCCGGCGTTTGCGCTGTCGGTGGTATTGATTTTCCTGGTGCTCGCGGCGCAGTTCAACAGCTTCCGCGATCCGTTCATCATTCTGCTGGGCTCGGTCCCGCTGGCGATGTTCAGCGCCCTGCTGTTCAGTTTCCTGAAATTCCCCAATCCGAACCTGCACTTCTGGACGGACGGCTGGACCACCACGCTGAACATTTACGCGCAAGTCGGGTTGGTGACCCTGGTCGGGTTGGTGGCCAAAAACGGGATTCTGATCGTGGAATTCGCGAACGAACTGCAGCGCAGCGGTAAAACGAAACTTGAAGCCGTGCGCGAAGCGACGTTGGTGCGGTTGCGGCCAGTTCTGATGACCAGTGTGGCGACCGTGTGCGGTCACTTCCCGCTGACGCTGGTGAGCGGCGCGGGCGCGGCGGCGCGCAATTCCATCGGGATTATCGTCGTGGCCGGTATGGCGTTGGGCACGATTTTCACCCTGCTGGTGATTCCCGCCATCTATGTTTTAATCGCCAAGGAGCACGCCGGGGAACGCGAAGCCATTCCCGCCAAAGAAGCCACTGACACGCCAGTGGTGGAGGAGGAAATGGTGGCGGCCAAGTAACTGCACCATCGGTTCAACCGTCGCGGCGTTAAACGTCCCCCACTCGGAAATCTCCGGGCGGGGGACAAACTTTTTCGGGGGAAGACAAATCGCAAAACGTGACCTCTTTTCAGCCGGGAGCAATCCGGGTTTCGTGAAGTGTCATCCCATGGGGGTTTTCAGAGGCGCAGGCGGCAGCGTTGGGAAGATTCGTGTTGGCGTAAAGCTCGGCGGGATTGGTTGGAGCGATGCGAGTCGCGAGCGTCGCACCCGGGCTCAGAAATTCAGGCGTGCTCACTACGAGAATTGTTGAAACCAGCAAGGGAACAGGTCAAGAGAATCGAACGCGCGGTGGCTCAAAATCAATTGGCCGCGGTTTTAAACGTCCGACCATGTCTCGTTGTCGCGTTTAATTTCTGTTGGTTGTGCCAACTTTGGCCGAGGAATAACGATTAACGGAGTGGCTGGTTTTCCTTGGGCCGGTCCAAAAACTTCAGCACCGCTTCATGCCGCGAGTGAACCTGAAGTTTGTTGTAGATGTGTTGCAAGTGCGTGCGGACCGTGTCCAGGCTGATGTTCATGTGGTCGGCGATTTCCTTGTAGAGGCTGCCTTTGGCCAGTTGGGTCAGGATCTCCACTTCGCGTTTGGTCAATTGTTCGATCTCCGCCGAAATGCCGCGTTGTTTGTGGAAGAAGAGGACCACCTTGCGCGCAATTTCCGGGGACATCGGCGAGCCGCCTTTGAAAACGTCGTGGATCGAATTGACAATATCTGCGGGGCGCGCGCGTTTCAGCAGATAACCTGTGGCGCCCGCCTGGAGCGAGTTGAAGATCTGTTCCGTGTCTTCGTAAACCGTCATCATCACCAGATGCAGTCGGGGTTGGCGGGTTTTCAATTCACTCACCAATTCGATGCCGTTGCGTCCCGGCAGATTGATGTCCACCAAGGCGACGTCGGCGTCCTCGTTGGGAAACTGCTTGAGCGCATCTTCGGCACAGTCGAATTGCGCCACACAGCGCAGGCCGGGCGCTTCGTTGAGAATTTCCACCAACGTATCCCGGACGCGGGCATCGTCTTCAATTACGACAACTTTAATGGGCATGGCGAGGCTCAGGTTGGAGGGGTGGCATTACTTGGGAGTGGGTTTGGTTTCGGGGTGGCGGCCGGGAGACCCGCCACCTTGATCTGGAGGTGGATGCGAGTGCCCTGACCGGGCTGCGATTGCACGTGACATTGGCCGCCGATGGTGGCGAGCCGGTTACTCAGGTTGGTCAGGCCATTGCCGCGGGAGGCGGGGGTGGCGGGTTGAAACCCGCGGCCGTTGTCTTCGATAATGATGCGTAAATCCGCTTCGGTGATCTCCAGTTGCAGCCAGACTTCAGTGGCGTGCGCATGTTTGGAAATATTGGTGAGTGCTTCCTTGCAGGCGAGAAACAGGTGATGGCGCACGTCCGTCGGCAAGGAAAGGTCCGGAATGAGGAGCGGCAGGTTCTGCCGACACCGGGTATTGGAGGTGCGGAAAAACTCGTTGGCGTGGTGACTGAGGTAATCCACGAAGTCCGGCAACGAATCTTTGCGGGGGTTGACAGCCCAGACGATTTCATCCAGGGAACGAATCGCTTCGCGGGAACTGTCGGCCAACTTCACGAGCCGTTCCTGGGCTTTGCCGGTGACGCCGTTTTCGCCTGCCACCATGTCGCTGAGAAACGCCATCTGGGTGAGTCGGGCGCCAAGGTCATCATGAATATCGCGCGCGATGCGCATCCGTTCCTGTTCCACCGCCCGCGCCTGTTCAAGTTGGCGCAACTTGCGCCGCATTTTTTGGACGTAGCGGTAGCGAACCCCGCCGGCGACCAGCGCCCCGAAACCCAGGAGCGTCGCCACGCGAAACCAGGCGGTCTGCCAGTAGGCCGGGGTTACCTCGAAGGGAATCGTCACTGGATTTTCATTCCAGCCGCCTTCCCGGTTGCGAGCCGAGAATCGAAACTCATAGCGGCCCGGCGCCAATCGAGGGTAGGAGGCCTGCCGGGTGGTGCCATTGTCGACCCAGTCGGCGTCCAATCCGACGAGTTGATGGCGGAAGCGAACCTGATCCGGGGAATTGAAACTGGGAGCGGTGTATTCGAAGTCCAATTTGCCGTAACCGTACGAGAACTTTAAGCCGTGGCGATTCGTCACTTCCTGTCCATCTAAACGCACTTGTTCGAGAACCAGAATTGGTGGGCGAGCATTGGTGGTGATGGCCAGTGGGTCGACCAACACCGCACCTTTGCTGGTGGCAAACCAAAGCTTGCCGGAGCGGGTGCGCCAGGCCGAAGGTTGATAACCGCCGATACACTCCACATTCGCCAGATCATCGTCTTTGCCATAATGAATGGTGGTGATGTCGGCACGATTTCCGTCGGCGAACGCCTCCAGTTCCTGCCGGCGCACTCGAACGATGCCCCGATCCGAACTCAGCCAGAAGTAACCCAGCCCGTCATCCACAATGCCGGAAATCACGTCATCAAACAGTCCGTGCCGAACATCGGCAAAAACAAATCGACCGTGTTTCAAGCGGCCGATTCCGCCACCCAGGGTGCCGATCCACAGGTCTCCCTCCGCCGTGGCGTGGAGCGCGCCGATGGAAGCGCCCGGCAATCCCTCCGCTTTACCATAGCGGGTGAAACGCGTGCCATCGTAGCGCCAGAGTTCGCCGCTAATGGTGCCGAGCCAGAGGTGGCCCTGGGCATCGTCGGTGATCGCCCAGATCGCATCGTTGGGCAGGCCGAGATCAAAATATTTTTGGGGGAGAGTCAGTTCGCCCGCGGCCAATCGGAATAATCCTCCCGGCAGGCAACCGAGCCATAGGTGACCCTGCGCATCTTGGTGCATGGCCCGGATTTGCCGATTCCGGAAAGCCGTCCCTTCGCCGACGCGCTGGGGTTGGGCGTCCGTTACCGAGAAGAGTCCCCAATCCACGGTGCCCACCCAGATGCCGCCCTCAGGTTGCGGCAGAATCGCGGTGGTGCCGATGTTGGTGAACCCGGAGATATGCTCCAAGACGGCGTCGGGCTGCCACTTCATCAACATGGGGCCTTGCCCGGACAACCACAGATCCCCATTCGTCGCTTCGCACACGGACAGCAGGACCGATTGCGGCAAGCCCTCCCGCATGGTGAGCGTTTGAAAGATTTTTTGCCGCAAGCGACACAGGCCGCCGCCCTCGGTGCCGATCCAGATGTTGGCATCCGCATCTTCAAAAATGGCTTGGGTGCGGTGGGACGTTTTGAATTCGTGCGTGAACGCTTGAGCCGCATAGCGAAACACGCCTTCGCGTTGGCTGCCGATCCATAGTTCGCCGGCATGACCTTCATAAAGCACCAAGACCTGATTCGCCCTGACCGGAGAGGGGAGGTTGATGACGGGTTGATTCGTTTCAACGGAGGGAAGTTTTTGCAAAACATCGCCGGCGCTCAACCACATGCCGCCATCGCGGCTGGGGCACAACACGACCGATGCATTGGGAATGACGGTGACATTCGTGGCGACACCTTCCGCCAGTTGCCCATACGCGCCGCGTTGGGCAAACCAGAGGGTGCCCTGAATGTCGCGCACCAACTGGATCGCTCCGCCGGTGCGCTCCCCGCGAAACGGAGCGACGGGATGAACCCGATCCGCCGGGTCCACCCACGCCAGGTTTCCGTCCTGCGTTCCGATCCAAACGGTCCCGTGCATATCTTCGCAGATGGCGGTGACAGTCGGGTGGGGCAGACCATTTTGGCTGTCAATGACCGTGAAGCTTTTGCCATCGAGCCGGATGATTCCGGCGGTACCGGTGCCGATCCACAAGCGGCCGCGGATATCCGTATAAAGCACCCGACTGCGGGCGCGAGTGAAACCAGCAAAAAAGTCACCCTCCATTTGCGTGAAGGTGACCCCATCAAAACGAATGACCCCGAACGGAGTGCCCAGCCATAAATACCGATCGGGCGTCTGCGCGATGGAGGTGATGGTGTTGCGCGGCAGTCCCTCATCGGTCTGCCACGTTCGCGCCCAATATTTCGTTGCTCCCGGTTCAAGCGGACGCGCCAGAGCTGGAAACACACCGCTGCTGGCCAGCCATCCTAGAATCAGAATGGCCGCCGAGTGCCGGGCGCGGTTGAAGTTGAAATCAGGCAATGCCAACAAGGTTTGTTGAGGAAGCCGGCAGCGTCAACTCACGAGGTGATCCGCCGGGTGACGGGGCGGACGACGGTTGTTTGTGATTCGCAAGCATCGCCTGCCGGCTCGATTAGAGTTCAGCATGTCATTGAACATTGGAGCGATCCTCCGCCAGCCACTCAAGCGCGAGCTACGGACTCTTGTCTTTCAGGTAAACGGAAATGTTGCGTTGCTGGGCCATGTGATGTTCGACATTGGTCCGGGTGAGCACGCGCGATTCGATGAACGTATTTGTTTTCGCCGCCCCGGGTTCGGGATGACGCAGTTGGTGGTGCAGGTGAACGATAGTTTGCTTGCCGATGTGAAACGGTTTTTGCGCAATCGTTCCGTGGATATCGCCGGCAACAATGCCCGCCAGGGTATCACTGTTATCATCGAAGCAGACGATTTTTACGCTCCCGGTCTTGCCAGCCGCCCGCAGCGCGGTGAGCAACTCCGGGCCGTGATAACCGGAAATCCCGACGACACCCGCCAGGTCCGGATGTTTGGCCAGCGCGGCCATGACGTTATCTCGAGTGCCGCTGCTTTGTTGGCCGTCTTCCAGGATCTCGACAATCTTTATCCTGGCGGCGTCCAAGCCGGAGCGGATGCCTTGGAGGCGGTCTTTGGTGTTCTGAGCCTGGGCGTAACCGACAAACACGGCAATTTTGCCACCGGCAGGCAGGGCGTCCTGAATCAGGGCGGCGACCTGTTTTCCGGCGGCGACGTTATCCGTGCCAATGTATTTCACCCGTTTGCTTTGGGCCGCATCACTGTCCGCGCAAATCAACAGCGTTTGCGAGGCAAGGTAATTAAGGAAATCCGTCTGGCGTTCGGCATCAATCGGGCTGATGGCAATGCCATCCACGCCCGCAGCAAGCAGATTGGTCACGATCTGTTGTTGGGCTTCGATGGTGGTGGCGGTCGGGTAACGAAAATCCACATCCACGTCGCCCAGTTGTTGCGCGGCAATGCTGCACCCGAGATTGACGACCGACCAATACTCGCCCGGGGAATTGGCGACAAACGCGAGATGCAAACGTTTTGTCCCGGGCTGAGTTGCGCCGCTTTGGTCCTGCTTGTTGCAGCCTTGAAGCAAGGTGGCTACACCGATGGCCAGTGCCAGGGACGGCAGGGTTTTTCGGAGCATCCGGATAGGATTGGGGGTGGCGACAACCCGGTTGGGTTGGTTGGTTTGCCGGTGAAGGCAGTTTTGCGGCGCACGTGGAGTGGTGTGGATCATGGTGAATATGCTAAGACGAGTTGTTGGAAAAAAAATCACACTATGATGTGATAGCGGGAGCCGTCATCCGGCGGCTAAGGTCGGAGCATGACATTAGCCACCCGCACTCCATCCCCTTCGGTGTCGGCGCGACCAGCCTTCACGCTGATCGAATTACTCGTGGTCATCGCCATCATTGCGATTTTGGCGGCGATGCTCCTGCCGGCATTATCCCGGGCCAAAGCCAAGGCGCTTAACATCCAATGCGTTTCAAATCTCAAGCAGGTGTTATTGGGGATCACGCTCTTTGCGGGTGATAACGATGACCGCCTGCCCTACAACATCAATCAAGACGGAACGCCCAACGGTTTGACGCTGGAACGGGACGTGCGGAATTCGTGGGTCGATGCGTGGCCCACCCGCCCCGAACTGGCCTTTCACATCGCCCCGTTTCTGGCCAATGCGCGGACGTTGGTTTCGCAGACCACTTCGGAAAGCAAAGTGCTGACCTGCCCTTCGTTCATTCGCAATCCGCAATATGCGACGCGGCCCGCGGTGGCGAACGATGTGAATCAACAGCGGCGCATGTATCGGTTGCGGGCGTTTGTGGAGGGCGCCACGCTGTGGGCATACTCCTCGCCCAAGTTTGGCAACATCGTCAGCCCTTCGGCCAACGGGACCATCGTGGATTTGGACCGGGAGATGCCGGGCGGGAGCGCGGCCACGTTGGCCGGCACGTGGGATCAGTTGCCCGATAAACCGGTCCACGGTAACAGCCGTAACTACGGCTATTTCGACAACCACGTTTCCACCCTGGCGGCCAACACCAATCGCCACGCGGAAACCATGACCACCGGCAAACAACCCTACGGCTGGTTCAGCACCACCCGGTGAGCCCGGGAAAACACCCCATGCCGATCTAACCATTCCGAGTCGTAACCCACAGCTCAATCCCCAAATCCCATGAAGCGCACTCTCAACCTCATCAACAAAACTCTTATCGCCGGAGCGACGGCAACCATTCTCGGCACCAGTCTCGCCGCGCGTGCCGCCATCATCAGCGTCAATTTTATTCAGAACCCCGGGAACGATACTCAGCAGATTGATTCCGACGAAACCTACGGGATTGCCAGTTTGGGCACTCAAGTGGGTGGCTGGCTCAATGTCAATGCCGGCGCCAACAATCTGCCCGATTCCGCCGGCAATCCCACCACCGTTAATCTGTCGGCGGTTTCGCAACCCAATGGGCAAGCCACCTTCAACATCGCCTACGCGGATACTCCACTCTATGCCGGATTTGACGACTACACCGCCACGCCCAGCGCGTGCAGCTTCACCTTGAACAACCTGACGACCAACTTTCCCAACGGTTACAAGGTGATCGTTTATGTCGGGGGCTTCAATGGCAACACCGGCGCGTCGATCTCGGATGGAACCACCACCTACTATTACCGGCCGGACCCCGCGCCGGTGACGCCATACGGGACTTTTGTGCCCACCACCCAGACCGTGAACCAGGGCGCGGGCAACAATCCGATTGCTCAATATGCCGTGTTTGGTGGCGTCACGTTGCTCACTAACGATACGGTTACTTTCACGATTGATACCCTTTCCGGCGGCGGTTCGGGTTTGTGCGGGTTTCAAATTATTGGCGCGACCGCGACCGATTTGGCCGCTCGGGTTTGGAAGGGGAATAATAATTCGAATTGGGACACTGCCACTCTGAATTGGACCAACGCTTTTTACGGCGCCACCAACTATGCGGAAGGCGACCCCGTCTTTTTCACGGACGAAGCATCGGCGGCCGCGCCGTCCGTCAATCTCGTCGGGGCGCGCAGTCCCGCCAGTGTCACGGTGGAAAGCACCAAGAACTACACGTTCACCGGGAGCGGTATTGCTGGCGCGACTGGCCTGACCAAGCGAGGTTCCGGCGCGTTGACGCTTGCGAATCCGAACACCTACGCCGGGAATACCACCATCAGCGCAGGTTCACTCAGGATTGGGGCCAGCGGCGCGATTCCCGATGGCGCAGGAGCGGGTGATGTTGCCGTGGCCGCCGGCGCCACGCTGGACTTGAACGGCAACAGCGAAGGGATCAATGGCTTGAGCGGCAGCGGCACGGTGGAGAACACCGGCAGCGCCGCCACCTTGACGATGGGATTGGATAATGACGGCGGCACGTTTGCAGGGACGTTGCAAGGTGCGTTGTCATTGATCAAGCAGGGCACCAACACTCAAGTGCTAAGCGGATTCTCGTCGCACTCTGGCGCGACTGTGGCGGCCCAGGGTGTGTTGGCGCTGAGTCCGTTGTCTGCCTTCTCCACCTTCAGCGCTCTGGTGGTCAGCAACGGAGCGAGTCTGGAAGCCAGCTTTACCAACGGCGGCGGCCTGTTTACCACCGCGCCCATCAGTCTCAACGGGGGCGTCGCGCTGACGGTGGATTATGGGAATGCCGCTGTCACCGGAGGTGGCGCGCCGATGACGACCTTTGGGGCATTGAACTTGAATGGCGTGACGCAGATTGGCGTTCGAGGCAACAACTTCAGCGTCGGCAGCTACGTCTTGATCAGCTACGCCTCCAAAACGGGAGGAGGCTCAGTCAGTGCCACTCCCGCCTTTTTGCCGGCAGGCATGGTGGCCACCATTCAGGATACCGGTTCCGCCATCGTTCTGAATGTCACTTTCCCTTCGATTCAAACGTTGGCTTACACCTTTGGCGACGGCGGGATCTGGGCGACGAATGCCGGAACGGTGTATTGGAATCTGGGTAACGCGGAATATACCGAATACTCCAGTGGTTTGGGCGATGCGGTTCAGTTTGGGACCACCTACAACAGCTTCCCGCTCTCCGGGGGCACGGTGTCGCTGACTACGGACGTTCGTCCCTATTCCATCTCGGCCAGCGGCAATTACACCCTCACCGGCCCGGGACGGATCACCGGCGCCACCGGTCTCCAAATGGCGGGGGCGGCGGGCGCGACTTTCGTGCTCGACACCACCAACACTTATACCGGCGTGACCACGGTGAGTTCGGGCACTTTGCAACTCAACCGGGCCAGTGCCTTGGGTTCAGCGGCGGGCGGCACGCTGGTTGCCTCAGGCGGTTCATTGTCGTTGAGCAACGGGATTACGCTGGCAGGTGAGCCACTGACGCTGAATGGCAATGGCACCAGCGGCGGGAACAATAACGGAGCGCTGCGCACTTTGGATACCAACAGCCCCATCACGGTGGCCAGTCCCATCACGCTGGGCAGCACGGCCCGAATTCGCGCCGCTGACGGAGGCGAGTTGATCATTACCTCGCCCATTACGGACAACGGCAGCAACTACACCTTGTTTCTGCATGCGGCCCAGACGAACTCGATTGTGCGCCTGAATAGCGCCAGCAACTCCGCCGGCAACCTGACGATTTATGGCGTCAGCACCGTCCGAGGACTCATCAGCTTCGGTGTCAACCATGTCTTTCCAGGCGCATCACTGACTGTGGGCGGCGGCTTGTTTGATTTGAACGGGAAGGACCAGGTCTTTGCCGGACTGCTCGCGGGTTTTGATCCCGCCTTGGGTGTGTTGACCAACAGCAGCCCCACGCCGGCCACGTTGACGATCCACTACAACGGGACGAATTCGGCCCAGTTGCAATCCGCTCTGGCCGGCCCGATCAACGTGGTGAAACTGGGCACGGGCGTGCAATCGTTCGGTGGCGGCAGCGCCATCAAGCACTCCTACAGCGGCACAACGACGATCAATGGAGGCGTGCTCGGCATCGCCAGCGATTTCTCCGGCGTTAGCGGCAGTTTCATCGTCAACTCCGGCGGCACGTTGCGCGGTTCCGGTCAGGCCCTCGGGGGACCAGTTACCGTCAATTCGGGCGGCACGTTCTACGCCGGGTTCGCGGAAAATGCCATTGGCAACCTGACCATCAGCAACAGCCTGACGCTGGCGGGCAACCTGATCGTGGCTCTTAACAAGGACGTGTCACCGTCCAACGACGTCGTCACCGTGACAGGCCCGCTGGCCTATGGAGGAACGCTGACGATCACCAACCTCGGCACGAACGCGCTGGTGGCGGGTGACACGTTCCGCGTCTTTTCCCCCGGCGGCACCGGTAGCATCGCCATCGTCAATCCGCCGGGCGCAACGTTCTCATTCGCGGATGGACTCCTGACCGTGACCAGCGTGAGTTCCGGCCAGCCGACCTTGAACTTCACCTCCGTTGGTGGAGGGGTATTGCAATTCAATTGGACCGGCGCCTATGTGCTCCAGTGGCAGACGAACTCGCTGGCCACCGGCTTGAGCAATAATTGGAGCGACTACCCGGACGCGAGCAATCCTGTGAACGTAACCAACCATCCGGCGATTCCGGCGGCCTTCTTCCGGTTACGCTCGCCCTGACGCTCACGCAACCAGCTCGACCATTGATTTAACCACAGAAAGTCAAACCCATCAGAACCCATGAAAACCACAAACCTCAGAACATCCGTTCGATTCATCGCATTGACGGCTGGGGCGGCACTTCTCGCCGTTTCCAGTGCGCAGGCGCAAGTCGTAAGTCTCAACATCGTTCAGAACATCGGGAACAATAACCAGCAGATTGATATGAACGAAACCTTCGGCATCGCCAGCCTCGGCACGGTGGTGGGCGGGTGGCACAATCTCAACGCCGCCGCCAATAATCTGACCGACAGTCTCGGGCTGGCTACGACTGTGGACTTCAGTCTCATCCAACCGAATGGTCAGGCCACGTTCAACAACGCCTACACGAACACGCCGATCTTCGCGGGTTTGGATGATTATACGACGACACCGACTCCCACCTCCATCACCATGAGCGATCTCAACGCCACTTTCGCGCTGGGTTACTACGCTATTGTGTATGTGGGTGGGTTCAACGCCAACACTGGAGGCTCCATCACGGATGGAACAACCACTTACTTCTACCGACCTGATCCGGTGCCCGTGGCGCCATACGGAAGTTTTGTCCAAACCACCCAAACCACGGACCTCGGGGCGGGCAACAACCCGATCGCACAGTTTGCCGTGTTCGGCAGCGCCGTCTCGCCGCTCACCGCCGATAGCATCACCTTCACGCTGGACACTCTGGCCGGTGGCGGGGCCGCGTTGGGCGGGGTGCAAATCATCGCCGTCCCGGAACCAACCGCCGCCGTGCTGGGATTGCTGGCCGGCGGAACTTTGCTGGCGCTGCGCCGACGCAATTCTTGAGTCCAGTGATTGAACGCAAGCGCATCACTATGTCGGTTGCCGCGATCCTTGCGATCGCGGTTTTATCTCTGGGGAACCGCGTTCCGGCGGCGGTGATCAGCGTTAATTTCGTCCAGGACCTCGGCAACGCGAACCAGCAGATTGACGCGGGCGAAACGTTCGGCATTGCGAGTTTGGGAACGGAAGTGGGCGGTTGGCTGAATGTGAACAGCCCCGTCAACAACTTGCCGGATTCAGCGGGCAACCCCACATCCGTTCGGCTGGTGACAGTGAGCCAGCCGAACGGACAGGCCACTTTCAATTCGGCATACGTCAATTCGCCACTGTTCGCCGGGTTTGATGACTACCTCGCGACCGCCAATCCCACGAGTATCACGTTGACAGATTTGGCCGTCCACTTTCCCTACGGCTATAAAGTCATCGTCTATGTGGGTGGATTCAATAGTTGCTCGAATGCTTCCATCTCCGATGGCACCACGACGTTTTTTTATCGCACGCTGAGTTCGCCGGTCGCGCCGGTGAGCTTCGTTCGCACCACCACGGATTCCAATCCCGGCAACTTAAATGCCCCGGTGGCGCAGTATGCCGTGTTTGGCGAACCGGAATTACTGACGGCGAACAGCGTGACGCTCACGCTCGATACGCTTTACGGCGGCGGCGCGGGATTGTGCGGCGTGCAAATCATCGGCACGGCCGCCAATGAACCCGCACCGCGCCTGCTGACTTCGGAAGGATTTGCGGCGAGCAATTACAACGCGGGCGTTTCGCTGCTCAATAACGCAACCCTCGGGTTCGGATTTGATGGACCTTGGACGGGCTACGGCGGTCAGGTGCGCATTCTCACGAACAGTCTTGTCTATCCCGGCTACGGCAACGATGGGGCGAATCGGGTCCAATTGACCAACAACTCGGCCATCCGCCGCCAGTTTCTCACGGGCAACAACGGGCCGCTGGGAAATTACCTGGACACCAACGGCCTGATTTCCCTCTCGCGGGACGGAACGCCGCTCTATCTTTCCTTTCTGGTGGCGGCGCCGACGAACGAAGCGCCCGGCGGGAACTTCAGTTTGTACCGGCACGATTACTCCGCGAGCAACCGCTTCTTCATGGTGCAGTTGCAAACCACGAATCCATTTCCGCTCACCGCAACCGTTCCTTCCGGCGCCACGCCTCAAACTTTGGGGAATAATAACAATGCAGCCAATCTCGTCGTCGCCCGGTTTGATTTCGCCGGGACGAACGGCACGGTTCGGCTTTGGCTCAATCCAGCGACAACGAGCGCCGACCCTGAACCGAATGTCATCTTTACCAACATCGCCATCGCCTTCGACCGATTGCAACTCACCCACGGCTTCGCCAACTTCGCGGTGGAGTTTGATGAAATTCGTTTCGGCAACAACTGGGCTCAGACGGTCCAGTCCACCGGGCTGGCGACATTACCCGGAACGCAAAACTTGGTGGGCATGCGCGGTTTGCCACCTTCGCCGCTGGGCGGGTCGAATTATCCGCGCGAGTTTTTCCCGTTCGTGGATGTGTTTGGTCAATACCGTCATCTTGAGTGGTCGAACAAGGTGCATTCAGTGGCGGAACTGCAACAACGCGCTACCGATGAAGCCGCCGACCTCGCCGCGAATCCCGGCCCGGCGCAATGGTGCGAATACGGCGGCTGGCTCAACGGCCCGCAACTCACCGCCACCGGCATGTTTCGCGTGCAAAAGTATCAAGGCAACTGGTGGTTTGTGGACCCGCACGGACACTTGTTCTGGTCACACGGCGTCACCGGCATGAATGGCCCGAGCGTGGTCACGGGTGTGAGCGATCGGCAGAATTATTTCTCGCACCTGCCGTTGCCCGGCGATGCGGAGTCGCAGTTCTTCACGACCAACAGCGACTTCGTGACGAGCGGTTATTACGCCGGCACAAAACCGGTGACGATGGATTTCATGGCGGCCAACGCCTTCCGGAAATACGGGACGAATTGGGCCGCGTTCGCCCAAGAACTGAACCACACGCGGCTGCGCAGTTGGGGCATGAACTCGATCGGTTCCTGGACCACGAGCGACACGTATCTGTTACGCCGCACGCCCTACGCGCGCGTGTTTTATCCGTTTGTGGCGGGCATCAATGGCGACAGTCGCATGCCGGATTACTTTAATCCGGCCTTTGCCACGGCCTTGACGAATGTTCTCAGCGGTCCGGAACGCAACGACCCGTGGTGCTATGGCATCTACATCAACAATGAATTGGAATGGACGCGCCCGGGAATGTTTCCTGATCCGAAGGACGTGGGCCGCACCGCATTGGCCGCTGTCAGCACTTCGTTTGCAAAATCCGCCTTTCGTGACCAACTCATCGATTCGTACGGAACGATTGCCGCGCTCAATGCCCAGTGGGGCACGAGCTATTCCTCGTGGAGTGATTTTCTCGCGCAACGCACCACGGTCCCGAGCGGTAGCAGTGGCGACGCAGATTTGAACGCCTTTTACCGCAACTACGCGGAACAATTCTTCGGCACTTGCGGCGCGGTCATTCACGGTTACACCAGCAATCTATTTCTCGGTAGTCGCTTCGCCGGTCAACCGCACGTGGACGCCGCGCGCGCCTGCACCAATTACGTGGATGTCGCCTCGTTCAACAGCTACAACAACACCGTCGGTGTGCTCACCGGGCTTGAGGCGGACATTCCGTTGCTCAACTCGGAGCACAACTTTTGCGCGCAGGACACCGGCTTGTTCTGGGAGGGACTGAATTCCGTCGCAAGCCAGGCCCAGCGCGCCAGCCGTTACACCAGTCACTTCAACAGCGCGGTCAACAGTTCGCGTTTCGTGGGTCAGCATTGGTTTCAGTTCCTCGACCGCAGCACGACCGGCATTCTCAATTCCGACGCTGACGGTAATAACAACAACGGTCTCGTGGATGTCACCGACACGCCTTACGCCCCGCTCATCACTGCCGTTCGCAATGCTGGTCAGGTGATGTATTCGCAACGCCTCGGCACCGCACCGCCCACCATCACCGCCATTTCAAATCGAACCATCGCCGCCAACACTTCGACCGGCCCGATTGCGTTTACCATTGGCGATGATTCAACGCCGGTGGGTTCGCTCGTGCTCACGAAGGAATGCACCAACACCAATCTGGTTTCACTGAACGACATTGTGTTCGGCGGCAGCGGGGACAATCGTACCCTAACCATCACGCCCCAATCTAGCCAGACGGGCACGGCGCAAATCACCATCATCGTGACGGACGCCCAAGGTGTGCGTGGCTTTGCGAGTTTTGAACTCACGGTTGTCGCGGTCGCGCCCAACCCGCCGGTGATGAGCAACTTTGTTCTGAGCAACCAGCTCTTTCAGATTACGGTCTCAGGCGATGCCGGCTTTGATTATTACCTTCAAGCCTCGACGAATCTGACGGACTGGCAGACGGTGTTCACCAATTTGAACGCCTCGCCGCCATGGCTCTGGACCGATACCGAAACCACAAATTTCAGCCGCCGTTTCTATCGCGTGCTACTCGGGCCGTAAACCGACCTGATTTTTCAATGAACGCCTATCACCACCAATCAAGTCGGAGCAGTGAGTCTCCTGGCCAGGGGAACAGATTCTTTTTGATGATTGCCATCGTGGCTTCGCTGCTTGGGGTTGTTCCCGCTTCGGCCAAAACCAATCGCCCGCCCAATCTCATCGTCATCATGACGGACGATCAGGGTTATGCCGATGTCGGTTTCAACGGCTGCAAGGACATCCCAACACCGCATCTGGATTCCATCGCACAGAACGGCGTGCGCTTCACCAGCGGCTATGTGGTTTATCCCGTCTGTTCGCCGAGTCGCGCGGGGTTCATCACCGGTCGTTATCCGCAGCGGTTCGGCTACGAACGCAATCCCCGCTTCCAGCCCGGCAATCGGGTTTCCGGTTTGGCATTGACGGAAACCACCCTGGCCGCCGCGCTGGGAAAAGTGGGTTATCACAGCGGCATCATTGGCAAATGGCATCTCGGCGCGCATCCGGATTTGCATCCGTTCCAGCGTGGCTTCAACGAGTTCTTCGGCCATCTCGGCGGCGGGGCGCGTTACTTTCCGGAAGAGTTGACGCTCAAGGAAACGCGGCGCGCCATGGATGAAGGTCAGAGCTATCGCCTCTGGATGATGCGCAATCACGAGCCAGTCCGCACGACGCAGTATCTCACGGATGAATTCTCGGATGCGGCTGTGCAGTTCGTGACGCGGAACCAGGACAAACCGTTCTTCCTTTATCTCGCATACAACGCGCCGCACACCCCGATGCAGGCGTCGGAAAAATATTTAAGCCGCTTCCCGAACCTCAAAAATCCGCAACGCCGTACTTACGCCGCGATGCTGAGTGCGGTGGACGACGGCGTCGGCCGTCTGCTTGCCCAAGTGCGCGAACTGAATCTGGAGACGAACACGCTGGTATTTTTCCTGTCCGACAACGGCGGACCCGAACAGGCAAATGCGTCAAACAATGGTCCGTTGCGCGGCGGCAAAAGCGATGCTTGGGAGGGCGGCATTCGCGTGCCGTTCGCCGCCCAATGGCCCGGGCGGCTACCCAAGGGACTCGTGTATGACCAGCCGGTTCTCTCGCTCGATATCTTCGCCACCATCGCTGCACTCGCGGGGGCGCCCATTGATTCCGCGCGCCCGCTCGATGGCGTAAATCTCATGCCGTATCTCACGGGTCAGAATACGAACGCGCCACATGCCGGCGTTTACCTGCGCAAATTTGATCAAGGTGCGTTTGCGGTGCGGCGCGGCGATTACAAGTTGGTCATTCCCCGGTCCGCCGAGCCACCGCAACTTTACAATCTGGCCGCCGACTTGGGCGAATTGAAGGATGTTTCCACCGCGCAGCCTGACATTCTCGCAGAAATGGAAAAGCTGCGGCTGGCGTGGGCAGCACAACTCATCCCTCCGGTTTTTGAGGGCCTGATAGTGCGCGGGCAAAATCCACCCGCCGCGCGAAGGACTACCGATGATTGACTCGATCTACTCAACAATGAAGTACCTGCTCACGACCACGCTTCTGGCTGCAACCGGATTGTTTTTACTCAGCGCTGCTCCGGCAGCCGCCGCGGCCACGCCGGCCAAGCCGAATATCGTGCTCATCATCACCGACGATCTCGGTTACGGCGATCTCGGTTGTTACGGGGCCACGAAAATCAAAACTCCAAATGTGGATCGGCTTGCGGCGGAAGGCGTGCGTTTCACCCAAGGCTACGCTCCATCGTCCACTTGCACGCCGTCACGCTATTCGTTGCTCACCGGTGAATACGCCTGGCGGCAAAAGGAGCGGAAGAACAGCATTCTCGACGGTGACGCGCCGTTATGCATCGAGCCGGGCCGGCTTACGTTGCCGGCGATGTTGCGACAGGCGGGTTACAAAACGGGGGTCGTGGGCAAATGGCATCTCGGTTTGGGCGACGGACAAACGCCGGTGGACTTCAATGGCGCCGTGAAGCCCGGACCGCTCGAGGTCGGGTTTGATTATTCGCACATCATCCCGGCCACCGTGGATCGCGTGCCGAGTGTCTGGGTGGAGAACCATCGCGTCGTTGGATTGGATCCAGCCGACCCGATTGTGGTCAGTTACGTCACCAATCTCAGTGATGACCCTACTGGCATCGAACGCCCGGACCTGTTGAAACAAAAAGCCGACAAGCAACACTCCGGCACGATCGTCAATGGCATCAGCCGGATCGGCTTCATGAAAGGCGGCCAAGCGGCGCGGTTCAAGGACGAGGAACTCGCGACGACGGTCGTGGCCAAATCCGTCGAGTTCATCGAACGACACAAGAATGACACCTTCTTCCTCAACGTGGGCATGTTTGAGCCGCACGTCCCGCGCGTGGCCGAGCCGCCGTTCGTCGGGAAAAGTGATACCGGGGTGCGCGGGGATGTCGTTGAGCAAATTGATTGGCAGGTGGGCGAAATCATGAAGACGCTGGATCGGCTGGGTTTGACTGACAACACGCTGATCATTTTCTCCAGCGACAACGGCGCGATTCTGTTCGACGGCTACTACGATCGTTCCGTTGAGGACTTGAACGGGCATGAACCCACCGCCGGCTTGCGCGGTTGGAAGTATCTCGTTTTTGAAGGCGGTTGCCGCGTGCCGATGATTGCCCGCTGGCCGGCGCAAATCAAACCGCGCGTCAGCGATCAAATCTTCAGTCTGGTGGACATTTACGCCACGCTGGCGGCCCTCACTGGGCAGAACGTGCCGAAATCCGTCGCGCCGGACAGCATGGACTTGTCTGGTGTGTTGTTGGGCAAAACGCAGGAACCCGTGCGCGACCATACGGTGTTGCATGGGATTTCGGACCTGCTGGCGCTGCGGCAGGGTGACTGGAAATTCATCCCGGCCAACGCGAAAGGTCACGCGGCCAACATCGGCAGCGGCGCGGACCCCTCGGCGGCCCGATTCTCCGCGAGCCGCCTCCCCGAACCGCTGCTGTTCAACCTCGCGGAGGACCCGAACGAAACCACCAACCTCGCGGCAAAATATCCCGAGCGCGTGGCGGAAATGCGCAGCCGACTCAACGCGCTCAAGAACGCGCCCGCCCAATGATCCCGCGATATAATTCAACTCGGTGGAGGCGCTGGATATTTCTCGCGCTGCTCGGCGCCACCAGTTATTGCCCCGCCGCGAGTTATTACCTGCATCCAAGATTGGGCGACGATGCCAATCCTGGGGCGAGTCGGAACGCGCCGCTGCGGAGCCTGGCGCGGGCGAGCGCGCTGCCGCTGCAAGCGGGAGATCGTGTGTTGCTGGCGGCGGAGGAAATCTTCAAGGGTCAGTTGACGTTGGATGAGGTTGCTGGAACGGCGGCCACGCCCATTGTCATTTCCACTTACGCGGTGGACGATACCGCGACCAACAAACTTGCCACCATTGATGCGACCGGACATTCCGCCGGGATTCTGTTGCGAAACACCGCCCAAGTTCGGGTTGAGAATCTGCAGATCACCGGCAACGGTGGCGGCATGAATCGGGAGACGCCGGGGCACTTTGACATGCGCTGCGGAGTCTTGGTGCTGGCCAGTCGTGCCGGAGAATATTCGGGTTTCACGCTTTCCAATCTCGTGATTCGCGAGGTGTTTTACGAATCGCCCGGTTTTGTGCGCAGCGCTGAGGAAGTGCGCACGGCGAACGGCACGCAACATTACGGCTGGGGGATTCGCTTCCTCGTGAATTCACCCGCGGCCCGCCTCAGCGACATCAGGGTTCAAGATTGTATGATCGCGAACGTCAGTCATACCGGACTGAAATTCACCGCGCCGAGCAACGGCCTGCAAAACGTCACCGTGCAGCGATTGCACGTGAAAAACACCGGCGGTCCGGGCGTCCAGATGTCCGGGCTGCGCGGCGGCCAGTTTCGCGAACTCGATGTCACCGGCTCGGGCAGCACCAGCGACACGCGCAATTGGGGGCGCGGCAGCGGGCTGTGGACCTGGCAAAGCAGTGACGTGGTGATTGAGCGCAGCCGATTTATAAATGCGAATGGCCCGGGTGATTCCGCCGGCGTCCACATTGATTTCCACTGCCGGAACATCGTCGTGCAACACAACCTCAGCGCCAACAACGCCGGTGGTTTTTGCGAGGTGCTGGGTAACAATCACAACATCGCCTACCGCTACAACATCAGTGTCAATGACGGCCATCGGGTGAAAGGCCGCAACGGCGCGTTTCAGGAAGGAAAGACATTTTGGTTGAGCGGATACACCGGCGACAAAGGCCCGCGCACCGGTCCGTTCAATACTTATTTTTACAACAACACCATCTATGTCCGCGCCGACCTCGCCGCCAAATTCGCCGTGGCCAATACGGCGCGCGGGGTGCTGATCGCGAACAATATCTTTCACATTCTCGGCCGCAGCGAAACCGTGTTGGGCGATCAGAATCGTCCCGACAACGGCAAAAACGCAGCGATTCCGAATGTGGTGTTCCAGAACAATTTGTTTTTGCGCGCTGACAACTGGCCGGCGGACTCGGTGCTTCAAGACCAATCTCCCGTCATTGGCGATCCTGAGTTTCAAAACGGCGGTGGCCTGCGGTTGGAAGACTACATCCCAAGGAACACAGACCTCGTTCGGAATCGCGGCGTAGCCATTCCGCACATTCCTAATGATGCGATCGGTTTGCCCTCAGGCCTGGAGGTGGAGCACGACATTTTAGGTCGCCGGATTATTGGCCAACCCGATCTGGGCGCGATTGAACTTTCATTACCAAATCAAGCGAACCGATGAAACCGGCAATGGGCGGACCTTGGGTGTTATGGCAGCACATTTTACGAGACGCCGAACCTGGACCGGCTGGCGAAGCAGGGAGTGCGCTTTCTTGATATAGATTGCCTCCGATCCGCCTCCATTTGTCAGGGATTTGTCAGGAAGAAACCACGTGCGGACTTTTTCTAATCCGCAGGTGATTGAAAATGGTGCATCCGGCAGGATTTGAACCTGCAACCTTCTGATCCGAAGTCAGAAGCTCTATCCAGTTGAGCTACGGATGCGTGCGGATGTTTGGCCGGTGTGGAGTTTCTCAAGTGGTGCCCGCGACAGGACTTGAACCTGTACGATGTTACTCACTAGAACCTGAATCTAGCGCGTCTGCCAATTCCGCCACGCGGGCTCTTCCAGCGAGATTACGATGCGCAACCCCTCCGCCGGGAGCAAGCCAATTCTCATCCCGGCGGGTGCGGTCCTGCGCCCAAATTTTTCATTTCGCGCTCCCCCATTCTCCGGCATCGTATCCATGTTTATGGGTAAACGCCGCGAAGCGCGCGAACGCGCCGTCCAGTTCTTGTTCCAGCACGATTTGAATCCGCCCGAGGATATCGAGGGCGCACTTAATGAATTCTGGGATTCGCAACGCGCCGCCGCGCTTGCCATTGAAAAGGGCAAGGCGACTTGGGGTGAGGCCGTCGAATTACCTCCGCCGTCCGCGGGCGAGGCGGAAACCCGACTTTTCGCCGAGCCGCTCATCCGCGGTACGCTTCAGTATCGCGCCGAGATTGATGAGCATATCAAGCGGCACGTGCGCAACTGGGACTTTAACCGCATCGCGGCCGTGGATCGCAATATCCTGCGCCTGGCAATTTACGAGATGTTGCATCGCGAGGACATTCCCCCGGTCGTCAGCATCAATGAGGCGGTGGACATCGCGAAGAAATTCTCCACCCAGGACAGTGGCAAATTCGTCAATGGCATCCTCGACAAGGTCAAAGCCGAGTTGATGCGTCCCGCCCGCAATGTGAAATGAGTTACGCCGACCTGCATCTGCACTCGCAGTTTTCTGATGGCACGTTTACGCCGACGGAGATTGCTGCGCGTGCAAAGCAGCAAGGGCTCGGGGCGATCGCCTTGACGGATCACGACACCGTGGAGGGCTGTCCGGCGACCGCGACGGAATGCGCCAAGGCCGGGATTGAATTCGTCGTCGGCACCGAACTGACCGCGGAGCATCACGATCACGAACTGCATATTCTCGCTTACTTCGTGGATCCGCAGAACGCGCAGTTGCTCCGGGAAATCGCGAAATTTCAAGTCGTGCGACAGGAGCGGATTCGCGAGATGGTCGCGCGGATCAATGCGCTTGGGGTGAAGTTGAACGCGGATGAGGTGTTCGCCCTTGCCAATTGCAAATCGCCCGGTCGGCCGCACGTGGCGCGCACGTTGGTGCGCAATGGCCAATGCCGCACGCTGGACGAAGCCTTCGAGCGGTTTCTCAAAAAAGGCCGACCCGCTTGGGTGCCGAAATCCAAGATGTCCGCGTTAGAAGCGATTCAATTGATTCACCAGGCCAACGGCCTGGCGGTGATGGCGCATCCCGGGTTAAACCGGTCTGACGAATCCATTCCGGATCTGGTGGCGGCGGGACTCGACGGCATTGAATGTTTTCACACCAAACATCCGCCGGCTACATCGCAGCATTATCTCGCTATCGCTGCGAAACATAAGCTCCTGGTGACCGGTGGCTCGGACTGTCATGGCATGAGCAAAGGTAAACCGCTCATTGGCACCGTGCGACTCGCGCGGGAGCATTTCGATAAGATGAAGGCTGCGGCGGCGGCCCGACCATCCGCGCCGGCCCGATAATTTTGCGTTCCGTATTCTGCATTCCGCAATTCTACAATGGGACTTTTCGCCAAATTCAAAGCCGGCCTCGCCAAAACGCACGCCAAACTGACGCAGGAAATCAAACGCATCGTCACGCGTTCTCCCCGGCTGACCGCCGACTCCATTGAGGAACTCGAGGCGGCGCTGATTGCCGCCGACCTCGGCATGGCGATGACGCGGCAGATTCTCGACGCGGTGAAGCAGGCTTACGAATCGCAGGGGAAATCCGGGCTCGATTACCTGGCAGTAGCGCAGGCGGAAATTGAAAAGAGTCTGGCAGCGAACAAAGCCGAATTGGTCAAAGTTCCGAATGGTCCGACAGTAGTTTCGATCGTCGGCGTGAATGGCACGGGCAAAACCACGACAAGCGCCAAGCTCGCGCACTTCATTCAATCGCAGAATCAGACCGCGCTGCTCGCCGCGTGCGACACTTTCCGCGCCGCCGCGATTGAACAACTCAAACTCTGGGGCACGCGCCTGAAGGTGGAAGTCGTCGCCGGCAATTATGGCGCGGACGCCGCCGCCGTGGCGCATGATGCGGTCACTGCCGCGCAGGCGCGCAAGGCGGATTATCTCTTTATCGACACGGCGGGCCGCCTGCATACGAAACACAATTTGATGCAGGAACTGCACAAACTGCATCGCGTCATCGGCAAACAACTCGCCGGCGCGCCGCATGAAGTGTTGCTGGTGCTGGATGGGAGCACGGGCATGAACGCGCTGAACCAGGCCCGCGAATTCAACAAAGCGGTGCCGCTCACTGGTTTGATCGTCACGAAGCTCGACGGCACGAGCAAAGGCGGTATGGTCGTGGCGATTCAGAAGGAACTCGGATTGCCGATCAAATTCATCGGTCTCGGCGAACAACCGGACGATCTACAGCCATTCGACGCCAAACAATTCGCACAAGCGTTGTTCGCGGAATAAATTCGGATCCGACGGAATTCCAGCAATCGGTTCATGAGCGTTGGCTTTGCGTTCCGGTTACGCCACAATTCCTGTTACGTATGCCTTCTCAAACCGTAATTGAAGTGTGCGTTGATTCCGTCGAGTCCGCCGTGGCCGCCGCGTCGGGCGGGGCGAATCGGACCGAACTCTGCCAGGATTTGTGCGAAGGCGGGTTGACGCCGAGCGCCGGCTTGCTCGCTGCCGTGCGCGAGCAGGTTAAAATTCCGATTGCGGTGATGATCCGGCCGCGGGGCGCGGACTTTTGCTATTCCGACGCGGAGTTTGACGTCATGCGGCGTGACCTTCAATTCGCCAAACAGGCGGGCGCAGACATGCTGGTGTTCGGAATGCTCACGCCGGATGGCGCGGTGGATGTGGCGCGCGTAAGGGAATTGATTGATCTCGCGCGTCCGTTGCCGGTGACATTTCATCGCGCCTTCGACATGGTGCGCGATGCGGAGCGAGCTTTGGAGGATTTGATTGCCTTGGGCGTCGCACGCGTGCTCACGTCGGGCCTGGAGCGAACGGTGGTGGAAGGACTGGACACCATTACTTCACTCATTCGCCAGGCGCGGGGCCGAATCACCATTGTGCCCGGTGGTGGCATCACCGAACGCAATCTCCCAAAAATTCTCGCTGCGACCGGAGTGGGAGAATTTCATGTTTCTGCCAGCGCGCCACAGGAAAGTGCCATGACCTTTCGGAATTCACGCGTGGCCATGGGGCGCACGTTCGGTCCGGCGGAATTTTCCTTCAGCCGCGCCAGTGAAGCGCGAGTGCGCGCTTTTCGCGATCTGGCGCGGTAGCCGTGGCGCAGTGCGGACTTGGTTTCAAGCGCTGCTTCACTAGGATTTGGCTATGCGAATTTTGGGATTGGATCACGGCACGCGCCGCGTCGGCGTGGCGTTGAGCGATGAAACGCACCTGATCGCGCAACCGCTCGAATACATCGCGCCCGAGCCGTTTGCGGATTTTCTCACGCGCTTGAAGGAAATTATCCGCGAGAAAGAAATTGGCCTCATCGTCATCGGCATGCCACGCAACATGGACGGCAGTTACGGTCCCGCGACGCTCAAGGTGCAGGAATTCGCCGCGGCATTGAAAGATGCCGTGACGGTGCCGCTGAAGCTATGGGATGAGCGGTTAACGACCACGCAAGCGCAGAAGTTCCTGATCGAAGGTGGCGTGCGACGCGATAAGCGGAAGGAGAAAGTGGATAAAACCGCGGC
>CAZKMR010000009.1:3288-25568 GCA_964553795.1 uncultured Bifidobacterium sp. | reverse complement strand
TCGAAGGTGGCGTGCGACGCGATAAGCGGAAGGAGAAAGTGGATAAAACCGCGGCGGCGATTCTGTTGCAGAGCTACCTCGATTCGCGAACGCTGTGAACGCGCCTTGATTCTTCGTGGACTCGCTCAAATTCAAACTCATAATTGCCTACGACGGCGCGGCGTATCAGGGTTGGCAGGTGCAGAAGGTTGGTCGCGGTGTGCAGGAAATGATTGAAGCAGCGCTGGCAAAACTTTTTCCCAGCAAACCGCGGCTGGTGAGTTCAAGTCGCACCGATACGGGCGTTCACGCGTTGGGCATGGTGGCGCATTTTGAAGTGCCACGGGCGGAATTCAAAATGCCGCAACGCCGGCTTGCGCTCGCGATAAACGCCTCGTTGCCCGACGACATCAGCGTGCTGCGCGCCGTGCGGGTTTCGCCAAAATTTCATGCGCGGTTCGATGCGTCCGGAAAACAGTATCGCTATCTGGTCTGGAATCAGCCGACGATGAATCCGTTGTTGCGCACGCAAGCCTGGCATGTGCCGCGGCCACTCGATTTGAAGATCATGCGCGCGGCAGCGAAGGATTTCGTCGGGCGACACGACTTCCGTTCGTTCACGGCGAATCGCGGCGATGTTTTGGAAGATGCGGTGCGGACGTTGACGCGGTGCGAAATCAAAAAGAGCGGCGCGCTGCTCACGTTCATCATTGAAGGCGAAGGATTTCTCTACAAAATGTGTCGCGGCATTGTGGGCACGTTGGTGCAGATTGGTTACGGCCGATTTCCAGCAACTGAGGTCAAAGCGATGTTGGCGCACAAGAATCGTTGCGTCGCTGGGATGAATGCGCCCGCGCATGGGTTGGTGTTGTGGAAGGTGTTTTATTCAACGAAGCCGACAAAATGATCCGAAAAATCGGCAGAGTCTCGATAGTGGTCATGCTGATAATGCTGGCCACTTGGTTCTTTCGGGATGCGACGACTTTTGCGCTGCGCGCTAAAGACTCCGAGACTGGGCGCGACCGAGGTTGTTACACTGATTTGGAAATTCTTCTTGGCGTGAAGAAGCCGACCGAGTGGATGAGGCCGGTTGAATTTGTGCTGGTTGGAATATGTGTATTTTCGGCAATCGCATTGTTGCCGAGTCGAGATAGATCCTCATGAACATCGTTCTCGTCGAACCTGAAATCCCGCCGAACACCGGCAACGTCGCCCGGCTTTGCGCGGCGACGCGCACGACGTTGCATCTGATCGAACCGTTCGGATTCAAACTGGACGATACGACCCTCAAGCGGGCCGGCATGGATTATTGGCAACACGTCACGTGGCGACGTTGGGCGAATTGGGCGGCATTCGCGGCCCAACTGCCATCTGACGCGAAACTCTGGTTCATCGAATCCGACGGACCGCAACTTTACTCCGACGCGAAGTTTGGCGCGGATGATTATGTCGTGTTCGGGCGCGAGACGGCCGGCTTGCCGAAGCAATTGTTGGAACAAAGTCGCGAGCGTTGGTTGCGCATTCCGATGTTCAATCCGGAAGCGCGCTCGTTGAACCTCTCCAATTGTGTCGCGCTCGTTTTGTTCGAAGCGCTGCGGCAGCAGAATTTCCCGGGCGGTAAGTAAACACGCTCACAATTCATCTTCCCGCTCGGCGTAAAACAATTGATACGCGCGGTCGTAATCCGCTTCGGGCACGAACACTTTGGCGGGCCGATTCAAATCGCCATCATCTGGTGCGGCGGGATCAACGAATTCCTGCGTCGCCGCGATGCCGTGTTTTTCCAACATCACGACGAGCATTTCAGTGTTCACCACCGGCCCGGTATAAAAAAGTTTCACGCCTTGAATTAAACAAGATGTTGCACACATGAACATGCGAAATTTTTCCGCGGGCGCCGCGTGAATACTGCCGCCAGGAATGCGTCTCTGCTTGCGTGGCTATGGCAATGAGGAAGCAAAACTCCGGATTCACGTTGATTGAACTCCTAGTCGTGATCGCGATCATCGCGATTCTGGCGAGCATGTTGTTGCCGGCGTTGAGCAAGGCGAAGGAGCGCGCGCACTCGGCGCAATGCGTGAGTCAGATGCGGCAACTGAGCTACGCGATGCGCATGTATGGCGACGATGAGAACGGTTGGTTGCCCCAGGCCAATGGCAGTGTCAATTGGACCAACACCGTGCCCAAGCCATGGATGCGGCCGCTCCTCGATTATTATCAAACGACGAACGTCCTGCGTTGCCCGGCCTACAGCCAGCACTACTCGAAGTCGCCGTTCAGCTATTTCCTCGGCAATCGCGCGGTGTGGATGACGACGGCGGCCGCCGGGCCGGTGAAGCTGGATCGCGTGACGCTCTCGAGCCAATACGTTTTGTCCGGCGACACGAACTGGCCCTTTGAGCCGAGCGATGCCGACCCGGACAATTACACGCAAGACACGTTGTTTTCCTTCGCGCCGCCGGCACACATGGGGCGCGTGAACATTCTGTTCGCGGACGGCCACGTGACGGGCTACAAAAAATTCACACCGGGCGAGATGACGTTTTCCTTCACGAAACCCGGCGTGGCGTTCAACGATTCGCCGGCGGCGTTTTGAAGCAACTTACGGCATCGCGAGACGATTGGTGGGCACGCCAGTGTTCGTGATTGCCGCTCGCAACCCGGCGCTGGCTAATCCCTGCACTGATCCATCGGCGAGAGCGATGTTGCCGCCATAGCGATGTCGTCCTGATTGCCAGTCTGCGGGCGCGTTGCTCGCCAGCAGGAACAAGCCGGAAGGAATCGGTTGGCGTCTCATCTCCAGGTGATCGTCGCCGGAGAGAATCATGGTCGGCATCGTCTCGGCCGCATCAATACCGACGAAATAACTCAGATTATTCGTAGGCGTGAAGGGAATCGGACCGCCTGCCGGAGCGGTCGGCGCAAAAACCGTGGCGGCGCGACGCTGACGGTTTGGGTCGTCCGGACAAATCAAAATTTTTGGCGTGTTGAGTTCATTGGAGAGCGACAGAAAGATCGCGTACGCAGAACCTTGTTCTGCGAGTTCTTTGACGCCGCCATCATTTGTGGAAGCTCCCATCGGATAGCTGTCCATGCTGTCCGTGGCCCAAATGCGAAAGGCGAGTCCGACTTGTTTCAGATTGTTGGTGCAGTTGATTCTGCAGTTGGATTGTCTAGAGCGCGCGAGGCTTGGAATGATAACAAAAACGATTCCCGCGACTGCGGCGATGATGATCGCCAAATCCAACATAGAGAATCCACGCTTCCGTGCTGCTGTTGCGGTTTTCATAATTTCTCCCCCACCGGCTTGAAATCCGCCCGGCGCGTTTTCCGTTTCTGCCATTCGCGCCAGATGGCGTAGGCGATTAACAGGAGCAGCAAGAGCAGCAAAAGGAGAAAGCTACCCTTGATATATTTCTGGAGTCCCAGAATGCCGACGAGATTGAGGCCGGACATTTCTTCTTCCTCTGCGTCATGAACGTTGGTCACCGTAACAGTTGCCACTATGGTCGGTGGTGGATTGGTCGAATTCGCGGTGGTGGTGAGCGCCATGGTGGGAATGGCAATGTGGCCGAAGGCGCTCGGAATGAAAAGGCGCGCCCTGTTGTCCGGGCTGGCCAGTAAGGGAGATTCAAAGGGTGAATTGTTCGTTGAAGCAGCGGCGGCGGGAATATCAGTCGGCGGCGGTGGTGGTCGCGGCGGGGCGTAATCGGGTGGGCCGGGGTTTGCGCCGGGACGAGGCAATTGCACGTCACTTTGCGCCAGGGTTTCTGTCGCCATGCCAGCGAGCGACGCGTTGTTGTGTTTTTCGATGTGGCCGTCGGCAAACAGCAGGTTGCCTTTGAACTCGTGCAATTCGTGAGTCCAGCGGAAGGAAGGGAGCGCCCCCGCAGGCGGGGCTGATCCGAGGTTGTTCGTGAGGTTACGATCCCCGGCCAACACGCTCGTCGCATGACCGTAGCGCGCGTTGGCGACCACGAAGTAACTCACGTTTTCGCTTTGCAACCCGGCAAAGCGCGCCGCCTCGGTTCGTCCATCCGCTGGACAAAGCAAAATCCTGGGAGTGCTCAATTCATTGGAAAGCGCCTGCAAATGTCGGAACGCGGGCGCGAAGAGATTCGGGTCTTCCTCGCTGGCGAGCCGCGTGCCGCCGTCTTCGATTTCAACTTCCATCGGGAAGCGGCTGTTGTGGTCATGCGCGAAGGAGTGAAACCCGATGCCAAGCTGCTGCAGGTTGTTGATGCAATACGCGCGCTTCGCCTGAAGTTTTGCTTTGGACAAGCTCGGCAACAGCAGCGCCGCGAGAATCCCGATGATTCCGATGACCACCAACAACTCGATCAAAGTGAATCCGCGCTGCGTTTGACGCTGGCGCAAGCCTTTCATGCGATGAAACTTCAGTAGCACTGGCGATGCCATGTGAGATTGCGGGCAATTTGCGTGATCGGGAGGTTGATTCTGCGCGGGAATCACGCAAAGGGAGTGAGCTTCGCGCGGACCGCGAGCGGTCTCCACTCGCAGCGCGTCGTTGACCATGCAAGCGACGGGTAATCCTGACGGTTCGTTGGTTGGCCAGGTGCTGCGGACGGAGACCCTCGGCGCTCCAAAAACCTTGAACAACGGACCTTGAACCTTGAAGCTGCGCGGCGTGAAATTCGCCATCTGCAACGAGATTTATCAGAACTGGAAGTTAGAAGATGTCTTCAGTCATGCTGCCAAGACGGGCTACTCGGGCGTTGAGATTGCGCCCTTTACGATTGCCAATTCGGTGAATGAAATCTCGGCGACTGAGCGGCAGCGGATTCGCGATCTGGCGGCGCAGAGCGGCGTCGAAATCGTCGGCCTGCATTGGCTGCTGGTGAAGCCGGAGGGCTTGTACATGAATCACACCAACAGCGTCATTCGCGCGAAGACGGCGAATTATTTCGTGGACCTGGTGGATTGTTGCGCGGACTTTGGCGGCAAAGTTCTGGTCGTGGGTTCGCCCAAGCAACGGAATCTCCTGCCCGGCGTTTCCGGTGATCAAGCCTGGGAATGGACCGCGCAGACGTTTCGCGATGCGGTGAAGCGCGCTGAAGAGCGGAACGTGACCATTTGCTTTGAACCGTTGTCCACGGCGGAAACCAACTTCATCAACACGGCAGAGGCGGCGATTGAATTTGTGAAGCCGTTCGAGTCGCCCGCGTTCAAAATCATCCTCGATGTGAAAGCGATGTGCTCCGAATCGAAGCCGATCCCGCTAATCATCCGCGAAAGCTGGCCGCACTTTGCGCACTTCCATGCGAACGACAAAAATCTCAAAGGCCCGGGCTTTGGCGACGTGGATTTCAAGCCGATCGCCGCCACGTTGAAAGAAGTTGGTTACCACGGTTACGTGTCGGTGGAGGTGTTCAAGTTTGAGGAAGGGCCGGAAGTAATCGCGGGCCAGAGTATTGAGTATCTGAAAGCGACGTTTAGCTCGTGACTTGGGAGCGCCGGTCTCCTGACCCCGCGTGAATTGCTTCTATTTTCAACGAGCCGGGTCGGAGACCGGCGCTCCAATCGCTCGCTTGTCGCCGCGACGGGTTCTCGTTAATCTTTCCGCCCTATGGGACGTCAATGGTTACATGCTAAGCGCCTCGTCGCTGGCCTGAAGAAGGGCCGCACGACCGGCAAACTCGTTCGTGAAATCTCGGTTGCTGCCAAGATGGGTGGCGCCGATCCGACCATGAACGCACGCCTCTTCACTGCCGTGGAAAAGGCGAAGAAGGAAAGTGTGACCAAGGACGCCATTCAGCGCGCGATCAATAAAGGCGCAGGCATCGGCGACGAAAAGCTCATCATGGAACACGTCGTGTTCGAGGGCAAAGCGCCGCACAACGTCCCGGTTATCGTGGAGGTCTATACCGACAACGTGAACCGTACCGCGCCGGAAATCCGCGTGTTGTTTAAGAAAGGTCAGCTCGCTACGACAGGCGCAAACAAGTTTCTGTTCGATCACGTCGGCCTCGTCGAAGCGTATCATCCCGACGCGAAAACCGACCGCGAAGCCGCCGCGATTGAGGCCGGTGCGAATGAGGTTGAACCGCTCACGCACGAGCAGAACGACGACATCCCGGCCGAAGCGGCCGGCGCGAAGTTTATCTGCGAACGCACGGCGGTAGCCGAAGTTTCCAAATGGCTCACTGCAAATGGTTGGACGGTGGTTACGAGCGAACTCGGTTATGTGCCGAAACAATTTCCCGAACTCACCGACGAGCAAAAGGCGGAAGTTGGCGAGTTCCTGCAAGCGTTGGACGATCACGATGATGTGCATCGCGTTTGGGCGGCGATGAACTAATGCGATTGCGATTATTCATCGCGGTGTTGGCGGCGAGTCTCGTTTCCGCGTCCGCCCAATTTGACGGGCCGGGTTCCACCGGCGTCAGCGCCTCGTTGATCCGCTTGTTCGGGACGAACAACGCCTTTACGGCGCGGGCGGAATTGCAGGTGCTCGGCGCAGACAACAAGGAGGTCATCGGCACCCCGATGAATTTCACGCTGCTTGGGAACAAGATTCGCGTCGAGATTGACATGGCGCGAATGCGCAATCGCGCCGAGCCGGATGCGGTTGCGAAAGTGAAACCGCTGGGACTGGACCAGGTCGTGAGCGTGATTCGGCCCGAGTCGCGCACCAATCTCATCATTTTTCCGAAACTGCGCGCGTTTGTGAAATTGGACATGCCACCGAACGAGGCGGAGGCGTTTCTCAAGCGCGCCAAAATGCAGCGCACCACGGTGGCGAGGGAAAAAATGGAGGGCTACCAATGCGTGAAACAGCACGTCATCATCACCGACGATTCCGGGCAAAAATCCGAGGCGACCGTCTGGACTGCCCCGGAGTTGCGGGATTTTCCGGTTTGCGTGGCGACCAAGGAAAAAGAAGGCACGGTCGTAATGCGCTTTCGGCAGATTCAGTTTACCCGGGTTGATCCCGGCCAGTTTGAAGCGCCGGCGGGTTATCGGGAATACGCGGACATCCAGGCGTTAATGGCGGGGCCGGTGGTGAAATATATGAAGGACAACGGCACGGCGGTTAAGGCCGGCAACAAAAGTTCTGCGCCGACGAAAGCCAAAGCGCCGGCTGCGCCCAAAAAGAAATAGCCGTCACATCGCGCGATTGCGGTACCGCAGAATCTTAAACTCCGGGGTGTCGCGAATTTCTTCCGCGAGCTCAAACTTATCCTCGAACTTCGGGAAGAAAGCATCCCCGGGAACTTCGCGCTTCACGAGCGTGAGAAACAATTCCGCGCATTGCGGCAGAGTTTGTTCGTAAATCTGCGCGCCGCCGCAAATGAAGACCTGCTGGTCACCGACGAGCGCCGGCAGTTCCTCCAGCCGGGAAATCGTTTTCACACCGGGATGCGCGAAGGCGGAACGACTCAAGACGATGGTTTCGCGATTCGGCAGCGGCTTGCCGATGGACGCAAACGTTTTGCGGCCCATCACGATGACGTGACCGGTGGTGGTGGCTTTGAACCATTTGAAATCCTCGGGCAAATGCCATGGAATCTGGTTGCCGTGGCCAATGACGCGATTCAGCGACATGGCAGCGATGGCTTTCAGCGGCTTCAACGATACTCCTCCCACTCGGGTTCGTTGGCGAAGATCCAGCGGTAATAATCCTGTTCCTTCAACTTCGTAGCGGCGGCTTCGTCCACGATGACCGTGGCGCGGGGATGCAATTGCAACGCGCTCGCGGTGACCATACTGGTGATCGGTCCTTCGACGGCCTGGGCGATGATTTCCGCTTTGGCTTCGCCGGTGGCGAGCAGAATGCAACGGCGCGCGTCGAGAATGGTGCCGACCCCCATGGTGATGGCGCGGCGCGGCATCTTGTCCTCGCCGCCAAAAAACGGAGCGTTCTGTTTGATGGTCGTGGGCGTGAGCGCTTTTTCGCGCGTGCGCGAGCGCAGGGCGGACAACGGTTCGTTGAAACCGATGTGGCCGGATTTGCCGATGCCGAGCAGTTGCAGGTCAATGCCACCCGCGTCGGCGATCAACTGTTCGTAATGCCGGCATTCCTGTCCGAGGTCCGGCGCGCGGCCGTCCGGCAAATGCGTGTTCCGCAAATCAATATTCACGTGGCGGAACAGATGTTCGTTCATGAAGTGGCGGTAGGAATTCGGGTCGTCGGGAGCCAGGCCGACATACTCATCCAGGTTGAATGTGCGCGCGCCCGAGAAATCCAGTTTGTATTCGCGATGCATCCGGGCCAGATGTTGATAGACCGCTTCCATGGTGCTGCCGGTGGCGAGGCCGAGCACGATGCGCGGGTTGGCGCGCAACTCGTTGGCCACGATACGCGCCAGGAGCAAGGCGGCGGCCTCTTTGTCACGCTGGATGATGAGTTCCATGCGGGCAGTTAAGCAAAACCCGCGGGCTTGGACACTAAGAATTGCGGCGCTGCCAGACACACGTTAATGTGCGCCATGTTCAGCGGTCGAAAGGCAGGAACTGCCACAACGGAAGCGCGCGAGTTCGCGACTTCATTGCGTCGCTGCGATTTCACTTTTTTCGGGACACCATGAGCAATTCATCTGCGGCGCGGGAAGTTTACCAGCGAATCGCCACCAACATCAGTCGCGTCATGCAAGGGCAGGCCGGACCGACGCGCAAATTGCTCGCCGCCCTCGCCAGCGGCGGTCATGTGTTGCTGGAGGATTTTCCCGGCACGGGCAAAACTACCCTCGCCAAGGCGCTGGCCCGCTCCATTGATGCGCGGTTCAAGCGCGTGCAGTTTACCCCGGACCTGTTGCCTTCGGACATTCTCGGCGTTTCCATTTTCAGTCAACGCGATCAACTCTTCCATTTTCACGAAGGACCGATCTTTACGAACATTTTGCTGGCGGACGAAATCAATCGCGCGTCGCCGCGTACGCAATCCGCGTTGCTCGAAGCGATGGCCGAGAACCAGGTGAGCGTGGACGGGGAGCGGCGCAACCTGGCCGATCTGTTCTTCGTCATCGCGACGCAGAATCCGGTGGAATTTCGCGGCACGTATCCCCTGCCCGAAGCGCAGATGGACCGGTTTGCGATGCAATTCACCCTGGGTTACGTGCAACCGACAGAGGAAGTGGCGGTGCTGACGGCGCAGGAAACGACACATCCGCTCGATGAATTGCTGCCGTGCGCGTCGTTTGCCGATGTGACCGCGCTCAAGCGCGCGGCGCAAAACATTCGTATCAGCGAAGAATTGAAACGTTACATCGTGGACCTGGTGGGCGCCACACGCACAGCGCCGGGCGTGCAATTGGGCGCCAGCCCGCGGGCCTCGCTCGCGCTGATGAAAGCGGCACAGGCGCTGGCGCTGTTCGACGGTCAGGATTTTGTCACGCCGGAACAGGTCCAGGAACTGGCCGAGTCGGTCATCGCGCACCGGCTGGTGATGCAGCCGCAGGCGCGGTTTTCCGGATTGACCGCGCGCAGCGTGGTGGATGACGTGATCAAAAAAATCAAAGTGCCGGCCTGAGCCGGTACCGCGCCGAACGTATGGGTCTGTTGCTCCGCCTGCTTTACCGCGCGTATCGGATCGTGACCTGGGCCACGTTCTGGACGCGGCGCCGGTTCACGATTCTCGGTCAGGCGGTGCTGGGCGGGCTGCTGGTGGCGATGACCACGGCGTTCGACGTGGACGGCGCGGTGGGTTATCAGGCGGTCATCCCGCTGGCGGCAGTGTTGTTCATCGCTTTTCTCTTCAGCTTCCGGTTTCGCGTCCGTTTTGAAATCGAGCGCAAGCTGCCGCGCGTGGCGAGCGCCGGGCAACCGCTCAGCTATCGGGTGCAAATCCGCAACCTGACGCGCCAACGGCAGGCGGGGTTGACGTTGATCGAAGATCTGGCCGATCCGCGGCCGCGCTACAAAGAATGGCGGGATTACAAATTGGACGAAGATAAGCATGTGCGGCCTTTTCGCTTCGAGCGGCGCAATTTCCGGTCGCCGTTCAAAATGGCCACGGTCAAGGAAGGAGAGATTCCCGCGTTGCGCCCGGGCGAGCAGGATGAAGTCACGATCGAGATGCTGCCGTTGCGGCGTGGCGTGGTGCGGTTTGAAAGTGTGACGGTGGCGCGCCCGGATCCGCTGGGCATTTATCGGGCGTTGCGGCGCTTGCGCCTGCCGCAATCTCTGTTGGTATTGCCCCGGCGTTATGCGTTGCCGCCGATTCCCTTGCCCGGCGGAATGAAATATCAACAGGGCGGCGTGGCGATGGCGTCGCACATCGGGCAGAGCGAGGAATTCGTTTCGTTGCGCGAATATCGACGCGGTGATCCGTTGCGGCATATTCATTGGCGCAGTTGGGCGAAGACCGGCAAGCCCATCGTGAAGGAGTTTGAGGATGAATTTTTTGTCCGGCACGCGCTGGTGTTGGACACGTTCACGCCGCGACCACACAGTGAATTATTCGAGGAGGCGGTGGCGGTGGCCGCGTCGTTTGCTTGCACGGTGTTGACGCAAGAATCGTTGCTCGACTTGCTTTTTGTCGGGCCGGAGGCGTTCTGCTTTACCGCTGGGCGCGGCGTGGCGCACGCGGATCAGATGTTGGAGATTCTCGCCTCGGTGCAACCGTGTCGGGAACGCCCCTTCCAACTGCTGGAGAATCTGGTCATCCGTCACGCCAGCACAGTGAGTGGAGTCATTTGCGTGCTGCTGGCATGGGATCAGGAGCGCCAGGATTTCATCAAAAAGTTGAAGGTCATCGGTTTGCCGTTGTTGGTGATTGTGATTCGCGCGCCCGATGAAACAGAACCGTTAAATCCCGGTCCAATGAGTGATGCGCCAGAGCAGTTGCGAACGTTGGAACTCGGGCGGATTGAACAACAGTTGGCACAATTCACGTGAAACCGCCGCCATTACTTTTGGGTGCGACTCTCGTTTTCTGGGGGTGGCAGGCGAACTTGTGGTGGGTTGGGGCAGTCATGGCGGTGTTGGTGGAATTATCGTCGGTCGTCAAAGGACGGTGGGATCTGGCGGACGAAGATTTTGAACGGATTTGGACGCTGTGTTCGGTGCTGCTGCTGGCCATGATCATGTTCGCCTTCACGCAGAACGACGGTCTTTCCGTCTTCGGCAACCTGTTGCAGGATTCCACGCCCAGCAATCAACGTGGCGCCACCATTGCCACGGCGCGCACCGCGTCGAATATTTTGCGGTGGTTGCCGATGGTGTTTTTCCCGTTCCTGCTGGCGCAAACCTTCAGCACGCGCGAGACGATCCCGCTGGCGACGATTTCGCACATTCTGCAACGGCGCTGGAAATTGGCGCGGCGCGCCGGGCGGCAACTGCCGCCCAGCCGCGGGTTCAACATCGGCTTTCCCTATTTTTGCATGACGTTGCTCGCCGCCAGTTTTCATGAGGCGGAGAACAATTCATACTTCTGGGGCTTTTGCGGATTGTTGGGCTGGGCGTTGTGGGCGTTGCGGTCGCGGCGCTATTCGTTGGTGACGTGGGGCAGCATTATCATCGTGGCCGGCGTGGCCGGTTACTTCGGACAGCGCGGCATCACGCAGGCGCAACGTTACCTGGTCTCGTTCAACGCCCAATGGATTGCGCGGTTCATGCGCCGGTCCGATGACCCGTTCCAGAGTCGGACGGCGATCGGCCGCGTGGGCGCCATCAAGAATTCCAGCGCCATTGCGATTCGTTTGACGCCGTACGAACCCAATGACGTCCCGACGTACCTGCGCGAGGCGACGTATCGGGTGTACGACCGGCAGACGTGGTTTGCGGGATCGTCGCGCGATGATTTCAGCAGCATCAATGAAGTGCCGGCTTCGCCGACCAACCAGACGCATTGGCCGTTGGTCCCGGGCAAATCCACGACAGCCGCGGTGCAAATCAGTTGTTATCTCGACGGCTCGGAGAATGGCGTGCCCGCGGGTTTGTTGCCGTTGCCCAGCGGCACGGCACGATTGGAAAAGCTGCCGGCCTTTGGCTTGAAGATAAACTCCGCCGGGGCGGTGATTGCCGAAGGACCAGGATTGGTGATTTTCGATGCGCACTTCGGTCCGGGCGAAACGTTTGATTCGCCGCCGGGCACCAACACCCGGCGCGCCCGGCGCCAACTGCAAGAGAGCAGCGAGGAACAGCGGACGCCTCCGGCGGATGGCGCCGAGCGGCAACGCCCGAGCAACAATTGGCGGCGCACGATTGAAAACGAAGACCTCGACGTGCCGCCGCGGGAAGCAGCCGCCATTGCCACCGTGCTGACCGAATTGCAGCTCAGCACGAACAATTCGCCCCGGGAAATTTTCGGCAAACTCGCCGCGTTCTTTGAGAACGAATTTTCCTACAGCACGTGGCAACGAGCGCAGCGATTGCGCGAAGAGGAAACGCCTTTGCAGCGCTTCCTGCTTGAGACACGCCGCGGGCACTGCGAATACTTCGCCACGGCCACCGTACTGATGTTGCGGCAACTGGGGATTCCTGCGCGCTATGCCACCGGCTTCGCGGTCCACGAACCCTCCGGTGACGGTTACGTCGTGCGATTCAGCGACGCGCACGCGTGGGTGTTGGCGTGGGATGAGGCGCGACAGGTGTGGACGGACTTCGATACAACGCCCGCGTCCTGGGTGCAGATCGAGCGCCACGGCAACGTCTTCACCCGTTGGATCGGCGACGTCTGGGGGCGCATCAAGTTCGAGATTGCGAAATTCCGCTTCGGTCAAAGCGCGGCGCGGAAGTATCTGCTCTGGATTATCGCTCCGGGCTTGATTCTGTTGGTGTATCAAATCGTGTTCCGGCGCGGGCGTAAACGCCGGCACGAGCGCAAAGTCGATGAAATCTTTTTTGCCAACTGGCCGGGGCTGGATTCCGATTTTTACGAATTGGAGAAGCAGTTAACCGCACGCGGCATCAGTCGCGGCGCGGGAGAACCGTTGCGTGATTGGTTGCAGCGAGTATTGGCCGACCCGGGCTTTGGGGCGTTGCGCGAACCGTTGCAGGAGGTGCTGCGCCTGCACTATCGCCATCGCTTCGATCCGCTAGGATTGGATGCCGTTGACCGTGAGAACCTGCGGGTGCAAACCGGGCATTGTCTGAGAACCCTGGCCGCTCAGGCCAAAGCCGTTCCTGCTTAGTTGCGCGGCGTGCGCGACGCGAGATAATTCGCGGCGAACGTCGAGATCAGAATGCCGAGGCTGAAGAATCCAAGCAGCGCAAAGCCGCGTTTCGCCGTGGCTTCAGCCACCGCTGCGTCCCCCAAGAACGCCTTCCATACGAAGCCGACCGCGCCGCTGCCCACGAGGAACAATCCCACCACCACGACCAGCATCGTGACGCGCGGCCAGCCTTCAGAGCAGCGAAACAGCCCGCTTAGCGGCAGCAACAGCAATCCGAAAACGGCGAGGGACACCACCCACGGACTGTTGAATCCCGCGACGAGACAACCGCCCAGTGAAATCAGCGCCAGCAGGAACGACGCGCCGACCCAATTCGATTCCACGGTTTGCGCGGGCGTCAACGCGAGCCGGCCAAAACGATTGAGTCGCAACAGGAGATTGAACATGGGATACGCCGTCCAGGTGAGCACGGCAAATGTGATGTAAAGAACCTGCAACGGCAGCACCCACGGAGCGAGTTCGGGATTGGACCGGGCGAGGCCGCTCAGCAACCGGTTGCCAAGGTAACCGCCGATGATGATGCCCCACTGGACCTGCGAACTCATGCGCGACATGAACAGAAAATATTTGAGCATCGCGGCGTAAATGATATTGCGCGCCTTGAGCGCCTCGACAATGCCGTGGCGCGCCCATTCGTTCGTGGGATCCAATCGAAGCGCTTCACGGAAATGTTCCAACGCCTTTTTGGGTTCTCCCTTTTCCAACAGCGTCCAGCCTTGATTGGCGTGCGTGAAAGCGTTGTCAGGATTGCGCGCCAGCGCGGCGTCAATCGTCGTGCCCGCTTCGGCGCGACGACCGAGTTTGACCATGGCCATGGCGCGCAGATTGGTGCAACCGATGTGTTCGCCGTCGAACTGCAATCCTTGTTCCGCGGCGTCCAACGCCGCCTGCCAGCGTTTCTGGTCAAAATGAATGCCCGCCAGCAGCGCAAAGTAAGTGGCATCCGCCGAATCCAGACGGATCGCTTCTTCGATGGCCGCCTGCGCTTCGGGGTAATGATTGCGATCGTAGAGCACGCGGGCGTGCGCGTAATGCGCGAACGGGAGATCAGGCGAAAGGTGAATCGCCTGTTGCGCTTCAGCGGTGGCGACGTCGTATTTTTGTCGTTCCGTCAGACACAGCGCCAGCAGGGCATGCGCGAAGGCATCATGCGGGTCGGCGCCCAGCGCCTGGCGCAGTTCGGTTTCAGCCTGTTCGTAGCGGGATTGTTGATAGAGCAGCAGGCCGCGGTCGAGATGAGGGTTCATAGGCGAATCAAAACGCTGCGTCCGGACGGCGGCGGTGTAGATATTCGGCGATGTTATCCGAGAAAGCCGAGAGCAACGTGGAAATCATGGGCAGATAAATCAAAGTCGGCTTAATCATCCAGGCGGTATTGAATTTGTATTGCAGTGCGAGAAAGATAGCGGCGATGAAGCCCACGAAGCTGGCGGGAATCAGGATTGCGGCCGTGAGGGTTACCCAACCCATGCGAAAGCGCACCCAGCCCGGAGTCGCTTGATAGGTTTGTGTAATCGCGTACGTCAACATCAAGGTCGGAAACGCCAACGTGCGGAGTTGCACGTCACCTTTCCACGCCCACAGCAGGCCCATGCCAAGCGCCGCCAGCAGACAGACAGCATGCCAGTTGGAAGCTTTAATCTGATCGGGAGACAACGCGTGGCGACCTTCGCGATTCAAGCGCAACACCAGATCAAATAAAGGTTGGGCGATGATGATCAAAATCAGGAATGCCCAAAAGCCGGCTTTGACGACGGCGATGGCCGGCAGCGTTTCAGGGTAAGCCAGACCGAGGCGATCCAGTTGGCGCAGGCCCACGAAGAATCCAATCAGAAAGATCCAAATCACCCAGGTGCGAAAACGATCCAGATAAAGCAAACACCGCAAGGCGATGCCGAACAGGAAATGTTGGGCTTTGAGCGCATTGGCCAGGCCGACGCGGGCGTATTCGAGCGTTGGCTCGAGTCGCAGGGCTTCCAGAAAATGTTGCTTGGCGGTTTCCGGGTCGCCGGTTTCCAGCAGCGTCCAACCTCGGGCGGCGTGACTGTGCGGGTCATTCGGGTCGTTGGCCAGAAGCGTCTCCTGATCGCGTTGCGCCTCCGACGCGCGGCCCAGTTTGGTCAAGGCCAGGGAGCGGTAATGCAGGCACAAATCATTTTCGGCATCCAACGCCAGGCCGGCATCGGCAGCCGCTACGGATTCCTTCCAATTGTTTCGCTCATACTCAATGCGCGCCCGCAAGCCGTGGTTGATGGCGTCATCCGGATTGAGTTCAATCGCCGTCGCGATGGCACTGGCAGCATCGTCTCGTCGCTCGCGGTCGAGATATACGCGGGCCAGCACGTAGTGGCCATAATCGAGGTCCGGCGCCAAGGCGATGGTGCGGCGCGCCAGTTCCAGCGCCTGTTGATGCCGATCCAGTTGACTGAAACACAAGGCCAGCAGCCCGTGCGCAAAGGGGTCGTTCTGATCTTGAGTCGCTGCCTCTTGCAACTCGCGGGCCGCTTCGTCGTACCGCTCCCGATTGAACAACATCAATCCGCGGTCGTAGTGAGGGTTCATGACAACTTCAGATAGTGCAGGATGTCGTCGTAGATGCCGCCCTGATTCGAGTAGAGCGCGTAGTTGCGCGCCGTGGCGAACCATTCCTTCGTCGTCGGTTTGAGCGGTCCGGCAGCGGCGATGAGGTCTTTGGTCGAAAGCGGTTTCGGGATTCCACTCTTCATCGCCTCCTGAAGTTTGCGTTCCACTGCCACATCAATCACCGCTTTCAAATCCGCGCCGGAGAACCCATCGGTTTTCTTTGCGACGGCGTCGAAATCAATTTCTTCCATCGGTTTGCCTTTGCATTGCAGGCGCAGAATTCCGGCGCGCGCGGCGGCATCCGGCGGCGGGACAAAGAGCACGCGATCAAATCGTCCGGGGCGGCGAAACGCGGAATCGAGATGCCACGGCGCATTCGTCGCGGCGAGAATCAACACGCCTTCGTTCGACGCTTTCACGCCATCCATCTCGGAGAGGAATTGATTGATCAACTGGCGACCGGCGTGTTGGCGCATGTCCGTGCGGCTGGCGCCGAGTGCGTCCACTTCATCGAAGAACAACACGCACGGTTTATGATCGCGGGCTTGTTCAAAGAGACTGTGCAGATTGCGTTCGCTGTTGCCGATCCACATGTCGAGCACGTCATTGATGCCGACGGAAATGAACGCCGCTTTGATTTCCCCGGCAGTGGCGCGGGCGAGATAGGTTTTGCCGCAACCGGGCGGACCATACATCAGGATGCCGCCGCCAATGGACTTGCCGTAGGCTTTGTATAAATCCGCATGCGTGAGGGGATGGATGATCTTGAGGCGAATTTCCTCCTTCACTTTGTCCATGCCGCCGACGTCATTGAACGTGATCTTCGGACGTTCGATGTCGCGAGCAGGTGGGGTTTCATCTTCCTCGCCCCAGGCGGCGCGCACTTTGCCTTCGACCACTTCACTTTCCTGCTCATTCGCGCCGATGCCCAGGCGCGTGGCGAATTCCAGATCCGCCACGTTCGCGTCCAATTGCACGGCGCGTTTGTATTCGGCGATGGCCTGCGCCACTTCTCCGACGCCGGCGAGCAACTTGGCATGCAACAGAAACGCCCGCGCGGGCGCGTTCGGTTGTTTGACGAGGTCTTCGAGAATGACGAGCGCGTGACTTTGTTTGCCTTGTTGGAAAAAGGCGCGGGCGAGGCCGAGTTTCATCGGCAAACTGTTGGGCGAATGCGCGAGGCCTTCGCGAAATTCCTTCTCGGCTTCCTCGGCGTGACCGTGGGTCAACAGCGTGTCGGCAAAATGCAGTCGCAACGCGGTGTTGTTGGGAGAAACGCGGAGCGCCTCGCGTAAGGCCTGGATGGCATCGTCGCCCGGAAGATTCGCGCCCGTGGGATTGCTCATGACGCGCAGATGAAAGCCGGATTGTATCCGCAGGGCAAGCCGGACTTTGAAACAAAATCGCGGGTAATTACTCGGCGTTCGGATAGGACCCGAGCACCTTCACGTAACTGCACTCCTGCTCCAAAATGGCAATGGCCTTGGCTACTTTCGCGTCTTGCGCGTGGCCGTCGCAATCGATGAAGAACAGGTATTGCCACGCTTTGCGTTTGCTGGGGCGCGATTCGATTTTGGTGAGGTTGATGCGATAACGCCGGAAGGCCGCGAGCGCGTGATGTAACGCGCCGACCTTGTCGCTCATGCTGAGCATCAGGCTGGTGCGGTCGTTGCCGGTGGGCGGACTGCATTGACGGCCCAACACCAAGAAGCGCGTCGCATTGGCGGCGTTGTCCTGGATGTCCTGCTCCAACACTTCCAAGCCATATTTTTCCGCCGCCAACAACCCGCCGATGGCGGCCGCGCCTGTTTCCTTCGCAGCGAGTTCCGCGGAACGCGCGTTGGAGGAAGTCTCCACCAGTTCCGCGCGCGGGAGCTGATTCTGAATCCAACCACGGCATTGCGCGAGCGATTGCGGATGCACGTAAAGTTTCTTGATGCGGTTGCGCGGCGTATTGCTCATCAGGCACTGCTGCACTTTCAACACGATTTGCGAAACAATCTTGAGATCGCTGTCCACGAACATGTCGAGGGTGTGCGTGACGACGCCTTCGGTGGAGTTTTCCACCGGCACGACGCCGTAGTCCGCACGGCGTTTGCTGACCTCGGTGAAGACGTCGGCGATGGTTTTTTGCGAGGCGTACCGCAGGCTCGAACCGAACCGGCGAATCGCGGCCTGATGCGTAAAGGTGGCTTCCGGGCCGAGATACGCGATGGTCAGCGTTTTCTCCAGCGCCAGCGCGCTCGACATGATTTCGCGGTAGATCGCGCGGAGCTGTTCGCCGGTCATGGGGCCGGGATTCAATTTCTCGACGCGGCGCAACACGGCCAGTTCGCGGTGCGGGACGTAGATTTCCTCGCCGGCCTTGATCTTGATTTCGCCGATGGCGAGGACGTGCTGGGTGCGCTCGTTGAGCAGCCGGACGATTTGCGCGTCCAACTGGTCAATCGCCTGGCGATGCTCCGGTAAATTCACAGCGAGGGAGCATGTGGGAGGAACCGCGAAGAATCAAGCCGGGGCACGCCCGCGGGTGGGACTGAAATTGACCGAATTGACTCAAAAAACTGTTACCGCTGGAGGGGCGAATTTGCTTTTGGTTTCCATTGTTTCTTTCCACACCCGGAAGTCTCTCCACAAAATCGAAGCAACCTCAGTTCGAGGCCGGGCTTGACGCCACGCCTCCCGCCCAACACGCTGAGCCGCGTCATGAGTCAACTTGCCAATCAAATTGCCGTCGTCACCGGCGCGGGCCGGGGCATCGGGCGCGCCATTGCCTTGAAATTCGCCGCCGCCGGCGCGGAGGTCGTCGTCGTCTCCCGCACTGCGGAAAACTCGGAAAAAGTCGCCGCGGAAATTCGCGCCACGGGACGCAAAGCCTGGGCGTACGCGGTGGACGTGTCTGATGCCGACAGCGTCAATACGGCGACGGAAAAGATTCTCGCTGAGTGCGGCCGCGTGGACATCCTGGTGAACAACGCCGGCGTCACCCGCGATGGCCTGCTCATGCGCATGACGGACGCCGATTGGGACACGGTGTTGAACACGAATTTGCGTGGCGCCTTTCTGGTCACGCGCGCCTTCTGTCGCCCCATGTTGAAACAACGCACAGGCCGTATCATCAACGTCGCCTCGGTCATCGGTTTGATCGGCAACGCCGGCCAATGCAACTACGGCGCGAGCAAAGCCGGCTTGATCGGTTTCACCCAATCGGCCGCGCGCGAGTTTGCGTCGCGCGGCATCACTGTGAACGCCATCGCGCCCGGTTTCATCGAAACGGACATGACGGCGGAACTGAAACCTGAGTTACGCGAAGGCGTGTTGAAGCAAATCCCGCTCGGCCGCTTCGGTCAGGCCGAGGACATTGCCGATGCGGCGCTGTATCTTGCCGCCGCGTCCGGCCGCTACGTGACGGGCCAAGTGCTGACCGTGGATGGTGGCATGGTCATGTAATCGCCGACGGATTGTCTGCCTGAATCACTCAGGGTCAACAGATTCGCGGCAACAATTCCCCGCTCGGCTGGTCCAGGATGCGCCGGACCCCAATCGCACTTTGCAGGGTGACCTGCGCCTCGCCCTCCGTCACCGCGCCAATTACTGCCGCGCGCCCGCTGACCTCGTGTTGCTGCAGTATTGCCAAGGTTCGGTCGCGGTCCTTTGCGGCGACGAACGCCACGAATCTTCCCTCGTTCGCCACCTGAAGCGGATCCAACCCCAGCAATTCACACGCAGCGTGCACGTCTTCGCGCACCGGGATGGCCCGTTCCGCAACCTCGATTTTGACGCGGGCGCTTTCGGCAATTTCGTTCAACGCACTCGCCAGCCCGCCGCGCGTCAGGTCGCGCAGGCAATGAACTTCGATTCCTGCGTTCACCAGCGCCAACACCGCTTCATGCACCGGCGCCGAATCACTCTCGATTGTGCTCTCAAATCGCAGCCCTTCGCGCACCGCCATGATCGCCATTCCGTGCCGACCCAGATCGCCGCTCACAATGACCGCGTCGCCCGACTGAACGGCTCGCGGCGCAATCTCCAGCGCATGTTCGATCACTCCAATTCCGGTGGTGTTGAGGAACAGCCCGTCGCCTTTGCCTTTGTCCACCACCTTGGTATCGCCGGTAATGATTTGCACTCCGCAACGCTGCGCCGCGTCGCGCATGGAACAAACGACGCGCCACAGCGTTTCCATCGGCAACCCTTCCTCGATGATGAACCCGCAACTCAAATACAGGGGGCGCGCGCCACTCATCGCCAGATCGTTCACCGTCCCGTGAATCGCCAGCGACCCAATATCGCCGCCCGGAAAGAACAGCGGTTGCACGACGTAGGAATCGGTGGTCATCGCCAATCGGCCCGCCGGAATCTCAATCTGGGCCGAGTCATGGCGCGTGTTCAGAATTGGATTGCCGAAAGCCGGTTCAAAAATGTTCGTCAACAATTGCTGCATTAACTTCCCACCGCCGCCATGCGCCATGAGCACGTGCGGATATTGCTGGATGGGAATGGGGCAACTCGAATTCATAACGCGAACTTCTACCGATCCTGCCGCCGATAACGAAAGTAAGCCGCGCACGCGCCTTCACTCGAAACCATCGTCGCGCCCAACGGATGTTCGGGCGTGCAACGCGATGCAAACGCCGGACACTCGCCCGGCTTCTTCCGGCCCTGCAAAATCTCCCCGGCGATACACTCCCCCGGTTCAGCCACGCAGTGCTCCGCCACTCTGAATTTCGCCGCGGCATCAAACGCGGAGTAAGCGTCGCGCAGCCCCAATCCGCTCCGTGGGATTTCACCAACGCCGCGCCACTTGCGAGTCACTATGCCAAACACCTGTCGCACCAATCCGCGCGCCGCTTCATTTCCCGCAGGACGCACGGCGCGCGAGTATTGATTTTCGACCTCCGCGCGACCCGCTTCCAACTGCTGCACCGCCATGAGTATGCCATGCAAAATATCCAGCGGCTCAAAACCCGTCACCACGATGGGCACGCGATGCGTCGTCGCCAGCGGCACGTATTCTTCATAACCCATCACCGCGCACACATGTCCGGCCGCCAGGAACGCTTGCACCCGACATTCCGGCTCCGACATCAGCGCCTCAATCGCCGGCGGCACGAGCACGTGCGAAATGAGCAACGAAAAGTTCTTCAGGCCTTTGCGCGCTGCTTGAAAAACCGCCATTGCCGTCGCCGGGGCAGTTGTTTCAAAACCAACGCCGAAAAACACCACCTCGCGCGAAGGATTTTGTTCCGCAATCGTCACTGCATCCAACGGCGAATAAACGATGCGAACATCGCCACCCCGCGCTTTCACGCTCAGCAAATCAGTTCGGCTGCCCGGCACGCGTAACATGTCACCGAACGAGGTGAAAATTACCTGTGACAGCGCCGCGATTTCGAGCGCCTGATCAATCACTTCAATCGGCGTGACACACACGGGACAACCCGGCCCGTGAATCAGCGTGACGCGGTCCGGCAACAGCTCATCAATGCCGAATTTCACAATCGCGTGAGTTTGCCCGCCGCAGACTTCCATGATTGTCCACGGCTTCGTGACGACGCGGCGAATCTCTCGGGCGATTTTTTGCGCCAGTTCCGCATCCCGATATTCGTCGAGATACTTCATGTGCTGTTCTCCAACTCGCCCAGTTCCTCCATGCGCCGCAAATATTCAAACACCTTCTGCGCCTCCTCTGCGTCAATTTTGCTGAGCGCGAAACCCACATGCACAATCACGTAATCGCCCACCGCGACTTCCGGCACGTAAGCCAGACATGCCTCCTTGATGACGCCGCCGAAATTCACCCGGCCCATGCGGGTGATCGGATCAGCGCCGGTGATGCTTTCAACTTTGCCTGGGATCGCGAGACACATGATTAACGTCGGGCAGTTGGTTGACCGTGGCGCGCGACCGCGATTTGGCCGAACGCAATTCCGCCATCGTTCGGCGGCACGCGTTGCGGCCAGAACACCTGAAAGCCTTCTTCCCGCAACCGCCGGATCGTCTGCTTCAGTAGATACCGATTTTGAAAACACCCGCCGCCCAACGCCAGGCGCGGTTCGTTCACTTGCTTCGCCACGCTCACAATTCCCTCCGCCAGTCCGTTGTGAAATTTCGCAGCGATGAGTCCAATCGGAGCGCCGCGTTGCAAATCAGTTAGAATCGCCGCAATGATCGGCGCCCAATCCAGCACCAGCAACGCGTGGCGCGAGTCGAGCGGAAGCGGGTAGTGATCGCTGGATTCGATTCCTTCGAGCGCGAACTCTAATTCCATCGCCGCCTGACCTTCGAATCGCATGATCGTTCGCAAGCCCACCAGCGCCGCTACCGCGTCGAACAGTCGCCCGATGCTCGAACAGCGCGGTGCATTGATGCTCCGCACCAACGCCTGTTCCAATGCTCGCAACTCGTCCGCCGCGAACATTGCCGCGATGCGGCGCCGCAGCTCCGCGGCAACCTCGGTTCGCTGCGCCGCGAGTTCATGACACAACCCCAACGCCGCGCGACGCGGTTCTTTGATGGCGGCGTCCCCGCCGGGAAGTCGAAACGATCGTAAGCTCGCCACGCGCGTCGTGCGTTCGTCAG
>CAZKMR010000009.1:0-3188 GCA_964553795.1 uncultured Bifidobacterium sp. | reverse complement strand
CCGCCGGGAAGTCGAAACGATCGTAAGCTCGCCACGCGCGTCGTGCGTTCGTCAGTCACGTGGAAAAATTCTCCGCCCCAGATCGTGCCGTCTGTTCCGTAACCCGTGCCGTCCCACGCCACGCCGAGCGCCGGCAGCGCCACCGCGTGTTCGCCCAGGCACGCCCACACGTGCGCCTCGTGATGTTGCACCTGAAGCACCTTCGCGTCGCGCGGCTCCAGCGCATACTGCGTCGCCGCATAGTTCGGGTGCCGATCCGCCACGACCGCTTCCGGCGTCGCGTCATAAAGTTTCGGTAACTCTGCGGCCACCCGCTGAAACGCGTGATGCGCCAACTCCGTTTCCAGATCACCGATGTGTTGACTCAGGAAAACCTGTTCCCCAATCGCCAGCGCGACCGAGTTTTTCAAATGGCCGCCGACGGCCAGCAACGTTTCGCCGATCCTTCCGCTCGTCGGCATCTTCACGGGCAGCGGGGCATAACCACGTCCACAGCGCAGCACCATCTCTCGTTCCGAAACGACGCGCACAATGGAATCATCCAGCTGCCGCACGATGGGCCGATCATGAACGAGGAATCCGTCCGCGATTCCTTTCAATCTTTCCCACGCGTCGAATTCATCGGTGCAAATCGGTTCGTCGCTCAGATTTCCGCTCGTCGCCACCACCGGGAATTCCAATTCCGCCAGGAGCAAGTGGTGCAACGGATTCGATGGCAGCATGACGCCGAGATTGGGATTGCCCGGCGCGACAGAAGGCGCGAGAGAACGGGAGTCGGGACCTGTGGAGCGGTGGAGTGCTGGAGTGGTGAAATTGCCTGCCGCACTCCAGCACTCCAACCCTCCAACTCTCCGCCGTTTCAACAACACAATCGGCGCCGCGGGCGAAAGCAACAACCGCTCCTCCAGCGCCGCCACTTCGCAAGCCCGCTTCACGCTGGCGAGCGATGGGAACAACAACGCGAACGGTTTTTCCCAGCGATGTTTTCGTTCTCGCAGTCGCCGCACCGCAGCCTCGTCCCGCGCGTCCACCATTAAATGGAAACCGCCAATGCCTTTCACCGCGACGATCTGTCCCCGACGTATCGCCGCCACCGCGCGCGCCAACGCCGCTTCATGCGTCACGGCTGGTCCGTCGGTAGAATCAACCGGCCACCATTCGAGACGCGGCCCGCACCACGGACACGCATTCGGTTGCGCGTGATAACGGCGGCTTTGGGGATCGTCGTATTCCGCCTGACACTCCGCGCAGAGATGAAATGCGCGCATCGAAGTATTGGCGCGATCGTACGGCAGCGCGGCGATGATGCTGAACCGCGGTCCGCAGTTCGTGCAATTGATGAACGGATAGCGATACCGGCGGTTGGAAAGATCGAACAATTCCGCGCGGCAATCCGGGCACGTCGCAAGGTCGGGCAACACCAATGCGGTTTTGTGACCGCCGGTTTCGCTGTCGCGAATCTCGAATCCGACTTCGCCGCCCCGAACATCGAACCACGCTGCCTCGCAGTGTTCAATGCGACTGCGCGGTGGCCCCTCACGTTTCAGCTTCCGTTGAAAATCTTGCAACGTCGCCGCGCTACCCTCGGCTTCGATCAGCACGCCTTGCGCCGAGTTTTTCACCCACCCAGTCAGTTTCAATTCCCGCGCCAACCGGCACACGAAGGGACGAAAGCCAACGCCCTGCACCGCGCCGGAGATAACAAGCCTGACGCGGGCAATTTCGCCAATGGGTTTGGCTTCCAGCGCGGTCATGATCAACGACATCATCCGCCCATTGTCGAGTTCGCGCTCAACTCCGCTTGCCAATCTTCGCGCAGGAATTGTCAATCCAAGTGGGGACGAAACCGCCGCGCGGCGGGAGAATTTCCGGTGATGCATGAGGTTTCGCTTCTAACCGAAGCCCTGCGACTCGCCCTGCAAGCAGCGGAAAACGCTCCCGCCCGGCGCATCGTCAGCGTGCAACTCCGCGTCGGCGCCTTGAGTGGCGTGGTGCCCGATGCGATGCAGTTTGCCTGGGACATCGTCCGCCGCGACACCATTGCCGCCAACGCCAGTTTGAGCATTGAATCCGTACCGGTGACCTACTGGTGCGGCGAATGTGGAGCGGAATTTGTCACCGAAAATTTTTCGAATGAATGCCCCCGGTGCCGGGAATTGAGCGGCGACCTGCGCCGGGGCCGCGAACTGGAACTCGCCCGCGTGGAGCTTGAATGATATGTGCCAGGAATGTGGCTGCGGACTCGCAACTCACGGCGTCAAGATTGGCGGCCACCCGCATGACCACCGTCCCGATCATCATCACCAACACCACCACCATGCACACAGCCACGGCCATTCCGATATCCACTTGCCCGGTCCGTCCACTTTGAATCTGAATCGTTCACTACTGGAAAAGAACGACCAGTTGGCCGAACGGAATCGCCGGTTGTTTCGGGCGAAAAAGTTGCTCGTGTTAAACGTCGTCTCCTCACCAGGCTCGGGCAAAACCACGTTCATCTACGAAACGGCGCGCCAGTTGATGATCCGATTGCGCATCGGCGTGATCGTGGGCGACCTCGCGACGGAGAACGATGCCGTTCGGCTGCGCCGCGCCGGAATCCCGGTCATTCAAATCACCACCGGCACGGCGTGTCATCTCGATGCGGACATGGTATTCGCAGCGGCGATGCAGTTGCCCCTCGATGGTCTCGACGTGTTGGTGATCGAAAACGTCGGCAACCTCGTCTGCCCCGCGGATTACGATCTGGGCGAAGACCTGCGCGTGGTCCTGCTCGCCACGACAGAAGGCGAAGACAAGCCGCTCAAGTATCCTCCCATGTTCCACTCCGCCCACGCGGCAATCGTCACCAAGACCGATCTCGCCGCCGCCGCGGGATTTGATCGCGAACAAGCGCTGGCAAATCTTCACTGCATCAGCCACCACGCGAAAGTGTTCGAGCTTTCCGCCAAAACCGGTGCCGGCATGGAGACGTGGTTGAACTATCTACTGGAGGCCCGCCAAAAAATTGGCGTGTCGTGATCTTGCACGGGGAGCGCACGCGCCCTCGCGTGCGGCGGCGGACGCCTCGTCCGCCGCACCCACGTGCGCCATCGCACGTTGGGCCGACGCGCGGTGGCGCGCGCCAGTCCCGACCGCGGGGCGCGGTCGGGCACACGCGAAGGCGCGTGTGCTCCCCGGGAAATCGC
>CAZKMR010000008.1:79232-82860 GCA_964553795.1 uncultured Bifidobacterium sp. | reverse complement strand
AAGCTGAACGCGGCGAACGCTTTGTCGCTTTCACGCGGTTGTTGTTCAAACGGTAACGGCATGTTTCATCCTTTCTGTTCGCAGGTGCGGCTCGCACTGGCAAGTCCGGCTCGGACTTCGGCCAGGGTTTCGGCGACGGACAGTCGTTCGCCATCCGGCTTCCACCAGTGGTAGCGCTCCGGCGAATCAAACGGGATGGACAGCGTCCCATCGGCGGTCAGGAACGGCAGCCTTTCCGGCTTCCCGTCCGCAACGATGGTCTCTGGCGACTTCGCCAGTGGGACGCTTGGGACGGGTATTTCAGACTCTTGCCGAACCTCCGCAGCCGGGACGTTCGGGACGCATGGTTGAAACTCTATTAGCTTCTTATTGTTCTCCTCCTTTTCAGGAGATTCTTGCTCATGCGTATAAATATATTGGCCCGTCCCAGGCGTCCCAACCTCGGTAGTAATATTGGCAGCCGTCTTTGCCGCACTGCCAAACACCCGTCCCAAGCGTCCCAACACTCCAGACTGCAAAACTGCTGGCGCTTTCGGTGCGGCCACCTTCACGCGGATGACTTGTCGCTCGCGGATGCCAGCCAGGGCGAAGATGCGTTTGCGGTGATCGCGGTCGCCGGCATGGACGCAGCAGCCAAACTTGCCGTCCGGGTAAATCCGCAGGTGTTCGCCCTTGCGATCCTGACCGGATTCCGCGCAGGCCGGGCACCGCGCCCGTTTCGCGCCGTCGGCGAGTTCCACCACCTTTTCCAGCTTGTTCAGGTCGAGACTCATGGTTCAGTCGGCGGCATCGAAAAACTTCACGCCGCGGAATCCGCGTTGCGTCTTGTCGGCGCGCTCGATGCCGTGGCATTTGCTCACGCCGAACAATTCCAGCATCAAACCCTCGAGCTGGCGCTGGACTTCGGTGATTGGCAGCGGTTGCCATTTCTTTTCCGGGCAGAAAGCGGCGTACGCCTCGACGAGTTCCGACACCGTCAAATCGCCGTAGGCGTCAGCCACGACGCGGTCCTGGAGGAAGTGGCGCAGGCTGTCGCTTTCGGCCAGCAGGGAATCCACAATCCCGCGCTGCCGTTCCGTCATCATGAAATCACCGCCCGCGTCAGGAATCTCGTTCAACACCATCTGCGCACCGAGTAACGCCCAATTCAGAATGCCGCTGCCTTCCACCTTCACGAGATGCGCCCCGAAATCGGGGATCTTCCGGGTCGGTGGCGGCGATTCATACCGCACGATGTTGATCCGGCGGCGCCATGCGCCAACGTCGCCTTGCAACCGCACCCGCAGCCGCGCGTTCGACGTGATCAGCACGTTGAACGTGCCTTGCAGTTGGAAACTCCCCGTGCCGCCTTTTTGTTCCGCATCAAACCAGTCGCCGCCCACCAGTCCCTTGAGCACCGCCGCGCCTTTCGTGCTCAGGAAGTCGGCTTCCACGTCCACGCCCACGAGCAGCGTTTTCTTGAGGTAGCGATAAAGCTCGAATCGTTCGGCCAGGTGTTTCGTGCGCAGTTGCGTCACGTTCGTCATGCCCACGATGCCCTGCATGACATTGGCGAACTGTGTCTTGCCGCGACCGGCTTCGCCGTCGAGGATCAGGAAGCGTTGCGCCGGGTTGTAACCGAGCAGATACATGCCGGCGAACTTCTGCAGCAGTTCCACGTCTTCGGGATGCACCGCCGGCAACACCAGTTCATTCAAGAACCGTTCGCACTTCGCGTTCTCGTCGAATGCAATCGGCGAACGGTTGCGTGACCGGAACTCCGGCGCGAACGGTCGCAACTCACAATCGCTCCCATCGAACACGATCACGCCGTTGGCCAGGTGAATGAACCGCCGCTTCTCCGCGAATGCGCCGCGTCGCTCCACGATCCCGCGCAGGTGCGCGGTCACGTTGTTCAGCGTCGTGGCCGTGCGCTTCTTTTGCAGGTCGAACACATTCGCCTGCCGCGATGCTTCCAGCATCCGGCTCGAAATCTTGTTCCGCACCACGTCGGCGGATTCGATTTCAAACAGGCCGGTATCGGCGTTGTATTGGTAGAAAACCTTCTCGTCCGGTTCGTACAGCACTTCATTTTCCGTCGCGTGCATCCCGGCCCAGTACGCCTCATTGATGCCGGACAGCGCGCCCTTGTCGTTGGTGTAAAACGGTTCACCGTAGAGCTTGCGCAACGTCGCCGCCGCTTGGTGGCCGTCCGCAAGGACCCAGGGCAATTCCCAATCGTCCGGCCAGACGATCTCCGCGAACGTCAGTGCCACCGGCGGCGCGTCCACGGTCAGTGTGTAGTCCATCCCGTTCGGATGCCGGCCGTAAATCGTCGAAAGCCGTCTATCGGCCCGCCACTCGAATCGCTTGTGCTCCGGGTTGCAGCTTTCCGGGAACTCGCCCTCCACGCGCAGCCACACCATGCCGCCGCGACTACCGCGCGAGCGCGTTGTCGCCGCCAGCTTCGGATTGACCGCGAGAAACGCGGTCATATCTTCGTCGCGGTCGAAATCAATCGCGCACAATCCGCCCGACGCCTTGCCGAGATAAACGGCGATGTTCGTCTCGCTGCCGTTGAGCACGGCGCGATAGGCGTCGCTCCGCGTGGATTCAAACGGGCGGTCCGTGTAGGTCACCAGCGGCTTCTTCGTGCCCCACTCGCACGGTACAAAGAACACATCGCTACCGAGCAGTGCCTCAAATTTGCCCACCACACTTCCGTTGATTCCGCCCTCACTCATCGTGCCTCCTTGTAAAACTCGATGGCCTCGGGCGACACATGCACGCCCTTGAACCACTCCTTGAAATTCAAACCAGCCAGCGATCGCACCCGCGACACCGCCACATAGGCCTGTCCCGGCTCGCGCGCGGCGCGGATGTCCAGATAGGCCGAATCCAAGGTGAGCCCCTGCGCCTTGTGAATCGTCATCGCCCATGCGAGCCGCAACGGAAACTGACTGAAGCTCGCTGAGTCCGTGTCTTGCTGGTCATACCGCCAGGTGAAGCGTTCCACTGGAATCACGCGACCATCCTTCACCCGCACGAACACTGTATTGGTCGCATTCGTCCCATCGGTCCTATCCACACTCTCCACCGTCCCTAATTGGCCATTCACATAGATGGGATCAGTGCCACCGGGCGCTGCCCGGTTGACCGTGAACATCACCAGCGCGCCCGGCTTCACATGCAGCGTTGCCGGCGTCAGGAGATTCCGCGTGAGAAATTCCCGTTGCTGGTCCGGCCCGCTCTGCTCCGCATCCAAAACGGTTTCCTCGCCCGGCAGCTCCGAGAGTTGAAAATTGTTCCACTTGTCCACCTGGACGTTGTGCGTAAACAGGCGCGGCATCGTGGATGGCGGATTGCTCCGCACTCGCGATTGCAGCAATCGCGCACTATCGCCCCACACACGACCCACGCGGAAATCCGCCAGCGCCCGCACGAACGCGGCTTCATCTTGTCGCCGCACCTTTTCCAGCAGGAAGGTGCGGAAGTTCGCCGCCGTCCATGCCGGTGATTGGAATGCCCAATCATATCGCTCCGTCTCGCCGGTGGCCGTCTGCAAAGACCGCACCGGCGGCAGTTGGAGAAAGTCACCGGTGACGATGACCTGACAGCCGCCGAACGGTTCGTCGCGACCACGCAGCCG
>CAZKMR010000008.1:0-79132 GCA_964553795.1 uncultured Bifidobacterium sp. | reverse complement strand
CACCGGTGACGATGACCTGACAGCCGCCGAACGGTTCGTCGCGACCACGCAGCCGCCGGAACAGAAATTCGACGAACTCGAATTGTCGCCCTGGCAACATGCTGATTTCGTCAATCACCAGCACTTCGCACCGCCGCACGCGATTGAACCCTGCCAGAATGGAGCGGCGCGGATCACGTTGCAGTTGGGCGAAGTAATCTTCGTTCGACTGTCCCGCCGCGGGGCCAATCAGCATCCCGCAGAAGCGGTGTATCGTCATGCCGCCCACGTTCAACGCGGCCACGCCCGTTGGCGCGGTGACGCTGACCCGGCGCGGATGGTGGCCGACCGCAAGGTCCGCGATGAAGGCCCGCAGTTGCGTGCTTTTGCCCGTGCCGCCGGCGCCGGTGAGGAAGCAATTGTCCCCACCGAGCGCGGCGGCGCGGAAACGATTCTCCGGTGTGAGCACCGCGTCGGCCAGCGCCTCGTAGCCCGTCCACGGGCTGGGTTCGAGCATTTCAAGTTGAGCCGCTCCCTCTCCGCGCTGGGGAGAGGGTAGGGGTGAGGTGATCAAGTTCATTTCAGCTTTTGCGAACGTCACACGCATACCCCCAGCGCCCTCGCAATCTTCGCGGTGAGTTCCAGGTCGTTACGCAGATAGGCTTCCGCTTGCTTGCGGTGGCTCTGCCACAATTCCGCGAAGGCTTTGCCGTCGCCGTTCTTCGCGCCGACGCCAAGATGCTTGGCGATGCTGTCGAGTGAGCCCCGCGCCTGCCGGTCGCCGAGTTGCCAGGCTTCGCGCAAATCCACCATCTCTTCGCCCCAATAGCGTCCGCGCCGGATGCCGAACGGCACCGTCACGCGATGCTTCCACGAGCGGCGAATCAGAAACGGCAGATCAAAGCCATGGGTGTTGAATCCTATCATCTGATTTACGCGGCCCATTTCCCCACGGCACACGTCCCAAAACGCGCGCAGCGTCTCGGCCTCGTCATCGTGCCCGATCACGTCGCACTCACCGCTGTCGGGATACAGCATCCCGATGGCGACCACGCGCCCCGTGAGCGGGTCGAGCGCGGCCCGATCGAAAAAGTCCCGGCGATGATTCGTCTCCGCCTCCGCAATCTTGGCGGCGACTTTATCCGGGTCTTTGATGTTGCCCGTCTTTACTTCCGCCGGATCAAACGCCGGCAGCATGGTTTCCAACTCCGCATCAGGCAGCGGCCCCGTCTCAATGTCAAAAATGATCGTGTTCATAAAAATATTGTTCCTGTAGCACCCGCGTCCCGCGGGTAGCCTCTGGCGTCACGCCAAAGGCCACCCAGCTGATTTTTGCTTTCTACTTTTCAGTCCGCCCTAACGAAGGGCGAGGGCAGGGGATAGATGGTGTCATTCAACTTTCTGCGTTTCAGTTTTCAGCATTTCAATACGGCACATCGTCGCTCTCGCCCGCCGTGCCGTCGCCTTGCGCCGACTGCCAGCCTTCCAAGGCGGCGATGAGCCGCTTGTCATCCGCCGTGGGTTTGGCATTCGCCTTCGCCGTCGGCAGCCAATTCTCGACCAGCGCACCAACCTGCTCGGGCGAGAGGTCACGCACTTCGAGCCCTTTGCATTTACCGACGTGAATTTTCGTCGCACCCAGGTCACCGCCACTGTCACCGGCTTGTTCGGCGCGGCGGTAGCCAGTCGCATCCTTCGGCGGACGATCTTTCACCCGGACATACTTGCCCGACGACTTCAGCGGCGTGCCGCTTTTGTCCGGCGTGCAGGCGGCGATGTTCGCGTAGGTTTCGCCGTCCTTGAACTCATGCACGACGACGACTTGCGCCGTCTTGCCGATGAGTGATTCCGTGTCGAAATCCTCCATCTCCTGCTTGCTCAGGTCGCGGCCATACAGACCACGCAGGAATTTCCGGAAGTTCGATTTCTCGTTCAGCGTCGGCGTGAAGTTTTTCGACCACACGCAGTACGGTGTGCCGTCGTCGCGCTGCATTTCCACCTCGAACACGACTTTGAAAACGTCGCGTTCGCCGAATTGACTCTGCTGCTTGCGCAGCGGCGTCACGTCCACAATCACCGCCTTGCCGGTGTACTCCGGGCAGGCTTCGAAGTGTGAGTTGCTATTCTTGATCTTCATGTGTTTTGTTCAGTTCAGTTTTTTGTTGGTGTGCTTCCGGCGGCAACGTGCCGCGGAGGAAATTGAAGAAAGTTTCGGCGCGCATCGTGATCAGCCAGGGGGCGTGATTGCGGCGGTGAGCTACGACCCACGGTTTCTTGTGGCCCGCCGGTGCTACCGGCCCGCAATCGCGCTCGGCTTGAGCGCAGGCGTCGGTGAGGTTCAGGTTTTGCACCCGCTTCACCTCGACGTGCAGCCACGCCAGCGCGTCGCTGACCACGTCGGGGGAATCGGGCGAGCCGCTGAACTGTTGGCCGCGCCGGGCATCATACCCGTGCTCGCGCAGCAGCGCTGCGAACTCGCGCTCACCGACTTTGCCCTTGCGCCGGGAGTTCACTTGGCGTCGCCCCCCTTGTTTTGTTCATTGCTCTTGGAAGCTTTCTTCGCCTTGTCTTCGATGTAGTCCTCCAGCGATTTGCCGAAGTAGTAGCCGAGGAACAGCAGCCAGCCGATGAGCAGCAGGCTCAGGAATGTTTCGAATAGTGCCATAGTTGTATCTTTCGTTTTGTTGTTGTTGATGTTTGTTGACCGAAATGGGTTTGCCGGTTCGCGCGTCCTGTGGTGGCCTGTGATGCAATCACCGGCAGATGCGGCACGTTTGCGCGAGATGGGATTGGATTTCGCTCCAGCGGAAGGCGACGCGGTAGCCCAGCTTGTAGTAGGGGATCATCCCGCGTCGCATCATGTTGTCCACGGTGCGCGTCGTGTTGCCGAGCCGCTTGGCGACTTCGCGCTTGTTGATGAATGGCTCGACGGCGGTTTCCTTCTCCACGCTGGGGAGAAGTTGCCCGGAGGCCGGTTGAGGTGTGCTGTGCGCGTAGTGAACTGGTTTCATCGCTGTGCCTCCTTGTGGTGAATTGCTGTCTGAAGACGCGACCGCCACGCTTCCAGCCGCCAGGTGCAGGCACTCGCCAGCCAGAGCGGAATTGCCACCGCGAACAGCGCGGCTCGCAGCGCGAACAGGTGCAGCTTTTTCTTCGTTGCCAGCAGAATTGTTTTCATGCTGGCGACACTTTGTGCGCTTACTTTTCGCGCCGCGAAAGGTTACAAGGGGGAATACAAGAAGTGCGTTTCACCCTGTCTTTACAGGGCGAAACCCATTAAGTGGAACAAGGGGGAACGGAAGAACTTCCGGCTACTGGACGTTCAGGAAGTAACGACCAGTGCCACGTCCGGCGGATCGGATCAATTCACGGCCGAGCCTGGCCGTCTTGCTTTTTGTCGGGTTGAAATAGTAGTGGATTTTCGTCTCCGAATAATTTGGGAGCTTTGGCAACTGACATTTCGCCCGGACGTGCGGGTCAATTTCCTTTTCCAGATGACAGGCTGACGTCCGGTCAACAGCCTTGCGATCCACCAGAAACTGGATGCAAGCCCGCGCCTTCGGGCGTTCGGACAGATCGTAGAGTTGCCCGCCAAGCCAGACCTGATCGAATCCTGGAAGATACGAGAGCCGGCCAATCGAAATTCGGTCCGCCACTTTCGATTGGCTCTGCCCGGCGGCGATGCGCTGCTCGAAAGCCGCCAGCACTGGCTCTATCCGCGCTCGCAACTTAAACGAGCCGGGCTTTGTGAGTTCCAGCCACCGCGAGCAAGCCAGCAGTAAAAAACCGTGCCGCATCTGCATGGCTTCGACTTCGGTTGAATGATGCGTTGTCGTTGGCGTCACCAGGACAAACGGTCCGGCTTGAGCCGCCACCAGCTTTGCCAATTCTTTCACCAGCGCGCCCTCGTCGGCAGGCGCGAGAAAAAACACAGGGCGTTGCGCCGCACCTGCCGCACCGATCCGCCGGCAATGTCCGTTCGCCGCGTTGGATGTCGGTGGAAGAAATTTCATCGCTTGTCGCACCGACTCTCCGAACTTCACTACATTCAGCGCGAATACGGTCAAGTTGGTTTTTGTGACAGGAATCGCCGCGCATCCGCATTCACACACAGCCACCATGCCGATGCGCTTGCCGGGCGGCACGACCCGATGCACACAACCGCATGGCGTCCGATTAGTGCAGGGATATTCCTCGCTGTGCGCAGTTGTGGCTTGGAGAAAACCGTGCGCCCGCGCGAACTCGTCGCCGAGTTCCCGTTCCCACTCCGCCAGCACCGCCGCCAGTGTCGGCAGCGAGCCCAGACTTTGCCACAGCCCGCGCTTATTCCTCATCGTCCGTCTTGGTCAGGATGAATCCAGCCAACTTCATCCATTTCTCCATCATATCCGCGTCGCCGTCCCGGCCGTATTGCGCCTTGTTCGAGCCGATGATGGTAACCCGCCGCGTTTTGTTGGAGTCCTTAAACTTGACCTCAAATCCGGCTCGCGTGATCCGCTCAGGATTGGGCCACTTGAACAACTCTTTTTCCACCAGTGTAAAAATGTCGTCCGACCTCCGGGTGATTCGCTGCCAGGGCTTCCCGCCGTAAAAAAATTCCACCTCTTTCAACGTCACGCTCAGCATGCCGTCCACCTCGCCACACGCCAGACAGTTCCGGCCTTTTTCCACCAATGGCGTTAGCGTGTATTTGCCCTCGCCGGGAAAGAAATTCTCGTTGTTAAACAGATGCACGCCGAACGCCTTTTGAAATTCCTTCATTTCCCTCACCCCACAGCAGTTCATCCGCAATTGGGCGTTCTCGATGTCATACACCACCACATCATGTTTTTGTGGACGATAGAAAACACTCTCCGACTTGCCCTCGTTAAACACGCCCTCCCGTTTGCACGGCAGCCCGTGCCGCACGAGAAACCAACACTCCTTGTCTTTCGGATAAACCAGAATCCGGCAGGCGTTCCCGCGCTTCTTTTTGCTGAACCATGCCGCCAGCCGCGCTTCCAGCGCCGTGATCTGTTCCGGCGTCGGCGCCGTGAACTCCGGCGCTTCCTCTACTTCGGCGACAAAGTAGATGAACGACCGGGGGCGTGTGAGTTGGTGTTGGTTGTGGATTTCCTCCAACAGCTCCTTGTCCTGCAACCACGCTTGCACGGCTACGTCCGCTGGATCGGGATCGTCGCCGATGTTCAACACGAGCTTGTCGGCTTCCGCCTTGCCTTCATTCTGCGCCTCGATGGAATCCAGGATGGCGTCCATGCCGGGTTCATCCGCCATTTCATGAATGATGAATAGCGAGTTCACCAGATATTCCGGCATCGCCTCATCCGGCTCGACAAACACCGCCGCCAGTTTTTCCAAATCCACTCCGCTGTTTCCATCGCTCGCGGAAGGTGGGGCGGATTGTCCGGTAACTGGCAGCGCCACGCCGCGGGCGGCCAGGTAATCCTTGGCCGGCATTAGCCAGGTAATCAGGCTTTCGATTCGGATTTTCCCCAGGATGTCAGTGTCGGTAAACCGCCGGGTGTTCAAGTTTGGCATAAGCTCGCTTCTGAGTCCTTTCGTTATGTAATTCCAAAGAAGTTACCCCTGTCGCTCGGACAAAATCAGTCCAGCCGTAATGTACCCGACCTCAATACCTATTCACAATCCACCGCGGCCAGCGCGCTTATGTCGCTGGCTTGCTTCACCGCAGTGTGTTGGGCCAATCGGGCAGGGAAGCCGAATTCTCTTTCCCGCCTGACGGCTTAAACCGCCTTCGCCGGATTCGCTTCCGGCGCTGTCGTGGCCGGTTTGGCGGGGGAATTGTAAAAGGATTGTGTGGGTAACATTACCATCGGCCACGGCCCCCGCGCGGTCAGGTTGCAGCACATCTCGCGGATTGAGCCATACAGGATGCTTGGCGCGTTCGTTTCCACCAGCATCTTCACCTTGTCCTCGGGATACGCCGCATCCACGGTGAAAAACCCCGTGAAACTGCAACTCCCCTTGTACGGCTGAAACGCTTCGTCCTCCGATTTGAATTCGACCGTCAGATCCACTTTCCATTTACGCGGATCATCCTTGTGAATGGCGGTGCCCACCTTGCAATCAATCCGCCACTTCACCTGGTCCTTGACCTGTGAATCTACGCAGGCGTCCAAATGCACCGCCGTCAGGCAGTGCTGATCAAGCTGCAAGGGCGAGTTCTTCATTGGCGGCTCCGCAATAACGTGCTTCGTCGAAAGTTTCTTCGGCTGCAATGCTGCAACCCGTGTGTTGCTCCTTCGCCCATTTTGATGGGCGGGCCGTGATCAGGGCAGGCTGCACCACGAAACCTTGCGAGGAATGCACCATGGTGCAGGTATAGCTGACCGAAACCGAAAACTTCGTCGGCGCACTCTTTAGCAGTTGCTCGTGGATCGCTTTCTCACACTTCATGCGCATGAGTTGGTCGCTGCCTTTTTCCTGCACCAACCAGGTTTCCCAGCGCTTTACGCTGGCTTCCCCCACACCGAGGAAAGCCGCAAACTCCCGCTGGCTCTTGTTCAGCAGCTTTCGCAGCGCCTTGATCTGTTCGCTCGTCAGCAGGCCATGTTTCTGCCGGTACGCATCGGCGGTGCGCCGGCGTAATTCGTCCGCCTGCGCCAGTGTGACCGTCGTCCAGCCGCACTTCGTGCAAGCGCTTGCCACCATCTTCACCTTCACCACTTCGCCTTTGAACTCTTGTTCAATCACGGCGTCGGGTTTTTCGGTGAACTGCTCGTTCTCGCATTGGATGCAGATCATATTCTTAGCTTTCCTGTGGATTGTCCGTGTGACAATCCACATAAACATACCACTCTTTCTTCAACGCAAACTTAACGTACATTGGCCTGCCTAAGCGCTGGCTGTGCCAACTATACGCCCACAGCTCCAAACCTTTGATTTCCGGTTCATAAGATCGGTGGGGCGGTCTGGCGCCCGCATAACATTCGACTGGGCCGATGCTCGCGATTTCTTCCAATAATTCGATTAAAAGGTCGGGAAGTTTATTGGCCGACTCCAATTCCAGCTCTGCCAGATCACCGCTCAGGTGCTTGGTCAGCGCCAGCGAAAACTTACCACCCCGCAACGCCACCAACGCGTCTGCAATTTTCTTGCATAATTCGTGGTTGGATGGCCGGGGTCGCATGCCTTCGGTGTCTCATTTCCGGTATCATATGATACCAATTAAGACATTTGCAATCGTTCTTTTGTTCAATTCTTCTAACCCTTCCGATTCAATGGATTACGACCGGACATTACGGGTTTTTGCCGCTTTCGGTCAACTTCCAATTGTTTTGACCGCTTTCGAATCCGTTTCCGTTTCCGGCTCACCCCACAGCACCGCCAGCCGCGCGGCGATTTTGGCCGCATACTTGGCCTTCATTTCCTCCAACCCGGCCAGCGTCGCTTGCTCGCGCTGAAGGTCAGCCACCAATTTGCGCTGCGTGGTGAGGTCGGGAACGGCGATTTGGTAGTTGTGGATGAAACTTTTCGTCAACCGCTGTTGTCCCGCAGAGCCGGACATATTTGCTTCGCCTTGAGTTATGAATTGCGGATGGCAAAGGCTTGCGAACAAAAATTCCGGCAGCACGGCGCTATTGGCGCGCAGAACGTAATACTCCGTCGAGCCGAAGCCGATGCCGTTTTTCAATTTGCCGATGACGCCCATTTTCCCGTTCTCAAAACAGGGGGTGATCTTGGCGACGATAACGTCGCGCTCTGCGAAGTAGGTGTAGCCTTTGATGACGGTGTCCAGTGGCCGCTCTTGTTTTGGAATCACCTGGCCCTGGCGCACGGACAAATCAGACATGGGCAGAAATGAAACGGGCGCGGTGGCGTGCAAATCCAGCTTGGGGCGTTTCGGGTCAATCTCGGCGACTTCATGGAGCGCGAAGGTCGGCCAGTCAGGGTTTGGCGTAAAACTCGGGCGGTGGTGCTCAAGAACGGCGTCGCAACCACCCACCACGCGCTGATAACCTTCCAACTCCGCCACAATCGCCGACTGCTCCTCCATCGTTGGCAGCGGAATTTCTAAGCCTTCCAAACTGTCCTGTGAAATGTTGGTGATGTTCGCTCTGCTCGCACGCGATAGAATGTCTCGCCGTCCGCGCGCGGATCTAAAAAGCTGCATTGCGAAGTAAGGGTCAATGCGAGATTTATCAAGCGAACACTTAATCACAAAGCCGCAAAAGACAATCGTTGCACCGCGCGGCCTTACAATCGCCGGAAACCCTGCGCCTTCAAATTTGACGGATGAGCGAACAAAAACGAGGTCATTATCTTCGAGCCGAAACCGTCCAATCTCTTTATCGCTTAGTTTAACCCTTTCCAACGAATCACAATCAACGATGCCGCTGGGCGAAAAAACGTCCTTTATGTTCACAAAAGGAATGCCTTCACCAACCTGCTCTTTGCTGAAGTTGACACCGTTACGCATGTCCATAACAACCGAGCCGAATTTCACGAATTCCCAAACTCGCCCAGAAACATCAGTAATGCCGTATCGCTCCCGGTTGAAGTTGTAATCGCGCTGGTTGTCCAAAGCTTCGCGTAGATCACTGCTGAGCTTGCCTGGCTGCTCCGGGTCGTCGCCGTAGGTGATGGCGTCCGTTTTGATCTTTTCATCAAACGTGGCGCGCAGTTCGGCTTCCGTGTCGGGTAACTTGGGCAGGCCGGTCGCGGTGGAGAATTCGGTGGGCAATTTGGCAAGCGCCTTTTCCGCCTTTTCCACTTCGCGCTTGTCGCCCGAGGAGCGGGCTTCGGCCGCAGCTTTTTTGAGCCGTTCGGCGCGCACGTGAAACTTACGGCAACAATCCCAGACGGTGCTGGTCGCTTTGTAAGCATCCAGCTTGGCAAAATCCGCCCGCGGCACCAGCCGGTGCTGTATCTTTGTTTCCAACTTGCCCTTGGCCGCTGGATAATCCGGCTGCTTCGCCGCGTGTAGCAATTTCAGCGCGTCGGGCAGATCGTTCTCCTTGATGGGCGTGCGGTTCGTGTTCAGGGAAAAACCATCATTCTCCACTTTCAACAGCAACACGGCGTCCCGCTGCCGCGCCAGCGCCCGATCCACCAACAGAATGGACGTCTTCACGCCTGAATATGGCTGGAAGATGTTGGCCGGTAGCGAGACCACTGCCCAGAGTCCGGCCTCGTTGATCAGCCATTTCCGCAGGCTCACATAATCGTCGTTGTTCTGAAAGATGATACCTTCCGGCACAATGAACCCAGCCCGGCCATTGGCGTTCAGGTGTTCCAGGATGAAGTCGGCAAACAGCACTTCGGCCCGCTTGGCGGCAATCCGAAACTTGTCGTGCGTGCTGATGCCGCCCGTCGGCGTCATAAACGGCGGGTTGGCCAGGATCACGTCAAACTTGTCGCCCCAACGGTTCTTGTTCGTCAGCGTGTCGTACTCGTGAATGACCGGGTTGGCAAAATGGTGCAGATACATGTTCACCCGCGAGAGCCGGCACATCAGCGGCGTGATGTCATAGCCGGTGATGTTGCGGGTGAGCTTTTCGCGCGCGGCGGATTTGAGCAGGTCGCCCGCGTGCGGGTCTTTCTCGGCGGCCTTCGCGGACGTGTTGGCGGCCAGAATGTGCTTGTAGGCCGAAATCAAAAAACCTGCCGTGCCACACGCCGGGTCGAGGATGGTTTCATCCTTCTGCGGGTCCACCACGTCCACGATGAATTCAATGATGTTGCGCGGGGTGCGAAACTGGCCGTTCTGCCCCTGCGTGCCCATCGTGTCCAACAGGTATTCAAACGCGTTGCCCAGTTCTTCGGAATGGTCGTAGGTAAAACCATTGATTTCATCCAGGAACAACTTTAGCACCTGCGCGTCGCGAAATTTCAGAAACGCATTTTTGAAAATGCTCTTGAACAGGTCCGGGATGCTGTGGTGTTTCGCGTCGCTGATGGCTTCAATGCCCTGAATCAATTTGGTGACCCGTTCCTCGCCGCTCAGGGTGTTGCTGATCAGCTTGCGCCAGGACAGGTCGCGCAAGTCGCCCACAAAGAACGTGGGCTTGCCGCCCAGCTCCCGCGACTGCTCATCAATGTCGTCCATGAATTTGTAAATCAGGGCGATGGTAATGAGTTCAATCTGGTCGGAGGGCAGGGGCAGTTGGCCCACGAGAATGTCGCGGGCATTATCAATCCGGCGCTTGGTTTCCTTGTTCAGCATGCGGGCGGGTGCGGCTCAGGCGGCAAAGTAACGGTTGATGACAATGTTGTCTTTGATGTAGTTCAGGGCGAGCTTGCGTTGCGGTTCGCCCAGCGCTTTCAATTCGCGCAGATTCAGGCGGGCATCCGTGGCCAGTTTGCCAAAGTCTCCCAGGTCCACCGCGGCCCGGATGTCGGGATACAGCAGGTAGGCCGTGAACAGCGTCTGCAACTCGTGGACCTTGGAACCGTCCACGCCGCCCGTGGACAGAAAGCGCTCAAAATCTTCCTCCGCCAGATCCTGCCGGCTCGGGAAGCGTTGAATGGCGCCGAACACCTTTTGCAGGATTTCCGCCAGCGTTAGCCGCCGATCCACACCGTACGCCTCGCGCAGCTTTTCCGTGTTCCAGAACTCTTCCGGCTGGTCGAAAATGTTTTCCCGCACAAACGCCTCCACCCGGTTCCAGTCGCGGGCCTCCACCGCCTCGCGGAGTTCGGGGAATTTCTCCACTTCGCGCCGCGTGGTTTCCTCAAAACTGCGGGAGAACGCCTCACGGTCAATTTTCATCCCCTGCAACCCGATTTGCTCCTCGCGCTTGTCCTTCAGTTCATCCGGGCCGGTCCAGGTGAAGTCGGTGTTGATCCTGCCGCCGCCCCCGCCTCCTCCGCCGCCCTCACCGCCTTCGCGCGGCGGCTCGATCTTCCGCCCATAATCGAAATCCTTCTCGAAGTACTCGCAATTGGCGAAGAAATCGAACAGGTAGAAATTATCCTTCTCGGTCTTGTGTTCCTCGCCGGCCTGCTTGTGCCGGAAGGTATAAAGCCGCGTGCCGCGCCCTTTGATCTGGATGAAGTCCGTGGGCGAAAAAATCGGCCGGGCCAGCACCACATTGAGCAAGTCTTCGCAGTCGTAACCGGTGGTCATCATCCCCACCGTCACACAAACACGCGTGCGCGAGCTGGTGTAATCAATGAACTCGGCCTTGAATGACGATCTGCCATTGAGCGCATTGCGCTCGCTGTCGAACTTCTTCGTCATCTCCTGCGCCGAGGGAATGTCGGACGTGATCTGCACGGCCAAATCTGACTGATACTTGCCGGGATGAAGCTTCTCTATTTCTTCGTTGAGCAGCTTCGTGATTTTGCGCGCGTGCTTGCGGCTGACGGCAAACACGATGGTTTTGCCAATCTCACCCGTGAGCGGGTCGCGCTTGGCATGTTTCAGGAAGGTGCGCACGAACGTCGCATTCGTGGCATCCGAGAAAAACTTTTTCTCGAAATCGCGTTTGTAAAAGGTTTTTTCCTGGTCGTCGTCGTCTTCATCTAGCCCGGCCAGCTTCACCGCCCAACCCTTTTGCGACAGCAGTTCCGTGGTGATCTCCGTCCGGCAATCCACCGCCAGCGGATTCACCAGATACGGCGGCTTGTGATTCACCGCGTCCAGCAGGCTGAACCGGAACGTCGGGTTGCCATCATCGCAACCAAAGGTGCGATAGCTGTCGAGCAACAGCCGCCGCTCCAGTTCGCGCGGGTCGTCCTCGTGCAGCTTGGCTGGGTCAATGCCCTTCAAATAATCCTTGGGCGTGGCCGTGAGCCCCAGCTTGGCGCCGATGAAGTATTCAAAAATGACCCGATTGTTGCCGCCGATGGTCCGGTGCGCTTCGTCCGATATGATCAGTTGAAAATCGTTGGGCGAGAATTCCGTCAGATAGCGGTTTCCCGCCGCGAGGCTCTGAATCGTGCTGACGACGACTTGGGCATTGATCCAGTCATCCCGCCGTTCCTTGTAAATCACCGTACTGATGCTGTCCTTGGCGAGGTAGTGGTTGAAGTTCCGCGCGGCCTGATTCTCCAATTCAATCCGGTCCACCAGAAACAGCACGCGGGTGGCATTGCCGGAACGAATAAACATCTTCGCGATGGCCGCGCTTAACAGCGTCTTGCCAGTACCCGTGGCCATCTCGAACAAGAACCGGTTTTTCCCCTTGGCGTAAGCCTTTTGCAGTGCGACTGCGGCGTCCACTTGGTAATCGCGCAGCAATTTGATGTTGTGGTTGACCCGGGCCAACTCACGCTGCGCCGCCGTATAACCCAGCCAGCCGGCATCCTGCGAAATCGCAATGTAGTGTTCATCCACTTTGGTCTCGATCAGCTTTTGCGGGTCCGGATTCCATCGGGATGCCTCGCCCAACTGTTCCAGCGTGAGCAAATGGGAAAGCCGCGTCGGGTTGCCCTGGCTCAGATCCCAATAGTAATGAATGATTCCGTTGGAGAGAAATATGTGGCGGATGCCCAAAGACTTGGCGTAGTCGCGCGCTTGCTCCTTGGCGTCCAGGGGATCAATGCTCTCCCGTTTGGCCTCGACCAGTGCCACCGGCTTGCGCTCCAGATTCAGTAACAGGTAATCCACAAAACCATGGGAGGTTTTGTCGAAGTCGTTGCCCAAGTCAGTATTCGGGTTGTAAGTCTTCCGCGTCAGCCGGCATTCACAGATGATGTTATCCGGACCAGCAGCGTCCGGGAAAAAGCGCCAACCTGCCTGCTCGAGGAGTTTGTTGACTCTGATTCGTGCTTGGGCTTCTTTTTTTGCCATTTCGAAAATCCCTGCTGCCAGACAGTTGACTCGTCCACAGATAAGCCGGAACGTGCGCCGGGAGATAAGAGCCGAATGACCTTGAAAAATCCAGCGTGGATTTTTCCAGAACGGAACGGAGTGATTTGTATCGCGAGTCGGGGAGCGCCACCACTGTCACGCTGCCTTTGGCATCGCCACCACGTTTCTTGGCGACTGCACTCTCCGCGCGGTCTTTGGCACAATGGCGAACCACTTTTTGCCGTCCGCCTCACGAACAAGTTCGCGGTAGTGTTTGAAAATCATCCCCGGACTGTTTCCCGCCGACCCGAGGCGGGCGGCGAATGGATGCAATAAGTTGCCGCCGGAATCCGGGTTGCCCGCGCGGCGTGAGTGAGGCGCATATCCGCAGCGATCTGCAACGAGCGAGCAACAAAGCAGGCGGCCCGGAGGCCAAGGCAGGTTGTCGCAGGCACGAGCCAACCGCCTCACTATACCACCTGTGCCACGCCGTTTGATCATCGTTTTCCCTTCGGAACAATAGCGAACCATTTCTTCCCATCCGTTTCCCGCACCAGTTCTCGATAATGCTTGAAAATCATTCCCGGACTATTCCCAGCCTCCAAAGCAACCCGCGAAACATTCTGTGTCTGCGCCACGCGGTAGGAAATAAACGAGTGCCGCAAAGCATTGTGTTTCCAGAGGAACGGATTCCAACCCTCGGCTTCCGCTGTCTCCGCGCCGGGCATCACCGTGCCCCGGCTGCGCCGCTGGTTGCGCGGCAGCTTGGCCAGCCGTTCGACGGCCGCGTTGTCCGCCTCCAGCAGCTTCGCCTTGCTCACCCCGTTTGCTTTGGCCCATGCCGCCCGTCGCTTCTCATTCACGCGCCGGGTGAGTTCCACAAACTGGAGAACCATGTTCGCGTAGTTGCAAATCTCGCCAGCTTCGCGCCAGTGATCCTTCAGCCAGCACCGCAAGTTCGGCAGAATCGGAATGACCCGCCGGCTCGCCGTCTTGGCCGTGCCCGCTTTGATCTCGATGATGCCCGCCTTGCGCTTCACGTGCGACCAGTCCAGCCGCTGCAATTCCGCGTGCCGCACTCCCGCGAACGCACTGATTGCGAGAAACGGGATATGCTCCGGCGACGCCACGGCCAGCAGTTCGGCCATTTCCTCCGGTGAATAGATTTCAATTTCCCCATCACCGTCCCGCGCCAACGGCACGGCGTTGAGTTCATCATGGTCCGTTGGCAGATACCTCCGCGCGATGGCGAAGTTGAACAGCGCCTGGACTGAATTGCGAAGGTTGTTCCGCGTGCGCGGCCCCACTTTCAGATCGCGCAACCATTCGTCAATTTCCGTGCCCGCCACATCCCCGAGGCGACCGCAAAAGCGCCCGGCAAAGCGATTAAGATCATACGCCAGTTGCTTGCGGTAACGAACGCTCAGTTGCTCCGACTCCTTGAGCTTGAGCAGTTCATCCACCACTTCCCGCACCATCTTCGGCTCCATGTGAACCGGATGCCGCTTGAGGTAAAAATCCACTGCCTGGGAGAGCGATACCGCGCCGAGACGTTTCACCGCACTGGCGTACTCGGATGCGGCAAATTCGAGTGCCGCTCCGCACGGCTTGAGCAGGGCAATGGCCCGCAGGTAGGCCGCGCTGTCGGCGTTGGTGAGCTTGGCCGCGCCAAGGTCGCCGTTGGTCATCTGCGTGGCTTTTATGGCCGCTTCGTCTTTGGCTTCTTGGAGTGTTTTGAAAACCTGCCGCCGACGCTTGCGATCCATCCAATAGGAGAGCGTGTAGTAGTTTTCTGCCCCGTGCGGAGTGAGGTAGATTTTCACCGTTGCCGAGCCTCGTTCAACGGTCCACTTCGTGCGTTTCTCTTCGTCCTGAGCGGAATGGTGCTTTTTCGCGGCCATGCCGCGATACTGTCAGGAAAGTGTCAGGGAATCCAGCAAAATCGCCAAAACCCTAAAGAAAAAGTGGTCGGAGCGACAGGATTTGAACCTGCGACGTCTTGCTCCCAAAGCAAGTGCTCTAGCCAGGCTGAGCTACGCTCCGACAGGGCGCACATCATTGCAGGAATTTCTCATGCCGCAATGACTATTTACCCCGGGCTTTCTGCTCGACGCCTCTCCCACCTCAATTAGACTAACCTTCTTATGTCAACAGATGCGAATGGGAACGGCGCGCCGAAGAAAATCAATCTCCGCCGTCCGGACATCATGGAAGCCGTGCAGGCCAAGGTGCTGTCGCATTATCGCAGCGAATTGGTGGAGCGCATCCGTGCCAACGGCGGCGTTTTGAGCGCGGGAGAATTGACGGTCAAACTCGCGAAGGAGTTCGGCTTTTGCTATGGTGTGGAGCGCGCCATTGACCTGGCCTACGCGGCCAAAAAATATTTTTCCGATGTTTCCCCCAGTACGCCCATCTATTTGCTGGGCGAAATCATTCACAACCCGGACGTGAACGATCAGATTCGTAACATGGGCATTCAGATCATTTCGCCGAAACCGACCGACGAGGAGTTGAACCGCATGAAAGCCGGCGATGCGGTGATCATTCCGGCGTTCGGCACCGAAGTCGCCACGCGGACGAAGATTGAAGCCAAAGGTTGCATCCTCGTGGATACGACGTGCGGCGACGTGATGAGTGTGTGGAAGCGGGTGCGCCAGTATTCCAAGGAGGAGGTGACCAGCATCATTCACGGCAAGGCCAAGCACGAGGAGACCAAGGCGACGACTTCGCAGGCGCGCGCGTACGGCAGCGGACATTATCTCGTGGTCTATAACCTCGAAGAAACCGACTACGTTTGTGATTTCATTTTGAACGGCGGCGACAAGCAGGCGTTTCTGGAAAAATTCAAAGGTGCCTATTCGCAGGGCTTCGATCCTGATGAACATCTGGTCGCGGTGGGCGTGGCGAATCAAACCACGATGTTGCGCGGCGAGACCGAGGAAGTGCAGCGGCGGTTCAAGGCGGCGATGATCAAAAAATACGGCGAGGCTGAAGTGGGACGGCATTTCCGTTTCTTCGACACAATTTGTGGGGCGACCCAGGATCGCCAGGATGCGTTGCAAAAACTGCTGTTGGAGCCGATGAACCTGTTAATCGTCATCGGCGGATATAATTCCTCCAACACCTCGCACTTGGCCGAAATGGGCGAAGCCAAATTGCCCACCTATTTCATCAAGAACGCCAGCAAGATGGTTAGTGCTCAGAAAATCGTGCATTACGATCAACATCTTCGCAAAGAAGTCGAGACCGAGCGCTGGTTGCCATCCGGGCCAATTACGATTGGAGTGACCGCCGGCGCCAGTTGCCCCAACAATCTCATAGAAGACACCATCCGGCGGCTGTTTGAACTGCGCGGCGTCGCAGTCGCCGAAGTGCTCAAGAATTGATTCTTTCCCGCGGAGGTCAATTCTCGCAGGGTTAATTTATGCCGCGCACTCGCCAGGAACTCGAGCAACTCGAACGCGCCACGCTCGCGTCCTACGCGCAGATGAGCGGCGACTCCCGCGGACGCAAATTCAAGGAAATTGCGTCGCCGTGGCGGACGGAGTATCAGCGCGATCGCGATCGGGTTATTCACGCGCGCGCCTTTCGTCGGCTGGAATACAAGACGCAGGTTTTTCTCAACGGCACGGGCGATCATCTGCGCACGCGCTTGACGCACACGATGGAAGTGGCGGCGATCGCGCGCGGCATCGCCCGGGCGCTCAAACTCAACGAAGATCTCACGGAAACCATCGCCCTGGCGCATGATCTGGGACACTCGCCGTTTGGGCATCGCGGCGAACATGTGTTGGATCGTTTGATGAAGAAGCACGGCGGGTTCGAGCATAACCGCCAGAGCTTGCGCGTGGTGGAAGAGTTGGAGCAGAAGTATCCGGGTTTTTCCGGTTTGAATCTGACGTGGGAAGTGCGCGAAGGTTTGGTCAAACATTTCGCCGCCCACGATCATCCCAGCAAGCGACGTGGTTTCAACGCCAAGAATTCCTCGCTCGAAGCGCAGGTGGCGAATCTTGCGGATGAGATCACGTATTACAGCCACGATCTCGACGATGGCTTGGATGCGAAGTTGTTGTCCGAAGCTGAGCTGAATCGGCACGTCACCGTCTGGCGCGAGGCCGCGCGCAAAGTGAAGCAAGAGCAGGGGAAGTTGCCGGACGAGTGTCGGCGTTACTTCATCATTCGCACGATGATTGACGCGCAGGTGCGGGATGTTGTCGAGACGACGGAGGGATTGATTGCGGCCGCCGGAGTGCAGAGTGCGGATGAAGTGCGGCTGCATTCCCGGGCTTTGGTGCAATACAGTCGCGCGCGCCGGGCGTTGAATCTGGAGTTGCGGAAATATCTCTATCGGAATCTTTATTTCAGTCGCCAAGTGGACGAAGCAAACACGCGGGCAACCCGGATGCTCGCCGAGCTTTTTAATTTCTATCTGACTCACCCGCGCGAAATCGGCGAACAATCGCGCCGCCGCGTGCGGCGGGATGGCTTACACCGGGCGGTGTGCGATTACATCGCCGGCATGACGGACCGTTACGTCGTTCGCGAGTATCAACGCAACTTCGGATTGGGCGGACTGACGTGAGACTTTAGTCAGGGTGCCAGGAAAACGCGGTGTCGTGTTATGGCCAGGCTGCCGCATCTTTGCCCCAACTGACAAGGACTTCGTGTCGTGCGTATTCAGAAATGGCCCGCGCGGCCCGAGTCTCGATTTTGAAGGCTGCTTCGCTGTGACCGAGAATGGCAATCCCGGAGTAGTCACCGCGTCCGGGAATCACATCAATCAGTTGCCCTGCGGCATTAAAGAATTGCGCTTCCAGGTTGACGTTTTCCCAAGCCTTGTCGCTGCGATTAGTGACTATTCCAACCACGGTGACATAGTGATTCGTTCCCGAAGTGATGCGGTGGTTGACCTCGGAACTTGAAACTGTGATCTCATGCCGATGAGGCGAAAAGTCTTCTTTGGGGCCAAAAATCTTTTCGACTACGGCAACCGCCAAAACCATCGCCGCAAAATAGAAGAGCAATATCAATCCGCTCCAGACTTGCGGATTTTGCCATGACCAGAGTTTCTGCCAGCTTCGACAGTGAGGGCATAGTGTGGCTGCTGCCTTGATGGTTTCAGCGCAACGAGGACACGTTTTAAGTTCCGCATTCATTGATTCAAGAGGCTGGTTGGGCATTGACCTGATTTGGTGAACGCTTGGCAGGCCGGCGCCGCTTTAGAACAGCGTGAACAAACCCTCCAGAATGAGTCCAAGCAAATCGAGCGCTCCATCGAGTATGGACCAGGAATCATGCTTGTGACGGTTCGGTGGCACGGTCCCAGTAAACCTCGCCGCGCGCATTCCCGCTGCTACAAAGCCCTGGAGCGTTTGGAACGTAAATTCGCCCCGCCCACCCCGGCAACCGGTCACGGAGATGTTTTCGGTGCCGCTGGCGGCACTTGCCGCATTTCGAAGAATCCATGATCCACCTTGGCGCGATAGGTGGAAAAGAAATTCGTACCATTGATGGCGCCGCGATAGTGATAAACGCCTCCGGCCATGCTGCCCAAGTCCTCCGAGCCGTAAAAAGTCCAGCCCCCAGGCGTCGCAGTCATTTGCAAGGGAATGGTGTATTCAAACCGCAACAGCCACAGATAATGGGCGCGAAATCGGGCGGCATAGACATTCGATTCCTGCGGCGACAATAGGCACCGGAGTTTGCCGTTATGCTCGTTGTATTCGCTCACCCAGCGTCCTTCCCAGCGGGTGACGAGACCGTTTGCCATGGGCTGTTCCCGGCCCGCGCGCCGCCAATCCCGTTCGAATGACGAACAACCGCAGACGACCACGCCCACGGCGAGGGTCAGGCCGAAGCAAAGGAATTGCCTGGGACAGTGGAGCGTTCTCATCACGCCAGTCTGTTTTTGCGGCAGTAGGGGAACAAGTTTTTTAATCGCCAGACAAGCTGCTCGCGGTAGGAAATTCATTGCGTGGCGCTGGGGGGACTTCTAAGCTGCGACGATTTTTAATCTCAGAACCATGCCTCGAATCAAAACGGAACTTGTTCAAGAGGGAATGGTAGTCAGCAGCGACATCAAGAACATTGACAACATGCTGCTCATTCCCAGTGGCTGCAAACTCACCGCGCGCCAGATTGGCATCTTGCAGGCGTGGGGCGTGACGGAAATCAATGTCGAAGCCTCCGGCGACGAAGCTGAAAACGATTCGCTCAGCAAACTTTCGCCCGAGCAATTGGAAAAATTGTCGGCAGAAGTGCGGGCGACGTTCTGGAAGGCGGACGACGCCGATCCCGTTTTTGCCGAGCTTTTCAAACTGATTTTGCGCCGGCGCGCCCACCGGGCCCGATTGGAACCCACATGAATCCTCCTACCATTGACGACCTGGTTTATGCCGCGCCGTCGAGTCTGGGCTCCTATGGTCCGTTGCTCCAGGAAATCGAGAGCGCGTTGCGTTCGCCGCAATGCAGCCTCGGGGCGATCGGCGACATCATCGAAAAGGACGTGGATTTGACCGCGCGATTGTTGCGCTTTTCCAACAGCGCCTACTGCGGGTTCTCGACGAAACTCAGCACGGTTGCCGAAGCCATCAGTTTGATCGGGATTCAACAAGTGCAGGATTTGCTGACGGCATCGAGCGTCATCGAACGCTTCACGGGTTTGTCCAGCGAACTGGTCAGCGTGCGTTCGTTCTGGCAACACAGTTTGGCGACGGGCATTGGCGCGCGCTTGATTGCGATGGAGCAGCGATTGCCGAAACCGGATCGATTGTTTGTCGCGGGGCTGTTGCACGACATTGGCCGGCTCGTGTTGTTCCTGCAAGCGCCGCGCCAGGCCCAGAAGATTTTTGAACTGTGCCGCAAGGAGCGGCTGTTGTTGCGCGAGGCCGAGGTGCGCGTGTTGGGTTACGATCATCAGAATATCGCCGAAGCTTTGTTGAAAAGCTGGAAGTATCCCGCGACGTTGGTGCAAGCCGTCGGCAATCATCATCAACCTTCGGTCGCGGACGCGGCCAAGCAGGAAGCGGCCGTCGTGCATATCGCGGATCATCTGGTCAACGCCATGCAGGTCGGGAGTTCCGGGGAACGCTTCGTGCCGCCATTGAACCAAACCGCGTGGGCGACGCTCGGCATGACGCCCGCCGCGCTCAGCCCGGTGGTGACCGGAATCGACGAACAATTTGAAGCCGTGCAGGATATGTTTTTGGGCTGAACCACGGCCAGCAGCCATGAGTGATACGTTTGAATCTGTCTATCCCGAATTTCTTCGCAGCGGCCTGGGCAAGTTGAGCGAGTTGGATTCGCGGCGCGAATTGCTCACGCTGTTCTCGGCGCTGGAGCATTTCCGGCATGACTTGCACGAGCAGGATTCCGGTGTCGGCATCCTTGATGTCACCAATCGTTACGTCGCCGGGTTGGATCTGTTTCGGGCGATGGGGTTTTGGCTGGTGAACCCGGCGGACATGAGTTTCATCCTGACGCTGGCGTCGCCGGAAGGTGAATGCGCCGCGTTGCAACGCACGGTGGACGATCAAATTAAGACCGGTCGCTTCGCGCTCGCCTTGCGGCGGGGCAATCCGGTGATGTTCGGCATGGGCAAAGATGGCAAAGAAGAGCCCGGCTTGTTGCACGGCTTGTCATTGTCCAGCCAGGCAGTGGGCATGTTTTGCGGTGTCTTGCATCGCGAGCCGGCCGTGGCGCAGGAAGTCGCTTTTAGTTTGCTCTCGCTGCTGTTGGGCGGCTGTGCTGACGCGCTGGCAAGCCTGCGGAAAACCAAGCAACTCACGAATCAGGTGGAAACGTTGTCCGGACTGTTGCCTTTGTGCGCCTGGTGCAAAAAAGTTCGCAACGACGAAGGTTATTGGGAACAAATTGACAAGTACATCACGACCCACTCACATGCCTCGTTGACGCACGGGGTTTGTCCCGAATGCAAAAAGGGATTTCTGGCTGGCGTGTCCACGCGCGGTTGAAGGGAGAGGTGAATTGAGCCGATGAAAATGAAACTGACCACTGCTTGTCTCGTGGGTTGCCTCGCCTTCCCGCTGTTTGCCCAAAGCGAAGCGACAACTCCTTTGCCGGCGCCCGATCTGCCGCAAGTGCGCGAAATCCTGCGCACGAATTTGCCGGAGGTGACTTCGGGGGAACTCGATCGCTATGCGTTCGAGGGCATTTTGCAAGGATTGCGCGCAAAGGTCTGGCTCGCCGCAGAGCAGGCTGCTCCCTCCGGTCCGGCGCTCGGGAAAAGCCTGCGCCTCGAAGGCGACGTGGCTTATGTGCGTTTGCTGCGAGTGCTGCCGACCTCGGTCGAGGAAATGGCGGCGTTGTGCCGGGCGATGAATGCCACCAACTCGCTCATCGGACTGGTCCTTGATTTGCGCTTTGCCGGTGGCGACGATTACGCGGCAGCGATGGGAATTGTCGATTTGTTTTTGCGTGAGGAAAAGTCATTACTGAACGCCGGCGGCGGCGTGCTGAAATCAACCGCGAAAGCCGATCCATTGCCGTGGCCCGTGGCCGTCTTGATCAACGGCGAAACCATGGGTGCGCCGGAAGCGTTAGCCGCCGTGCTGCGCGAAACCGGGACGGGGTTGCTGCTCGGCAATCCGACTCGCGGTGCGGCGGTCGGGACGAAGGAATTCCAGTTGAACAACGGGCAACGACTGCGCATCGCCGCCACGCCCGTCCAATTGCTGGGCGCGACTGAAACTCCAGTTGGCCGCGTCAAGCCGGATATCGAAGTCACGGTGACCCCCGCCGCCGAACGCGTTTATTTGAGTGATCCGTATGCCGTGCTGCAATCGGGCAACAACGGTGAGTTGTTGATCAGCACGAATGCTCCCATGCGCCGACCGCGCACGACGGAAGCGGACCTCGTGCGCGCGCATCGCAACGAAAATCAACCAGGTGAAGTCCAACCGCCGCGGGAGCTTGAACCGGAACAACCCGTGATTCGCGACCCGGCGCTGGCGCGCGCGGTGGATTTGCTGAAAGGCTTGGCGGTGGTCCGACGGGCGCAATAAGCGACTGTTCCGGGCCGGAATGGATTTGAATTATCGGCCTTGAAGTTGGCGTAACAGCGAGGCGGCTTCCGCAAACTGCGGGTTGAGCTCCAATGCGCGTTGCGCCGCGGTTCGCGCTTCATGCAATTGACCGATTTGCGCATGAATCGTGGCGCGGGCGTAGGGGATTTGTGGGTCTTGCGGGGCGGCAGTTTCGGCAGCGATCAAGGCCTGAACGGCGCCCGGCGCATTGCCCGCTCCAAATCGCGCAAGTCCGAGATTATACCAGGCGCGGGCGTGGCGCGGATCCAACTTTACGGCTTCTTCCAGTTCGGCCCGCACTTGGGCGGGTTCACCAACTTCATTCCAGGCCAGCGCGAGTTTGAATCGGAACTCCGCATCGCGCGGCGCCAATCGGACGGCGGCTTGCAATTCGTTGAGCGCCTCGCGTGGGCGGCCCATTTGACTCAGCACAATCGCCAACTCATGGCGAATGCCCGGCGAGTATGCGTCCCATTCGGCCGCAGTCTTAAAATGCCGCAACGCGTTAGTCGCATCGCCCCGCGCGAAAGCGAACATTCCCATTTGCATTTGTCCGGCGGGTTGATCGGCGTTGTGCCGCAGCATGTGTTGAAATTCCGCGGCGGCCAACGAATCAAGCGGTAAAGTCGCCACCAACGCTTGCGCGGCCGCCACGCGCACATTGCGGGTGGAATCGGCTAAACGCGATTCCAGCGCGGCGCGTACGTCGGGACGATCTGGAGCGAGCGGGCTTAGCGATTGGACTACATTCTGACGCACGAGCGCGTTGGTATCGGCGAGTTGGTTGATCAGGGCCGCAGTGACTTGTGGCTCGGCGGCCCAACGCTCCAATAGATTGGCGGCGACAGCGCGCCAATAATCCTGCGCGTCGGCTTGTAGCATTTGCAGCAACGCCGTGCGGGCCGCGTCTTCCCCGTTACGCGCCCGCGCGACTGTTTGCGCCCGCTGGCGGGAGGGGCGATTCATTTTCTCGCCATACCACTCGTCCACGTAGCGCAGGGCCCAATCGGCGTCTTTGTCCTGATGACACCGATTGCAGGCGTTCGGAATGCCGTGTTGTTTGGTGAGCAACGGATCGGGAATGGTGAAGCCGTGGTCGTGCCGCCAGTGGCGTTGCATGTAAACCGTCTGCGGCATGTGACAATTCACGCATTCCCCGCCGGTTTCCTTGATGGTCTTGGGATCGTACGTGCCGAGATCGAAATCCAGCATGACGCCGTTCGTATCAAAACCGAAAACTTTGTGGCGACTGTGCGTCACGGGATTGATGACCGGCGCGTTGGTTTGGCCCGGGCCGTGGCAACTCATACACATCATGTTGCCGGGCAAGCGGACTTTGGCGCTGTGGAAATCGTGACAGTCAACGCAGCGCACGCCCTGATGAAACATCTTGCTGCCGAGAAAGGCGGAAACCTCGTAATCCTCATCGCGCACTTGGCCGTCGGGATAAAACAAATCCGTTTCATCCACGATGGTCAGCAGATGATGATCAAAAAAACTGTCGCCCGGTTTGGGGTCGCCGGTGATTTCGCCGCGGCGGGAATGGCAGCCCGCACAGGTGTCGAACATCTGATCGCGCGAAAGCTTCTTGAGCGTCGGATCTTTCCGGCCGGAATTCTTGTTGGCGTATTGCCAGTCGTTGTGCGCTTGCATCGGACCGTGACAGGATTCGCAACCGACGCCACGTTCGACCATGGTGGTCTTGAAGACGTCGGCCTCAGGATCGTAATGTTTTCGCAGGCGGGTGTTGTGGCACGCGGCGCACATCGTGTTCCAATTCATGCCGCGTCCGGTCCAGTGACCCCATTCGCCGGGCCGGCGATCTTCTTCTCCATAGACATTGAACCATTCATTGGAACGCGGATCCCAGGCCGCTTCAGTCGCCTGCCAACGTCCGCCCGGAAAGGGCACGAGCATTTGGCGCAGCGGATTGTGGCCGATGACGCGTTCGGCGATGAAGGTTTCATTGCTGCTTTGCAATCCGGCGGTTCGCAGCACGTAAGTATCGTTCGACGCGGCTAAAGAGGTGGATTGAGACGCGTGCTGAAAGGTTCGGGCCGGGACAAAAGCCGCCGCATCCAGCGTGTTGGTGGGCAGGCGTTCGGCCAAACCGTGATGCGAGTTGGCCCAGGCTTCGTAGGCTTCAAGGTGACATTCCCGGCAACTGGCGGACCCGCCGTACGCGGCAAAGGTCGAGGTGTCGGCAGGGAGTTCAAATTGGCCGGGCGCGGCCGGCTTCGTCCCGGAGGAACTTGGCGAGGCGGTCGGTCGCCCGTTGAGAAACAAGGCGGCCAGGAGTGCCACGAGCACACCGCCGCCCACAAGCAAGAGCGGCACAACGTTGCGATGCGTTGTCTGGTGGCGTTTCTTGGCGGCGGACACGGCGGGATGTTAGAAGCAATGACCGTGGTTCGCCAAGCAGACTTGCATCATCGGAATGGACGATTCCCCAGCTTGGCGGTTTCGGCTTAAGTTGAGGCCGGTTTCCAGTCGCAAGAATCACTTGAACCGAGTTCAAGTTGACCAGATCGCGTTAAGTAACGAGTGCGACCGAACCATGGCCCGGGCGAATTTCCAATCATGAAAAACATATTCCGACAAATCCGGGGCGCCGCGCTGTTGCGCGGGGCCATTGTGTTGGCGTTGACCAGTTCGTTGACGGCCGCAGCTGCGTGGGCGCCGGTGTCCGGCAAAATGATGACCCGTTGGGGCAAGGACGTGAAGCCGAGCAACGCCTGGCGGGAATACCCGCGCCCGCAACTGGAGCGCAAGAATTGGGAGAATCTCAACGGGCTTTGGGATTACGCCATCACCGCAAAAGATGCCGCCCAACCGCCGACGTGGGATGGCAAAATTCTCGTTCCCTTTGCGGTGGAAGCGTCGCTGTCCGGCGTCGGCAAAATGCTCGAACCCGACCAGTCCCTCTGGTATCGGCGTACCATTAACCTGAAACCGCAAGCAGGGCGACGCGTGTTGTTGAACTTCGAGGCGGTCGATTACCACGCGACCGTTTGGGTGAACGGAAAACAAGTTGGGGAACACATCGGTGGCAACACGCCGTTCACATTTGATGTCACCGCCGCGGTGCAGCGCGGGGAGAATGAACTGGTGTTGCGCGTGTGGGATGAAACCGGCGGCACGCAATTGCGCGGCAAGCAGACGTTGCAACCCGAGGGCATTTGGTACACGCGCGTTTCGGGCATCTGGCAAACCGTGTGGTTGGAAGAAGTGCCGGACCGATTCATCGCCGACTTGAAGATCAACACGGCGATTCAGCCCGCCACCATCACGGTGTGGCCCGAATTGGCCGGCGGCACGACGAATGACCCAACGCTTTCCGAGGAGACGGTTCGTGTCACTGCAACGTTCAAGGGACGCAAAGTTGCGTCGGCAGAAGGCAAGGGCGAACTCAAGCTTAACATTCCCAACGCGCAACTCTGGTCGCCGGCGGCGCCGAGCCTTTATGATCTGAAAGTCGAATTGCTCGATGCGCGCGGGAAAGTGTTGGACACGATTAATTCCTACGCGGGCATTCGCGAAGTCGGGCGACAGCGCGATGCGGACGGTCATTGGCGCTTCACGCTGAATGGCGCAGAGATTTTTCATTGGGGGCCGCTCGATCAAGGTTGGTGGCCGGATGGATTGCTGACGCCGCCGTCGGACAAGGCCATGCAGTTTGATGTGGATTACCTGAAAGCCGCGGGATTCAACATGATTCGCAAACACATCAAAGTCGAACCGCGCCGTTTCTACGCTTACTGTGATCGCGTGGGCATGATGCTGTGGCAGGATCAGGTCAGCGGCGGCACGGGCAAAAGCCGGGGCGGGCAAAGTATCAGCCCGCGATGGACGCGCCTGCGACCGAATCCCGAAGATGCCGAATGGTCCGACGCGGATCATCAGCAGTGGCTCACCGAACTCAAGCGCATGATGGATCGCTTGGACAATCATCCCAGCATTGTGGTCTGGGTGCCGTTCAATGAGGCGTGGGGGCAACATCGCACTCTGGAGGTCGGCAAATGGACGATGGAGTATGATCCGACGCGGTTGGTGAACGTGGCGAGTGGCGGGAATTTTTGGCCGGTGGGTCACATCGCCGATGCACATCGTTATCCCGATCCGGGATTTCCGTTCGAGCAAACGCGTTTCAATGATTACGTGAAAGTGGTCGGAGAATTTGGCGGGCACGGCTGGCCGGTGGTCGGGCATTTGTGGGATGAACAAAAGCGGAACTGGGGTTACGGCGGATTGCCGAAAACCAAAGAGGAATACACGGAACGTTACAAGAAATCGCTCGGCATGCTGGTGGATTTGAAGGCGAAAGGCATTTCTGCCGGCGTTTATACGCAGACCACCGATGTGGAGGGCGAGATCAACGGCTTGATGACGTATGACCGCGCGGTGATCAAAATTCCGGCCAAACAACTGGCGGAGTGGCATCAACCATTGACACGATGAATCGCAAAAGCGGAAACTATCTTATGAATTCACCCATGCAAAACAGGCTCGGGCGCTGGATCGTCGCGGCGGCCGTGGCGACGCTTTTTCTGGCGGCTACCACCCTGGCCGCGCCCCAACGTCCGAACGTGTTGCTCATCATGGCGGATGATTGCACCTACAACGATCTGCCGTTGTATGGCGGACAAAACGCCCATACGCCGAACATTGATTCGCTGGCCGCGCAGGGGCTCACGTTCAATCGGGCTTACATCAGCATGGCAATGTGTCAACCGGCTCGCGCGGAGTTGTACACCGGGCAATATCCCTTGCGAAACGGTTGCGCGTGGAATCACTCGAAGAGTCGGCCAACCACCCGCAGCCTGCCACAAATTCTCGGCGCGCAGGGTTATCGGGTTGGCATCGCAGGCAAAGTCCACGTCGGACCGGCAGAAGTTTACCCGTTCGAAAATGTGCCGGGATTTGACGACAACTGCGTCCGGAAACCGACGCGCGAACACGATCTGAGTGGCGTGCGCGAGTTCATCACCCGCAAGTCTGACGAACCGTTTTGTCTGGTGGTTGCGTTGGTGGAGCCGCACGTGCCGTGGGTCATGGGCGACGCTTCTCGCTATCCACCGCGGCAGATCAAGTTGCCGCCCAACATCGCGGATACACCCCGCACGCGCTTCGATTTCGCCAGTTATCTCGCGGAGATCACTTACATGGACGAGCAGGTGGGCGCGGTGCTTGCCACGCTTCAGGCGGCCAACGCCGACACCAATACGCTGGTGTTGTTCACGAGTGAGCAGGGGTCGCAATTCCCGGGCAACAAATGGACCTGCTGGGACACCGGATTGCATACCGCTTTGGTTGCGCGTTGGCCGGGGCAAATCGCGCCCGGACGTCGCACCGATGCGGTGGTGCAATATGCGGACATTACGCCCACGCTGTTGGAACTCGCCGGCGGCAAACCGGCCACGGCGGCGACCGTCTTTGACGGAACGAGTTTCGCGGCGGTGTTGCGGGGAGAGAAGGATACGCATCGCGCGTTTGTTTATGGCGCGCACAATAATTTGCCGGAAGGCCCGGCGTATCCGAGTCGCACGGTCAGTGATGGCCGCTGGCGTTACATCCGCAATCTCACTCCGAACGAATTGTACATTCAAAAATATGTCATGGGCGTGCAGGGCGACGGCGGGTTGAACAATCCCTACTGGGGCACGTGGACGTGGAGCGCCACGGACAAGCCGGCTAATTATCAACTGGTGAAACGATTCATGACGCGTCCGGCGGAAGAACTTTACGATTCGCTGACGGACCCATACGAGATGAACAATCTGGCCGCTGATCCCAAGCATGCCGCCATAAAATCGCGTTTGAGCGCGGAGCTTGAACGCTGGATGACGGCGCAGGGCGATCCGGGTGCGGCACTGGATACCCGCGAGGCGTTGCAGGCGTCGCGGCGGGGCGAACACTTATACGTCCCAGCACGCTAGCTGCCTCGGCGCAATAACCGGCCTGATTAAAGCGCGGTTCGCGCCCCGGTTGGGTGCGGGCATCATTGTTTTGGACGATGGCGCGACGCACCCATTCCTGCCATGCTGTGACCATCCAGTGAAGGAAGATTAATTCCAGGGCGGTTCGGCCAATTGGATTTCGCGACAACGCTCGAAACATTTTTGTCATGATGAAACGTTTATTGATTCTCGGTCTGAGTCTGGTTGGCAGTTCGATTTGGGCGGCGGATTCGCGCCCCAACGTCTTGTTGATTCTGGTGGATGATCTCAAGCCGGCGCTCGGCGCCTATGGCGACAAAATCGCGCAGACACCTGCGATGGATAAACTGGCGGCGTCGGGGATGCGATTCGATCTTGCGTATGCCAACCAAGCGGTGTGCGCGCCGTCGCGTTTCAATCTCATGCTGGGCGCACGCTCGACTTCGACCGGCTTGTATGATTTGGGCACCAATTTGCGGGCGCGTTTTCCGGAAGCCGTGACCATGCCGCAATACTTCAGCCGCCACGGTTACCGCTCGCAATCGTTGGGCAAGGTGTTTCACATCGGGCACGGCAACCAGGGCGATCCGGAGTCGTTCGACGTCCCGCATTTCAAGGACAAGGTGGTGGAATACGTTTTGCCGGAAAGCACCGGCGGCGCCATCACGCGCGAGGAGGCTTACTTTAACAACATCAAAACCAACGTGCCCAATCATCAGCTCGCGCGCGGAGCGGCGTGGGAGATCGCCGAAGTGGCTGATGACGCGTATGCGGATGGGCGGGTTGCAGCAGAGACGATTCGCCGGCTCGAAGCCTGGAAAGCAAAGCCCGAAAAGCCGTTTTTCATCGCGGCGGGATTTGCCCGACCACATTTGCCGTTCACGGTGCCGAAAAAATACTGGGACTTGTACGATCCCGCCAAGTTGCCATTGGCGGAAAACACGCAACCGCCGAAAGACGCGCCGGAGTACGCCGGCAAGCGGGGCGGCGAGATGATTCAATACAAACCCGTGCCGGAGCGCGGCGCAATTGATGAGGAATTGGCGCGTAAGTTGATTCACGGTTATTACGCCAGCACCACCTACGTGGACGCGCAGATCGGCAAAGTGCTGACCGCCCTGGAGCAATTGGGCCTCGCGGAAAACACCATCGTGGTGTTGTGGGGTGATCACGGCTTTCATCTGGGCGACCACGGCTATTGGACCAAGCACACCAACTACGAGGAGGCCAATCGCATTCCGATTTTGATTCGCGCTCCGGGCGTGACGAAGCCGGGCACGCACACGCGGCAGCTCGCTGAAACAGTCGATTTGTTTCCGACCCTGACGGAACTGGCCGGTCTGCCGGCGCCCAAAGTGCCGCAGCCATTGGATGGCGAAAGCCTCGTGCCGGTGTTGAAGAATCCCCAAGCGCGGGTCAGCGATCATGCGTATCACGTGTTTCCGCGCCAAAACCGGCTGGGTCGCGCCATTCGCACCGAACGTTATCGCATGGTCGAATGGAAGAAACCGGGGCAACCCACTGCCACGGCGGAATACGAGCTCTACGATTATCAGGCTGACCCCCACGAAACGCGCAATCTGGCGGGCGAACGTCCGCAAGTGCTCGAAGCGTTGAAGAAGATTCTGGCCCGTTATCCCGAAGCGGCCTGAAGCTGGCTTGCAAGCAAAGAACATTCTGTCTCGTCTTGGGGATGGAATTGTGAAGTGGTTTGCACTCTGCGAGGGGCAACGAGACTGGACGGCGGGGCATTTCGCCGAAATCTTGCGAGGCATGTTCCATGTGCCTATGAACCTGAACCGATTGCTTTGCCTCGTATTGGGTGTCTCTGTGTTGGGATTCGCTTGCGCGCCGCGAGCGGTCCGAAACACAGTGGACAAAAATGAGTATCGTGGCTGGACTCCGCTGGAATGGTCGGTCGCGATGGCGGATTCCGAAATTGCGCGCGCGGGCGATAGTCGGGCCTGGCGCGAAGGCCGCCGCGTGAAATGGGATTACACCGCGGGCCTGGTCACGCTGTCGCTGCTCAAGTTGAACGACGTTGTGCCGGACCAAAAATTTGTCGAGTTCAGCAAAGACACGATCGGCTCGTTCATCATGCCGGACGGGAAAATCCAAACCTTCAAGATGGAAGATTACAACATTGATAACATCGCGCCGGGGCGCACGGTGTTGTGGTTGTATCGCATCACGGGAGACGAGCGTTACAAAAAGGCGGCAGACGTGTTGCGCGCGCAGTTGGCGGAACATCCGCGCACCAGTCAGGGCGGCTTTTGGCACAAGCAACGTTATCCGTATCAGATGTGGCTCGACGGCCTGTTCATGGGGGCGCCGTTCTACACGGAATATGCGAAGCGCTACAGCAAAAATCCGCGCGACGAATATGCCGACGTGGTGAAGCAATTTCGTCTGATCAACGAACACCTCTACGACGCCAAGAGTGGTTTGTATTTCCACGGTTGGGATGAGAAACGTGAACAGGAATGGGCGAGTCGCACGTCCGGCACGTCTTCAAACTTCTGGGGTCGCGGGCTTGGCTGGTTCGCGATGGCGTGCGTGGATACGCTGGATTATCTGCCGAAGAATTATGCGGATCGCGAGGTCATCATCAAAACGCTGCGCCAGGTCAGCGACGGCATCGTGAAATGGCAGGACCCGGAAAGCGGTTTGTGGTGGCAGGTGCTGGATCAGGGCGGTCGCGGCAAAAATTATCTCGAATCTACCGCGGCGGCGATGTTCGTGTATGCGATGGCGAAAGGCGTCAACGAAGGTTACCTCGACCGCGCGAAATATGCGCCCGCCATCGAACGCGGTTATCACGGTTTGACGCAGCGCCTGATGCAGCGCACCGACAATGGCGGCGTTTCGCTGACGCAATGTTGTTCGGTCGCAGGATTGGGTTACGGCCGCGATGGTTCGTTCGATTACTACATGCGCGAGCCGATTGTGGAAAATGACTGGAAAGGCGTCGGGCCGTTTATCCTCGCGGGAATCGAGATGCAAAAGTTTCACAAGCTGCCGATGAAAGTGGAGCAGCGCGTGCAGTTGGCGGACGCAAAGCAGAGCGCTGCCGACGCGAATTGGGCTGCTTTGCCCGGCATTCTCGCCCGCATCAAAGCGCCGGTGTTTCCCGATCGCGAATTCAACATCACGAAATACGGCGCGTTGGCCGACGGAAAATCGGATGCGAGCGAAGCGATTGCGAAGGCGATTGCGGAATGCAACGCGGCGGGCGGCGGCCAGGTCATTGTGCCGGCCGGGGAATACCTGACTGGACCGATTCATTTGAAGAGTGGTGTAAATCTGCATCTGGAGCATGGCGCAACCTTGAGATTCAAAACCGATCCGCAGGCGTATTTGCCGGCGGTGTTCACGCGTTGGGAAGGAATGGAATGTTGGAATTATTCGCCGCTCATTTACGCGATTGATGCGGAGAACATCGCCGTCACCGGCGCAGGCACGCTCGATGGTCAGGCGGACATGACGAATTGGTGGCCGTGGAAAGGGCGTTGGAAAGGCAAGGATTTGAATCCGCCCGGCGCACCCACGCAAGTCGCCGCGCGCGATCGGCTCGCGAAAATGGTCGCGGATAATGTCCCGGTATCCGAACGGCGTTTTGGTGAAGGCGACTACTTGCGGCCGCCATTCATTCAACCGTATCGCTGCAAAAATGTGCTCATCGAAGGCGTGCATATTCGGCGTTCGCCGATGTGGGAAATCAATCCAGTGCTTTGCACCAACGTCATTGTGCGCGGCGTGAATATTTTTTCCCACGGACCGAACAACGACGGGTGCAATCCGGAATCCAGTCGCGATGTGCTGATCGAGAACACGGTGTTTGATACGGGCGACGATTGCATCGCGATTAAGTCGGGTCGTAACAACGATGGCCGGCGCATCGGCGTCCCGTCGGAAAATGTTATCGTTCGCAAGTGCGAAATGAAGCGCGGTCACGGCGGTGTGACCATCGGAAGCGAAATTTCCGGCGGTTGCCGCAATGTGTTCGTCGAAGACTGCGTCATGAACAGTCCTGAGTTGGACCGGGCGATCCGCTTCAAATCAAACGCGGTTCGCGGTGGCATGATGGAAAACATTTTCGTGCGCAACGTGAAGGTCGGCACCGTGGCGGACGCGGCGTTGCAGATTGATTTCGTTTACGAAGAAGGCGCGAATGGCCCGCACAAACCGGTGGTGCGAAATCTGGTGATTGAAAACATGACGGTGGACAAGGCCAAGCGGGTGTTGGATATCCGCGGCTTCCCCGCGGCCGAGATCAGCGGCGTGCGCATCGTCAATTCCACGTTCAAAGGTATCACGAGTGACGACGCGGTCGCGCACGCCGACGTGAAGCTGGTGAATTGCGTTGTCAGTCGCGAAAAGTAGGCGTCGGAAGCGGTTCGTAACGCCCTCCGGTGAAAACCCGATAACAGCGGCAGGTTTCAGCAATCGCTTCCGCTTGGCATTTGGATGCCAGCCCGTCGGATCGCATGTTTCAAAGAAAATCCCCGTCGGTCACCGGGACAACCCTCCGCTTGCGCCCGGGGCTAAGACCTGAAATGACCTGATTGAAGGACGATTGGGGCTGCATGAAAGTCCTCTCACCAAGGAACTATCATGAGAGCGTTTCGCAGTCTGACAATCGGTCGCCACCCGCTTCGCAGACTATGGTATTCAGGCCTGGTCGCCACAGGTCTCGCCCTCAGCGCGCCGCTGGCGTTGGCCTGGCCCGATTTGCGGCTCGCGAAATCCGGGCCAACTCAAGCCGAGCCGGGGCAAATCATCACCTACACGCTGAGCTATTCCAACATGGGGCCGGTGAAAAGCACGAGCGTGGTGCTGAAAGATTTTCTTCCGCCGAATACCACGGTGATTTCCGGTTCGCTCAACGGCGGCTCGGTTTCCGGCAGCACGATTTCCTGGAGCATCGGCACGTTGAGTTCCAAAGCCAAAGGATCGCGCTCTTTCCAGGTGCGGGTCGGCTCGAATCTCACCGCCGGAATGACGATTACGAACAACGCGCAGATTTTTGGCAAGGAAGCCGAAGAACCGGGCGACTCGAAAGACAACTACGCGAAGTGGATTACCACCATCGTCGGCGGCAACCGCGCGCCCGTCGCGCAACCGGATGCCTACTCCGTCGCGGAGGACGCCCCACTCAACATTTCCAGTCCCGGCGTGCTGGCGAATGACACGGACGCTGACGGAAACACGCTGACTGCGGTGTTGGTTTCCGGAACAACCCACGGCACGTTGACGCTGCGGACAAACGGGAGTTTCACTTACGTTCCTTTCACCAATTACTTCGGGCCGGATTCGTTCACCTACCGGGCGAGCGATGGAACAACCAACTCTGGAATCGCGACCGTCTCACTCACGGTGACCCCGGTGAATGATGCGCCCGTGGCACTGCCGGACTCGTATTCCGTTGCCGAGGATAGTGGGTTGAGCATTTCGCCTCCGGGCGTGCTGGCGAATGACAGCGATGTGGATGGCGACTTGCTGAGCGCGCAGTTGGTCGTCGGTCCGGCGCACGGGACGGTGACCTTGAATGCCGACGGAAGTTTCAATTATGTGCCCGGCACAAACTACTTTGGGCCGGATTCCTTTAGCTATCGGGCCACGGACGGCAGCACGAATTCTGCAGTCGTATTGGTGAATTTGAACGTGACTCCGGTGAATGACGCGCCCGTAGCTCAGCCCGACTCGTATTCGGTTGCCGAAGAAGGCGGGCTGACTATTGGAGGCGCCGGCGTGTTGGCGAACGACAGCGATGTGGAAGGTGACGCGTTGGCGGCGGTGTTGGTTGCCGGACCCGCGCATGGCACCCTGACGCTGAATTCGGACGGGAGTTTCACTTATGTGCCGGAAACGAATTATTTCGGAGCGGATTCCTTCACGTATCGCGCCAATGACGGCACCACGGATTCGGACATCGTGGTAGTGACTCTTAACGTTACGCCGGTCAATGACGCTCCCGTGGCGCTGGCGGATACGTATCAGGTGGCCGAGGACGAGCGCCTGGTAGTTTCAGTTCCCGGCGTGCTGAGCAACGATAGCGACGTGGATGGCGATCCGCTGCTGGCCGAATTATTGACTGGACCGGCACATGGAACTCTGGTGCTGAACGCGGACGGGAGTTTTAGTTACCTGCCGGCCACCAATTATTTTGGCAGCGACTCGTTCACCTATCGCGCCGTGGATGGCTCGACCAACTCCGACCCGGTGCAGGTCACCATTACAGTTGCGCCGGTGAACGATCCACCTGAAGCGGGAGCCGACGCATTTACGATCAACGAGGATGAATCGCTGAATGTGGCAATTCCGGGGGTGCTGGCGAACGATTCGGATATCGAGGGTGACGCGTTGAGCGCAGTGTTGGTAATTGGCCCGGCGCAGGGAACGCTGACATTGAATGCCGATGGCAGTTTCAGGTATTTGCCCGCGACCAACTACGCCGGCATCGATTCATTCTCCTATCGCGCCCATGACGGCGTTGCCGATTCTGTAATCGCGACGGTTACGCTCACTGTCACTCCGGTGAATGACACGCCCGTCGCGCAGCCGGACACATATCAGATCGCGGAAGATCAAAACCTGATAATTTCTGCTCCCGGCGTGCTGAGCAACGATAGCGACGTAGATGGCGATCCGCTGCTGGCCGAATTGTTGACTGGGCCGGCACATGGAACTCTGGTGCTGAATGCGGACGGGAGTTTTAGTTACCTGCCGGCCACCAATTATTTTGGCAGCGACTCGTTTACCTATCGCGCCGTGGATGGCTCGACCAATTCCAATCCGGTGCAGGTCACAATCGTGGTTACGCCCGTGAACGATGCGCCGATGGCTCAGGCGGACTCCTACTCGATCAATGAGGATGAACTCTTGATCGTAGCAGCACCGGGAGTGTTGACCAACGACAGTGATCTTGAAGGTGACGCGTTGACGGCGGTGCTGGTAACTGGTCCGGCGCATGGAACGCTGACGTTGAATGCCAATGGCAGTTTCAACTATTTGCCCGCGACAAACTATGCCGGGCTGGATTCATTCACTTATCGCGCCCATGACGGCAGTGCGGATTCAGAAGTGGTGACTGTTGCATTGAATGTTGCTGCGCTTAACGACGCGCCAGTCGCGCTGGATGACACGTTCAGCACGCCGAAGAACGCGCCGTTGCAAATCGTTGCGCCGGGTGTTTTGGCGAATGATTCCGACCCCGATGGCGACGCGCTTGTTTCTGTTTTAGTGGCGAGTCCGAGTCATGGTCAATTGAGTCTGAGCACCAACGGCAACTTCGTTTACACGCCCGCGTCCAACTACGTCGGCGGTGATTTGTTCACGTATCGCGCCAGTGACGGCCTAACCACGTCTGGCATCGCGTCAGTGATGATCTCGGTTTTCGCAACCAACACGCCGCCGAATACGAACGGCTGGAACGGTGATCAATTCACAGCGTTGGAAGACACGACATTGACTATCGTCGCTCCGGGCGTGTTGGCCGGTGTAGTGGATTGGGACGGAGACGCGTTGAGCGCGGTGGTGATCAACGGGCCGACCAATGGAGCGCTGACGCTGCGGACTGATGGTTCGTTCGACTATCTCGCCAACACGAACTATTTCGGCCCGGACAGTTTTCAGTTTTTCATCACCGACGGCAATGCCAGTTCCGCTGCATTAACCGCAACCATTAACGTTTTGCCGGTGAATGATCCGCCATCGTTTGTCCAAGGTGGCAATCTTCGAATCCAACAGAACTCCGCCACTCAGATCGTGACCAATTGGGCGACGCAAATCAGTCCCGGCCCGAGCAACGAATCGGTTCAGACCGTGGCTTTCGAGGTGGCGAACAATAATCCGGGGTTGTTCGTGATTGCACCATTGATTGATGCAACGGGCACGTTGACTTACACGCCCGCTGCCAATACGAACGGCACGGCGGTTGTCACAGTGGTGGCGCGAGATAATGGTGGCACGACGAACGGCGGCACAGATGCGTCAACGCCGCAGACATTCGCGATCACGATCAATGCGCCACCGACCGTGCAAATTGTCAGTCCGACGAATGGCGCGTCGTTCTTCGTGCCCGGCGCGTTCACGGTGCTGGCAGAAGCGCAGGATTCCGATGGCACTGTCACCCAAGTGGATTTCTTCTCCGCGACGAATCACATCGGCACTTCGACCAATGCGCCGTTCTTTGTCGTGCGGACCAATCTGCCGGTCGGAAGCTACACATTTTCGGCTGTGGTCACCGACGATTTTGGGGCGACGAATTCTTCATTGCCTGTGACCGTGAATGTGATTGAGCGTCCGCCCCTGACGTTTCTCACGTCGGTTTATTACAATCCGCAGACCGATTACTTCGAACAACGCGTGCGAATCACGAATCCGACTTATTCAACGCTCAATGCCGTGCGCGTGCTCGTAAATAATCTGACCAATGTTCCGGCGATCACCTTGCGCAACGCTTCGGGCAAAACCAACGGCGTGCCGTATGTGGAAACCTACGCGCCCGTGCCGCCGGGAAGTTACGTGGACATGGTCATCGAATTCCTCTCGCCGCTGCGGGTGAAACCGAATCCCGTGTTGGTTGCGCAGTTGGTGTCTGCCCCGGGCAATCCCGCGCCGCGCCAGGGAACGTTTCAACCGATCAATCGCGGTTTGTTGCTCGCGAATCGCACATTCTTTATTGAATTCGCCACGCGGCCCAATCGCGTGTATTCGATCCAATACAGCGATGATCTTCAGAACTGGAAAAACGCGCAACCGGAGATTCGGGGCAACGGCAATTGGGTGCAGTGGATTGATAATGGCTTGCCGAAAACGGAAGGCCCACCGGCGGACGCGCGTGCGCGATTTTATCGGCTGATTCAACTCCCATAACTTTTCATTTATGCAACGAAACCTGATTCTGGCCGCCGCTGCCTTGGGTGTGGCAGCCGTCGGCGCCCAAACTTTGACTCCGACCGGTATCGCCGCACTGCGACCGCAAGCGAAGAATCGCGTCAACGTCAGTCTCGGGGCGGCGTTCAACGTAAAGACGGAATTTCAGAACGTTGGCGCGTTCAATTCGGTTGGCGGAACGCAGCTCACGCCCGCAGGCGATGCTTACAATTACGATGACGGTTATGTGCTGACAGATTCGAGCGGCAATCTGATGGGCTACACGCGGTACTGGGGATACAACTACGACAGCGGCCCGCTGAATCAGTTGCCCGGCGACGGCACAATCTTGATGAATCGCTATCGCTCCAGTGGCGCCAGCGTCGAAGGCGACACGGAGGATCCAGTGCCAGGGATTGAATTCACCTTTTCACGGGAGTTGGGTCGCGGCGAGAAGTGGCGCTGGGGCGTTGAGACGGCGGGAAGTTTTTATCGGGTGGTCACCGAGCAGTCCGGCCGCTATGTCAGCACCGTGAGTCGCAGGACCGACGTGTATCAATTGCCTCCGCTGGAGGGCGGTGGTTTTGTTACGCCACCGCCGGCGCCATACGCGCACGGCCCGGACCTGTCGCCCGAAGGCAACCCCGTTATCGGGGCAACGCCGATCGCCAGCCGTTCGGACACATTTGCGGCCACGGTGAACGGCGTGCGTGAGTTCGAAGCGAATGTTTTCAGTTGGCGGGTGGGACCGTACGTGGAACTGCCGTTGAACGAGAAGTTCAGCGTGTCTTTATCGGGCGGGTTTTCCCTCGCGTATGTCGCCAGCGATTTTCAGTTCTTTGATCAGGTGGCATTGCCGGATGTGCCGAATGTTTTCGGGGGCGGCACGGACGACGATCTGATTCTCGGCGGTTACGTTTCGGGCGCGCTGCGTTATCGCGTTGGGGAAGCGTGGGAAATCTCCGGCGCCGTGCAGTTCCAACATCTGGAGAAGTATGCGCATCGCGAAAGCGCGCGCGCCGCAATCCTGGATATGGGGCAAGCGGTGCTCGTGACGCTGGGCGTGCACTACACGTTTTGATGCGAACTATTTTTGTCCGCAGGCGAGCAGGGTTTGAAAGTGCGGCGGCTGTTCCTCGGCGGCGACGACGTTGATTTCGATTTTTTTGAATCCCGCCGCTTCGAGCCAGCGATGCAAATCACTCTCCGCGAAACCCAACCATCGATCGCCATAAAGTTCGCGCGCTTTGTCAAACTTGTGGGCGAGGAGGTCGAGAATGAGAATTTGCCCGCGCGGCTTGAGCAGTTTGGCGGCGCTGACTAATGCCGCTGCCGGGTCTTCGGCGTGATGCAACGCCTGACTGAGAATCACGAGGTCCACGCTGGCCGCGTCAACGGGCGGGTTCTGTAAATTGCCGAGCCGAAACTCCAGATTCTTCAAGCCGTTCTTCTTGGCTTTCGCGACGCCGAACTCGACGATCTTTTCCGAGTTGTCCACCGCGATGACTTTCTTGCAACGTCGCGCCAGTAATTCACTCAGCAAACCTTCTCCCGCGCCCAAATCCGCGACCGTGAGAGGCGGCAATATGCGGAGCAACAAATGTCCGAATGCCTGCCACGAGCGGCCTGGGCCATAAACGCGGTCAAAGCGTCCGGCGACCTGATTGAAGAAAACCTCCGCTTGTTCGCGCCGCCGATTCAGCACGCGCTTGAGATTGATTTGATCGTGCGAATGATCCGGCAGTTCATGCGCGCCTCTGATGGCGAGGTGGATGAATTCCGCCGTCGTGCCTTCCGCGTCGGGATTCAGTTTGTAAAACGTGCGCTTGCCGTCGCGGCGCGAGGTGACCAGTTCGCAATCCGCGAGCAATCCGAGATGCGTCGAGATGCGGGACTGACCCATGCGGGTGATTTCCTGAAGTTCGTTGACGGAGAGTTCATCGTCTTCGAGCAGAGCGACAATACGCAACCGCGTGGCGTCCGAGAGGGCGCGGAGAGATTTGAGGGTAGGAGACATGGTTTGGTGGTAGATGAATATTTCAGGAATTAACGTTTGACGCCGCGCGTCATGTATATATCATCCCATCCTGATACGTCAATATGTCGTTGGCGACACAGAACCAATTGATTCAAATTACATGAGCGACCGTTACATTTTTTCGTCTGAGTCCGTGGGTGAAGGTCATCCCGACAAAGTAGCTGATACGATTTCCGATGCGATTCTCGACGCCTGTCTGGCGCAGGATAAAACCAGCCGCGTCGCCTGCGAGACGTTCGTCAAAAGCAACATCGTTTGCGTCGGCGGCGAAATCACGACGCGCGCCAAGTTTGATTACAACAAGGTGATTCGCGCGGCGATTCGCGAGATTGGTTACATCAACAACGACGATGTGTTTCACGCGGACAAAGTTTTCATCAACAATTACCTCACGCGCCAGAGCCCGGACATTTCTCAAGGCGTGGACGCTAAGAAAGCCAAAGGCAAAAAGACCGCCGAGCAGGGTGCGGGCGATCAGGGCATCATGTTCGGTTACGCGTGTAACGAAACGACGGAATTGATGCCGGCCCCGGTCATGTATGCGCATCGCCTCGGGCGGAAGTTGACGGCGATCCGCAAATCCGGCGGCGCGGCATGGTTGCGTCCGGATGCGAAGTCGCAGGTGTCGGTGGAATATGTGGACGGCAAACCGACGCGCATCACCAACGTCGTTATTTCCACGCAGCACAGCGCGGATGTGGAGCATCGCGAGATCGAGAAGTTCTGCATTGAGAAAGTTGTGAAGGCGGTATTGCCGAAATCGATGCTCACGCCGCGCACGGAATTTTTGATCAACCCAACGGGACGTTTTGTCGTCGGCGGTCCGGAAGGCGACAGCGGTTTGACGGGTCGCAAAATTATCGTGGACACTTACGGCGGCATGGGCCGTCACGGTGGCGGCGCGTTCTCGGGCAAAGACCCGTCGAAGGTGGATCGCAGCGCGGCTTATATGGGTCGCTGGGTCGCGAAGAACATTGTGGCCGCGAAATTGGCCGCGAAGTGCGAAGTGCAATTTGCGTATGCGATTGGCCATCCGAAGCCGGTGAGCGTGCACATTGACACGTTCGGCACGGGCACGGTTTCCAATGCGCGGATTCTGAAAGCGGTGCTGAAAGTGTTCAGCTTCAAACCGGCGGACATCGTCGCTCAACTGAACTTGCTGCGCCCAATTTACTCCAAGACGACCAACTACGGTCACTTCGGCAAGAATGACAAGGACCTGACCTGGGAGCGCACGGATAAAGTCGCGGCCTTGTTGAAATCCATTTAACCATCAACGTAATCCTATCTCGGGCTGTGGCGATTTGCTTCGGCCCGAACTTTTTTCAAATTTATGCCTAAAGCCAAGAAAGCCACTCCGGCGGCCGTTGTTCTCGCAGAAGTCAACGCCGCATTGCCGAATCTCGCTAAATTCACATCACAGACGCCCACGACCAAAGATTACATCGTGCGCGACATCGCTCAGGCCGCCTGGGGTCGCCAGGAAATCGCCGTGGCCGAACACGAAATGCCTGGCTTGATGGCTGTCCGCAAGAAGTACGCGAAGCAAAAGCCGTTGAAAGGCGTGCGCATCACCGGTTCCTTGCACATGACCATTCAGACGGCGGTGTTGATTGAAACGCTGGTGGCGCTCGGCGCCGATGTGCGTTGGGCCTCATGCAACATTTTCTCCACGCAAGATCATGCGGCGGCCGCTATCGCGGCCAGCGGCACTCCGGTGTTCGCGTGGAAGGGCGAGACGTTGGAGGAATATTGGGAACTCACGCTCAAGGCGATTCTGTTCCCGGGCGACAAAGGCCCGCAACTCGTTGTGGACGACGGCGGCGATGTCACATTGCTCATTCACAAAGGTTACGAACTCGAAAAGGGTTCGAAGTGGGCGTATCAGACCAAGGGCGACAGTCACGAAGTGTCGGTTGTGAAAGCCTTGCTCCGCCGTCTCGCGAAAGAAAAACCCGGTTTGTGGACGAAGATCGTCAAGGAATGGCGCGGCGTGTCGGAAGAAACCACGACCGGCGTGCATCGTCTGTATCAATTGGCGGAGCAGGGCAAATTGCTCGTGCCCGCCATCAACGTGAACGACTCCGTCACCAAATCGAAGTTCGATAATCTTTACGGCTGCCGCGAATCGCTCGCGGACGGCATCAAACGCGCCACGGACGTCATGCTGGCGGGCAAGGTCGCCGTCGTGTGTGGCTACGGTGACGTGGGCAAAGGTTGTGCGCACTCGTTGCGTGCTTATGGTTCCCGCGTTGTGGTCACCGAAATTGATCCCATCAACGCGTTGCAGGCGGCGATGGAAGGTTTTGAAGTCAACACCATCGAAAGCACGCTTGGCACGGGCGATATTTACGTCACCACCACGGGTAACTGCGACATCATCACGCTGGACCACATGCTGAAGATGAAGGATCAGGCGATCGTGTGTAACATCGGCCACTTCGACAACGAGATTCAAGTGGACCAACTCAAGAAGCACAAAGGTGTGCGGGTCGAAAACATCAAGCCGCAGTACGACCGTTATTTTCTGCCCGGCAACAAGAGCATCTACCTGCTGGCGGAAGGGCGCTTGGTGAACCTGGGTTGCGCCACGGGCCATCCGAGCTTCGTGATGTCGAATAGCTTCACGAATCAAACGCTCGCGCAGATTGATCTCTGGGCGAACAAGGACAAATACGAAAAGACCGTGTATCGCCTGCCGAAGAAGCTCGACGAAGAAGTCGCGCGACTGCACCTGGAAAAGATTGGCGTCAAGCTGACGAAACTCAGCAAGGCGCAAGCGGATTATCTCGGAGTGCCGGTAGATGGACCCTACAAGCCGGAACACTACCGCTATTGATTTGTAGCGGTGGTCTATGACCGTCGCACAATTTCCGGCGTGCATAGAGCGCCGCTACAGAAAGGCGAACGGAGCAATCCGTTCGCCTTCTTGTTTGTCCAGTCGAGCTTGCCGAAACAGTGAGGTGTCCTGAGTATCGCTCACAATCCCGGCTAAAAACTACAGTTGACCGGCCTAATGTCGTGTGGTCTGACAGCTTCACGCCGGCAGACTTTTCACCCCAAGCTTTGCGGTCGCATGCAGTTATAAGTGTTCCGCAGCCACCGGGCTGTCGCAAGTATGGATTGCCATTGTCTATGGCGATTCGAGCAGCTCCGGCAACAACATCAAGGTTTTCGTCGAATTGATTCCCGGGGCACGGCCGCAGCAAGCCAGCGACACACGTTCATGTCGGCAAATTCGTTTTGATCGCGTGACAGATCGAAGCGGTTCGTTATGCTCAAACCGGTTGCTGCCACCTTGCATTGTCATGAAGTCATTGCTGACCGTCGCCAGCCTTCTGGTGGGTTTAATCAATCTCCCTGCTGCCATGCCATCACTTGCTCCCGATTTGATTCTGTTGAACGCTTCCGTCCGCACGATGGAAGATTCGCAACCGCACGCTGAAGCTGTAGCGGTTACTGGAAATCAAATCGTGGCATTGGGCTCGTCCTCGGAAATTCGCTCGCTCGCCGGGCCGAATACCCGGGTGATTGATGCGAAGCAGCGCACGGTTATGCCGGGCTTTAATGACGCTCACGTTCATTGGCTCTCCGGTGGATTTTCCATCACGAACGTGGATTTGCGAACCGCGCGGTCGCCGGAAGAATTGGCGCGCCGACTGGGAGCCTTTGCGAAGGCGTTGCCGAAAGGAAGCTGGATTCTAGGCGGCAATTGGGATCACGAAAACTTTCCCGGTGGTGAATTACCGACGCGGCAAATGATTGACGCGGCGACGCCAGAGCATCCGGTTTTTGTGAGCCGATTGGATGGGCACATGGCGTTGGCCAATAGTCTTGCATTGAAGTTGGCCGATGTGACGCGTGAAACCAAAGAAGTGCCGGGCGGATTGATCGTGCGCGATGCCGATGGAGTCCCCACTGGCGTGTTAAAGGATGCCGCGATGGATTTGGTGGACCGCGTGATTCCCGCGCGCACCTGGGACGAAAAACTTTCCGCCGCTCATGCGGCTACGGCGCATGCGGCATCGCTCGGCGTCACCAGTGTTCAGGATATGTCCGCGGGCGAGGATATTGGTCTCTATCAGTTCCTTCACGATGCTGGCGAACTGAAGACGCGCATCTACGGTATGCGCTCCATCATGTCGTGGGAGGTGCTGAGCAAAACCGGCGTGCGCGCGGCGTTCGGCAATGCGTGGGTGCGATTTGGTGGGTTGAAAGGATTTTCCGACGGCAGTCTCGGTTCGACGACGGCGTTGTTCTTTGAACCTTACGCCGATGCACCCGACACGCGTGGGTTGCTCTTCGATCAAATGCTCCCGGAGGGCATCATGCTCGAACGCGTGATCGGGGCAGACCGGGCGGGATTGCACGTGATGATTCACGCGATTGGCGATCGCGCCAACGCCATCATTCTCGATCTGTTTCAGGAAGTGGCGCAACGCAACGGCCCGCGCGACCGACGCTTTCGTATCGAGCACGCTCAACACTTGCGGGCTGCGGAGATCCCGCGTTTTGGCAAACAACGAGTCATCGCGTCCATGCAACCGTATCATTGCGCCGATGACGGACGTTGGTGCGGCAAACGCATTGGCGCGGAGCGCTCTCGCGGCACGTATGCGTTTCGTTCCCTACTGGATTCCGGCGCAGTGTTGGCGTTCGGCTCGGACTGGACCGTGGCGCCGTTGAATCCCATGGAAGGAATCAAAGCCGCGGTGACGCGTCAGACGCTGGACGGCAAGCATCCCAATGGCTGGGTGCCCGAACAAAAAATCACGCTCGACGAGGCCTTGAAGGCTTACACGCTCGGCTCAGCCTACGCGGAATTTCAGGACCACGTGAAAGGCAGCCTGCGCGTGGGCAAACTCGCCGACCTCGTGATGTTGGATCGTGACATTCACCAGATCGTTCCGGCTCAGTTGGATCAGGTCAAAGTCTTGCTCACGGTCGTGGACGGCAAAGTTGTCTTCGAAGCCAAACAATGACTTTTAACAGGCGGGCTTTTCCACGCGTGGATTCATCCCGCAATCGGCAACTGAATTTCCGTTAGATAATTCTTCGGATTGCCCTTGAAGATCATGCCCGGGCCTTTGACGTAAACTTCCCGCGTGGGCAGGGCGATCTTTAGCTGCAATTCCTCGGCGCGCTTCAAAATCTTCGCGTAGCTGCGCCCCAGTTGATCGTACGCACCGCGATGGATGAGCGCGAGACAACGCCCACCCGCTAACGTGCGAACCGACACCCCGTCTGCGGTTACTTCTTTGCGAATAGGAAAACACGGCTCGATGTCCGCGTCGCCATCGCGATACTCGCCGTCGTAGTAAAGACACATCGCCTTGCCCGCGATGTAGCGCCCGACCGTTTTGCCGAGCTGACCGAAGCCTTTGCCGCAATCGCTGTATTTACCTTTCATGCGGATGCCGGCGATCAATTGCGGCGCGAGCGTCTTTTCTTCCACGGCGAAATTGCCAGCGTCGAGAATCTGTTTGGCGGCCTTCTCGTTGGCGATGATCTCCGACAACGACCGCACGATGTCGCGGTCCTCCTGGATGCGTTGTTGGAGGACGTTCTTCTGCCGTTCCAGGTGGTTCAGGATGTCCGCCTCGTCCGTGCAATCCCCCAGCACGGCGGCGATGTCCTCAATGGAGAACTCCATCGCGCGCAGCCGCATGATGACGCGCGCCTTCTCGATTTTGTCCGCGCCATAAAAGCGGTAGCCGGTGGTCTCGTCCACCGAAGTGGGGAGGAGGATGCCGCGTTCGTGATAAAACCGCAGCGTCTTGACGGACAAACCCGTGACCTGCGAGAACTCGCCGATGCTGTAAGAAGTTTTCATAACGCCCAACTTCATAAAGTCTCCCGTAACCGGAGGGTCAAGGGGAATAAAGAAATTTGTTTGAGTGTGCTATCCCGAAGAGATTCAGGAACGGAGCGCGGCTCTGTGAGCCGCAGCACGGGAGGAAATGAATTGCGTGTCGAGATATTTCGCGCGCAGTCACTGTGGCGAAGCTGCTGCGGGTCACAGACCCGCGCTCCGGCTTTGCGTCAACGGGTAATCTCATTCAGCCCAGCGCAATCGCAACCGGCGACGGGATTGGTTCAGTCGCTCGCAAGGTGATGTCCTCACCTTGGGAGAGGGGATGAGGGGATGCAGGTGAGGAAGGTCGTAAAACAAACTTGGCTAAACGAGGCTCAACGGCGCCGCTTCAGCCAGCGAGTGCACCAGTTCTCTGTCGCTTTGCGACAGCGCAATGTTAGCCGCTTGGCGTACACGAGTCTTACTTTGATCGCGGTAAATCATACAATTCCCAACGGTTAACGGCGTCGCCGCCTACGATCAAAACCCTTCCGGTTGCCAACACGGTTGCGGTGTGGTTTGCCCGATTAGCTGACATCGCTTTAATCAGCTTCCATGTCCCGGTTGACACGCTGTATATCTCCGCGCTGGAAGGAGACTGGTTAACATCTTCAATGCTTCCCGTGACCAGGACGTCGCCATTGGGAAGCATGGTGGCCGTATGATCGTAGCGTTGTTTTTGGAGATCGCCGGTCATGGTCCATTCCTTGGTCGACGGGTCATACAATTCGGCGCTGGTTGTGCCTTCAAAATTGACCGAGCCACCAGCGACCAGCACTTTCCCATTCGGGAGCAAGGTGGCAGTGTGTCGCCATCGGGGTATGTTCAACTCGCCAGTATTGCTCCACGTTCTGGTGGCAGGATCGTACAGCTCTGCACTGGAGAGAATCTCGAATGTACCGCTCTTGCCGCCAACAACGAGGACTCTGCCATTCCGCAGCAATGTCGCGGTATGATAGGCTCGGGGTGTGATGAGTGATCCAGTGGGCATCCATTTCTCAGTTTTGAAATCGTACAGTTCAGCCTTTGAAATGAATCCATGGTTACCATCTCCGCCAGCAACCAGCACGTCATCGCTTTGCAGCAGCGTCGCGGTGTGACCGATGCATCTGTGAGTCAGCCCGCCGGTTTTGGTCCATTCGCCCGAACTCGGATCATACAACTCGGCGCTGGAGAGATACTGACCGCCGCCATTGCCGCCGGTGATCAGCACCTTTCCGTTTCGCAGTAAGGTCCCGGTGTGTCCACTCCGGGGGGACTTTAGCAGACCGGTTTTCTCCCAATTGCCAGTTGTTGAGTCATACAATTCCGCTTGGCCGTCCTGATTGCCACCCGAGATTAAAACTTTTCCCGTTCCTAGCAGGGTCGCCGTATGGCCGCTATGCACGCTTGGCAGCAAGTCATTGATGGCTGTTCCTGACAACCATGTGCCGGTGACCGGGTCATAAATTTCTGTGTCGGTTAAACTGTCACTCCCGTTATGTCCGGCGGCTACCATTACCGTCCCGTCTGGTTGCAAGGCTGCCGTATGGTAGAAACGTGCTTTGTTAAGCGGGCCGGTTTCGGTCCATTTGCCGGTGGCCGGGTCGTAAAGCTCCGCACTGGCAAGAGCTTTTCCGTTGCTGCCTTGACCACCCACTACTAAAACTTTCCCGTCATTCAACAAGGTTGCAGTGTGTGAGTAGCGCACAAATTTCATTTCCTCTGTAGCCGTCCATTTGCCAGTGGCTAGCTCGTAGAGCTCGGCGCTGGCAAGAAAGCGATTGGAGATCGTCCCGACCTCCGTGTGGACATATCCACCTGCAACGAGTTCCTGCCCGTTGGGAAGCAAAGTCGTTGTGTAGCCATCGCGCGCATAATTGTGCGGGCCGCTGTTGATCAAAAAAGTTTCCGCTTGAAGCGCGGTCTCCGTATCGATCGCTTTTAACGCCCACATCAAAGTTACTCCCCAGGCTTTGGCATTCTGCCGATCCCGTCCGACCACATTGTTGGTGTAGACCGCCAACAGCTTTGGCGCGGCGATTTTGGCTGCGGGACCAAAGTCCTTCAAGCCATCCGCTGCGGTGCGGACTAAAAAATAGTTTGTGTCGTTATCCAACAGCTTTACCAGTTCCGGGATGCTCACGGCCTCAACTCCGTGCGCTGGCTTGCTGATTTCTGCCGCGGCGAGAATCAAACCGCTGATTGACATGAGAGAAAGTCGGATGAAGTGTTTCAGTGGTTTATTCTGCATAAAATGCCGTTTTCTTTACTGACCCAAGCTGACTCCGAAGCTCAGTCAGGAGTGGGGTCTTTGTAGGGTAAGCGGCCTTAAACTGCAAGTCTGTGAGGCCGATCTCGGGCTGGGACCACCTCGGGCTGATGGATGCCAGTCCGGCTCGGACCATTCAATCTTTGACCGCGTGAGTTTTGAGTGAATCCAACGCCACGAACTCCAGCACCGAGATATGGCTCGCCTCCAGCACCACCGGACAGGCCTGACCTGCTTCAAACGCCTGGGCCCAACTCCGCACACAAACGCACCAGCGATCGCCGGGCGTCAGGCCGGGGAAATCGTATTCGGGGCGCGGCGTGATGAGGTCGTTGCCTTGCCGTGCCAGATAGTCGAGAAAAGACTGGGTGACCTGACAACAGACGGTGTGCAATCCGCGATCTTCCGGTCCGGTGCGGCAATAACCATCCCGGTAAAACCCGGTCATGGGCGACTGGCAGCAGCATTCCAATTTACCGCCTAAAACATTCGTCGGCATGACGGGAGTGTGCCGCAACCGTCCTTGCGGTCAAGCGACGGCACGGACCAACCTTGGGCTGAAGGATAGAATCCCGCTGAGATTCGAACTGCAATCAAATACGAGCAAAGCCCAAAATCCTGTTCGTATCAGAATATGGAAGGGTGATTGCACCCTGATGTTCTAATTCCCGGCAGATTTCATCAGCGACACCAGATCGCTTCGAACCGGCTTTTGGAGCTTTGACAGTGAAAAGCAATTCCTTCGGAAGACGGTTCATTTTTTTAAGCCGACGAACGCATGAAACCCACGCATCACCGTGCCGATAAATCTCGGTTGGTGCTTCTTTGTCCAAATGCAGCGGTTTAATAGCCTTGCGAACCGTATTGCCCTCTCGATACACGAACGGTAACGGGATGTGGTAATCCTCACCGCCGATGCGGGGATCGGGTTTGTAATATTTATCCAACTCAACCTTGCGCAAAAACTCCGCAAGATGGCGTCGCATGATGACTTCCTGATATTCGCGGTCGGTAGCGAACTGCCGTTTGACATAGTAGTCAAAAAGCTCTTTCAGCTTTGCGCGTGGATCATTGGCGATAACTGTTCCAGTTTCACCAAAATTAAACAGGGTTTCTCTAGGCCGAACGAGTTCTCGGAAGCGAACCAAACTGGCTTGCGATTCTTCCCGCAGAACGAGCTGGTCCAAATGTTCGTTGTGTTCGCGCCCGGTGATTCGATTAAGCTCCTTCAATTGTCCAGAGAGTCCTGTTTTGAAGATTTCCAAATCAAGTTCCGGGAAAAAATCTGTTATGCGTTTGTGCTTTCGCTTTTCAAACTCGTAGCCAAAGTAGTCTAACTGTGGGCAGATGAGCACGACTCCGATGTTCGCGAACTCACCGGTTTCCCGGTAGGGTCGAAATCGGGCGATAGCGTAGTTGCAAACGACTTCTTTCATTGTGCCCTCCAGAATGTGCGCGAACTCTTCTCAAAACGCGACAGCATTTTCTCGAGCCGTGCCAATGTAATTCCAGATTCAACCTCCGTCCACTCTTCGGGCATGGCTTTCCACCAACCAGCGACATCGTTCATGGCTGCTTTCATTACTTTGCTCATGTCGTTTTGAAATCCCGGTGTCCATTCCTCGATGCTGTCGCGAAACACATGATGAATCCAGATGTCCTCTACATGGTCGTCATCGAAGGCGAGATTGTGATCAATGACGTGAAGCTTCGAATCGCGATGCGACCACAGCAGATTCACATTGCCGCCGTCTTCCGTCAAAGTGCGGTCGCCGTTGCACACCCACCAATCGAACAACAAAATCTTGGCGCGGAGCAGCGGGTCAATTTGCTCAATGAACAAGTATTGCAATTCATCAACGTTGGGAATCATCTCTGAACCAAATGCAATGCCCGCGCCCAGATCACGAATGTCGTCACGCGCACTGAACTGAACCAAATCGGCCGATATGCTTGCCAGTACAAATGGCGGAATAGGAAGGCCAAAGCGTAAACCCAAGTTGCCGGCGATCCACTCGCTAATCCGAGCGTGACGGCCTGCGCCGTGTCCCTTCACATAGTATTGTCGCCCATCATCGCCACGGCAAAGAAATGGACGTGTCACGCCTTGCGTGCTGCGTCCGATGACTTCTGTGATTTTGACGGTCATTTTGTGGAGGCTGTTTTACAACTTCAAATCCTTGTCCGTCACTGCGCCTTCGCTGGCGCTGGTGACGTGGGCGGCGAATTTGGCGAGCACGCGAGCTTTATGCGGCGGCAAGTTCAGCGCGTGCCAAGGCCGCTTCGAAGACTCCGAACAGCTTTTCCTTTTGTGCCGCGACGGGTTTCTGTGGATCGAGTTTCTTTTCCAAGGCAAGCCCGGTGGTCGGTTCGGTCAAGCGCAAGAGCCGTTCGCCTCCGACCAATTTGATCAGGTCAATCTGGATGTTCTTGCGGTCAACCATAGGCTTATTCTTCACGAAAACCGTAGGATTGCAACATGCGGCTCAAGTTTTCAGGCGCTGCATCGCCCCATTGTTCGTGGGCGGCTTGGGCGGCGCGCTCAAAGTCGCCTTCGTTGAATCCCATCACGCTGTTGGGTGGCGGCCAGCTTCCCACAGCCGCAGCTTCAAGAATCTCATGATAAAGCGAAACGGAGAGTTCCTGGTCGCTCAATCCCGCTTTGATCAACAATTTCAATTCGCGTCCGTTAATCCGAGTCTGTGCAACGGCTTCACGGTCCAATGCATCCAGCATTGGCGTTTCGGTGAACTGCAAATCGGTGATGACGAATCCGCCAAACAATCGAGCATTCTTGAATGCCGCTGGATCAATCATGACTGGTTGCTCACAACTCCAAATCCTTATCCGTCACTGCGCCTTCGCTGGCGCTGGTGACGTGGGCGGCGAATTTGGCGTTCATGTGTTCTTGGGTTTGATCTCACCGCTCAATACGCGTTCCAGTTCGCCGGTGAGTTTCAACTCCTGTGCCCATTGTCTCAAGTAGGTTTTGTCCAATGCCCCGGCTTGAACGGCGACGACGCCAGCCACGTCTCCAAGTTGACGGTCGGAGGGGGAGATACGATTCCAAACCAGTTTGTGGAGAATCACATCCTCAGCGGTGGAAATCCAGGCGGGTTCGCCAAAGAGCGTGACTTGAGTGCGGCGCTTCAGCATCTCGCGGTCGAACGGCTCTGGTTTGGGCAACCAGAAATCGACCTTCAGCGCAGAGCGGGTATCAATGGCGTTGAACTGATGCGGTGGCTGATATGCGGCGCGCACGGCGGCTTCTTCAATGTAAAAATCACCACTGAATTCCTGCACGATGCGTGGCACTGCGGACGGTGGAAGTTGGATGACGAAATCCAGGTCGTGTGTGGTGCGAGGGATGCCCCAGTAGTTGCTCGCCATCGAACCGGTCAGGTAATAGGTCACGCCGCTCCGGTTCAACCGGCGCAAACAATCCACGAGCAGTTCGCGCTCGTTCATGCGGCGCGGGCGAGTTCAAGGCGTTGGCGAAGCAGGCGTTCCACCTCGGCGGCATCAGCATTGGGGTGCTGGCGTCGGATGCCCTCGCGGGCGATGTCGCAGGACATTTCGTGCAATTCCAGCGCCACCGCCAAGCGTTGCTCGCCGGTCATCTGGCGGTAACGCTCGATCTGCTTCTGCAATGCCACGTCTGCGGTCATGCCTTTTCCTTAAACCAATCTGCCGTTGCTCACGCGGGTTTCTCAACCACCTTGCCGTTTTGCCAGACCACAACGGGAAGATTCAACGCGCGATTCTGGGAGCGCACGCCTTGAGCAGCACGGCGCATAGCGCGTTCGGCGCGCGTGACAAAGGCGGGAATTTTGACGGTTTTGCGGGGTTTGTGTCCGTTGGTTTTCATGGGGCAATCAATCGTCGCACTGTTTCAATATCATTTATCCCGGAAATTGCCAGTCGTTTGGCGGGCAACACGCGGCTGTCCCAAATAACCCAGCGGTTGGCGAGGGGAAGGTAATCCGCCAGCAGATGTTCTTGGCTGCGCTTGAACCGGCGGCGGATGTCGGCAGCGGGAACGTGATGGCCACCTTGTTTCACACGCAGCCGGACACGGTTGATGGCGTGTTGAGGAGTTGAAAGCCAGAGGTAGTGCAACTCGATTTCGTAGCCAAGTTTCAACGCTTGCTGGAAGAGACGGATGTAGGTCTTACCGCTCAACGTGCTTTCAAGTGCGAAAGTCTCACGCCGCCGCAGACTGTCATCTACTTGTTTGAGCAACACACGCGCGGCTTGGATTGCGCCTGCACTTGGTTTTAGTGGGGAAAGGCCACGGGCGATTTCGTCCGCATTGAGGAAGCGAAGGCACTTCACTTCGTGTGGAAGAAATTCCCTGGCGAACGTAGTTTTGCCCGCGCCGTTGCAGCCGGCAATCAGATACAAGGCTGGTTTCGGCGCGGGCATTGAAGATCAGAGCTCCAAATCCTTATCCGTCACCGCGCCTTCGCTGGCGCTGGTGACGTGGGCGGCAAATTTGGCGAGCACACCGCGCGGGTAACGTGGCGCGGGCTTCTTCCACGCCTTCTTGCGCTTGGCTAGTTCCTTCGCGGGCACGTCGAGGGTGAGCGTGCGCTTCACGGAGTCGAAGATGATCTTATCGCCGTTCTTCACGAGGGCGATCGGGCCACCGACGTAGGATTCCGGCGTGACGTGGCCCACGACGAAGCCGTGGCTGCCGCCGCTGAAGCGTCCGTCGGTAATGAGCGCGACGTCTTTGCCGAGGCCCTTGCCCATGATGGCGCTGGTGGGCGCAAGCATTTCGCGCATGCCCGGTCCGCCCTTCGGTCCTTCACCACGGATGACGATGACGTGGCCGGCTTTCACCGTGCCGTCGAGAATGGCTTTCAACGCGCGTTCTTCGCCTTCGAACACGATGGCTTTGCCAGTGAAGCCCGTGCCTTCCTTGCCGGTGATTTTGCCGACCGCGCCGGTGGGGGCGAGGTTGCCGTAGAAGATGACGAGGTGGCTGTCTTTCTTGATGGGATTGTCGAGCGGGCGGATGATCTGCTGGCCGTTCGGATAAGGTTTCACGTCGGCGAGTGTTTCGGCCATGGTCTGGCCAGTGACAGTCAGACAGTCTCCATGCAATAAGCCGGCGTCGAGCAGCGTTTTCATGAGCGGACGGATACCGCCGATGGCGACGAGCGCGCTCATGCTGTATTTGCCGCTGGGCTTCAGGTCGGCGAGCACGGGCACGCGCTTGCCGATGCGCGTGAAGTCGTCGATGGTGAGCTTCACGTTCGCCGCGCTCGCAATGGCGAGCAGGTGCAACACGGCATTCGTCGAGCCGCCGAGCGCGATGACGACGGTGATGGCGTTCTCAAAGGCTTTCTTCGTGAGGATGTCGCGGGGCTTGAGGCCCAGGCGCAACATCTCGACGACGGCTGCACCGGCGCGACGGCAGTCGTCCATCTTCGCGGGGGAAATGGCGTTTTGCGCGGAACTGTTGGGCAAACTCATGCCGAGCGCTTCAATCGCGCTGGCCATGGTGTTGGCGGTGTACATGCCGCCGCATGAACCTGGTCCGGGAATCGCACAGGATTCCACGGCGTGCAATTCTTCATCGCTTAGCTTGCCCGCAGCGTGCTGACCGACGGCTTCAAAGACGGAAACGATGTCGAGTTCCTTGCCCTTGGGCAATTGACCGGCGGGCGGATTGGTCAAACAGCCGGGCAGAATCGTTCCGCCGTAAACGAAAACAGCCGGGCGGTTCATGCGGGCCATGCAGATCATCGCGCCGGGCATGTTCTTGTCGCAACCACCGATGGCCACATAGCCGTCCATACCACCGCAGCCCACGACGGTTTCAATCGAGTCAGCAATGACCTCGCGCGAGACGAGCGAATATTTCATCGCTTCGTTGCCGTTCGAGATGCCATCGGAGACGGTGATGGTGTTGAAGACGATGGCTTTGCCGCCGCCGGCGTTCGCGCCTTTCTCGGCTTCGAGCGCGAGTTTATCAATGTGCATGTTGCACGGCGTGACGTTGCTCCAAGTCGAGGCGATGCCGATGAGGGGCTTCTTGAAATCTTCCTCCGTAAAGCCGACGGGATAAAGCATGGCGCGCGCGGCAGCGCGGTGCGGGCCGTCCAGCAGGGGGCCGGAGAACGGACGCAGGTTGATCGCTTTGGCAGTTTTGGTTGAGCCAGATTTCTTTTTCATCGGACGCCCAGTGTGCCGAAAACCGGGCAGGGGAGCAAGGTGGCCGTGGTGCGATCAAACGACAGGAATTTCGATGCATGTCGTGAGTTTTGACGAGGCGACGAAGCTTGCACGCATGACGCTCCATCCGTTAACTGATTACATGTCCAAGTCGATTCAAATTTCACGGCGCTCGTTCTTGAATCGTTGTGCAGTGACCGCGGCGGTCACGGGTTCGCCGCTGTGGTTTGTGGAGCGGGAGTTGGCATTCGCGGTGGAATCCACGCCAAAACCCACCAGCGCGAATAATCGGCCCGGCATCGCTCTGATTGGCTGTGGCGGCATGGGGCGCGGCGACGCGCAGAACGCGAGTCGGTTCGGCGACATCGTGGCCGTGTGCGATGTGGACGAGCGTCACGTGGAGCAGGCGGCGAAGCAATTTACCAAAGGTGAAAAGACGCCGGCGAAGTTCACCGATTTCCGGAAAGTCATGGAGCGCGATGATGTGAATGTCATCGTGCAGGCGACGCCGGACCATTGGCACACGCTAATCAATCTCGCGGCTGCGAAAGCGAATAAGGATGTTTACGCGGAGAAACCGCTGACCTTGACGATTGATGAAGGCAAACAATTGATCAAAGCAGTCCGCAGTAACGGCGTTGTTCTTCAAACCGGCACGCAGCAGCGTAGCGATAAGAAGTTCCGTCTCGCGTGCGAGTTGGTGCGCAATGGTCGCATCGGGAAGCTCAAGCAGGTGAATGTGTTTGTGCCGGCGGGAATTCGCGGCGGGCCATTCAAACCCACGCCAGTTCCCGTCGGATTCCACTGGGATTATTGGTTGGGGCAAGCGCCGCAGGTGGAATACTTGAAGGAGCGGACGCACGGTTCGTTCCGGTGGTGGTTTGATTATTCCGGCGGCCCGGTGACGGATTGGGGCGCGCATCACAACGATATCGCGCGCTGGGCCATCGGCGAGGATGGTCCGGTGGAGATTGAGGCGCGGGCGTTGTCGCAAACGATTCCCGGCGGATTCACAACGCCCTCTGAATTTGAAGCCACGCTCACTTGGAGCAATGACGTAAAACAAATTGTGAAGACGACGCCGGACGACAGTCCTTATGGCGCGGTAATCAATCCGCAAGGCCAGCGCAACGGGTTGAAATTCGAGGGCACGGACGGTTGGATTTGGGTCAATCGGTCTGATCTATCTGCCAGCAATGATGCGATCATCGAAACGCCCTTGCCGGAGAATGCCGTCAAGTTGCCGGTCTCGCATGATCACATGGGAAATTTTTTCGATTGCGTGCGCTCGCGCCAAGAGCCGATTTGTTCGGTGGAAACCGGGCATCGCTCCGCGGTGGTGGGACATTTGATCGTCATCGCGTTGCGCACTGGCAAAAAGTTGCGTTGGGATGCCAAGAGCGAAGTCTTCGTCGGCGACAATGCGAGTGAAGCGAATACGCATCTCGCGCGCGAAATGCGGAAGCCGTATGACTACAGCTTCGTCGGGTAAGGATTGAAGTGCAGGCAGGCTATTCCGCTGCTGCGCGCATCGCAGCAAAGAGATTCTTTCCCGTGTTCAACTCCACTGGCTTCTTGGACTTCTCGTCCTCGGTTTCAACCAAATCAGCGGGCAGTTCTTTCAGAAACTGCGAGGGATGACACGGCATCACCTGACCGTATTTCTTCCGTCCGGCGCAATGACTGATAGTGAGGCTCAACATCGCGCGCGTTACGGCGACGTAGAACAACCGTCGCTCTTCATCCAACGTGCCTTCCACTTTGGAGCGTGAGTGCGGCAGCAAACCGTCCTCCAGTCCCACGATGTAAACGTGCGGAAATTCCAATCCTTTGCACGAATGCATTGTGATTAGCGTTACGGCGTCACCGGCTTTCTCCTCTTCATCTTCGCGATCCGAATCAAGCGTCACCGTCTCCAGAAATTCCAGCAACCGGTCATGCAAGGTGGCTTGCGGCGAGACATGGTCGTCCATCGTGGCGATGAATTCCTTCAGGTTGCGGATGCGATTGTCGGCGGCTTCGATGTTTTTCTCGGAGCGACGCAATTCCGCGTAGTAGCCGGTGTCGGTGAGGAAACCGTCCGTCCACGCGGCGAGCGTGCCGGGTTCAAATTTGTATTTGCTCTGTCGCTCGCCCTCACCCTGGCTCGCTCCCGAGGCGAGCGGAGACGGCGATTGCGAATCGTTTTCAATCGGAGCAGCCGATGTGAAGAGACTTTGACCAGGCTCGTTGGCTGGAATGTGAGCCTCCTCACGTCGGCTGCTACCAGGTTCAAAACGGGAGCGGGCAATCAATTCACTCCGCGTGCGTTCCACCAGTTGGACAAACTCTTCAATCGCCTCGCGAGTGCGCGTTTGAAACGTGGTGGTCACCATCGGATTCTTCATCGAGGCAAAAACAGATTCTTTCCGCTCGTGACTCGCGCCGAGCAGCCGTTCCATCGTCACGTCGCTCAAGCCGCGGGCGGGCGTGTTGGCAATGCGCAACAGGCTGATGTCGTCGTTTGGATTGAGAAAAGTCTTGAGATACGCGAGTAAATCGCGGATTTCGCGCCGGTCGAAGAAACTTTGCCCGCCGATCAGATGATAACGAACGCCCGCCGCTCGCAGCGCAGTTTCAATCGGGCGCGACTGCAAATTCGTGCGAAACAGAATGGCGTTTTGCGCCCACGTAACGCGTCGCGCCAAACGGCTGAATTCAATCGCGGCAACAACTTCGCGAGCCTCGTCTTCATCCGTTTCGAAAGCGCGCAGGGAAATCTTCGTGCCCGCGCCTTTGTCGGACCAAAGCGTTTTGACGCGCCGACGCGCGTTGTTTTTGATCAACGCGTTAGCGGCGTTGAGAATGGTGTTCGTGGAGCGGTAGTTTTGCTCCAGCTTGATGACCTTCACCTCAGGGAAGTGCTGTTCGAGATTCAGTAGATTCGCGATCTCCGCGCCGCGCCAGCCGTAAATGCTCTGGTCATCGTCGCCGACAACGCAGAAGTTGCGATGCTCCTTTGTGAGCGAGTGAACCAGCTCGAATTGCGCGGCATTCGTGTCCTGATACTCGTCCACCATCACAAAGCGATACTTGTTTCGACACGCTTCCAACGCATCCGGATGCTCGCGGAACAAGCGCAGCGTGAGCAAAATCAGGTCGTCGAAGTCCACCGCGTTGCAAGCGTGGAGGGCGGTTTCGTAACGCTTCGCCACGTGTTGCGCCAACGCGCGGACGTTGGGATCGCCGAACAGCGCCGAGCGTTCGCCGCCGTTCTTGAATTTGCTCAACATGCCAAGCACGGCGGAGGGATCGGTCTTCTCGCCTTTGGCCGAAATGTTGGCGAGAATCTTTTTGATCGCGCCGAGTTGCTCGGATTCGTCGTAGATGACGAAGTTGCGTTTGTAGCCGAGTTTCTCGATGTGCTGACGCAAAATGCGAACGCACAGCGAGTGAAACGTGCAGATGGTGGGGCGCTCCGGTTTCTCGCCGCTCTCCTTTTTCTGCGGCGGCGGCAACAGCTTGCGCACGCGCTCCTGCATTTCGCGCGCCGCTTTGTTGGTGAACGTGACGGCGAGAATGTTTCCCGGCGCGACTTTCTTGCGGATCAAATACGCGATGCGATGGGTGATGACGCGCGTTTTGCCCGTGCCCGCGCCTGCGAGGATCAACACCGGGCCGTTGATTGTTTCAACAGCGAGGCGTTGCGGCGGATTGAGCGTGCTCAGGTCAAACATCGGGCGCGGAGTTTAGTTTCTGAGGACGTGAGCGCAAGCCGGGAAACCGAGGCAATGGAATGTTCGGCAAGGGAATCAAAATAGCTTGGGAAATCAGATTGTATCCCTATGCCGAATATTTCCTTGCCCGAATCAAAAACTGCTTCGGGCGGCAGCGACATCCTTCTGAATTTGCTCTCGGAGAGATTCGAGCGAAGGAAACTTTTGTTCACCGCGAAGCCTTTTGACGAAAGTTATTTCCAACTCCTGTCCGTAGATTTCGCCTGCAAAATCCAGTAGGTGAACCTCGACACGCGGAGTGGGCGAGGGGTTCTGAAGGGTTGGGCGAATGCCGATGTTGAGCACGGCGCGATGCGTTTTTTCTCCGAGGCGGGCATGCGCAGCGTAAACGCCGTTCGGCGGCAGTAGCATTCCGGTGGTGTCGAGATTGGCGGTGGGGAAACCGATTTTTTGCCCGAGCTGATCGCCGCGAATGACTGTTCCGGCAAGTGAGTAAGCGCGGCCCAGCATTTGACTGGCAGCATCGAAATCGCCCGCGCGGATGGCATCGCGAATGCGCGTACTGCTGACGGTTTGACCATCAAGCGCGACGGCAGCAAGGCCATGCACTTGAAAATTCAGTTCACTGCCGAGCTGGCGGAGCAGGGCGACGTTGCCGCTGCGCCTGTGGCCGAACACAAAGTCCGCGCCCACACAGATGCTCTGAATTTTTCCCAACTCGCGCACGAGTTGACGGATGAACCCCTCGCCGGTTTGTTCGCTGAACTCCCGGTTAAACGGAATCTCCAGCAACGCGTCCGCGCCGAGCGATTCAATGGCCCGGATTTTTTGCGGTCGGGAATAAATCAATGGCGGGACGTGGTCGGGCGCCACAATAACGCTGGGATGTTTGTCAAAGGTGACCACCAAAGCGGTGGCTTCGTGTTGGCGGGCGTCATTGACGGATTGACGGATGATTTGTTGATGGCCGAGATGCACGCCGTCGAAAACACCGATGGCGAGGCAGACTTTGCGGCTGCCATTAGCGAGTTCTTTGGCGGCGCTGATGAGTTGCATCGCGCGGGTGGTTTAGGCGGTGGCGGCTAGTTTCAAGAATGGCAGAACGAGTTTTTCCAATTCCGCCGTGGACAGGTTCAAAATCGCGTCCAGCGTCTTTGCGTCCGTCACATCGAACTTGCCCGAGACACTGCGACGCAGCGTGGCCAGGTGGGCGCCGCAGCCGAGTTTTTGTCCCAAGTCATGTGCAACGCTGCGAACGTACGTTCCTTTTGTGCAGGCGAGTTTGAACGTGCCCAGCGGTTCGACGTAGCTCGTAAAGCGGAAATTGTAGATGTGGATCAGGCGCGGTTCGCGTTCCACTTCCACGCCTTTGCGCGCGAGTTTGTAGAGCGGGACGCCGCCTTTCTTGATCGCGGAAACCATCGGTGGCACTTGCATCTGATCGCCGATGAACGTCGCAGCTTCTTCGTTCAATTGTTCCAGCGTCATCGGCATGACGGGCAGGGAAGCAGTGATCTCGCCGTCGGCGTCGTAACTATCGGTGCTTTCACCGAATTTGATCGTGCCCTCGTAAACCTTGTCATCCGACATCAATCGCTCCGACAACTTTGTGGCGCGCCCCAGCACGATGATGAGCAAGCCGGTCGCATTGGGATCGAGCGTGCCGCAGTGGCCGACTTTTTTGATGCCGAACTTGCGGCGAATGGCGGCCACGACATCGTGGGACGTGACGCCGGAGGGTTTATCAATGAGCAGCGCACCGTCGAGCGCGGAGAAATCTTGCATGGAAATTACTTCGACGAGTTGAGCGCCTTTTTGATGGCGGCGACGACACGACGTTGCACCGACAGCGGGCGACCCTCGATCCGGGCTCCGGCGGCGGCGGGGTGACCACCGCCGCCAAACTGGCCGGCAATGTCACTGACGTTCACTCTTTTATCCTTGGAGCGAAGGCTGATGCGGGTGAGTTCGGGTTCGATTTCCTCGAAAACACATGCGACGACGACGGGTTCGATGGCGCGAATATGATCAATTAAACCTTCCGTGTCGTTGGTGTCCGCGCCCGTGCGGGAAAGGTCGGTTTTCTTCAGCCAGAAATAGGCGATCTGGTTATCGTGCGTCAGTTTGAATTTATTGTAGATGTGCTTCAGTAATCGGGCCCGGGAGAGGGGAAACGACTGATACACCTCATCGCAAATTTTTGCGAGATCCGCGCCGCGCGTGACCAATTCGGCGCCGACGTGAAAGGTTCCCGGTCGCGTGGTCGAATATTGAAATGAACCGGTGTCGGTGCTGACGGCGGTGAACAAGCAATCGGCAATCGGCTTGGTGATCGGCCAATGCGCAATTTTGAGCAGGCGATAAATCAGTTCGCCGGTGGAAGGTTCATGCGGAGAAACCCAATTGATGTCGCCGTAGCGGGTGTTGCTGGCGTGATGATCAATGTTGATCAGGAGTTTTCGTTCCTTGATGAAGTCGGTGACGGTGCCAAGCCGTTCGTAGCTGGCGCAATCGGTGGCGATGACCAGATCAAAGGTTTCGCCGGATTTGGGTTTGGCAAAGTCCTTGTTGGGATCGAGAAAGCGATATTTCTGCGGAATGGCGTCCTGATTCCAGCAAACCACTTGTTTATCGAGGGCGCGGAGCGCGAGCGTCAGCCCAAGTTGGGAGCCGATGCAATCGCCGTCGGGTCGAATGTGGCCGGCGACGCAGATGGTTTTCGCCTCGCGAATCGTGTCGAGGATGCGGTCGATGATTTGAGGATGGGATTTCATCAGCAGCGTCGGCCTATTCCTTCGCTGGGTGCGGCTGGACGGGAGACTGCTGCTCCAGTTCTTCGATGATTTGCATGACGCGATTGCCGCGGACGAGCGAATCGTCCACGACAAATTTCAGAGTCGGGGTGTATTTCAGCACGACGGCTTTGGCCATCAAGCCCTGGATCCGACCGCGCTGTTCTTCCAAAACCGCCAGCGCACGTTTCTGTTGGTCGGCATTGCCGAGGATGCTGACGTAAACCACGGCGGACTTAAAATCACCCGCGCACTCAACATCGTTGACAGAAATCAAGCCGACGTCGGTGACGTTGAACTCGCGCCGGATCACCTCACCGATGGCGCGCTTGAGCAATTCTTTGACTCGTTGGTGACGAAGAGTAGGCATAACGATAAACCACGGCCGGTGACCACAATCGGGTCACAGTTTTTGCGCGACCTTCTCGACGGTATAGCACTCAATGACGTCACCTACCGCGATTTCAGTAAATCCTTCGATGCGGATACCGCACTCCATGCCCGCGCGCACTTCGTTCACTTCATCCTGGAAGCGGCGCAATGACTGCGTGACGCCTTCGTAGATTACATCCTTTCGGCGGCGCACGCGAACTTTGCCGCGCACGATGCGACCACTCGAGACCATTGAGCCGGCCACGGGCACGCCCTTGGACAAATTGAACACCTGCCGAACTTCCGCGGCGCCGACAATGACTTCCTTACTCACCGGATCAAGCAAGCCAGCCATGCCGTTCTTCACGTCATCGATCAACTCATAGATGATCGCGTAAAGTTTGATCTGAACGCTCTCGTGCTTGGCTTTTTCCGCCGCAGTGCTGTCCACGCGGGTATGGAAACCAAGGATAATGCCCTTGGAAGCCGAGGCGAGCGCGACATCATTTTCGGTAATTGCGCCCACGTCGCTGTGAATGACTTCCAGCGAAACCTTGTCCGATTCGATTTTGTTGAGCGCGTCCACAATGGCTTCGACTGAACCCTGGGTGTCGGCTTTAACCACGACTTTAAGCATTTTGCCCTGCTGTTCGTCGAGCGTGGCAAAAAGGTTCTCCAGCGTGACTTTGGATTTGGCTTCGAGCGTTTCCGCGCGGCCAGCCATGCGACGCTCCTCCGCGAGTTCGCGGGCGGCGCGCTCATCGTCCACGACCATGAATTCAGCGCCCGCGTCGGGGACGCCATTTAAGCCAAGGACTTTCACCGCCACTGACGGAGTCGCTTCATCCAGGCGTTTGCCTTCTTCATTAATGAGGGCGCGCGCTTTGCCGTAGTATTCACCGCAAATGATGACGTCGCCGCGACGCAGTGTGCCTTTGCGCACGAGCACGGTGGCCATCGGACCGCCGGGTTCGATGCCGGATTCGATGACGTTACCTTTCGCGTTCCGGTCTGGGTTTGCTTTCAACTCAAGCAAATCCGCTTGCAGTAGAATCATCTCCAGCAGCTTGTCCACGCCTTGTTTCGTGAGGGCCGAGCAGTCCACGAAAATGGTGTCGCCACCCCAATCGTCGGGAGCGAGGCCTTTTTCCTGCAACTGTTGTCGCACTTTCATCCCGTTTGCGTTGGGGTGATCGATCTTGTTGACCGCGACGATGATTGGAACTTTCGCCGCCTTGGCGTGATTCAACGCTTCGAGGGTTTGCGGCATTACCCCGTCGTTGGCCGCAACCACCAAAACGACGATGTCAGTGACATTAGCCCCGCGCGCGCGCATGGAGCTGAACGCGGCGTGACCCGGCGTATCGAGGAACGTGATTTGTTGCAGATCGTTCTTTCGCTCGGGATGCGGGAACGAAATGGTGTAGGCGCCGATATGTTGAGTGATGCCACCCGCTTCACCAGCCGCGACGTTGGCTTTGCGAATGACGTCGAGCAGCGAAGTTTTGCCGTGGTCCACGTGCCCCATGATGGTCACGACCGGCGGACGCGGTTTGAGATCTTCAGGTTTATCTTCGGTATCGACCTCAATCTTTTTCTCGACCTTGTGGACCTGGCCTTCGCCCTTGGCACGTTTTTCCACTTCAAATTTAACGCCGTATTTGGCGCAAACCTGAATGGCGACCTTTTCGTCAATCGCCTGATTGACGTTGGCGAAGACCCCCGCCTCCATGAGGTCGGCAATAATCTTGAAGGGTTTTTGCTTGAGGGCTTCGGCCAGCTCGCGCACCACGATGGGTGGTTTGATGGTGATGACCTGCGCGTCTGCCGGCAACGCAAAGCGGGGTGCCGCGGGTTTGGCCGGTTCCGCGGAGCGACCGCCTGCCGGGGGACGTTGCTGCCCCGGAAAACGCTGGCCGGGACCACCGGGGCCACGGCGAAATTGTTGGGTGTCGCCGCGCCGCGTGAATTCAGTCTGGCCAGATGGGGTCGGACGGCCTGCGGGTTTGCCGCCGCGCTCCGGCGCTTTTGGCTGCGGGCGGGGTGTCAGTTGAATGAAACCTACTTTCTCGCCGACCCGGGGCTTGGGCGGTTCGGGCGGCTTTGCTGGCGCAACGGGGGTTGGCGGAGCGCTCGGTGCCGGTGGCGGCGTCACGGGGGCTTCGGGCGCAACCTCCGGCTCGGGTGGTGTCGCTGGTGCTTCCGTCGGCGCGGCCGCTTCAACTGGGGGCGGCAGTGGCTCGGGTGTAGGTTCCGCCGGTGCTTCCGGTGGCGGCTCGGGCGCCTTGATGATTTCGATTTTTTGCTCGACCGGCGCGGGTTTGGGTTCGGGCGCGGGAGCGGCGGTGGGTTTTAGTTTGGCGGCAACGTCCGGGTGCGCCTTGAGGATTTCCTCTTCGAGATATTCGGCGGTGATTTTGTCGAGCGAACTGGACGGGACTTTAGCGGCGGCAATGCCCAAGGCTTTCGCTGTGGCGAGGATTTCTTTGTTTTCCAAGCCAAGCTTCTTCGAGATTTCGTAAATGCGTACGGGCATAATTCTTCAACAGCGCCGACCCATGACAACGACACGCCTTCATAGGCTCGACTTCCAACCGGCAATTTTTGTTGCCGTTGACATATTAGCTATTTGGAGCGGATGAGCCGACGTTGATCGTGCGGCGGGCTGATTCGGCGCGGGCCGCTTTCAGAACAGCTTCGGCCTGTTCACCAATCTGCGGAATGTCCTTGAGATCCTCTTCCTCCGCTTGCAACAAATCTTCCAAGCGCGTCAAACCAGCATGCACCAATGCATCGGCTTGCTCGCGAGTGATACCTTCGATCGCGGCCAATTGCTCCACAGCCTCGGCAACCTTTTCCTCAAATCCTTTGGCGACGACGACTTCGGCTTCGATGTCCACTTGCCAGCCGGTGAGTTTGGACGTCAAGCGCGCGTTCTGGCCGCGTTTGCCAATAGCGAGGGACAGTTGGTCTTCGCTGACCATGATCTTGACGCGTTTGTGCGTCTCATCGATTTCAAAGGTCTTTAGTTTGGCCGGCGCCAGGGCGTTGGTGATGAATTCGCGCACGTTGGGCGACCACTTGATGATGTCCACCTTTTCGTTGTTGAGTTCGCGGACGATGTTCTTAACGCGTTGTCCCCGCAAACCCACGCACGCCCCGACGGGATCGACTTTTTCGTCGCGGGTATAAACCGCGAGCTTGGTGCGAAACCCGGCTTCGCGCGCGATGCCTTTGATTTCAATCGTGCCGTCGCTGATTTCCGAAACTTCCACCTGGAACAACTTGATGACGAACCGCGGGTCGGCGCGGGACAGAATGATTTCCGGTCCATGCGGACCTTGTTCGACCGCTTTGACGTAGCAGCGGATGCGTTCGCCGACCTGGTATTCTTCCGTCGGGACGCGTTCCTTGTTCGGCAGCAGTGCTTCGTATTTGCCGAGGTCCACGAAAACGTCGGAACGTTCGAAGCGGCGGACAGTACCGCTAATGATGTCGCCAACGCGATCCTTGAATTCCGTGAAGATCATCGCCTTCTCGGCGCGGCGGATTTGCTGCATCAAGGCTTGCTTGGCGTATTGCGAGGCAATGCGACCGAAACCAGCCGGCGTGACTTCGACTTCGAGTTCTTCACCCACGGTTGCATCAGGCTTGATGCGCCGAGCGTCAAACTGGGAAATCTGATCATGCTTGGAGATGACCTTCTCCGAAACGATGAGTTTGGCCCATGCTTTGATGTCGCCGTTTTTCGGGTCAATCGTGACCTGGAGTTCGCGCGCCGGGCCGACGGCCTTCTTGGCGGCAGACAACAACGCTTCCTGGACCGCTCCGACCAGGACTTCACGACTGATGCCCTTTTCGCGCTCCCAAAATTCTAAAACTGCTAGAAAGTCAGCATTCATAGCTCGTTGCCTCGTCCCCATGCGGGGAATAAAAAAGTCGGCAGATTGTTATTCTTCCGACTTCGCGTGCCAGCTTGCGCCAGCGCCAATCTTTACCGTTATGTGCGAAGATAGGAAAGGGGTGGATTGTCCGTCAAGCCTCAATTCCCGGGCAATAGCTCCGTACGAGCATTCGAAAGGAGATCGCTTGCCTGCTGCAAGTGCGGTTTTCACTCATCAAGTCGCAATCCAGTTTCATCACGCGTAAACGCTTGATGATCCAGCATCTCACCACAATTAGGTGAACCCGATTCCGCTATGGGGCAACCTTTGCCAAACGATAAAAACGGTTGATTGCAAGTGGATAAACTACAACCTGATAATCTGTGCCAACTTCTTGAGGCGGCACTGGAACATTCGTCCAGTTTTCGGCGTTGGGATGGGTGGCTTGCTGCAATTGCCAGGTGGCCATCGTGACGGGCCACGAAATGATCGCACTGTTCGTGGTTGTCAAAGCGAAGTCGAGGGTGGGACCCGGAAGCGCGGAGGCCTTGGCCAACCGATAAAAGCTCCGCTGCTCAGTCGCACTCACCTGAACGCGCCAGGAGTTGCTCACCGTTTCCGGCGGTATAAGGACATCGCGCCACTCCGGGAGCTGAATGGTCGGGCTTTGCTGGAGTTGCCACGGTTTTTCCGTCACGGGCCACGACAGTTGAACTGTATTGAGTGAAACTATCTGAATTTCGAGTCGTGGTGGCGGTGGCGCGCCCACAGCGCTAAGACGAAAGATCGGGTTTGCACCGGCCCCAATGACCACGGCGTGAATCTCACCGCCGATTTGCTGGCGCGGAGGAAAGAGATCAATCCACTCCTCATCGACAAATTGTTGTAAAAACCAATTCTTCCAGGCTGCAGACCAAACGAGCTCATGCGAATTCGTGGTCGTGACGGAAATCGTCAATTGGGCTACCCCGACGTAGAGCATCGCCGCGGGGTCCGCCCAGAAACCGCCGGCTAATGTGTAACGGTCGCTCTTGAGCAAACCGGCCTCAGGTTGGCCAATCGCGCCGACCAGTTGAAAACGTTGACTCGAACTTGCGCTCCCTCCATCCGCGATCACATGTGCGGTTACTTGAAGTTGGCCTGCACGGGCGGATTCCAACCCACAGAAACCAATGAACAATCCCGCGAGAGCCAACCATCTTCTTCGCAGGCTCGGATGGCATCGCGACTGAAGTCGCGTTAAGCGCAGGCAGGAGTTGGAGACAGGGAGCATGGCGGCCAGAGGCGATTTGCCGGTCAAGGATTGAAGAGCGTGTGGTTCGTGCTGAAGTTGCCGAACCAAACCTGGTTGTTGATGTTCGCGCCTGAAGTCACGGTGATGCCGGGGCCGCCGACGACATTGCCGTGAAAGAGGTTTGAAACGCAATTAACACTGGCGAGTTGAATGCCGCCGGCAATTCGATTGTTCAGAAATGAACCGCGGCCTGAACCGACCAGAAGTTTTCCCGCGAGGACGTTGCCGGAAACCCAGTTGTTGGGCGCGGCGGCAGTCTCACCCAGCGAAATCGAGGTGTTGTAGGTGTCGTCGAAGCGATTGTTGGCAATCTGGTGTCCCCCGCCGCCGCTGATGGACAGACTGCTGGCGAAACCGAGAATGAACCGATTGTCCGTGATCACCGTGTTCGCCACGCCGGGGCCAATGTAGATGCCGTTCAGGTAAGTGCGGAAATAGTTATTGCGAATGGTGAGATTCTGCGCGTTGGCCACGTAAATGCCTTGCTGGGCGCCGTTGAGAAACAAGCTCTCGAAAATATTTCCATCAATCGTCAGTTCCACCGCTTTCTCGACGATGATGCCGTATTTCGTCGCGAACGAGCATGCCGTCACCAGATGTTTTTCGCCGCCGTCGCCGCCGGAAAACAAGTTGGCTTTGAAACTAATGCCCGGGCCGCCGGTGAAATGACAATTGTTGAAGCGAATGAATCCACCGCCAGCAACCAGCGCGTTGGTGCCGTCCGGGCGCGCGGAATCAAAGACACCATTTTGGATCAAGGTGTAGCGCTGGGCCTGACACCAGATGCCGAGATTATTGCTGATGGCAAAAATGTTCTGAGCCGTGAGATAATTGCCCGTCCCCAAAGCGAAGCCGGCGACATCCGGTTCGACCGCCGCGACCCGAAACCCGCAGTTAGTGGCGAAGCAGTCGGTCATGGACACATAGTCGGCAAATATTCCGAAACCAGCCGCGCCCGCATCTTCCGCCACACAGTCTTTGAACCGCACAAACTTGCCGTCATCGATGTCAAAAGCATCCGCGCCCGTGTTGACCGCGCGACAGTTGTCGAAAAACAAATGACTGCCGCCAGTGACGCTCACGCCTTCATTTTCCAACGGAACAATGCCGCGGCCCCGTTGATTCCCATCAATGCACAAGCCGCGCAAGGTCACATTGGTGACCAGGGAGAGATGAATGACGCTCACGTTAAAGCCGCCGTTGGTCCGCATCTTGATGAACGTTTGGTCGGGACCGTCACCCAACAAAGTCACGTTGTTGTGGCGATTGGTGTACAGGTAAATGGCGCCGTTGTAATAGTTCGAAGAATTGAGCCGCACCATGTACGTGCCAGACGGAAAATAAACCACGCCGCCGCCCGCGTCCCCGGCGGCGTTAACGGCGGCTTGGATGGCGTCGGTATCATCGGCAATTCCATTTCCCTTGGCGCCGAAGCGCCGCACGTTGTGCGTGGCGAAAATATTCGTCAGACCGCTGCCGCTGCCGAAGAAAGTTGATGCCGTCACATTGCTGGTGAACCACGCGGACTGGGTGAGTAAAGCGACATTGGTGGAAAGACTCGAATCGGGAATCGCGCCGGTGATGTTTGTGCTGGCGACCGAGATGGCACTGCCGGCCAGCGGAGCGTATTGCGCTTGCGGTACGGCCGTGAGTAATTGGCGCGGCAAGAGGGTTTCGTATGCGCCGCTCCCATTCGTCCGGGCGGCGACTTCGATCCAACGGGCTTCGCCGACGAAGACCCCGACCCCGAAGTCCAGCGTCAGGGTAAAACTACCGTTGGTCACCGGCACAGCCAACGCCGTGAATGGCGCCCCTAGGCCCACCCCAATGGTCGGTTGGGCAAACAGTTGAAAGCGTAAATCATATGATCCATTGGCGGGAAGCCCATCATCTGCCAGTCGGCCTTGGTAAGTAAATGTTGTATCGATTGGGGCCGCAGCAGTTTTCCATCCGAACCATATTGCGGCCAGCAGCGTAATCCACCGGCAGATTCTTTTCATAATAACCATCCCTTCGAACTCGACTCCGTGACTATCAGAGTCCAAGGGGGATTGAAAGCACATTCAGGTAACGTTGGAATGACATCATTAATTGCTGTCATTCGGGCCGCAGCAATAGCGATCCGGCGCAACTGCAGAACAGGGGAGTTCGCGTTGCGAAACAAAAAAGACGCCGTTGCCGGCGTCTTATCGAATTCCTGGAATACTACTGTGCGACTACTTCAATTTGGCCAGGGTGTCCTTGATGGCGTTGAAATTCGGCAAATCTTTCGGAGTCGGAGTCTGCTCGGCGTATTGCACCACACCTTGTTTGTCGATCACGAACGCGGCACGCGCCGAGGTGTCGCCCACTCCCGCCAACATCGGAAACACGACGTCGTAGGCTTTGGTGGTAGCTTTGTTAAGATCGCTGGCCAGCGTGATGCCGATTTTTTCCTTTTGCGCCCACGCTTGTTGCGCGAACGGACTATCCACACTGATGGCGATGACATCCGCATTCAAATCTTTGTATGCGCTCAAACCGGCGGTAACGTCGCACATCTCCGAAGTGCAAACTCCGGTGAAGGCGAGCGGGAAAAACAAGACCACGGTGTTCTTCTGGCCGAAGTTATTACTGAGTTTTATTTCCGCATCCACGGGTGATTTGGACTTGAGTGTAAAATCAGGCGCTTTGGTTCCGACTGCGATAGGCATAATCGTTTTCGTTTTAGGTTAATGGTTCGTTTGGCGAACGAAGCATACATTTAACAGAGGCTAAAAAGCTGTCAAACGACTATTTAGAGAAACTCACGACCATCGCCGGCCGCAGGCGTCATGGCGTGATGACCACGCGCACGTCTTCGTGAAATTTTTGGAGCCGATCCAGCGCCTCGTTCACGGCGGCGGCGTCCAAGGGCACGGTCCGACTGACCGCGTGCGACAGGTCAAGTTGACCGCAGCGGGCATATTCCAACAGCGCCGGCAACTCGGAAGCGAGATGATCCGAGACCCCGATGATTTCCGCTTCTTTATTGATGATTTCGTGGTAGGGCGAAACATCGAACGTTTGATCCATGATTCCCACCAACGCGGCGCGACCGTGTATCGCCAAGGACTGGACGGCTTGTTGCATGGTCAACGGTAAGCCGATGAGTTCGAGCGTGACGTCCACGCCGTGTCCGTTGGTCAGGCGATGAATTTCAGCGACGGGATCTGTTTCGGCGGCGTTGATGGGGGTGGCGCCGAACTGCGCGGCGAGTTCGAGTTTGCGCCGGTTGATGTCCACGGCAAAGATTGCGGCGGGTTCGAAGCCGCGGGCGAGTTGAATGGCCGATGTGCCCAAACCACCGACGCCAAATATCGCGATGGTTTCACCGGGTTGCAGGCGGGCCTTCGCCAGCGCATGCAACGAGGTGGCGGAGGAACACATCATGATGGCGCCGTGCTCAAACGGAATTTCCTCCGGCAATTTGAAAACGCTGCGCGTGGGCATGACAATGTATTCGGCAAAACCGCCGTCGCGATATTTGCCGATCATTTGGGCGTCCCGGCAAAATTGTTCGTCGCCGCCGACGCACCACTCGCACGTGCCACAGGTAGCGAGATAATGAACACAGACCCGGTCGCCGGGCTGGAATTCCGTGACGTCGCGCCCGATTTGTTCCACCACGCCGGCCACTTCGTGGCCCAGGGTCATGGGCAGGGGATGCACGCGGGATTTTCCGGCGCGATAATGGGCGTCCGAATGACAAATTCCAGCAGCCTTTACCCGAATGAGAACATCATGCGCCGCTGGCTGGGGAATGGGAACATCGTGGGCTTCAAGCGGTTGACCTTGGTGGACAAGGCGGATGGCTTTCATCGCGGCCAGCATGCGCCGCGGCAGTTAACGTGGCGAGTCTTAAGTGCAAAGAAAAAGCGGCCCGCGTTGGAAACGCGGGCCGCGGCGTCACGAACGAACAGGTTTAACTTTTTTCCACTTTTTCGCCGGCTTCCTTCCAGCCTTTGATGCCGGCGGACATGTGTTTCACATTGGTGTAGCCGAGCTTGGCTGCCGCTTCGGCGGCTTGCTTGTAAGCTTTGCATTTCGGGCTACCGCAGTAGGCCACGATCGGCGTGCTTTTATCGGCTGGCAGAACGCTGGCGAGTTTGCCTTTGACGGCTTCGTAGTTCAACGCGCCGGGCACGCGGCCTTCATTAAAGGATTCGGTGCCGTTTACGTCGATGATGACGGCTTGCTTGGTTTCGGTGAGGGCTTTGACTTCTTTGACGCTGACATCGGGAAAATCCGCTGCCACGACTGAGAAGGCGAAAACCGCCGTTGCGATTGTGAGTAATGCTTTTTTCATAACTTGGCTTGATCGGAGTTGTTTTGATTTCAGTTTATCGGAGTTCAATCTGTCGGCGTCGGACCAGCGACAACCAATCAGAGTCGAACTTGCATTAGCTTGTTTGACTTAGTGAATGACAATTCGATTCGATTCAGGTTCAAATTTTTTGTCCTGTTCCTCGAATTGTTGGGGAAAGAGGCCGGGTTAAGGTTAACGGATTTTTCCGGTGCGGATGCGGCGCAGTGCCAGCTCGGCAGCTTCGCGAACTTCGGGGGCTTCATCCGCCAATCCGTTTGTGAAGAGATTCATCGCATAATCATTGGTGAGGCGCGAGCGGCTCAGGGACAAGATGGCGAGTCGTCGCGTTTCCGGGCTGTTGGTTGAGATGGTGAGATGAGATTTGTAATAGCCGCCCGGCGATAAGACGATAATGGAGCGAAACGCCGCCCCGCGCAGCACTGGATCGGAATTGGTGACCGCCAGTGCGATGGCTTCCGGCAATGCCGGGCGGCCAATGCGAGCGAGGGAATAATACGCCGAAGCCCGCACACTATCGTTTGTATCCGTCGCGGCTTGAATGAGCGGCAGCGTCGCGGGCAAGGCATTCGTGCGTGCTTCACCCAACGCGTAAACGGCGGCGTGCCGAATTCCCACGTCCGGATGCTGGGTCAATGGAATCAACGCCGCAATCGCTTCGGGGCCAAGCAAGGCGATTGTCTGCGCCGCTGTCCAACGCACGCGCGAATCCGAGTCGGCCAGCGCGGCGAGCATTTCAGGGAGCGCGGCGGCGGCGTCCTCGCGGAGCAGGCCGACGGCCCGAATGGCGCCAACGCGGTATTCGACGGTGCGCCCCGGCCTGAGTTTTTGAAACAAGTATGAGCGCAGTCGGGCCGGAATCCGCCGCGCATGATTGAGGAACGTTTTTTCGTAGAACGGCGGGCGCAACGCGATCAATGAGCGCAGGGCCGGAATGGCGGCGTCACCCATTTCGCGAAACGCGACGGCGGCGTCATTCGTGCCGCGTGCTTCGTGCGTGGCGTAGAGTTCCGCCGCCCAATCGCGAACGGATTTGCCCTGGTAACTTGCGCGTTGACCGCTTTGGAACTGCCACAGCAAGACAGCCCCGGCAATGGCCAAAAGGGCGAGAGCGGCAATGAGCAGTTTGCGTTTCAATCAAGACGACAATAGCACAGCCGCCGCAGACTCGTGACCGTTCACGGCGTGGCCATTCAATGCGGTGGTGGTCGGGGACGTTTCGCGTTCCACCAGCTTGCGGTAGGTGGCCAGCGCGAGCAGCGGCCACGCATTGCGATACATGTCGTACTTCAGGTAGAAAACCTTGGGAAAACCCGTGCCCGTCGTTTCGTGTTCGGTCCACGAACCATCGGCGTTCTGGGTGCGAATCAAATACTCGATGCCGCGGCGCAAACTGGGCGAATGCGGATCGTCAAACGCGCACAAGCCCATGACGGCCCACGCGGTTTGCGACGCAGTGCTGGGGCCTTGGCCTTTGAATACGGGATCGTCGTAGGTGTTGCAACGTTCGCCCCAGCCGCCGTCGGCGCGTTGCACGCTTTCGAGCCAGCGGCGGGCGCGTTGCAACCACGGTTGACTCATGTCTAAATTCAAAGCCCGCACCCCGCGCAGCACCTGCCACGTGCCGTAAATATAGTTCACCCCCCAGCGCCCGTACCACGAGCCGTCCGCTTCTTGTTGCGCCCGGATGTAATCCAGCGCAGCGACCACTTGCGGATGCCGCGCGTCCCAGCCTTCATACCCGAGCAGTTCCAGAATGCGCGCGGTAATGTCCGCACACTCCGGGTCGAGCATGGCGTTGTGATCGGCAAAGGGCACTTTCTCCAGAATATTCTTCGTGCAGTCCTTGTCGAACGCCGCCCAGCCGCCGTCCTTGCACTGAAATGTCATCATCCACTTCAAGCCGCGCGCGAAACATTCATCCCGCCGCTTGGGGTTGTCCGTGGGAATGTTCCGCAACGCGAGCAGCACCATCGCGGTGTCGTCCACGTCGGGATTCCATTCATTGCGATACTCGAAGACCCAACCGCTCGGTTCAACTTTGGCGGGATTCTTGTGAATCCAATCGCCGCGCCGGCGAATTTCCTTGTCCATCAACCAATCCGCCGCCCGCTTCATTTGCGGGTGATTGGGGGGAACGCCGGATTCACTCAAACAAATCGAAACGATAGCGGTGTCCCAGACCGGTGAGAAACACGGCTCGATGCGAACGCTGTTTTCCGTTTCGTGTTCCAGGCGTTTCAGTTCGCGTTCGGCGCGCAGCACTTCGGGATGATCGTCAGCGTAACCCAGCGCTTTGAGCGCGATGAGTGAATTGAGCATCGCCGGAAAAATCGCCGCCAGGCCGTCGCTGCCCTCGAAGCGTTCCAGCATCCACTTCTCGCATTTTTTCAACGCCAGTTTGCGGAACGGATGAATGCCGTGTTCGGCGAAGACTTCGGCGAACTTGTGCAAGCGGTCGAGCCAAAGGAAAAAGTTGCGCAAGGAAATGCGATCGGGGTCCGGCGGCAGCGCGAGGTCGCGTTCGTGGAAGCCTTGCGGATAAAGCTCGTCGAGCGTGACATTGTTTTTCGGGCGGCGCGTGGGTTTAAAATGATTGATGATGGCGAGCGGGACGAGCATCGCGCGCGACCAATTGCTCATTTCCCAGAAGTTGACGTGAAACCATTTGCCGATGAGCAGCACTTCGCAAGGAATCGTCGGCACATATTTCCACGGAAACAAACCGAGCAGCGCCAGATACAGCTTCGAGAACGTATTCATGCGCGGCACGCCGCCGAGGCTATTGGCGACTTCGCGCGCCTTCAACATGCGTGGGTCCGTGACGGGCACGCCGGCCAGTTTTAGGGCGAGATACGCTTTGATGGTGGCGTTCACCTCCGCCGGGCCGCCGTAGTAAATATTCCAGCCGCCGTCGGGCAATTGCTGGCTCAGGATGTGGTTAACGGCTTTGCGTTGCCAGGCCGGGTCAATTTTCCCGTTCCAGTGATGGTAGGCGACGGTGTCGGAGACGAGCGTGGAATCCACCATCAATTCGCCCACCCAGAAGCCTTCCGGGTTTTGAACCTCCAGCAAATAATCCTGCGACCGCTTGAGGGCAGCGGCAAATTCCGGCCAGGCGGCGGTCTGGGCGGTCGGGCGGTGAACCTCGGTCCGGTTCGGCTTGATCTCGGTCGAAACTAACACGCAGTTACTTTCCGGATTCGGTCCGCTTGTGTAAAGGTGATAATCCCGCGGCAAATTTGCACGGGAACTTCAAGAGCTGGCGCTGGTGTAATGGCGCACGGACACACGCCAAATCCATTCAGACGCCAACGCGCAAATGACCGCCAACGCCACCAATAAAAAGCTCGAAGCGCTGGTGAGCCGTTCCGTGAGCAGGCGCACCGGGACGTTGGAAATCAACAACACCGGCAGCACAAACGTAAACACCGAACGAAAGATTCCGCCTTTGGGAAACGCGTCGTCCGGCATGCGGGCGACGTTAAAGAGATTGTAATAACCGTACACGATGCCTTGCGCCCGCACGGACCAGAAACTCACCGTGGCCAACGAGAACATGAGGCAATAGTGAATGCAAATGCCCAGCACGCAAAACGCGCCAAATCCGAGCAGCCTCGGGATGGTTGGCGTGAGGTCGAGTTTTGTGGCGGCATAAATCATGACGGCCAGCGCCGACGCGGCGTTGATGAGGCCGCCCAGGTCCAATTGCCGGAACGAAAGCAGAAAGCGCGTATTCATCGGCAGCATCAGCAGGAAGTCCAGTTTGCCGCTGCGCACCAGCTCGGACAAGTTGACACAATTGACCAGGAAGAACGTTTGGAAGATTTGCTGAATAAAATGGCTCGTGCCCACGAGCAGGACGACTTGCCATTTCGTCCACGTGCCAATCGCGTCCGTGTGCAAATACAACACGGAAATGAATCCCAATTGCAGGGCGAACCACGCCAGTTCCACCACGATCCACAGCAGGAAGTTCCCCTTGAACATCATTTCGCGCGTCACGGAATTCTTCAGCAGTGCGACGTAAATCGTTGCGTAACGCCGCGCGCGCGACGGCACGGCGGGATCGCGCGGCGGTCGGAGCGGCGGAGTTGGAGCAGGGGAAGTCATGGTGTCAACCTCCGGCGGCGGCGTATTTCTTGATGCCGCGATACCAGGCGAAACGCGCGAGCAGATACGCGATAATGACCCAGCCGGCTTGCATGATGAGGCCGCGCACTAAATCCGAACCTGTAATCTTGCCGAGATAAATTCCCACCGGCAGATAGAGTTGATAGGGGAACGGTGTGAAATTCATCAGGATTTGCCGCACGAAATCCGGCAAGATGTCGAGCGGGAACATGTGGCCGCTGGCGATGTACTCAAATGCGTAGAGAATGAAGACGAACGTTGAAATCTCCATCAACCAGAAGGCCAGCATCGCCATGGTGTAAGAGAGAAAAAATTGCAGCATCGCCGTCATCGCAATGGATAACAAAAATAGTCCGAATGTTCCCCAATCCGGCGGGAACAGGAAATAATCCCGTAGCCACAACACGACCAGTGCGATGGGGATAAACGCCACCGTGAGATAGGTCGCGCGTCCGGCGAGATAGATGCAAAAACGAAACCACAGGTAATCCACGGGTTTGAGCAGGAACTGGCTGATGTTGCCGTCCTTGATATCGGCGGCGATTTGCCAGTCGTCTTCATTCACCGCGGTTAGCGCGTCCACCATGGTCACGACGAGATAATAAGTCGTCATTTCGACCAACGTGAACGTGGCCACCTCCGCGCCCGCGCCCTTGCCAGCGTAGATATTGCGCCAAAGCAACAAGATGGCGGCCAGGGGAATGAACCCAAACAATGTGCGCGCCAGAAAGTTGAACCGGTAGGTCAGATGGTTCTGCACTCCGATGCCGATGACGTGCCAATACTTTCTCATGCCACAGACGCAAGCGCAGCTTAGGGGGCGCAATTCCCAGTGCAACCAAAGTTTTTAAGCGGGACGGAAAAAAGGGATTGGCACAATGGCCCGCGTCGGGTTATTGCAGGGCAGACAATTTGCTGTTCCCGAGCCATGAGAATCACTGACATTTTGCGCGCCGAACACACTGTGTTTCATCATTTGTTCGATTACATCGAGGCGACCGTGCCGCGCGTTCGGACGTTGGCGGAAATAAAATCCCTGGCGACGTTGGCCGACAAGATCATGGCGCCACATTCGAAAACCGAGGATGAGTTGTTCATCGAACCGCTGGAACATTGTTTCGAACAAATCGGCCAGCGGGAGACGTTTCATCACGAGCACGACCTGATTGATGACATTTTCGCCCGCGTGCAACAATCGCGGCGGGTGGCCGTCGCGCGCAAATTATTGCTGGTCGCCATTGCGGCGTCGCGCAAACACTTCGATAAGGAGGAACGCATTGTGTTTCCAATGGCCGAACGCGTGCTGAAGGCCAAGACCCTCACCGACCTGGGGAGCGAATGGATGCGCCGCCGCGAAGCCGCGTTGAAGTAAACCAATTCGCGCTACGGCGAATATCGAGTGATGAGCTGCTCCAGGTCTGTCGCGTTCAATTGCTTCGAGTGCCCTTCGTAGCGGACGACCCCCGAGGGATCAATCAACACGGCATGCGGGACTGCCTGCAACGCGAAGGCCTGAAACGTGCGGGATTGTGGGTCAGTGCCAACGTAGTAGTGAACTTTGGGGCTGGTCATCTTGTTCATGTCTTCCACCGGTTCATTGCTGAGTCCGATGACCACCAGTCGATCCTTGAATCGCGCTTGCAACTCGTTCAAGTGCGGAATGGCCTCGCGCGCCGGCGCGGCCCAGGTCGTCCACAATTCCACCAACACGAATTTGTTGGTGACTTCCGGCGGCGGCGAGAGCCATTGTTCAACGATAATCTGGGGCGGGCGCTGGCCGCGAAATGACTTGGCGTAAAGCTGAGCGGCCACGAGTTCGCCTTTCTCGTCGCGAGTCGGGGCCGCCAACTCTTCGCGCCCGGCGCGGCTCTCGCGGGCGACAGGACGATTGGTGGCGGCTTGACGCAGGTAAATGGCCGTGGCTTCCGCTTGCGCTTTCTCCGTGTCGGCCGCTTTGGCGGCGTCGAAGTGGAATTGTTTTTGTAACGTCGGGTCCAGCAGTTTCAGCTTGGCATTGCCCATCCCTTGGGCGTGCGTGAAGAAAATGTCGGTCGCAGTCACCGTGGTGACGGTGACGTTGCTGTAAAGGACGCTGCCGACCTGGAGCGTCGCCAGTTTTGTATCGGCGCCAGTGGCAACGCTGCCGCCAACCAGCAGCAACACCAGCGAAAGGATTCGGCAGTTCATTGGGGATTCACAATTTCAGGCGGAATTCAGCAACGGGCAAGCCAACGCACTTTTTACGCCCGTTGCCAGGGCCGCGACGCGGACCGCCAACGGAAAATCCGACGGTGCCTCCAAGGTGTAGGACAACCGTGTCTTGTGTTGAAGCAGCCAGAACGCTTCGGGCCACAACGGCCGGGTCTGGGGATCAAGGTCCGGACGGATGATTCCGTCCCGCGCCGGACGACCGTCAATGGTTTCCGACTGGTCAATCGGACAGACTTTGGCCACGCCCGCGACCATGGCTTCCGCCAGGGACGGGCGCGATTCGGGATTCAATTCGTAAACATAAAAGCCATGCGACTCCCAATCTTCATGTAAACACAGACACATATCGAAGGCGGGTTGTTGTTCCAACCAGCGGATGTGGGCCGCGACTTCGGCAGAGTGCGTCTGGCGATAATCCCGATTCAAATCCACGCCGGCGGCATTTTCGCGACGATTGGCCGTAAAGCCTTCCGGGTTCAAGCAAGGCACCAGAGTGATCTCAATTCCTTCGGGCCATTGCTGCTCCAACATCAATTGCCGCACCGCCAACGGCCCGGCAGGTTCGTCCCCGTGAATGCCAGTGGAAATATAGACTCGCTTGGCGGGTTGCTGCGAAGCGGTCAATCGCGGGATGCGATGCAGCGCAATCCACTGAAAGGTCTTAGCGCGATGAAATGTTTCTGCGCGCCAGCCGTGATCGAGAGCGGCGCGTTGAATCGTGCCGAGCACCTCGTGGATGTCGAGCCGTTCGCCAAAATAACCGCCCAGATTTTTGCCCAGCCGTTGCATCGTGCCGTCACTTCTCTAGCACGGATCGGCGCAAGATCAAAATCCCACTGCCGCCAAGCAGAGACGCGGAAACGTCTCCGTAAAATGGAAACGGCCCCAATCCCAATCGCAATCCGTGAACCAAGAGGATGATTCCCTCCAGAATCATCACCCAGCCAAACCATGGCAGCATGGCCGCATATTTGCGTGGAAAAATGGCCAGCAAAAGATAACCCGTGCCGACCAATGCGAACGCGCCGGAAGCCATTCGCAGCCAATAATCCAGCATGGGATCGTAAGCGATCGGTTTGGCGCCCATGCCTTGCAACGCCGTGGCGACGGAGTCCCACGACGCGAAAACCCCGAAGCTGGAAACACCCCAGACGAATGCGCAGAAGCATAACGTCAGGCGCAGCAATCGAAATTGGAGCGCCTGACTCATGGGCGCTTTTACCGCGCGGTGACCGCTTCGCTGGCGCAGCTTTCCTCACTGCATCCGCAGCCGCTCTCGACTTGATCGCTGAAGCCGTGACTGTCCCAATCTGGATCGAGGCCGAGATCCTTGAGCATCTGCAAATCCTTTTCCACGGGTTGATTCAATGTGGTGAGGTAATTGCCGACCATCAGCGCGCTGGCCCCGGCCATGAAGATCATGCTTTGCGCGTCGCGCAGATTCATCGTGCGCCCGCCGGCGATCATGATTTCCTGGCGTGGCAGGATGAACCGGAAGCAGGCGATGGTCTTGAGGATTTCCATCACGGGCAGGCGGGGATTGTTTTCAAACGGCGTGCCGGGAATGGGATTCAGAATGTTGATCGGAACCACGTTCGCGCCGATGGCTTTGAGTTCGAACGCCAGATCGCAGCGGTCTTCGCGCGTTTCGCCCATGCCGATGATGCCGCCGGAACAAATCTTGATGCCGGCCTTTTTCAGGTAACCGATGGTTTCGAGCCGATCCTCGAACGTGTGCGTGGAACAGGTCTGCGGGAAAAACCGCCGCGAACTTTCCAGATTGTGACCGTAACACTCGACGCCGGCTTCTTTGAGCCGATCGGCGATGCGCTGGCTCTTGATAATGCCCAGCGAAACATCGGGCCGCGTTTTGCCGGTCGCTTTGAGTTCGCGGACGCGATCGCAAATTTCGTCCAGCAATGGTCCCTCGGTTAATCCCTTCCACGCCGCCACCAGGCCGACGGCCGTGATGCCGTTTTGCTTGGCCTCGTCGGCGGCCGCTTGCACGGGTTCGGGATCAACGAAACCGTACTTGGGTGAGCCGGTTTGATAATGCGCCGACTGCGCGCAGAAACTGCAATTCTCCGAGCACGCGCCGGCCTTGGCGTTGACAATGGAGCAAAGATGAATCTTGTTGCCTTTGAATTTTTCGCGAATGCGATTGGACCAGGACAACAAATCAAGAATCTCCGCCGTCGCTTCCAGATGGATGAGGAACAGAGCTTCGTCGCGCGTGAGGTGGCCGCCGGCGAGCACGCGTTCGCCCAGCGCGGCAATGCGCTGGTGATGGGTCGCGTCAACAGGTGTTGCAGTCATGGTTGACAGGGTAATCGGGAGGGCTAATGGCGCAAGTCTGGGAGTTGGCGAAATTACGTCAAATATTGCGATGGCTTACGGGAGGTTTGGGCGTGCCTGCCAATGCGAACGCCGGCACAGCTCACGCGCTTTCTGACTAATGGTGGACGGACGGCAAGTAAACCGGCGTGGCGCTGGTGCTCCCTTAAAGCCCGTTGTGTTGGCGTGGTTCCGCAGCCGCCGTGCAAGTCACTGGTGAGATGCGCTTCGAGTTGCTCGGACCATCGCCCACTGGCGAAATCTACCGCCTCCGCTTCCAATCCAATCTCACACCGATGCGCTTCGCCCAAGTCTCGTCCCAATCCACCTGCAATCCTTGCTGCTTCAAAGATGCCGCTATCTCCTTTCCAATCCCAACGGCAGCCGCCTCACCATCCTGAACCGCTCCGTAGTTCAGATACAGGCCACCTCCTTCAACAGCCGACTCCGTATCCTGCATGTGGTAGAACGCATAGCCACGGACTCGCGTGCCGCTCTTGGTAACCTTATCCATCTCGTCCTGAATCTCGCCCGCTCCGCAAGTGCCACAGCAACTGAAATCCTGACGAGAGACGACGCCTGCGCGCTCCAACGCCGCAAATGCTGAGTCAAGCCGGTCGCAGTCTGTAGTCTGAGGCCAAGCAGCCTGCTCCTGCTTGTGTGCGGCAATCAACTCTCTCGTCATCCTGACAGCGTGCGGTGTCAGGGCATCTGAATCATAGTCGTCGGCAAGAATCTCGACCGCGCTCGTGGCGATCTCGCCCTCTGGCCGAAAGCCAGCGGCAACATCACGCTGAATGTAACCTCGCAACTCTTGGAGTGCTTCTTCGGTGACAGGCTTCTTCATGGTAGTGGTGCTCTTGGGTTGGCAGCCAACGGCTGCCAAGCAAAGCGCGATTATGAGTGTGAGGTTTCGCATGTGTGGCAGCCTTGCCGTCTAACGACCAAGCTCAGCGACCGCCGGGCCGTGAGCGTGGCTCGCAAAATAAATGTCCAAGTTCTCCATCATCGTCAAACGCAGAGCTTGTCGGCGGTTCGCTGCAGCGCCCTGGTTAGCTGTCATATCTCGGAATGGCATAAGTTTTTTCGGCGCACGCCTCACCTCGGAACACAGCGGAGCGGGTCTCGTGA
>CAZKMR010000007.1:66177-86226 GCA_964553795.1 uncultured Bifidobacterium sp. | reverse complement strand
AGAAAGTGGCGGAGAGAGGGGGATTCGAACCCCCGGTAGTGTTTAGCTACTCACGCTTTCCAGGCGTGCGCCTTAAACCACTCAGCCATCTCTCCGCCAAGCGCCGGGAACTGTGAATTGTTGTGTGCCTTCGGGCAATCTTTTTCTCCGCCGACTTGCCTGATTCATAACTCATCGGGAACAACCGGGCCCGGTTGCCGCTCTTACTTGAGATGGCGTTAGTCACGAATCCCGAACCGTTAGCGAAGTCTCGTCCCGATTTGGTCAAGCCGGCGAGTGCCGTCGCACGCGGCCCAGTCGCGAAGCGTGGCGAAACAGCGCGGCCCGTGGCGGCGGGAGCCGTGACCAGTTGGTTGATCTACCTTTGGCTGCTGGCGGGAAGCACGCTCATTCCCGTGAGTCTGGTGTGGGATTTTTCCTGGGAATCCACCATTGGTGTCGATCGTTTCTGGTCACCCCCGCATGTGGCGACGCATTTGGGCGTTTGGCTCAGTGCGTTGTTGGGAGCGCGGTTGGTTTTTGACGCCACGTGGGCGGCTCGGCGCGGCAGCGCAAAGATCGGCGTGTCAATTTTTCGACTGCGCGGTTTAGCGGGAGCGTGGGTGTTGCTCTGGGGCGGGGGCGTGATGCTGGCGGCATATATCCTGGACGCGTGGTGGCAAAAAGCATACGGCCTCGGCGCGGGGATTTGGACGCCACCGCAATTGCTGAAAACGGTCGGCTTCTTTGCCTTGTTGCTCGGTGGCTTGATGGTGCTGGCGACCGCGCGAAATGCCAATGTGCTAAGCAGCAAAGTCGCCCCGTTGCTGTTGTGTTGGCAGGGTGGACTGTTGGTGATGATGGCAGCCGTGGTTTTATCCGCACGCAATTACCCGAACTGGCAACACGGCGCCCCGTTTCATTTGATCTCCTGCGCGGTTTATCCGGCGCTGCTGTTGTTCGCGGCGCGCGGCACGTCGTGGCGCTGGGGCGCAACCGGCATCGCATTGACCTACATGTTGCTCTGGGGCGCGATGGTTTGGCTTCTGCCTCTGTTTCCGGCGCGACCGCTCATGGCGCCGATTCACAATCCTACCGAGCACATGTTGCCACCGCCTTTTCCGCTGCTGTTGATCATTCCTGCAATAGTGTTGGACTTGATTTGCGCGCAACGAATGTCCGGCACCGCGATCACACGGGACATTGTGCTGAGCGCGCTTTGTGGCGTGGGCTTTGTCGCGGCGTTCATTCCGACGCAATGGTTTTTCTCCAAGTTCCTATTGTCGGCCGCGGCGGATAACTGGTTTTTTGCCGGTGGCGGACAACTTTGGCCGTTCTTTCTTAAAATCGATGCCGCGCGCGTGAGGTTCTGGGATGCAAACACCAATCCCCTGACGTTGCTCACTTTGTTGCTGGCAATGGCATTTTCGACCGGGGCGGCTGCGATTGGTCGGCGCGCCGGAGAATGGTTCCAAGACTTGCGACGATGAAACTGCGCTTTGTCATTGGGTTGCTCGTGTTGCTGGGCGTTGCGCCAATCCACGCGCACGTTGGCAGTCCGAATGTTTTCTTCGACGGCCCGGTGGGCGCGCATCGAGCGTTCGTGGTGATTCGTCCCCCGGCGACTTTGCCGGGGGCCGCCCAGGTCAGCGTGCGAATCGTTGCCGCCGACATTCAAACCATTGCGGTTCGCCCCGTGTTACCGGTGGCAGGGCAGGATAACGCTCCGCAACCAGTAATCGCGCAGCCAGTCAGGGGAGAATCAAACTTCTGGAGTGCGGAGGTGTGGCTGCTGCGTCCCGGTTCTTACACGATGGAAATCAACGTTGCGGGAACGCGCGGCGCAGGGCAGGTGGCGGTGCCGGTTCAAGTGCAGAGTTGGCGCGCGCCGGAAATGACCGCCCAATTGCGGGTCGGACTGCTGTTGCTGGGATCATTGCTGTTCGCTGGCGTTGGGATTATTTCGCAGGCGATCGCACGGGAAGGGCGATTGGAAGTCGGACGAATTCCCGCGGCGCGAGATGGCCGGCGAGGCCGATGGGCAGCGGTAATCGTTTTGGTGCTCGTCGCCTCGGGAGTCGTGGCGGGGGCCGCCCGCTGGCGCACTATGGACTGGCGGTACCGCACGCAAGGGCTGCAAAAACCAGAACCGGTCGCCGCGTTCGTGCGTTCCGAACCGGCACGACTAATTTTGGAATTGCGACAATCGGAAGCCTCAGCAGGGCTTTCGTCATGGGCCGCGTTGGTGCCGGACCACGGCAAATTGATGCATCTGTTTCTGGTGCGCGAACCCGAGTGGGATGTGTTCGCCCATTTGCATCCGGTGCGAACCAGCGCGGGAGGATTTGGCTTGGAATTGCCGGCATTCCCGGCGGGGCGTTATTCGCTTTATGGCGATGTGACTTTTGAAAGTGGTTTGAGTCAGACGCTCGTCGCGGAAGTGGATTTACCGTCGCCGCGCGGGGCTTTGTGGCCTCGTCCCCCACGGAGTGATGAGGCGTCCGACATCATTTGTGGTTTCCCCCAAATAATTCCAGTGACGAACAGCGTCATTGCGCGCGATCGTGACGATTCATGGCACTTTGGCGCCGGGTTGAAACGGGGAACGGCAGAAACCCTTTCACCGTCGAGGCTCGGTGGCGTTATGGTGAGTCCGTTGATGGGAGGTTACACGATGGTGTTTGAGAATGCCGCGGAAGTAGCCGCGGGCCGAGCGACGTTGCTGCGGTTCGCGGCTTTCGACCCGGAGGGACGCGAAGCGCCGTTGCAATTGTATATGGGCATGTCTGGGCACGCCGTGGTGCGACGCACGGATGGCGCGGTATTCGCGCATTTGCATCCCGCCGGAAGTTTTTCCATGGCTGCGTATGAATTGTTTCGTTCGCGGGATGGCGATGGTAGCGTGATGGCCAGTCCCGCTTCAGTTTCACATCGAGTTGAATTTCCGTACGAATTTCCTCAGCCGGGCCAGTATCGCGTTTGGGTGCAAGTGCTGGTAGCGGGGCAAGTATTGACCGGGGTGTTTGACATAGCTGCGGGGTGAACGACAGATTTTTCACGACGCCCCAATAAAAAAGCGGGAACCAACCGCGCGTTAGTGCTTCTCACCTTTGAACGGACGTCATCGGGCTCAACTCAAGAATTCCAAATCATGAATGCTGCCATTCGCCGCCTGCTTCCAATCGTTGCGCTGGGACTGACCACGTTGATCAGTCGCGGCGCGTATCACTTGTGGGACATCAACGAAATTTATTCGAACGCCGATGGTAGCGTGCAATTCATCGAACTGCGCGCGCTGGGCAGCGGGCAACAATTCATGAACAATGTGGTGATCATCCAGGCGACCAACTCCACGGTGACCAACATTTTTGTCTGCAACTCGAACCTGCCCGCCGACACGTTTAATCGTACTTGCATCATCGGCACGGCAAATCTCGCGTCCGTGCCGGGCGGCGTGTCACCGGATTACGTGATTCCGCCCGGGTTCATTCCGCGGCCCAACGCGCCCGGCAACGGCGGCGTCTTGTTTTTGCCGGCGGGTTTTCCGATCAACAATGTCGCGGCCGTTTACAGCAACCTGCCGGGGGATGGCGATTCGGGCATCGTGCGTTCGGGCGGGAGTTTTGTCGTCGCTCCGACCAATTCGCCGCGAAACTTCTTCTTCCAATCCAACGTCATCGTACCGATGAAATTCCTCGCGGCGAACCGGACTGATACCAATTTCGTTATGAGTTTTCGCACAGCAACCGGAGTCAATGGCGGGGCTGGACCGAATTACGCGGTCGAAGCGACTGGCGCGGTCGCGCCCGCTTCGTGGGCCGTGGCGACGAATCGGCCCGGCAACGGCACGACTCAAGCCGTGGCCATTCCGATCATTGCTGGCACGAATCAATTCTTCCGGTTGCGCGTACCGTAGCCTCGTTTGCCGGTAAATGATCGCGGCTTTTCACCGGCGAGGGTTTTGGCACACTTGATCGCGTGGCCACCACTGCGGACCGAATTCCGGCACTGCTGAAGCAATACTTCGGCTTCAGTTCCTTTCGGCCATTGCAGGAGGAAATCATTCGTGATGCGCTCGCTGGCAAGGATGTCTTCGCGGTGCTGCCGACGGGCGGCGGCAAGTCGCTTTGCTTTCAACTGCCAGCGCTGCTGCGGCCCGGGTTGACCGTGGTGATCTCGCCGTTGATCGCCTTGATGAAAGATCAGGTGGACGCGTTGCAGGCGGCGGGCGTCGCCGCAACGTTTCTGAATTCATCGCTTGCGGCGGGCGAATCCAAACCACGCTTGCGCGGCCTGCACAACGGCGAATTCAAACTGCTTTACGTCGCGCCGGAGCGATTGCTGTTGTCCGGCTTTCTCGAAGACTTGAAGCGGTGGCAGGTTTCGGCGTTCGCCATTGATGAAGCGCATTGCATCAGCGAGTGGGGCCATGATTTCCGCCCGGAGTACCGGCAGATTTCGTCGCTGCGCGAAAAGTTTCCCGGCGTGCCGTTCATGGCCTTGACGGCGACTGCGACCGAGCGCGTCCGCGCGGACATCGTCAAGCAACTCCACTTGCACGAACCGCGTTGTTACGTGGCGAGTTTCAATCGCCCCAATCTGACTTACCGCGTTTCGGCGAAGTCCGGTTCGTATGAACAATTGTTAAACTTCACCCAGTCGCGGTCGCGCGAAGCGGGAATTATTTATTGTCAGGCGCGCAAAACGACGGAAGACCTCGCGCGAAAATTGAGTGCGGACGGGGTGAAAGCGTTGCCATATCACGCGGGGTTGACGGCGGAGGAACGCACCAAAAATCAGGAGGCTTTTCTGCGTGATGAGGTGCGCGTGGTGTGCGCGACGATTGCGTTTGGCATGGGCATCAACAAGCCGAATGTGCGGTTTGTCATTCACTACGATCTGCCGAAGAACATCGAGGGTTACTATCAAGAGACGGGGCGCGCGGGCCGCGATGGGTTGCCGAGTGAATGTTTGTTGTTGTTCAGTCCGGGCGACCGCGTGAAACAGATGCGGTTCATTGACGAAAAGCCAAATCCCCAGGAACGCGAGGTGGCCCGCGCGCAATTGGAGCAGATGATTCATTACGCCGAAGTCGCAACGTGTCGGCGGGAGTTTTTGCTGGGGTATTTTGGCGAAACGTACGGAGCGCCGATCTCCAGATCGGCCAGTTCCACTCCGTCACAGCGAGCCGATCAAGAGATCGGCGCTCCCAACTGCGGCGGATGCGACAACTGCCTTTCGCCGCGGGCGACTTGGGACGGCACGGTGGCGGCGCAGAAATTTCTCTCGTGTGTGTATCGCATTCGCGAGAAGAGCGGTTTTGGGGTGGGATTAAATCACGTGGTCGAAGTGCTGACGGGTGCGGATACGGAGAAAGTCCGCAAGTTCGGTCATCAGAATCTTTCCACCTACAACATCGGGCGCGAACACACCCGCTCGGAGTGGGGTGCGATTGGCCGGGAATTGATCCGACTCGGGCTATTGGTTCAAGACGCCGCGAAGTTCAGCGTGGTCGCATTGACTGATGAAGGATTCGCTGCGCTCAAGGCGCGGCGCAAGATTACGCTCACGAAACCCGTGGCGGCGCCCGAGTTGAAGGAGAAATATCGTGCCGGTGAAATCGCCTGCGACGAAGCGCTGTTTGAGAAACTCCGGACGTTGCGAAAACAACTTGCCGACGAACGCGGCATGCCGCCGTATATTATTTTCTCCGATGTGGCGTTGCGGCAAATGGCGCGGCTTTATCCGCAAAGCGACGTAGAATTCGCACGCATTAGTGGGGTAGGGGAAAAGAAACTGCGCGAATTTGGCAAAACATTCCGCGACGCGATCGCGCGACATTTGCAAACAAACGCGAAGCAGATTTTCGCCGAAGACTCGTTTGAAGCACCAGCGGCGTTGGTGCCGCGTCGTTCCAAGCTGACCGACACGGTGCGCGAGACGCTGTTTCATTTCCGCCAGGGCAAGACAGTAGCGGAAATTGCGCATCTGCGCGGCGTCGTGGAGGGAACGATTTACGGGCACCTCGAAACGGCCATGCAAGCGGGCGAAGCGATTGAGGTGAATGCAATCGTGAGTCCGGCCGCGCAACGGGAGATTGCAGCGGCGTTTGAAAAATGCGGTTTCGGCAGTCTGGGTGCAGTCGTGGAAGCGTTTGGCGGCAAATATAGCTATGGACAATGCCGACTGGTCCGCGGGGCGTTACAACAGCGGTGAGCGGCGGTGGTTATTGAACGCATGGAGTTTTACCCTAGGTGCAGGTTTCGATTGCCGTGGAAGTAAGGCTGACGCGCAGCAATTTGCAGTGAATTCAGGGCTGGCCATTGCGAGCAATGGTTTTGGCAAAAAAACTTGTTGCCCTTGAGAAGTTGTCTGTTACTCTCTGCGCCCCGTTTCCGTAGGGAAAGGGTAAAACAGTTAGACCATTAACAGACAATTGTTCTTTGTATGGCAGGACAACGCATTCGTATTCGGCTCAAGGCCTTTGACTATCGAGTCATTGACCAGTCAGCGCGCGAAATCGCTGATACCGTGAAACGCACCGGGGCGCGCGTCGCCGGTCCGATTCCTCTCCCCACGCGCGTGGAACGTTTCACCGTGCTGCGCTCACCGCACTCCGACAAAAAGTCGCAGGAAACTTTCGAGCAACGCACTCACAAGCGGCTCATCGACATCATCGAGCCGACCGCCAAGACGGTGGACGAGCTGAAGAAGCTCAATCTCCCCGCGGGCGTGGACATCACCATCAAGATTTAACTTCAACGATTTCACACCATGCCTCTCGGACTTATTGGAAAGAAACTCGGACACACGCGCGTCTATGACGCCAGCGGGGTGTTGCATGCGGTCACGGTCGTATTGGTTGGGCCGAATCGCGTGCTCCAGGTCAAAACGCAAGCGAGCAAGGACGGATACAATTCCGTCCAGCTCGGTTTCGATGACCAGAAGGAACAGCGCCTCGCCAAACCGTTGCTCGGCCATATCAAGAAGCACAACGGGGTTGCCGTAAAGCGCATCAAGGAATTTCGCAACTTCAGCAAGGAAGTGAAACCCGGTGAAACCGTCGGCGCGAACCTGTTCGCTCCCGGCGATTACGTGGACGCCATCGGCACGACGAAAGGTCGTGGCTTTGAAGGCGTCGTGAAGCGTCACGCGTTTCGCGGCGGTGACCAGACCCACGGCGCGAAAGGCTGGAAACGTCGTTCCGGCGCGATCGGTCAGCGGTTGTTCCCCGGCACAGTCATGCGCGGCATGAAGATGCCCGGTCACATGGGGCAGGTCACGCGCACCGCGCAGAACCTCCAGGTGATCCAAGTGCGCGAAGATGACAATCTGCTGTTGATCAAAGGCTCGTTCCCCGGCGCGGAAGGCGATTATTGCGTCATTCGCGAATCGAAGAAACGTCCGAAGGGTTGGAAGCCAGCGAATCCGACTGGCGCACCCACCGCCAAGAAAAAGGCCGCTGCTGCCAAGAAGTAATTAAAGGACTGACATGAAAATCTCCGTTAAAAATTCTCAAGGCAAAGCCGCCGGCGAACACGAAGTGAAATTCGAGTTGGTCGAAGGCGGTCGCGGCACGCAAGCCGTGCACGATACGGTTACCGCTTATCGCGCCGCCCAACGTAGTGGCACGGCGAGCACCAAGACCGCAGGCGAAGTCGCCGGCACGAACAAGAAACCGTGGCGGCAGAAGGGCACGGGTCGCGCTCGCGCAGGCTCGTTCCAATCGCCGTTGTGGGTCGGTGGTGGTGTGGTCTTCGGTCCGAAGCCCCGCAGCTACGCCAAAAAAGTCAACGCCCGCACCAAGCAACTCGCGTTGCGCAAAGCGCTCACCGAACGATTGAAAGCCGGCGATGTGCTGATCGTTGATGACCTCAAGCTCGCTTCGCCGAAGACGAAGGAATTCGTCGGCGTGATCAAAGCGCTGGACATCAAGGGCACCGCGCTGGTGGTTTCCACTGGTGAAAACAAGAACCTCACGCTCGCCGCTCGCAACGTCGAGAAGGTCGCGCTCGCGACCAGCGAGACGTTGAACACTTACGATGTGTTGCGCCCGAGCAAGTTGATCTTCACGCGCGGCGCGTTTGAAAAAGTCGAAGCCCGTTTGAACAAGGAATAACATGAACTCTTTCGACATCGTCAAAACCGTCCGGCTGACCGAAAAGGGCACGCGCCAGGGCGAGAAATACAATCAATACACCGTCGTGGCCGACCGCCGTGCGACCAAGCCGCAGATTCGTGCCGCCGTGCAGGAACTGTTCAAGGTAAAGGTGCTGAGCGTCAACACGCTGAACGTCCGGGGCAAAGCCCGTCGTCAGCGCACCGCGCAAGCGGGCAAAGCGATGGACTGGAAGAAGGCCATCATCACGCTGAAAGAAGGCGATAAAATTTCGCTGACCTAAGTCACAAGATTAGTTTTGCAAGGCGCGAGGTGATTTCACTTCGCGCTTTTTTTCATTCGGGCGGGGCGGAAATTGGAGGACACGCGGACGCAATCTGGTTGCGGGGAGCTGCGGGTAAGGTTCGGCCCAAAGGAATTTTGAAGGAATGGCGATTTTTCAGCGTCGGAAGAACGTCCGGGTCTAATCAGACGGTGTTGCCTGCTTGTCCATTGGTCGGCGGTGTCAAATTGTGCTAAACAGATTTTTGCGCTGAAGCAGTTCCTCAGCGGGTTCTGGACGGGTTTTGGAAAAAATGAAAAATGTATTGATCGTAATCGTGCTGGTCGCCTTGGCGGGAGCAGGGTTTTTTTACTATAAGAATCGCGGTACCGCTGTCGCGTCCACGAATGGGGTGGCTCAACTCTCGACGGCAAAGGTTGAAGCGCGCGATATCAAATTCATCATCAATGCCGCCGGCGAGATTGGACCGGCGGATCAGGTCTCCGTGCGGCCCGAAATCAACGGACGGATTTCCGTGTTGCCGGTGGATTTGGGCGACGCGGTCAAAGCGGGCGACTTGTTGTTTCAACTGGACGACCGCGATTTGCAGATCGAGCAGGAATCGCGCGATACCGAAATTGCCCGCGCTCGTTTGCAACTCGAACAATCAGAGCGGAACTACCTGCGCAGTCGCGAACTCTTCGAGTCAAAGTTGATTTCCAAGGAACTCTTCGAGCAGACGAAAACCGAATACGATCTCGCGAAGAATACCCTGTTGCAGGCGGAAAAGGCATTGGATCTGGTGAAGGATCGCATTCGCAAGACGCGCATTCTGGCGCCGTTCGATTGCACCGTGTTGACGCGGCCGGTTTCGGTGGGGCAGGCAGTTTCCGGGTCGGGGGGCGTGAGCGGCGGCACAGAGGTGCTGACCATCGCGAATCTGAACGACATGATCATCAACGCGCACATCAACCAGGCGGACGTGGCTTATCTCAAGATTGGCGAGAATGTGAATGTGTCCGTAGAAGCGGTGCCCGGCTTGCAAGTGGTGGGAGAAATCGAACGCGTCGCGCCCCAGGCTACCATCAAGAACAACATCAAGGGATTTGCGACGCGCATTCTGCTGGCAAACGTGGACAAGCGGATTCGTCCGGGCATGACCGCGAACATCCGCATTCCGGTGGCGTCCGTGGACAACGTGCTGGCCGTGCCGCTGGCGGCGGTGTTCACGGAACTCAATCCGCAGACCCAGCGTTATGAGCGGTTTGTTTATGTCAGAAATGGCAGCGCGTTTGAGCGGCGGCCGGTGCAGATCGGCGTCTCGGATTATTTCTACGCGGAAGTGCAAACCGGCTTGGCGGCGGGCGATGTTGTTGCCCTCGAACAACCGGCGGAAGAACGCACCAAAACTCCGGGCATGGCAGCGGTGGCAACCAACGGCGGTGGCAGCCGTCCCAGGTAAGGAACGCGATCATGGCTCTGGTTGAACTTCGCGACGTCACGAAAATCTATCGCCTGGGCGGGGAGGAAATCCGCGCGCTGGACGGGGTTTCGTTGGATATCGAGGCCGGCGATTTCATTTCCATCATTGGCCCTTCCGGCAGCGGCAAATCCACATTGATGCACATTCTCGGCTGCTTGGATTCGCCGACGGGCGGCACGATTTGTCTCGATGGTACGATGATTCACGACGCATCGCCGCGGCAACTGGCGCAAATCCGGAATCGCCAAATCGGCTTCGTGTTCCAATTCTTCAATCTGCTGCCGAAGTTCAACGTGTTGCAAAATGTCGAGCTGCCGATGCTCTACAGCGGCACGCCCGGGCGGGAACGCCGGGAGCGCGCCATGGCCGCGTTGCAGCAAGTCGGTTTGGAGAATCGCGCCAAGCATCGGCCTTCGCAGCTTTCTGGTGGGCAACAACAGCGTGTCGCCATTGCGCGCGCCCTGGTGAACAATCCGAAAATCATTTTTGCGGACGAGCCCACGGGCAATCTCGATTCGCACACCGGGGAAAAAATCCTGGAACTGTTTCGCACGCTCAGCACGCAAGGACGGACGATTATTCTGGTGACGCACGATCCGGAAATCGCCGCCGTCACGCCGCGACGGATTGAGATTCGTGATGGAAAAATCGCGGACAAAATTGATGTGACGCTGGCCGGTCTGGACCGGGTTCCCAAAGGTGGTCCGGAGTCATCAGCCTCCGAAGTTTCACAGGCGGAATGAACTTCTCGAACGCCATCTTGATCGGGTTCAAAGAAATCTGGGCGCACAAGTTTCGGTCCGTGCTCACGATGCTGGGGATTATTCTGGGCGTGTCGAGTCTGGTGGCGATGTCGGCTTTGGTCAAAGGCATGGAGGTGGGGGCGACGGAAGCGTTGGTGGCGATTGGCGGGTTGCAGAAATTTCGCATCGAACCGCAGGCGGTGCCGGTGGAACAACGGCATCTGGCGGATCAAGCGGTGGGATTGACGTTGGCGGACGTGGAAGCGTTGACTTACAACGCCACCTTGGTCACCAACGTCTCGCCAGAAATGCGCATTCCCCGCCCGACGCTTTCGGCACAGGGCAAGAATTCACGACCGTGGAATTGTGCCGGAGCGTGGCCGGTGGTGCTCGAGATGTATGAGCACGAATTGGCGCACGGGCGCATGTTCAATCGGCTCGACGACGAAATGGCGCGGAGCGTTTGTGTCATCGGCACGAACATCCGGGATGAACTGTTCGGTTCGCCGGAGGAGATGGGGCACGAGATTATTCCGATCGGCGAAACGATCAATATCAATGGCCAGGCGTTCACGGTCATCGGCATGTTCAAGCATTACGAAAGCGAGCAGGAACGGCGCGAGCGGGAATTGGCGGCCGCACAACCACGCGAAGCGCGCACCGGTCCGGCCCGTAGTCGGGGGCGCGGGGGACGGGGTGGTAATTTCGTTTTTCGGCTCAAGAACGACACCGTGTACGTGCCGTTGAACACGGCCCGGTTGAAATTGCTTTCGGGCACGGCGGACGTTTTGCCGACGCTGACGAGTATTGAAATGCAATTACTCGACGTGGAGCGAATGAACCCGGCCATTCAACAGGTGCGCAACGTGATGATGAGCACGCACAAGGGGATTGAGGATTTTCAATTTCGCACCCAGGAAGAGTGGGCGGAGAATATCAACACGTTCATCCGTAACGCGCGGTTGAGCGGCGGGACGATCGCCGGCATCAGTTTGTTGGTGGGCGGGATTGGCATCATGAACATCATGCTGGCCAGCATTTCCGGGCGCATTCGCGAGATCGGGATTCGCAAAGCCGTGGGCGCGACCACCGGCGATGTGTTCATTCAGATTCTGATCGAGAGCGTCGTGGTCGCCATTCTGGGTGGGTTGATGGGACTGGTGGCTTCGTGGGGACTGGTGCAGGTGATTGGCAAAGTATCGCCGACGGAGAATGAGCCGATCATCACGGCGGTGGCGTTGGCGGTGGCTTTCGCGTTTAGCGTGGCGGTCGGAATTCTGGCGGGATTGTTGCCTGCTATCAAGGCGTCCCGACTGCATCCAATCGGAGCGTTGCGTTACGAATAATTTAGCATGCGGTTTTTCAATGCACTCATCTCGGGATTGAAGGATGTCTGGGCGCACAAGCTGCGCACGCTCCTGACGATGCTCGGCATCATCCTCGGCGTGGCGAGTCTCGTGGGTATGGCGGCCATCGTGAAGGGCATGGAGAACGGCATGAAGGAAACCATGATCACCATGGGCGGCGCGGACAAAGTGTTGGTGCGGGATGAACAAGTCCCGCCGGAGCAGGAGCATCTGGCGGCGGAAGCGCCGGGGCGGACGTTGGCGGATGTGTACGCGCTGCGGGCTGGAGCGCCATTGATCCGGTTGGTGTCCCCGGAATTAGGTTTGAACAACGCCCTGCTATCGCGCGGCGAAAAGCGGGTGGAACCTTCGGAATGCGTCGGAGTCTGGCCGGCGGTGCTCGAAATGAATCTGCACACCGTGGCGCACGGACGCTTTTTCACCGACCTCGACGAAGAGAAAGCCAACAGCGTTTGCGTCATCGGCACGGGCATTCGGGATGCATTGTTCGGCTCACCGGACAAACTCGGTTATGAAGTCATTCCCCTCGGGGAAACGGTTTTGATCAATGACCAGCCGTTTACGATTGTGGGCATGTTCGAGCATTACGAGAGCGAACAGGAAAAAAAGGAGCGCGAACTGGCGCGGCAACGGGAGCAAAACCAGCAATCCGGTCCCGCCCGGGCGCGTGGCTGGGGCCGGGGCAATTGGGCGTTCGTGCGCAAGAATCTCACCGTCTATATGCCGCTCAATACCATGTGGGTGAAGTTTCGGGCCGGCGGTACGGCGGCAAATCCTATTCCCGATCCGCGTCTGGATGACATTGACATCAAGGTGGCGGATCTCGAACAGCTCGAACCCGCATTACAACAGGCGCGCAACGTTCTCATGATGACCCATCGTGGGATCGAGGATTTTAGTTTTCGCACGCAGGAAAACCAGGTGGAAACCATCAATCAACAGATTCGCAATGCGCGTTTGAGTGGCGGCATCATCGCGGGCATCAGTCTGTTGGTGGGCGGCATTGGCATCATGAACATCATGCTGGCAAGCATCAATGAACGCATTCGCGAGATCGGGATTTGCAAAGCCATCGGCGCTTCGCCGGCGACCATTTTTTTGCAGATCATTGTCGAGGCGGCGGTGATTGCATTGCTCGGGGCGGTATTCGGCGTCGTGGCATCGTTTGGCCTGGTTAATTTTCTAACCATGATTGCGCCCACGCAGAATTCCCCGGTCATTACGCCGGAGCCCGTGATGGTGGCGGTGATTTCCAGTGCGTTGGTGGGATTGATTGCCGGATTGTTTCCCGCGGTGAAAGCGGCGCGATTGAATCCCATCGAAGCCCTGCGCTACGAGTAGCAATCTTTCTTTCCCGTTGCGGTCTGCCCCAGTTCTCCCTTCGTTTTTTGCTGAGATTGCCGGCGAAGTTTTTCACCGCGTTGAGCGCACTGCCGATTTTGCGGTGAATAACTTGGGTCATGATTTGCCAAGAGCCTGATTTTATTAGTGATTTTGGAATTGGATTTGTGGCCTGCGGGGAATAACCCGGTGGACAAGGTTTAATTGTTGGTTTGGAAAAATCAGGTAGGATGTTCGCAGTTCATTGAAAGAACTGAATCGGTGGCGCATCAAAATCATGTGGCTGCGCGATTCAAGGATAATCCCAGGTGACTGGGGAATGGCTGGGTCAGGCTGGTTGGCCCGGCTCCTCTCAAGCCGGAACGCAAGTTCCGGGAGCGGAGGCAGGATTCACCAGTTCCTCTGGCGAGGTTCGCGCCTCGTCAGTCACGCGAAGCAGGAACTTGGCGATGCGGAACGATGAGAAACCGTTCCAACTCGAGTCAAGTAGCTCAGGAAAGTTTCGAGCCTGAGTGAATCGCAGTTACCCAGAGGGTAGTAGGTTGCCACTGTGCATCAGCACGGGGTGACTGACTCTGGCGGATGCAATCAACCGTTTGAATCCGCCCAACGAAAACCGGCGAAAGCCGGACAAACAGAGCAGTCGCACCGGGAAGCACCCGCAGATTCGGCAAATCGCGGGAAAAACTTCCATCTGTCGGCGATGTTAAAAACAACACCGCTGACCTGTGAAGGAGCGCAACCTGAGAGTTAAGAGGCGAGACCCGTGACGCGGGCTAACGCACCGGCAAAACCGGTGGCTGACCCGGGTCAAGTGGTCAAGACGCGCGACCGAAATCGCAGACGTGTCTTGACCTGGTTTGCAGGCCGATGGCGCAACCGTCAGCCGAAGCGAGCTGAAAAGCCTCACTCGAAATTCAATCTCGCAAGAGATTGGACGGCCCTGCCACGAGGCCGCAGACTCCGTTTGCCGGGAGAATGGCGTCGGGAAGCCGGCAGCCGCCGCGAGGCGAGCGCCCAATGTCGGCACGGGAAAGAGAGTGTGGCGAACTCCCATCCCCCGAATTGTCCCCGTTTCACCGCAAGGTGGGGCGGGGACTATTCGTTTAACCGTTCGGCCCTCCTCCCGTTCACTCCGGCGTTCGCTCTGACGCCGTTTTTCACCAAATCCCGCTCAAGCATTCGGGAATTTCGCCGATGAAGAAGTAACAAGCGGCAGAATGGATTCTGCCAGTTAAATGCGCACCCCGCGCCGACAGTTAAAAGCGAAATGGAATTCGAGACATATGGGCCTGTTTGATACGTTCAAGAAAGTTGCCCTTAAGGCCCCCCGCGGGAATTCTTTTTCCAGCGAAACCGTTCCAGTCGAGAAATCCACGACCACCACCGATTCTCGTTCGTCCGCTTTAATGCTGGCTTCAAAACCGGCGGTCGAGAAACGTCTCTTGTTCGTTCGCGTTCCGGCCACGCAGTTTCAAACCCTGGCCGCAGGGGTGACCCGGTTACAACCGGAGTGGAGTTGTCACGCCGTCGAGACCGACCAACAAGCAGCCGCGTTCCAGGCGCAAGAATCGGTCTTCGCCGTGATCTCGGGAACCGGAAGCCTCGCGAGTTCCACGTCCATCCCTACAACTGCCGCCCCATCGGTCGCTCCCATTCAAATGGTCTTGTGCGCGGGCCAGGATCTTGCCGAGGCGACGCAATGGACGGCAAACGGAATTCATCCCGTCGCCGGGACGATTGATGCTGCCGGGTTGGTTAACCATTTGAAGCGCATCGCGCAGGTACAGCAATGGATGGCCGCCGCCGGAATGAAAAAGCTTTTGGCGCAGTGCATCAAACTGCCGGTGATGCCGAAGTTGTATGCCGAGGTGACGGCGGAATTGGATTCGCCCAATGGATCAATTGATCTCGTGGCGCATCATGTCGCGCAAGATCCCGTGATGACGGCGAAGGTATTGCAAGTCATCAATTCCGCGTGCTTCGCGCTCGGACGGCAAATTCATGATCCGTGTGAGGCGGTGATGTTTTTGGGCCTCGGCCGCGCGCGCTCGTTGCTGCTGATGGCGGGAACCTTTTCCCAATTCGAGAATCTGGACTGCCCCGGCTTTTCAGCGGAGCGCGTCTGGAATCACAGTTTGCAGGTGGGCACGCTCGCACAAATCATCGCGCTGGAGGCGACGGGTGACACCAGGCTTGGAGAAGCCGCTTTTACCTCGGGCTTGATGCACGACATGGGCAAACTCATTCTCGCGGCCAATGTGCCGGCGATGTGCGCGGTGGTGGCGCAATTGCGGGAGCACAAACAACTCGCGCCGCGCGAGGCGGAACTTCAGGTGTTGGGAACGACGCACGCCGAGTTGGCGGCGTGCCTGCTCGGGACTTGGGCCTTGCCGCAGCCGATTCTGGAAGCAGTTGCGTGGCATCATCAGCCCTCCTTGTCAAAGGACACGACCTTTACCCCGTTGACGGCCGTGCATGCCGCCAATGTTTTATCCTACGAGATGAACCGCGGTTCGACCGCAGTACCCGAAAAATTCGATCTCGGCTATCTCCAACAAATCGGACTGGCCGATCAACGCAATGTGTGGCGCGAAGCGTGCGGCTTGCCGCGGCGCGCCAAGGATGACGCCGCGCCGAATCAGCCGCGCCTGCCACGCGAGGCAAAGACGAGTTAGTTTAACGGATTTTAGTGAGCTTAGAGGTTGGTGGGGACGTGCTGCCGCACGAGGGGCCGACCGGCAGGTCGGCCCCCCAACCTTCCCTTAACGATTGGGCGGAGTGGTCTTAACTTCGCTCGACAAAAGGCTTGCCCTCTTTTTGTTTTCCCGCCCAAACTCAAATCCGCAGTTAACGCAAACTATTCCTGAACATTATGGGCCGCATCTACAACAACATTGTCGAGACCGTGGGACGCACCCCGCTGGTCAAACTCAACAAGGTCACCGCCGGCTTGGAAGCCACCGTTTTGCTCAAGTGTGAATTTTTCAACCCGCTTGGCAGCGTCAAAGACCGCATCGGGATGGCCATGATCGAGGATGCCGAGAAACGCGGCGTGCTGAAGAAAGATACGGTCATCATTGAGCCGACCAGCGGCAACACCGGCATCGCGCTGGCGTTCGTCGCCGCGGCCAAAGGGTATCAACTGATTTTGACGATGCCGGAAACAATGTCGCTCGAACGGCGCACGTTGTTGGCCATGCTCGGGGCGAAGTTGGTTCTGACTCCGGGCGCGGAAGGCATGAAAGGCGCCATTGCGCGCGCAGAACAACTCGCCAAGGAAACGCCGAACGCGTGGATTCCACAGCAGTTCGAAAATCCGTCTAATCCCGAAATTCACAAGAAGACGACGGCGGTGGAACTCTGGGAAGACACCGATGGCAAGATTGACATTCTCGTCGCGGCGGTGGGAACAGGCGGCACGATCACCGGTTGCTGCGAAGTCATCAAGCCCAAGAAAAATTCTTTTCAGGCTATCGCGGTTGAACCGAAAGATTCGCCCGTCATTTCGCAAACGCTCGCGGGCGAACCGGTGAAGCCCGGGCCGCACAAGATTCAAGGCACGGGCGCGGGGTTTGTGCCGAAAAACCTACACTTGAAAGATTCAGCCGGTAATCCGCAGATCGTCGAGTGTATTCAGGTCACGAACGATGACGCTTTCGCGATGGCGCGCCGGCTCGCGAAGGAGGAAGGATTGTTGGTTGGCATTTCTACGGGTGCAAATGTCGTCGCCGCCCTGGAAGTCGCGAAACGCCCGGAAAGCAAGGGTAAGTTGATTGTTACCGTCGCTTGCTCAACCGGGGAACGTTACCTGAGCACCGCCTTGGCGGCGGAAGCGCGCGCGGCGGTGGGCGGGTAAATTTGCATCTGGTTTTGAGCCGCGAGCTAACCGGCGAGGCCGGAAGTTCGCGGCTTTTCTGCGTACGCCTCGGGAGGCGCAGAAGAAATTTCCAAAAAATAGTTGCGCTCCGGCAGGTTTGGCCCTATTTAAGCGACGAATCGAAGGTCTGATCGCTGTGTGAGGATGTGTTTCCCTGAGTTTGGTTGACAACAAATCGCGCGGCAGCTTCCAACCGTTCCAAATTCAAAAATCTGGTTTATCGGGGCATTTTCCAACCTTCGAAGCACGACGACAGATATGAGCAAGCACAATCGAAACGAGAATCAAAACGCGAGCCAAAATGCGGCCAACGCGAACGGCGGGGATTTCGGCTCGGGTTACCTCGAAATCTCGGAGAAAGGATTTGGTTTTCTCCGCACTGCGGCCGCCCATTTCCATCCCAAGCCGACCGATATTTTCGTCACGCCCGACACCATCAAACGCAACTTTCTCCGCGAAGGCAGCCTCGTTGAAGGCCCCACGCAACCGCCGCACCGCGGCACCAGCCCGCAATTGCGGTCCGTGGACAAAGTCAACGGCATGGCCTTCGAGGATTACACCAAAGCCGTCCGCTTCGAAAATCTCACGAGCATTGATCCCATCGAGAAATACACATTGGAAACGACGCCGGACGTTCTGGAGACCCGCGTCATTGACCTCGTAACTCCGATTGGTAAAGGCACGCGCGGCTTGATTGTCGCGCCGCCGCGCACGGGCAAGACCACCGTGCTCAAGCAAATCGCCAACGCCGTCACCGCCAATCATCCCGATGTGCACGTGATGGTGTTGTTGATCGACGAACGCCCTGAAGAAGTCACCGATTTCCAACGCTCGGTCAAAGCCGAAGTGGTCGCTTCGTCAAACGATCAGGATTTGGAAACGCACGTGCGTCTATCGCGGTTCATGATTGAACGTTGCCGGCGCATGGTGGAATCCGGCAAAGATGTTTTCGTGCTGCTCGATTCATTGACGCGCGTCGCACGCGCTTACAACAGTGTTCACGGTGGCAGCGGTCGTACGATGACCGGCGGCGTCGATGCGCGCGCGTTGGAGATTCCGCGCAAAATGTTCGCGTCCGCGCGTAAGATCGAACACGGCGGCTCGCTGACTATTCTTGCGACGGCGCTGATTGATACCGGTTCGCGCATGGATGAACTGATTTTCCAGGAATTCAAAGGCACGGGTAACATGGAACTCGTTCTTGACCGCAAACTCTCGGATCGTCGCTTGTTCCCCGCCATCGACATTCCGAAGAGCGGCACACGTAAGGAAGAAAAACTTTTCGCTGCCAAGAATATTGATTCCATCCGCAAGCTGCGGCGCATGATGGTGGACTTGAATCCCATCGAAGCGATGGAAACGCTCACCGCCGCGCTCAAGAAGCACAAGACCAACGACGAGCTGTTGGCCAAACTCGGTTAAGCGGGCGCGCTACTGTTTCGCATGTCAGCCGGAGCCACTGTCAAAAGTCGCTCCGGCTTTTTTGTCGGACTGATGTCGGGCACTTCGGCGGATGGCATTGATGCAGTGGTCGCCAAAATCTCTGGGCGCGGTCTTGGTTTGCGAACGGAGTTGCGGGCGCACACGCACAAGAAGTTTTCACTGGCGCTCCGCCAACGCATTCTGACTGCCTGCCTGCACGGCAAAGTCGCAGAGGTTTGCGAACTGAATTTTCTGCTCGGCGAAGAATTCGCCCGCGCCGCGCTGGCGGCAATCCAACGTGCCGGACTGAAAACTTCGCAGGTCCTCGCCATTGGTTCCCACGGTCAAACGGTGCATCACCTTCCGAACGCGAAATTTCCCTCCACGCTGCAAATTGGCGAACCCAGCGTCATCGCTGAACGCACCGGTATCACAACGATTGCGGATTTTCGGGTGCGCGATATGGCCGCTGGAGGGCAGGGCGCGCCGCTCGTGCCGTATGCGGATTGGGTGCTGTTCACGGATTCAGCGCGCCCGCGCATCATTCAAAACATCGGCGGCATCGGGAATCTCACGTTTCTTCCGCCTCGCGCGACTTTGAATGACGTCATCGCCTTCGACACCGGCCCGGGCAACATGGTGATGGATGCGTTGGTCGTTCATTTGACGGGCGGAAAGGAATCCTACGACCGCAGCGGGCGCTGGGCGGCGCGCGGCAAAATTTCTTCCGCGCTGCTTAACTGGTGCATGCGTCACCCGTATCTCCGCCGGGGTTTGCCCAAAACAACGGGCCGCGAGGAATTTGGTGAAGCGTTTCTCAAAGACTTTTTGGCGCGCGGGAAAAAACAGCGCTTGAGCGCCGCTGATCTGATTGCCACCGCCACCGCTTTTACGGCGCACAGTATCGCCGCCGCCTATGAACGCTTTGTCTATCCTCGAATCAAAAATGCCGGCCGCTCAAAGTTGCAAATCATTCTCGGCGGCGGCGGCGCGAAGAATCCGACGCTTGTGAAATTTCTGCGGGAGCGCCTCAAATTTGGCGAGTTGACTGATCACGAAGCGTTCGGCATTGATAGTTCCGCGAAAGAGCCGCTGGCTTTTGCCATCCTCGCACACGCCACACTGAATGGTGAACCGAACAATGTTCCGGCGGTTACCGGCGCGCGTCGGGCGCTCGTGATGGGAAAGATTATCCCCGCTTAAAGCAGGAAGATTCAGTCGCGCAATTCTAGCGGGAACTCCGAAAATTCATTGAGTTTCCGCGGTTTTCTTTCCAGATTCGCCGCCGACAACCAACGATTACCGACGCATTTCAAACTATGGCCAAACTCGAAATCAAACCCGCCGGCTCCTGCGCTTTCGATGAACTTTCGCTTGGCGAAATCATGCTCCGGCTCGATCCCGGCGAGGGACGCATTCGCACGACGCGCCAATTTCGCGTCTGGGAAGGCGG
>CAZKMR010000007.1:13177-66077 GCA_964553795.1 uncultured Bifidobacterium sp. | reverse complement strand
GGTCATTCCGCCGCGAGCCAGCTCAAAGCCGGCGATTTCGATTGGGAACACATTTTCGGCAAGCTCGGCGTGCGCTGGTTGCATACCGGCGGCATTTTTGCCGCGCTCAGCGACACGACACCTGGACTCGTCATCGAAGCGGTCAAGGCTGCAAAGAAACACGGCACGGTCGTTAGCTACGATTTGAACTATCGTCCGTCCCTTTGGAAATCTATCGGCGGTCAGAAGCGCGCGCAGGAGGTGAATCGCGAGATCGCGAAATACGTGGACGTCATGATCGGCAACGAAGAAGACTTCACGGCGTGTCTCGGCTTTCACGTGGACGGCGCCGATGAGAACTTGTTGCACATTGATGTCACCGCGTTCAAACGCATGATTGAGAAGGCGGTCAAAGAATTTCCGAACTTCAAAGCTACGGCGACGACGCTACGCGCCGCGAAAACCGCCACGATCAACGATTGGGCCGCCATCGCTTGGTACGACGGAAGTTTTTACGAGAGCCGCCAGTATCCCGATCTGGAAATTCTGGATCGGGTTGGCGGCGGCGACAGTTTTGCGTCCGGTTTCATTTACGGCATGATGACCACAGGCGACGCGCAAAAGGCCGTTGATTACGGCGCCGCCCACGGCGCGTTAGCCATGACCACACCGGGCGACACGAGCATGGCGGATAAGGGCGAGGTGGAAAAACTGATGAAAGGCGGCGGCGCGCGCGTGCAACGGTGAGTGAGAATTCCGCCCGCGCGCTTGCACGTTAGACCGATTCTGTTTAGCGTCCCCTCGCGCAATAGCCGCCGGTGTGGCGAAATGGCAGACGCACAGGACTTAAAATCCTGGGACCTTAAAAAGTCGTGTCGGTTCGAGTCCGACCACCGGCACCACTTCTATTTTTCGCAAATGACCGGAGGCAGGCGACAACGGATTCTCGGTGGCTTGGATTGCCGCCCTCCGATTTAGCGAAATGACCATTGCTGTGATGACTTGGTAAACTTTTTAGGATGAACACTCGAATCTGGAATTGCATAACTATTGGTGTGGCGCTTGTAACAGTGCTGTCGGGCTGCGCCTCGCAGCCCGAAGCGACGGCGAAGTCCGCGTCTGCGCGACCGAACGTGTTACTCATCATGGCCGACGACATGGGGTGGTCGGACATTGGTTGTTACGGTGGGGAGATTCCGACGCCGAACCTCGACGCGCTGGCGCAAGGCGGATTGCGGTTCACGCAATTTTACAACACCGCGCGCTGTTCCCCGACGCGGGCGGCGTTGTTGACCGGTTTGCTGCAACATCAGGCGGGCATGGGCATTCTGGGGGAAGATCCCGGGCAAGCCGCGCCGACCAATGCGGCGCCGGGCTACACGCGGTTTCTGAATCGTAACTGCGTGACCATCGCCGAGGTGTTGCAGGCGGCGGGCTATCACACTTACATGAGCGGCAAATGGCATCTCGGTTATCATGGCGAAGAAAAGTGGCCGCGCCAACGCGGGTTTGATCGTTATTACGGCATCATTTCGGGCGCGAGCAGTTTTTTTCGGCCCAGCGCGCCGCGCGGTTTGACGCTGGAGAACACGCCATTGCCGCCGCCGACCGAGCCGGATTACTACACGACGGACGCATTCGCGGAGCATCTCATCCAGTTCATTTCCGAGCAGAAAGATGATGCGCCGTTTTTCGGCTATCTGGCGTTCACCGCGCCGCATTGGCCATTGCATGCGCGCGCGGAGGACGTGGCGAAGTTCGTCGGCAAATACACGAGCGGTTGGGATCAATTACGCACGCAACGATGGGCGCGGCAATTGGAACTTGGTGTGGTGAAAAAAGAATGGGGCTTGTCCGAACGCGACGACGGCGTGCGCGCGTGGGAGGCGTTGACGGCAGAGCAGAAGCGCCAGTTGGATTATCGCATGGCTGTGTACGCGGCGCAGGTGCATCGCATGGATTATCAAATTGGGCGCGTGATCGAAACCCTGCGTGCTTCCGGGAAGCTGGATAATACGATTGTGATTTTCTTGTCGGACAACGGGGCGTGCGCCGAGCCGTATGACGATCTTGGGGGCGGGAAATTTGAAGACATCAACGAGCCCGACAAGTATGGCGTGGTGTCGTATGGCACGGGCTGGGCCAACGCGTCCAACACGCCGTTTCGGCGCTACAAAGCGAAGTTGCACGAAGGCGGCATTGCGACGCCGTTGATTGTGCATTGGCCGGCGGGACTGAAAACCGAGTCCGGTTCGCTGACGGAGACGCGCGGTTTTTTGAGCGACATTTTGCCGACCATCATTGAGTTGACCGGCGCCAAGTATCCGAGCGAATACCACGGCAACAAAATCAAACCGCTTTATGGTCGCAGCCTGGCGCCGGTGTTGCAGGGGCGCTCGCTGCCGCAACCAGAATGGATGTTCTGGGAGCATTACAACGATCGGGCCGCGCGCAAGGGCGACTGGAAAATCCTCGGACGCATCGGGTCGGACGACTGGGAGCTTTACAATCTGGCGACCGACCGCACGGAACAATACGACGTGGCGGCGCAACATCCCGACTTGGTCCGCGAAATGGCCGCCGCGTGGCAACAGTGGGCCGAGACGCATAATGTGTTGCCGCGGTTTCTCGGTTCGAACCCGAATCGCCCGGCGGCCAACCGTCGTTCCAACAACTGACGGGCGGCGCAGCAGTAGTTCGCCAGCGGAATGGTTCATCATCGCTATGGACGATTCTGGGAATGCACCTGATTGGGTAGTTTATCGGCATGGCTCCCATTCATGCGGTTCCATCCGAGACGAATTGCTTCGAGGCTTGGGCCGCGGGTGAAAGTCGGAGCAGTTGAGTTTTTTTCGCATCCAATGAAACCACTTAACCTTAAGAGCTGTGTTCAGACGTTAACTTTCGTCGTGATGCTGGTCGCAACCTGCGGTTACGCGGCGACGAAACCCAACCTGGTTCTGATCATCGCCGACGATTGCACGTATCGGGACATGGAGGTTTACGGCGGGCAAGCCAGAACGCCGCATCTGAACAAGCTGGCCGAGACGGGGCTGAAGTTCACGCGCTGCTTCCAGGCTGCGCCGATGTGTTCGCCGACGCGGCATAGTCTCTACACTGGACTTTATCCGGTGAAATCGGGCGCGTATCCGAATCACACGCAGGCGTACAACTGGGTGAAAAGCATCGCGCATTATTTGCAGGACGCGGGGTATCGCACCCATTTGTCCGGTAAAACGCACATCGGGCCGAAATCTGTGTTCCCGTTTGAATATTCCGGGGCGAACAATCCTGACCTGGCTGTTGTCGGCAAATTTTTCCAGGAATGCGCGCAAGCTGACAAACCGTTCCTGCTCATCGCGGCGTCGAACGAACCGCACACGCCCTGGAACAAAGGCGATGCTTCGAAATATCCGCCGGCGCAGCTCGAGTTGCCGCCGGTGCTGGTGGACGCGCCGGACACGCGCCAGGGTTTTTCCCGTTACCTCGCCGAGATTACCTACTTCGATTCCCAGGTCGGTGAAGTGTTGAAAATGCTCGATCAGCATAAATTGGCGGATAACACACTGGTGATGGTGCTCAGTGAACAGGGTAACTCGTTTCCGTTTGCGAAGTGGACCTGCTACGACGCGGGATTGGCCAGTGGCTGCGTTGTTCGTTGGCCCGGCAAGGTGAAAGCCGGCAGCGTCTCCGATGCGCTGATCGAATATGTGGACGTGGTGCCGACCTTTCTCGACGCCGTGGGGGTGGCGCGACCCGACATTCTGGACGGGCGCAGCTTTCTGCCGGTATTGATGGGCGCGACGAATGAGCACAAGCAGTACGTCTTCGGCCTGCAAACCACGCGCGGCATCAATCGCGGGGCGGATTATTTTGGCATTCGCAGCGTGCGCAATGACCGCTATCGCTACATCTGGAATTTCACCCCGGAAATGACCTTCGCCAACGCGGCCAGCGAGCATCCCACGTTCAAAACCTGGGAACGCATGGCGGCGGACGGCGATGCCACGGCGAAGCGATTGGTAAACGATTATCTGCATCGGCCGGGCGAAGAACTTTACGACTGCGACACCGACCCGTGGAATCGCACCAATCTGATTGGCGATCCCAAGCTGGCGGCGGTGAAGCAGCAACTGCGCGCCGAACTCGATGCGTGGATGAAACAACAGGGCGACGCCGGCCAGGCCACGGAAATGAAGGCCTTGGAACGCATGCCGCGCCGCGCCGCTCGCAATGCTGCTGCCTCCGAAGACTGATTGCGATTAGTTGTTCGCAACCAGCTTATTTCTCACCGTCATCGTTTGCGGTTCCTCGATTCCCATCGGGGTTCTCGGGTAATTCCTCGAGTTTTTAACGCGGACTTCCCTTTTCAGGTCAAAAGGGGCAAACCAATCCTCATTCCGTCTAAGAAATCGTGCCGCGCGGTGTCGTATAGGCAGGACATGTCCTCGCCCGACTCGTAAACCGGAAGGATGGCACGACGCAGGAATCATCATGGGGAGCAACCCAGCATGGCCGTAATACGACCAGAAGACGCCAGCCCCGAATCGCCCGGGTGCGGGACGATTGCCGACGTGTTTCACGCGCTGGAGGGGCCGCTATTGGCTTACGCGTCGCGTCTGACCGGTGACGCCGCTCTGGCCGAGGACATTGTTCAGGAAGCATTCATGAAGTTGCACAGTCAATTCGAGCAAGTGCGCGAGCCGCGCCGGTGGTTGTATCGAACCGTGCACAATCTCGCGTTGAATCACCGGCGAAACTCAGCGCGCGTGATTTCACTCCAGGGAAGCGCGGCGGGCGAAGCCGCGCCGGAACTGGAAGCCCCTGATCCCATGCTGATGCCGGATGAACAGATCGCGCGTTGGGAAGGCATCGGATTGGTGCGATTGAGCCTGGAGAGCCTGGACGAGCGCAGCCGGGAATTGATCCGGTTAAAGTTCCACGAGGACTTGTCGTACAAGGAAATCAGCGCGCGCACCGGACTCAAGGTCGGACACGTGGGTTACTTGTTGCATCACGCGTTGAAAACGGTCGCCGCCGAGTTGGCGAAAACCGGAGGTGCGCCATGAATCCGGAATTCGCGCGGCGCCAACCATTGCCCGAATTGGACCTGCTGATGGCGGCGACGGTCATCGGTGCTCAGAACAAAGACGCATTAGACGTCGCGATGTCTGCTGAACCCAATAGCGACGTGGCGCGTTCGGCTGCGGTGGACCGGAAGAATTGGCAAACGGACAACGCGTCTCATTTCAAGCGAAACTGCCATGAACCCTGAAACTCCCAAATCTCCTCGCGATGAACTGGAGCAACGTCTGACGGCGTTGTTGCTGGGGGAGTTGTCGGCCGAGGAAACCGCCGCGCTGCATCGGGCGATGGAACAGGACGCGGAACTGGCCCAGATGTTCGCACGGTTGCATCGCACGGTGGGTTTGGTACGCGAGGCGGTGAAGAGCACGGCAGAACCCGTCGTTGAGCCAACGGCACCACGACAATTATCGGCGGAGCGGCGCGAAAAGTTGCTGGCGCATTTCAAGACGATTAAACCACCGGAGTTTGCCGCCGCGCGCCGCGATCGCACGCGAATGCTGGTCGCAGTCGCTGCGGTGGTCGTGATTTGCGGGTCGCTGGCGATGCTGTTATTGCCCGCGTTGAGCAAGGGGAAGAGTCGGTCGGCGAGACTGGCAGCCTTGCCGCAAGAAGCGGCGCGACTGGTTGTTGACGAGGCGTTGGAGCGCGGTGAGGAACAAGTTCAATTTCGTAGCCGTTCCAGTTTGGGCTTTTCGGTAGCGACAAGTGAATTGGCCGCTGGCGCGGTGCATAGCGGAGCTATGCTCAATGAATTGCCAATGAATCCGCCGGACTTCGCGGGTGAAGCCGCGTCGGTGGTTAGCGTTTCTCGCCCGGGCCAATCGGCGACAACGATCGTTTTGCCGGAGCCAGAAGCCACAGCAGGGCAATGGTTCGCCGGCGGGCGAGGCGGCGGAGCGATAGATAGCATGGGGCGCGCGCCAGTTCGTTTCGGGACGGAGGCCGACTCGCCCACCTATTGGGCGCGTGGTGAGGGCGCGCGGAAAACCGAGGTCACACAAACAGAGCCGTCGACAGTGGAGCCGGAGTGGGCGGGCGTTCTAAGTCTACCAGCGTCGCCCCAATCGCATACCAATGCGTTTGTCGGTCGCTATGCCTACGGCGTGTTGCCAACAACTGGCGCGCCTGCTGAAACTTCTGATTTGTATGTGGACCGGAATCGAAATCCGGCGATTGATCCGGCGACTGGATTGGCCTTTGAACCGGCGCCCGGTCAGGACGCTTCGCGCGGTGAAGGCGTGAAGTTGGAGGCTCGCACTTTTAGTTTGGATACGGATCGATTTTACCAAAGTTTGGCCGACGCGGGCGCGTTGCCACCAAACAACCTTGGCGAGGAGACAAGGCGTGGTTTCCTGGCACCCCAAGGCAGCGCGGGCGGTGGCGGTGGCGGCGGCGGGCAGAGTTCTGTGATTCCCCGGGTTAACGTCAGCGGACGCTCCAGCGGAAAGGAGCAAGCCACCGACTTGGGCAAGGATGCAAATCTGGGTGTCACCAGCTCTGAATCAACCCTGGGATTACCTGGAATTGCGAGCACTGCACAAGTGACTACTGAGACGCGTCAGAAAGGGATTACCTTATCAGGCCCGGCAACGGATAACTTTGCATTCGCCGATAAGCCAACGAGCGAACTCGATATCGCAGACAATAACTTTTTCGACGATGCGTCAGCCGCTCAGCCGCCGACAATTAGCGTCAATGCAAAGTTCACCAAAGCCCCTCCTGCGAAGCGCAGCGAGAATCTCGCTGATTCCGGACTGCGGGCTTCCGAGAGTCGCATCGATGTTCTCGCTGGTGGCACGGTAACTACTGTGAGCGGTGGCGCGGCGGAAGTGCCCACCTACGGAGGCAAACCTGTCTTGGGACAACTATTCACCGCGGGCGCTCCGAAGCAGCCACCACAAGCGGCGGATGGACTGCTGGTTGGCGGAGTGCGAAGCGACGCGAAAGTGCCTGCTCGAACCGAGGAGATGCGGCGCCAATTGCGGGAATCGGAGTTCGTGGCTGACGAACAGCGGCTTTATGCAGAAAAGAAAAGGGAATTGGAAGACCTGACGGATTATCGCCGCTTGCTGACGCGCAAGATCAATACTGAGCGGACGGATTTAAGTCTGCCGAAGTCGGCGCGGGTTGAGATTATCGAAAGCGCGGAGACGGGCATTGAACCCCAAAAAGGAGCTTTGGGAAAGCTGCGTGACGTGGTGACCGGCAAGGTCGAGCGAGTGGCTCGACTCAAAGTTGAGCGCAACAAGTCGGACATCGAGGAATTGGCGGGGAACAGCGCGCGAATGAATCCCTACGACCCCTATTTCCTAGGGACGGATATCAATACGATCCAATCTGAGGTGGTGCTGAGCAATGTGGTGACCCTTTTGGAATTGGACAAAGCTTGGGCGAATCAGAAGGGAACGGCGCTGAAGAAAACCGACGCGATTGCATTATTACGACAACGGTTGGACGTAAAGAATGTCCCGAACACTACGATGGTTGACATTCACGTCCGAAGCGATGAGCCGGAAGAGGCTGCAAAAATTGCCAACGCCGTGGCAGGAGCCTACAAGCAGTGGCGGTCCGAGCGTGAACATCGGTTGGCGACTTTTGGGATTGAGGAATTGACCAAGCAGGCGGTCGAGCAGGACGAGAAGATTCGTCTAGCAAAAGCCGAGTTGGAACAACTGCGCGAAGCCGTTGGCGTTGATTTGTCCGACGCGCCCACTCGCAAGCCCGCAACCAATGCGCCGATTCCGCAGCCCGAGATTCAGACAAGCGAGAACGCATTTTCCACTTTTTCGCTCAATGTCAGCGACGTGTCGTTCAAGCTGGCGGCGGCAAGTCTCGAACAGGGGCAGATGCCGGATGCAGCGTCGGTGCGCAGCGAGGAATTCATCAACGCATTTGATTACCGCGATCCCGAACCGGTCGCGGGCGCGCCGATTGCGTTCGCGTGGGAACGGGCCCGGTATCCTTTCGCGCACAATCGTGATTTGCTGCGGTTCTCGCTCAAGACCGCCGCGCTGGGCCGACCGGCGGGGCGGCCATTGAATCTCGTGTTGTTGCTCGACAATTCGGGTTCGATGGAACGAGCGGATCGCGTGCGAATCATTTCAGAAGCATTACGCGTGTTGTCGGGGCAGTTGCAACCACAGGACAAACTCAGCGTGATTACGTTCGCGCGCACGGCGCGGCTGGTGGTGGATGGCATTGCCGGAAATGAAGCCGGCACAGCGATCACGCGGGTGAGCGGTCTCACGCCCCAAGGCGGCACGAATCTGGAAGGTGCGCTGGACCTGGCGTACGAGACGGCGGCGCGGCATTACCTGGTGAACGGGATGAACCGGGTCGTGTTGCTGACGGATGGCGCGGCGAATCTGGGCGACGTTGAACCCGCATCGCTCAAGCGCAAGGTCGAGATCAGCCGGCAACAAGGCATTGCGTTCGATTGCTTTGGCGTGGGGTGGGAAGGCTTCAACGATGATTTGTTGGAAACGCTGTCGCGCAATGGCGACGGGCGTTATGGCTTCATCAATTCGCCCGAAGCGGCGGCGAGCGAATTTGCCGGGCAACTCGCCGGCGCGCTGCAGGTCGCGGCATCGGATGTGAAGGTGCAGGTGGAGTTCAATCCGCAGCGCGTGACGAGTTATCGCCAGATCGGCTACGCGAAACATCAATTGACCAAGGAACAATTTCGCGACAACACGGTGGACGCCGCGGAGATCGCCGCGCAAGAGGCGGGCAATGCGCTTTACGCGGTGGAAATCAATCCGAACGGCAGCGGTTCGCTGGCCACGGTGCGCGTGCGTTACAAAGTTCCCGGCACGACGATGTATCGCGAGCAGGCGTGGGACGTGCCGTATTTGGGTGCTGCACCGGCGCTCGAACAGAGCAGCCCGGCCCTGCGGTTGGCGGCGGGTGCGAGTGCTTTTTCGGAATGGTTGGTGGCGAGTCCCTTTGCGAGCGAAGTGACGCCGGATGCCTTGCTCGGATATTTGCGTGGCGTGCCGGAAGCATTTGGCGCGGATTCCCGTCCAAAGAAACTGGAAGGAATGATTCGGCAGGCGCAGCGCCTCACGGGGAAATGAAATAGCAAAGGGTCGGGCCACGCATGGTCGGGAACGGCAAAGGACATTGCCGGTCGGTCACATTGATTACGGAAGCACAGCATCGCAAAGGAAACTTCATGAAAGCACTTTTCAAGCGCGCCATTATCGCACTGGTGTGGATATCAATCGGTTCAACTCTCACAGCGGAGTCGGTGCTGCCAACCAACCCACCGCCGCGCGTCACGCTGCAAGATTGCCAGCTCATCGGCGATCTTAAACCTGATCACGCTTCCTTTACGTTGAGCGCCACAGCGGTAGTAACCGACGCAAGCGGTGGCGGGTTGGAACTCCTCGCGGGCGCGGTGGCGCTCACGGAGCTTGGGGAACATTCGCACTGGCAATTGCGGGCGGAACAGGGACGCTACGTGGCGGCCTTCGAGCGGGCCGGGAAATTTCCCATCACCTTGAAGTTCGCCGCCGCCGTGAAACAGACGGGCAATTGGAGTTCGATTGATTTTCGTGTCGCCCCCAGCGCGGTGCAACCGATCACATTGCAAGGGTTGGTGGCGGAAACGGAGTTTGAATTTGCGGGCGCCGCGCGACCGGAACGAAAGGGCAGCGAGTTCTTGAGTTATCTGCCGGCGGACGGCGTGGTGAAGCTGGCCTGGAAAGAGGCGCGTCGCGCTGAAGAGGGAAAACTGTTCTTCGCGGCGGAAATGCTGTCCCAAATCAGCATTAGTCCGGGGCTGATGCGGCAGGCGGCGTTGCTGGATTTCAAAGTGATGCAAGGCGAGTTGAATCGCGTCACACTGGTCTTGCGCGGCGCGGGTGAAGTGACGCGTGTGGCAGGCGAGCAGGTGTTGGCCTGGCGCGTCGAGCCGATGGCGGATTCGATAGACCGGCGGTTGGTAGTGCAATTGAATCAGCCGCAGAAAGAGACGTTCGCTCTGCAAGTCCATCTGCAAACGCCGCTGGGCGCGTTCCCGCAAACGACAGAAGCGATGCGGTTGCAACCTGAGGGCGTGACGCGGTTCGCCGGCTACGTTCGTGTTGTGAATGAAGGCGCGGTGCGACTGGAAATCGCGCAAGCCAGCGGGCTCTCGCAGATTTCGCCCGAGCAATTTCCGGAGCCGGAGGCGAGTCGCGCCGTATTGCGTCTGACCGGCAGCCAACGCTTTGCGTATCGGTTTTCCAGCGCGGACTACGCATTGCGCGTGCAGGCGGGTCAAATTCAGCCGGAACTCACCGTTTCCGAAGTGCTGCTTTATCATCTGGGTCAAAGTGAACTGGTGATCGAGGCGGAAATCGAACTCGACGTGCGCGAAGCACCGTTGCGCGAATTGCTGTTGCGCGTGCCCAAGGGCTACGCCGTGGCGCGGCTTAATGTGCCCGGCATGAATGATTATTTTCTGCGCGAGGCGGATGCGGAAGCCACAGCCGAGTTGCGGCTGGTTTATGGCCAACCGGTTTCCGGGCGGCAGGTGATTTCCTTGCGACTCGAACGGAACAAAGCGCTGGGGGAACCGAGTTGGGTTTTGCCGCGCCTCGAAGTGGCGCGAGCGAAGTCCGTTCGCGGCAACGTGGGAATTTCCGCCGACGCAGGCTTTCGGCTTGCGCCCGAGCGCACATCGGGTTTGACCGAGATCGCCACGGCATTTTTTCCGCGCAAGGTGAACAATCTGCAAGCCGCGTTCCGGCTGAGCGAACCCGGCTGGTTGGCGACAATGTTAGTGGAGCGATTGCCGCAAACGGTGCAGGCGGATGTGTTTCATCTGTTTTCCATCGGCGAAGGCGTGGCTTACGGCAGCAGCGTGATGAACTATGTGATTTCCGGCGCGCCCACAGCGGTGTTCCGCGTCGAACTCTCGGACGAATACGGCAACGTGGAGTTCACCGGGAAAGATGTGCGTAATTGGCAGCGGACGACGAATGGATTCCTGGTGCAATTGCATTCGCCGGTCGCGGGCGCCTACACGTTGCTGGCGACGTACGAACGCCCGTTCAAATCGCAGGGTGAAACGTTGGCGTTCACCGGCGCGCGGCCCAGCGATGCGCAATCTGAATCCGGTCATACCCTTGTTATCAGCGCGTATCAGTTTCAAGTGAAGCCGGTGGATTTGTCGCCGGGGTTGCTCGCGCTGGAGCCCGGCGAAGTGCCGGCAGAGTATCGGTTGTTTTTTGATGCCCCGATTCTCGCGGCCTATCGCTACACAGCGCGTCCGTTCAATCTGCGACTGGCGCTTAGCCCATTGGAGCAGGGCAAATCGCTGGATCAAGTGGTGGATCGGGCGGTGCTCGTGACGCGAATTTCCAAGGAGGGTCAGGTATTGAGCGATGTGACTTATTTCGTAAAGAACCGGGGTAATCCGAATTTCCGGCTCGCGCTGCCCGCCGGAGTGGAGCTTTGGTCCGCGATTGTGGATGGTGCGCCGGTGGTGCCGGTGAAAGACCAGAACACGAATCTGATTCCGCTGCCCCAGCGGGCCGATCCGAACGCGATCTTGAAACTAGAACTCAAGCTGGCCTCGAAATCGGCGGCGGGCGCATCACGCGTCACGGTCGCTGCGCCGGTGGTGGCCGCGCCGGTGATGCTGGCGGAATGGAGACTCGAACCGGACGCGGGACAACAATTGCGCTTTGTGAAAGGTTCGCTGCCTCCGGTTGGCGGCACGTTGGATGTGTCCGGCTTTGCGCAACTGACGCGCCTGTTCGCGGAGCGCCGGCACATGACCATGGCGGTGATAATTGTGGGGCTGGTGGTGATCGCATTAGTCGCCTGGCGTTGGGCGGCGGGACAAGGTGTTTACAAGTTCAGTCTTCGCCACACGCTAGGGACAGCGTGCGGTTTGGCGGCGTTGGGGCTGGCGCTCGTTTTCGGAGCGCGATTGGCTGATCGGGCCAGTGCGTATCGCGGTTATCCGCCGGAGGAAGTCACGATTCTCACGCCGGTGCAGCAAGCCGGAACGGCGCTCGAAGTGGAAGTGGAGAACCGGGCGGAATCCGTTTCGGTAATCGGTTGGCGTGGCGCGGGATTGCTGGTGGTATTGGGTTTTGCTGTTTGGATTTACGGCTGGCTACGGTCGGATGCCGCGACAAAGTTCGTGGCGATGCCGCTGGGCTGGTTGCTGCTGGCATGGGCAGCATTGCGGACGGCGAACGGTGCGAATTGGTTTCTCCTGGTGGTCGGAACGTTCCTACTCGTGCAAGTGTTGATTCCGGCGCTGCGGCGTTTGTGGGCGATGCCCCGGCGCCCCGTTGAATCCGAAGGCCGCGGTTCGCCAGCGATTGCCGCGGTGCTCATCGGGTCGTTGATCTGGTTGGGAGCGGGTTGTGGTACGACTCAGTCCGGGCGCAGTTCAGGCCAGACTTCGGTCGAACAAGTGAGTCAGCAGATTCGCGTGGAAGAAGAATTCGCTTTTGCGACGGCCAAGATTCGTTGGCAGGCGCGCAAAGGTGCGGTGTTGCCCGTGCTGGTTGAACCAGCAGTGCTGACGGGCATTACCTATCCGAGAAACGCACTGAAAATTGAACAAATTAAGGTCGCGGAGAAATTTCAGCACCAACTGGTCGCGGAGCACGCGGGGGTTTTTGACATTGAAGTGCGTTATCAGATGCAGGTGACGAAGCGCGACAGTGAGAGCGGGTTTCCGTTGCCATCGGTTTGTGGATTGGTCAACCGGCTCGAACTTGCGGTCGCGGGTTTGGATGTGGACGTGCTGTCGCCGCAGGCGGTGTCGGTGCAACGCGAGTTCGCCAGCAGCAACACCGTCGCAACGCTCGTGCTCGCACCGGTGGATCACGCGTGGGTGGGCTGGAAACCGCGCAGTCGCGACGTGAAGCGCGAGGCGGCGGTTTTCTACGCGGAGATTTCGCAACTCTACGTTCCGGCGGCGGGAGTGATTGAAGGTGCACATCGAGTATCCATCCGTCCGGCGCAAGGTGAATTGGGAGAATTAATCTTCTCTGTGCCGCGCGGGGCCACGGTGACCGATGTGGTCAGCGACGCCGGAGCGGAGGCAATGGTTTCGGTGTGGCGATTCGACCCGGACGCGCGGAAGTTGCGCGTGACATTGAGCCGCCCGCAATCGCGACCATTCACCCTGCTGGTGCGTTCGCAAGTGGCTACGGGCACGCTGCCCTTTGAGCAATCGGTCGGCTTGTTGACGGTGGAGAATGCCGCGAATCAAATCGGCATGCTGGGCCTGGCGACCGGCAACGAAGTGCAACTGGACGCAGTTGAAGTCACGGGTTTTACGCCGATCAACCTCGAAGACTTTTCCGGCGAAGTTATGAAGCCGCTGGCAACGCAGATTGCGGGGCTGACGGTACGGCGGGCGTTTCGGTATTCGGACGCGCAGGCGACGGTGGAATTGAAAGCGTCTTCGGTGGAGCCGGACGTGCGGGTGGAAAGCCAGATTACTTTGTCGTTGGGTGAAGATCGCACGGTGCTGGCAGCCAATCCGACCGTGGACATCAGCCGCGCGGGAATCTTCAAATTGAGCTTCGTGATGCCGGCGGGGTTTGACGTGGAATCGATTAGTGGTGCGGCGTTGAGTCACTGGACCGAATCGCGCGGCGAGACTGGTCGCGTCATCACCTTGAATTTGAAAGGCAAAACCGAAGGGCGCCAGCAATTTGCCATCAGCCTCGCGGGGCCGGGCGTGAAAGCATCGCGCGACAATGGTCCGTGGGTGGTACCGCAAATTGTGCTGCGCGAAGCCGGCAAACAACAGGGCACGCTGGTCGTCGTGCCGGAGCAGGGGATGCAATTGCAGGCGGCGACAGTGGAGGGATTGTCGCAGCTCGATCCGCAACGGTCGGGCATCCGGCAGAAGGGTGTGCTGGCGTTTCGGGTGTTGCAGTCGCCGTGGCAACTCGCCCTCGACATTGAGCAGGTGGACCCGTGGATTCAGGTGACGAGCCTGCAACACGCCACGGTGAATGAAGCGCAGCTCAAAGTGGCGGCGAATCTGCACTATCAAATTGAGAACACGGGTTTGAAATCGTTGCGCGTCTGGTTGCCGGAGAATGCCGATGGCGTGCGATTCAGCGGCGAACTGATGGCCGATTTTCTCCGCACGTCCGAGCCGGTTACGAACGGATTACAATTGTGGGAAGTGAAACTGGAGCGGCGGGTGATTGGAGCGTATCGGTTGCAGGTGAATTACCAGGTGCTCCTGACGGAAGCCGCGCCGACGGCAACGCTGCGCGGCGTGCGGGCGGCGGATGTGAATTTGCAACGTGGCTTCGTAACGATCGAATCCGGCGGGCGAGTGCAGTTGGGCGTGGACGCAACGCCGGCGCTGCAGCCGACCGAATGGCAAAGCATTCCGCGAGCGTTACAACAAAATCTGCCGCCGACGGCGGCGAACTTTGCCTTCCGCTTGATCGAGCCGGGATTTGAATTGCCGCTGCGACTCGAACGGCATGAAGCCGTGAAACTGCTGCCGGCGCGCGTGCAGAACGTCACGTTCACATCGGTCATCTCGGATGCGGGCGCGATGCTCACACAGGCACGGCTGGAGCTGTTTCCCGGGGATAAACGATTGCTGCACGTCACGTTGCCCAGGGACGCGCGGTATTGGTTCGCGTTTGTGAATCAGAACGGGGTCTGGCCGTGGCGCGAGGGCGACGCGATTCTGATTCCGCTCGAACAGCAATCGCGCGACGGCAAACCGGTGACGCTGGAGATTTTTTTCAGCAGCGAAGTGGGAAAACGCGAAGCGGGCGCGCTCGATTTGGAATTGCTCGCGCCGAAGTTTGATTTGCCATTGGAGAATATTTCGTGGCGCGTTCATCTCGATGAGAAATGGCGCGTGAGCGATTGGAGCGGCACATTGCAAATGGCCGAGCAACGCGTCGTGCCCACGGAAAGCACGCTCGATCTCCAAAGTTATCTGCGGGGTGAGGCCTCGTGGCAACGGCAGAAGACCGAGGCGGCCGAGCAGATGCTGGCGTTTGGCAATCAGGCGTTGGAACAGGGCAATCCGCAGCAAGCCCGGCGGGCGTTTCAGTCCGCCTACGGACTCAGCACGCATGACAATGCGTTCAACGAAGACGCCCGGGTGCAGTTGCACAATCTGAAACTGCAACAGGCATTGGTGGGATTGAACGTGCGGCAGGCGGCGACGGCGGGTGATCCGGCGGCATTGGGAATGCGGTGGCGCGATTTGCGCGACGGCAAGGATTTGAATTACACGCAACAGGACGCGAAGGAAATCATCGCCAGCAATACGGCGGATGATAACGCGGCCACGATGCGCTTGGCGGAAAAGTTGATTCAACAACAGGACGCCGCAGTGATTCCAGCGGCGGCGATTCGCGCGAACATTCCGCAGCAGGGGCGCGTGCTGACCTTCCAACGTTCGGTGGCGGTGGATCGGCAGGCGGACTTGCGCATCGCGTTGCAAGCGGAGACACAACCGCAGACTTCGGGCTGGACGCGCGTGCTGATTCTCGGCGCGGCGGCTTTCCTGTTTGCGCTATTGGGTTGGGCCCAGCGCACCGGGCGGCAAACCGCTTGAACTCGGAGTTACAGCGCGTTCAGGGTAATGGCGTGGCGGCGCGCCCGGCGAGTTGGCTGGCCTGACGCAGATTGGCAATCGGATGAATTCTAATGCGGTAACTCTGTGGTTCGCACGGAATCAAATATTCCTCGTGCGGCCAGGCGCCCCAACTGTCATCGCCGCCTACGCCCTGGGATTTCCAGTCGAGATTCACGACGGAATAGTCGCGCTTGGTTAATTCATGCGGATGCTTGGCGTTTTGCAAATCCTCGGCGGTGTAGGGCAGGGCGTTGACACTGAGTAACGGTGAGCCGATTGCCAGCAGACCCCGGCCTTTGCGATTGGTCAGGGCTGCCCAGCGGACGTCCACTTTGTTGCCGCTGTCGCCGGGTTCGGAGTAGTGCCAATAAAACTGGTCGGCAATCGCGCCGGAATATAATCCGACGAGCGCGTCCTTGCGGTCGCAATACGTTTCCTGCGGGCCGGGACCGAACCAGGTGATGCGGTCCAGGTCGGAATGCAAAGCGAGTTGCAGGCCGAGACGCGGGAGCGGTGGCAAGTCTGTGTTTTCCGGGAGGAAATCCACGGTGACATCGGTTTCGCCGTCGCCGAACACGGTGTAGGTAGCCCGCCAACGAGCTTGCACGGTCGGAAGCCGGAGTGTCGTCACCACGGTGGCGGCATGTTCGGACTCGGAGCGAACTTCGAATGATTCGACAGCCGCATCCGTATGCGCGTAACGCCAAATGCCCTGGGGTTGCAACGGGCGGCGGCGCGAGTATTCCCGCCCGGAACCGCGTTCCAGTTCGAGATGATTCACGGCCATGTTTCGGCCGCGTTCGTTATCGTTGGGCGCGCGCCAGAAATCCGGTCGCAGGGGTTGCGCCAGCAATTCTGTGTCTTGGAATTTCCAGGATGAGAGCGCGCCGTTTTGCTTATTAAACTTCATCACGAAATCCTTACCAGTGATGGTTGCGTCGGTAGCTGTTCGCGTGACGGTAAGTTTTGGCCGGGACGCGGCGGCAACGATGAGGGCAGGGGCACGGTCTGGAAGTGTGAATTGATCCCACGCCAGTTCATGCCCGCGCGGCGCCCACGGCGTTTTGGCTTTCGATTCGAAACGGACTGCGAGTTGATACTCGACGCCCGGCGCCGGGGTGAATGGTTTCACGGGAATGGTGATAACCTGAGTGGCGTGTGGCGCGAGATCCGGCGCGGCCAGGCGGCCTGATTGCAGGCGCTTGCCATTGCCGGTCAGTTGCCAGTGCAAGGTGGCAACGTCCTTGAGATTCACAAAATCGTACCAGTTTTTAACTTCGATCTGGCGGGCCGCCAAATCCACGGGGCGACAATGCACGTACTGATAAACGTGTTTGACCTGAAGCAAGGTGGGATGCGGTTCGCGATCCGGAGTCACGAGGCCGTTGCAGCAAAAGTTGTCGTCGCTCGGTACGTCGCTCGGACCAAAATCGCCGCCGTAAGCCCAGAAGGTCGCGTCCTTCTTGTTGGCCGGCCAGAAGCGATCGGCATTGGGCCGGTTTTGCGGCTGGCGTAATCCCTGGTCCACCCAATCCCAGATGCAACCGCCCTGGAGATGCGGTTCCGCGTAAATGAGATTCCAGTATTCCCACAAGTTGCCGCAACTGTTGCCCATGGCGTGGGAGTATTCGCACAGAATGTAGGGCCGGGTTTGGGGGCGCGAGGCGTAATTCTCAAGTTCCCTGGGTTTGGCGTACATCGGGCAGACGATGTCGGTGTAGGGGCGTTCCCCGGCCTGTTCGTATTGCACGGGACGGCTGGGATCGCGTTGCCGCACCCAAGCGGACGTGGCTTCAAAATTCGGACCGTGACCGGCTTCATTGCCCAGTGACCAGACGATGATGGAGGGATGATTTTTGTCCCGTTCCACCATGCGCACGGTGCGGTCCAAATGCGCGGCGCGCCATTCCGGAGGTCGGGCGAGAGTTTCCGCACCGTAACCCATGCCGTGACTTTCGATGTTGGCTTCGTCAATGACGTAGAGCCCGTATTGATCACACAAATCATACCAGGCGGGTACATTCGGATAATGCGCCGCGCGGACGGTGTTGATGTTGTGTTGTTTCATCACTTGGATGTCCTGAATCATCCGCTCGCGGGTGACGACCTGGCCAAGGTCGGGATCGTGTTCGTGCCGATTGACGCCTTTCATCAGGATGGCCTGACCGTTGACCAGCAGTTGGCCGTTTTTGATTTCGACTGCGCGAAAACCAACGTTGACCGGAATGACTTCGAGGGTTTTTCCGGCGGCATCGCGCAGCGTCAGCAACAGTTTGTAAAGGTTGGGCGTTTCCGCGGTCCATTTCAGCGGGTTGGTCAGCGCGACGGCGATAGCGGCCTGGGATTCGGCGGCGGCGGGAACGGGCGCATCCACGCTTGGCGCAGCAACGACGTCGCCCTCAGGATTCAACAAGATGGCTTCGATGCGGGCGCGGACCGAACTGGCGGTTTTGTTTTCAACCGTGACATTCACTTTCAATTCGGCGTTCTGATAGGCAGCGTCCAAATCGGTTTTGATTTCATAATCACGCACATGCACGTCGGGCGGCGACCACAGATAAACGTCGCGGAAAATGCCGCTCAAGCGCCAGAAATCCTGATCTTCGAGATAGGAGGCATCGCACCAGCGGAAGTTTTCGACGGCCAGCAGATTTTCTCCGGGTTGCAGATATTCAGTGATGTCGAATTCAACCGGCGTGCGCGAGTCCTTGCCCAAGCCGACTTCCCGGCCATTGATCCAGACGGAGAACATGGAGTTGACGCCGTCGAAGGTGAGCAACACCCGGCGGGCTTGCCAGGCCTTGGGCACGGTGAAAGTGCGGCGATACGCGTTGACGGTATTATTGGGATCGTCTTCCGGCACGACCGGCGGCTGGGGCGCGGTGTTCCAGGCCCAGGGATATTTGATGTTCACGTAGATGGGAATGCCGTGACCGTGCATCTCGACATTGGCAGGCACGGGAATGGTGTCCCAACGCGAATCATCGAAGGTCGGCAACCAGAAATTCGGGACGCGCGCGAGATGATTCGAGGCGTAATGATATTTCCAATTTCCATTGAGCGACTGGTAGAACGGCGACTTCGCGCGGGCCGCGTTGTCCACGACATCGAGCCGCCGCGCACTCCGGACATCCGGGAATATCACCATCGTCGCGTGCGGGGGCAGATTGTTGCGCCCGGTCAATTGCGGATTCTGCCAATCGGGTGGTGTCGCGAGCGAGAGGCTGGTGCCGAACAGCATGGTCGTAAGCACGAGCATGGCGAGATGCCAGGAAGTCGGCGCCGTCATTTTGATTTTGAGCCAGAACATAATGAATTTGCGACTTAGCTTAGCCGCTTCAGGCGATCGAAGAAACTACCCATTCGGGGTATTGGCCGGACGGGCGATTGAGGTGACAATGCGGGGCAAACGCTGCGTTGCGCACGCGAAACTCAGCGGAGCTTATCCCGCATCGGTGTCAGGTCAGTTTTTGTTCCGATAACGCAACAGGGCTTCGAGAAAATAGTAATCGGCATAGATGATGGGCACGTCAATTTCGTGTTTCTCCGGGATGTGTCCCACCGCGTGATTTAACAAGAAGCCGCCGTTGGCGCCAACCGTGCCGAGGTAGGGTGGCGCGGAGAGTGACAGTAATTGTTGCCGGGCGAGTTCACGACATTGCCGGCCGAATGCCGGCGACACGAAGCCCTCAAGTTCTAGCAACGCCGCCGCCATGATGGCAGCCGCGGAGGTATCGCGGGGGGCGTCGGGAATGTTTGGCGCATCGAAGTCCCAATACGGAATTTTGTCTGCCGGCAGGCGTGGGTGATTCAAAATGAACCGGGCGATGCTTCCCGCCTGGGCGAGGTACTCCGGCTGACGCGTTTCGCGGTACATCATGGTGAAACCATACAATCCCCACGCCTGACCGCGCGCCCACGCCGAGTTGTCGGCGAAGCCTTGCACGGTTTGTTTCTTCAGCACCGTGCCAGTGGCGGGATCATAATCCACGAGATGATAACTGCTGCCGTCGGGACGAAAATGATGCTGCCGGGTTTTGTCGGCGTGTTGCCGCGCAATCTCGTGTAATTGCGTTTCGCCCGATTCGCGCGCCGCCCAGGTGAGTAATTCCAGATTCATCATGTTGTCCACGATGACGGGATACTTCCATCGGCCAAAATCCCAGGAACGAATCGCGCCGACTTCCGGTTTGAAGCGTGTGGCCAGTGAGCGCGCGCCCTGAATCAACACGGCGCGATACGCCGGGTCGCCGGTGAGCCGGTAGCCATTGCCGTAGCTGCACCCGAGCATGAAGCCGACGTCGTGATGGTCGCGAAAATCTTTGATCGGCTCGAGTCGAGTGGTGTAGTCGTGCGCCGCAACTTTCCACTTGGGATCATTGGTGTATTCGTAGAGATACCACAGCGCCCCGGGGAAAAAGCCACTCGTCCAGTCTTTTGGTCCGACCATGCGGCGGCGATTGTTTTCAAAAGAACGTGGCAGGCGGGAATCATTCTGAATTTGCGGCAGCAACCATTCGTATTGCGCGACGGCAAACTCGAACACGGCGGGAATGCGGGCGCTTAATTCATCCGGCGGCGGCGGTTTGGCCGCGGATTTGGTTTCCGGTGTGGTGCAGGAGACCAACGCAACCAGAATGAAGAGCAGCCAAACGGCAGGCCAAGTGCCAGTGGGTGCGGTGGGCGGCAGTGTTAACTTCATGGGCAATAGGTTCGGCTGTTCGACTAATGGTCTGGCGCAACCTGCGGGCTTACCGCAGGCCGCAGCGGATGCGGCACAAGGCGATGTTGCGATACTAACCGGAGAGACGCACTGAACCAACTACCCGAAAGAGTAAAGTTGGATAAAGGTTTGACCGTCTCAGCGCGAACGATAATTTGGCGCAGCATTGACACCAACTCATTTTTCCATGCGCTGTTTGATCTTGTTCATTGTTCTGCTTTCGGGAATCGCGTTCAGTCAACCGCGCACCCCTGTGTATCCGACGCTGGAGGCGCCGGTCGCGGTGAAACGGATCACCAACGGCCATTGGTTCGTTGATTTTGGCCAGGCGGCATTCGGCAACGTCGAAGTGACTGCGCCGACCAATCTGACCCCGGCGAAAGTGACCGTTCATCTTGGGGAGGCGCTGACCGATCCGCAGACGGTGAACCGTTCGCCCGGAGGCACAGTGCGTTATCAGCGGCACGAAATTGCACTTGTCCCCGGTCAAACGGTGAGTCCGACGCTGACGTGGGCGCCGCCCGGATGGATGCAATCCGGATGGCTGGATCGTCCGGAGGGAATGGCGGAAGTCATGCCGTTTCGCTATGTGGAAATCGAGAATGGGCCCGTAGGATTTGACGTGGCGCAGGTGCGCCGCCGGTCGTGGGCGATTCCGTTCGATGCGGAAGATTCAGCGTTCACTTCGTCCAGCCCCGAACTGAACGGCGTTTGGGAATTGTGCAAATACAGCATCAAGGCCACCTCGTTCCTCGGCTTGTATGTGGATGGGGATCGCGAGCGCAAGCCTTACGAAGCCGACGCCTTGATCAATCAACTGGCGCATTACTGCGTGGATGATCGTTATGATATGGCTCGACTCACGCATGAGTATTTGTTGGATAATCCGACCTGGCCCACGGAATGGCGGCTGCAATCGGTCATGCTCGGCTGGTTGGATTTTCTCTGGTCCGGCGACGATGCCTCCCTGCGGCGGCATTACGACACGCTCAAGGGACGCGCCATGATCGAACGCCGCACGCCCGACGGATTGTTGCGCGGATACTTGTCGCGCGGTCGGGCGCCCGGACTGGAAGACATCGTGGATTGGCCGGCGGGCGAACGCGACGGTTACGACATGAAAATGGAAGCCAAGACGGTCGTGACGGCATTTCATTTTCACGCGCTGCACTTGCTTGAGAAAATTGCCCGGCATCTCGGGCGCTCGGCGGACGCGGAGGAATTTGCCGCCCTGGCGCGAACGACTTTTCAAACCGTCAACGAACGGTTGTGGGACGAATCCCGCGGTTGTTACGTGGATGGGCTGCAACCGGACAGCGCGGTGCGGAGTGAACACGCCGCGGCGCATGCGAATTTTATTCCGTTGGCATTGGGCTTGGTGCCGCCGGACCGCGTGCCGCGCGTCGCTGCATTCCTCAAGTCGCGCGGCATGGCGTGCAGTGTCTATGGCGCGCAATTTTTACTTGAGGCGCTCTACGAGGCCGGCGAAGCGGAATACGCGTTGTCGTTGCTCACCACCAATCAACTGCGTTCCTGGCGCAACATGTCGGAGAAACTTGGCTCGACCATCACGCTCGAAGCATGGGATCCAACGCTGAAGCCGAATCTCGATTGGAATCACGCGTGGGGCGCGGCGCCGGCGAATCTCATTCCGCGCAGTTTGATGGGGATTGAGCCGTTGGCGCCGGGGTTTGCGCGTTTCCGAGTGCGCCCGCAACTCGCAAGCCTGGAATTCGCGCGGGTCAAATTGCCAACGCCGAAAGGGCCGATTCATCTGCGCGTTGAAGCGGTGCTAAACCGTGCCTGGGTGGCTACGATCGAAGTTCCGTCGAATAGCGTGGCCGAGTTTCACGTGCCGACCAAGAATCTGGCCAGCGTCAAACTTTCGTCCGGCAAACCCATCTCACTGGGCGAAAACAAAGGTCGCGTCGTAATCCAGCTTGCGGCGGGGAAGCACACCATTTCAGTTCCGCAGCCATCAGCGCCAACAACTCGGTGACGATGTTACGTGGCGTTAAAGGAGTGCTCGTGAAGAATGCGTTCAGTGACGCACAGGCGGCACCGCGGACTTGAATTAGATTCTCAACAAGTCAGAATCCGACTGTCGCACCGAACCTAATGCGTCTCAAGCCACTGGCAGTATGCAACCACCTGACTCGCATCATTTGAGCGCCGCGGAAGGCTGGCTCGAACTAGGCAACTGCCCTGAGGCACTCGCCGAGTTGGACCACATTGCCGCTGGAGAGCAGGGAAGACTCGAAGTATTGGCGGTGCGTTGGAGTGTGTTGGCGCAATTGAAGTGTTGGGAAGATTGCGTCGGCATTGCCGCAGCCATGATCGAGCGCGCCCCCGAATGTGTTTTCGGTTGGATTCATCGTTCCTATGCGTTGCATGAATTGAAACGCACGCGCGAGGCGCGGGATTTGTTACGGCCCGCTGCCGATCGATTTTCCGATGACGAAACAATACCTTACAACCTCGCCTGTTATGAGTGTCAATTGGGCGATTTTCCCGCGGCACGTGGCTGGTTACGACGCGCGATGACGCTGCGCAAGCCGGTCGAGGTCAAGGTGCAAGCATTGGCAGACATCGACCTGGCACCAATGTGGAAGGAAATCCAGCAGATGAACGTGGCGGCGGCATGAGTCGTCCTCATCACAACTGGCAATGGATGAATTTGGCCGCGCGGCGGGGACACGGGACACGTTAGTAATTCGTGAACATCTTCCAATAACTTCGGCTTGTAGGCCGCGCACGCCGGTCGGAAAGTGGGCGAACTCTTGCGTCAGGTCGGGCTTGCGTTCGGATTGCCCGGTTCGACAACGAAAGTCCATACGACCATGAAAATCCTTTTGCAGCATGCCCGGACGCAGCTGTATTTGCGAAGTCTGGGGAATTGGACGGCAGATCCGATGCGTGCCTACGATTTCCGTCATACCCGGCGCGCCATTGATTTTGCCCGGGAACATTCCATCCACGGCGCGCAAGTCGCCATCAAGTTTACCGGGCGCGAATTCAACGAAGAATTCGCCGTGCCGATTGATGCCGACTCCCAGACGTCGCTACCGGCTTGAATAGAGCCGGTGTTATGCGCCGCCCGCCCATTTCGGCTGCTGCTTCAAGTGAAAAAGCATCTCACCGGCTTTGGGCACGAATAACACGCCTTCCTCCTCCCGATTTATGAAGTCTTCCTCGCGGATCGTTTTGGGGTCGCGATAACCAAGATTGATTTTGCGACAAATGGATTCCGGGATACCGGTGGCCAACGTGACCTGAATCCGGCATCGTTCCACACCATTCTCGAATGTGCCGATACCGCGCACGTGCGTGCTATGCGCCAGCACGCCCCAGGGATAATTTTTGAATTTGTCCCACTGCTGCAAAAAATAGTCCCGGCAATGATAGCCGATGGCTTCAATCGTCTTGCCGTGCGTGACGGAGATTTCCGTCACATGCGGCGCGTAGATGATGAGTTCGCCGCCGTCAGCCACCACGGGTTCAAGTTTGTACATGCCTTTGCCCGCAACCCAGAGGTCGTCATACATCGGCGGCATTTTGGAGAGTACCGTTTTGAATGGCCGATCCTTGTAAACGATATGAACCTCGCGCGACAATTCACTGGCGGCGTCCCACGCCTGTTCGGGCGAACCGTAGGTCAAGCCGACGAGAGATTTGTCGGGCGCCACCACCATGCAGAAACAGGCTTTGCGTACCGGCACCAACGCCCCGGCGCGGTCCACCACTTTGCGTACGGGCGTCCATTTGTTACCGATGATCATGGGATTCGTCACCACAGCGCCGAGCCAATGAAAGAAGTTCAGAATTTTCGGCCCGCCCACGCCAGGAAAGAGATATTTATTGCCGCCGGAAAACCCGACCACTTCATGCGGAAACACCGGACCGACGATGATGATCTGGTCGTAGTTAAACACCAGTTTGTTGATTTCGACAGGCACATCCATCGCGAACAAGCCGCCGGTCAATTCCTGCACGTCCTTGGTTGTCAGCGTGCCGATTTCCTGCAGCGCCGCCGGATTATTCCATTCATGGTTGAAGAAGCGGACTTTTTGGTATTCGTGACGATGTTGTTCCACCGAAATTTCGAGGCGCTGGCAAATGGCCTCCTCGCTCATGGGCGGATGCGTGCCCAACGCCACGAGTACGTCGAGTTCTTTTGTCACCGCGCCAATCTGGGCAAAAATGGTTTTGAACAACAACCCCACGGGCGCGGTGCGCGTGTGATCCGGAACGATCAGCAGCACGCGCCGGTTCTCGTAATCAGGCACCGTCAAAGCCTGTGCGACCAATTGGGCGACTTGCGTTTCGCTCAACGTATGACCAACCGACCCGATTTGTAATGGAGTTCGCTGCACGAGTGAAAAATAAATGTTGGCCGAGGCGAAGGCTATCCCGGAAAACGGCAAACCAGATTGAGGAAAGCGAATTACCCGCTGGGGAAGTGGGCGATCTTGTTCTGAGTCTGGATGGACCAATGCGAAAAGGATGGCGGGAATTGGCTCCACGTTCGGGAAACATTTTGCCTGAAAATAGCAATTTTATACCAAGGTCTAGCTGTGAGTTCGGCGTTCGCTTGGTTAAAAGATTGCCCGTCGAATTCGATGGCCGATGCGGGATTACCACACCGCGTTGCCTGCTTCGAAATCCGACATCATCAGTGCGGCAAGTAGTTTCCAGAGAGCGCGTCGTGGCGCCGGCAGGTTGCCGTATAGCGCGGCCCGTTAACAAGGAGTGCTTACTAGGGTTCAATCCGGATCAAGCTGATGACCGGCTTTTGCATTGATTCGGCACATAGGGGATGGCATCGCGTCGTCGATGCGGGGAGCCAATGATGCAATCACCGCAGCCGCAGTGGGTCTCGATGTGGAGAGCGTCGGCCCACTGCGGTTGTCGGTGACATCAAGCATCTTCAACAAACTGCTCCATGAATGAGTCAGCTTCGATTTGGCCCATCCTTCGTTTTGCGGCGTCACTTCAGCGTTACTGTTGGTATTGCGGAAACTACGGAATACTCTCCGCATTCACAGGCGCGGGGAAATAGTTAAGTTCGCTCTCTGGCCGCCGATGCTGTAAGGGTTAATAGAATTCGAGTTACATGAAAGTTAATCCCCAATGCGATATCGCCGGCGCAACTCCAAGTGCGCGCCCCGAGCGCACCCACCCGCCGGCAAAGCATTCCGAGGCCACTGATTTCAACGCGGCCCGAGCTTTGTCCAAGAAACTGACCGACACGCCGGAGATCCGGGCTGACCAGATCACCCGCGCCAAAGCTCTCATCTCCGACCCAAATTATCCGGACGCGAACGTGATTCAGCAAGTGGCCCGACAACTCGCGCGGGAGATGGAGACGCCAAGTCCCGAAGCCCCTGGCGGTTTGGAAAAGTAAAACCTTTGGATGATAAAGCGGACTGTGCTCTGTTGGTCCACCCGCCCCGAGTCGCCTTTTTGCAATGGCCCGTTCCGCGGAATATTCCGGCGCAGAAAGTGTGAAATGGAATCCAGGTGCTGCCGCGCCATCAAGGTGCGTTTGCCCCGCAGGCGGATAATCTCAACCGAGGCTCGATTTCCCAAACTCGATTTGGTTTATAGTCGTCGCGATGCTTGAATCTGGCGGCGTTATCAACTGGTTGCAGCGGGTTGGAAGTTTGTGCTGCCTGATTTTGGCGGGCGGCTTGGTTTGGATGGTGCAAGCGCCGATTTACCCCGCAACAGCACAGAGCCTGCTGGTCTTGCTCGCCGCCACCGAAACGCTACGCCGCTCCCCGCGGGACCAATCGTATCCTAAGAGTCGGTTGATAATCGGGTTTATTCTCTCCCTCGCACTGCAATGGTTTTTGGTCTTCGGTTCGCACCCATGGGATTACTACTACGGATTCATCGCCACCTTGAACGCAATGGGGCTATGGTTACTCAATCGCGAACCTGGCCGCGTGTCGCTTTGGTCCTGGCGAACACTGAGCTTCTGCTGGGCTGGTGTGGGTGGAGTGATTTTTTTGCTGACCGCCTATTTTGCGAATGACTACTGGATTTTCCTGCTCAGCTTGGTCGGGCTGACCGCCTTGGCGTTCACGGCCAATCTAACGGTGCGCGTTCCGAAGTGGGGACTGATGCTAGTCACCACGGTGGCGATGTTTCTGCCGGGGTTGTGGCTGGTAGATGCGCTCTTGAGCTTCGGGAGCAGGGAACAGAAAGTGCCTCGGGCGGCGGACCGGGCTTATACCTACGAGACCTTCAAACGAGATCCTGCCGCGTTTACGCGGTGGATGACGCATTTTCAGGAACAAGGCGGTAATTTTTTTCGCACCGCGTACGTGAAAACAGCCGGGCATGATTCCCTGGGAGTATTGAAATCCAATTTTACCGTTCGCTTTTGCGAAGCGGAAATTCGGCTCAACAACTTTGGCTTTCGCGGCGCGGACCTCACGGCCGAAAAGGGCGATGCGTATCGCGTTGTGCTGTTGGGGGAATCCACCACCTTTGGGATCACCATTGAGAGAGATTGGTTGCCCTGGGGCGAACTGCTCGCCCAAATGATTCGGGAAAGACTGGCGCCGAACCGCCCCATTGAAGTCATCAACGCCGGAATCCCCGGAATCACCCTGCATGAGAATTTGGACCGGCTCGCGTGGCAAATCCTGCCGTTACAGCCGGATTTGATCATTTCGTATCATGGCTTCAACCAATTTTCGTCGCTTGATGCGACCCTGCCGCCCGTTCGTACGAGGCTGCCGCCCCCTCGCTTTCAACCCCGGCCCATAACATTACTCGCCAACGCGGAGTATCGCTGGCGTATGCTGCGTTACGCGCGGCAACTATCGGAGCGAACGGTCGGGAATGCGCCTGCGAATACCAATTTCATGACCTCACAGTACGCGGCTGATTATCGGGAGTTAATCCGCACTTGCCGCGACAACGGTGTCAAACTGGTGCTGGCCACCTACTCGATGGCGGTGAACGCGCAGAGCGACCCTGACTTGATCCAATTCTATCATCAGATGGAGCATTCGCTGAACCGGCAGATGCAAGCGTGCGTTGCCCATGCGGAAATGGTGCGGCAACTGGCGCAGCAGAATGATATCGCCATCGTTGATACGCAGCCCGCTCTGGATGGAAAACCTGAGTATTTCATCGATCTGGTGCATTTCACGATCGAAGGGCAGCAGCGCATGGCAGAAACGATTTACGCTGGAATCGTGGATTTGTTGCGGCGAGAATTGACTCATCCAGCGCAGACCAACGCTTTTACTCCGTGAGCGCGCACAGTTGGGAAAGAGTGTTCACTAATCGGCTGACACTCAGAAGAGAGTCGTCGCTACGCTTTTGACGCGTGGCCCAAGCGGGTGCTCTACTCGTGCCAAAACCAAATTCCGTTGGTCCAGTGGGTCTGCACGGTCCCGAGGGTGCATTCATAGTTGGGGATGCCAACCGCAATTCCCCAGTGACCGAACCCTCCGCCGGTCCAAAACAAAACAATCCGGTCGGATGTGCCAATTTCGCCGGAAAGAAACACTTTTCCCTCGGGCATCAACTGGCGAATTTCTGCGGGAACGCCGGATTCAGTAATCGTCCCGGTCGCGATGCAATTGGTGGCCCAGCGTTCAAGTTCTGCCGCCGCGACCTGTTCCTGAACCGTCTGCCGGAAAACTCGCATCTCTTTGGTAAACGGAGCTTCGCCACATCCCGTGACTGACATCAGGATTATGAAGCAAATGAAGATGCGCGGCATGACCGAGATCAATTGGCTTGTTTGGGAACAGATGTCACGAATTGCACAAGATCTTCGGCGGCTGCTTCAAGGGCATCGGCGGCGGATGTCTGTTCGGCTCGCCGCATGGTTTCCAACAGGTCAAGATCGGTCGTTTGTCTTAGTTCCAACCGCTCGCGACTGACAACTCGAGTGAATGGAACGAGTCCGGTGCGCACGTCCAACAGGATTAGTTCGCAAGTGCTGTAAGCCTTCACTTTATCTTTTGCCAATACACGATATTCCGAATAGGTGTCGCTCGTAACACGAAACACCAACAGCAGGTCCGCCTGCATTCGGACCGCCGCCTCCCGGAGCACGGGAATGGAAATACGGCTGGGAGTCATTAATGAAGGCAAAGGGGTGACCTCTGCAATCTGCTCTGACTTCTGAAGACTGTGAGTAAATGCGTCCACTTGGGATTGCTGCAACTTCAAGTAATCCTCGGCTCGCCAGTAGGATCTGCCGTAATACCGCGACCCTCCGGAATCCGGGAATTTCATCAAAGCGATTTTGGCTTTAACAGGAAGCTCCAACTTGCTGGAAAGAATCCGGTTAACCGCATCATCTCCCAATACGGTTTGATCGGACGGGAACAGTGACGAGTTCACCGTTTCTCGGGCGGCATACTCTGGTGTTGCCATCATTGTTGTAGCGGTGCGGGGTGATTTGGCGCATCCGGCGAGAAGAACTACGGTACAGGTTAAATGAAAGAGGCGTAACGCGTTCATTTTTTGAAAGGTGCGAATGCGTTGTATTTCAGTCTCACGCGCATGTCAACTATGAGAGACGCGCGCGCATTCGCATCGCGATGCACTTTCTGGATATGTTTCCAAACAGCCCTCGCTGTGGGTGGCGCTCTAGAATTAACCGGGAGCCGATTTTAGCTCCTCTGCACTTCTTTCGCCCAAGCGTCCTTCAACGTGATGGTGCGGTTGAACACGAGTTTCTCGGGTTTCGAGTCATAGTCCAACGCGAAATAGGCCAGGCGCTCGAATTGATAACGGTCCGTCGGCTTAGCGTCTTTCAGGCTCGGCTCGCACTTGGCGGTGATGACTTCGAGGCTCTTCGGGTTCAGCACCGATTTGAAATCGCGACCATCCTTCTCGGGTTCGGCTTCGGTGAACAGGCGGTCGTAGAGACGGACTTCAGCATCCGCGGCGTGAGGGGCGCTGACCCAATGGATCGTGCCTTTCACTTTGCGCGCGGCGGTCGCACCGCCCATTTTGCTGTCGAGGTCGGCGGTGCAGCGCAGCTCGGTGATGTTGCCGCTCGCATCCTTGACAACTTCGTCGCACTTGATGATGTAGGCGTATTTCAAGCGCACTTCGCCGCCGGGTTTGAGTCGGAAAAATTTCGGCGGCGGCACTTCGGCGAAGTCGTCGCGTTCGATGTAAAGTTCGCGGCTGAACGGGACTTTGCGTTTGCCGGCGGTTTCGTCCTCGGGATTGTTGGTGGCGTCGAGTTCTTCGACTTTGCCTTCGGGATAATTCGTCAACACAACCTTGATCGGGCGCAGCACGGCGAGGCGGCGCAGGGCGCGTTTGTTCAAATCCTCGCGGATGGCGAATTCCAAAACGCTCACATCGGTGATGCCGTTGTATTTTGTGATGCCGATATTGTAGGCGAAGTTGCGCAACGCCTCGGGGGTGACACCGCGGCGGCGGATGCCGGAGATGGTGGGCATGCGCGGATCGTCCCAGCCGGTGACGAGGTTTTCGTCCACAAGTTGCATGAGCTTGCGTTTGCTCATGACGGTGTAGCCGAGACTCAGGCGGGCGAATTCGTATTGCTTGGGCAAGGCGCGCGGTAGATCGAGATTTTCGAGAATCCAATCGTAGAGCGGGCGATGCACCTCGAATTCCAGCGTACAAATGCTGTGCGTGATGCCTTCGAGGTAATCGCTCAAACAGTGTGCGAAGTCGTACATCGGATAGATGCACCATTTGTTGCCGACGTGATGATGGTCGGTGTGTTTGATGCGGTAGAGCAGGGGATCGCGCAGCCAGATGTTGGGCGCATCCACGATGATCTTCGCGCGCAACACCCGCGAGCCGTCGGGGAACTCGCCGTTCTTCATGCGCGTGAACAGATCGAGGTTCTCCGCCACGCTGCGATCCCGGAATGGAGAGGGTTTGCCGAGGCGACGATATTCGTCGGTTTGATCCGGCGTCATGTCGCAGACGAAGGCGAGGCCTTTCTTCACGAGCGTGACAGCGTATTCGTAGATTTGGTCGAAGTAGTCGGACGCGTAAAACGGCTCGACGGCAATTTTGGATTTTGGATTCTGGATTTTGGATTCTTCGACCGGCGCGAGGTAAACGTCCGGTTTGCCATTACTGGTGACGGTGTCCGGCGTTTTGCCTTTGGGCTTGAGGCCGAGCATCGGTTCGGCCCAGCCGCTGATGAGCCAGTTCACGTCCGCCTGGATGCTCTCGACGTATTCGATGTCTTCCTTCGCCGGGTTCGTGTCGTCCATGCGGAGGTTGCAGATGCCGCCAAACTCGCGCGCGATGCCGAAGTTGAGGCAGATGCTCTTCGCGTGGCCGATGTGCAAGTAACCGTTTGGCTCGGGCGGAAACCGAGTGTGAATGCGCGGATATTTTTTGTCGGCGACGTGTTGCGCGACGATGTCGCGGATAAAATCGCTGGGAGCGGTCGCGGCGGTTTCCGGTGTGTTGTTTTCCAAACTCATAAAAAGCAGCGCGCAGGCTAGCAAACGGGCGCGGCGATGTCCAACCACGGGGTTGGGGCTTAATTCCAACTTGGCCGCACGGCCGCCTGCACGCGGCGATAATCCGGCAGTTCGTCCGGCCGGGCCGCGGCGCCCAGAGTGGTGAAGATTTTGGGCGCGACCCAGCGCCAGCGTTCCACATGGCCGTCGGCAAAGGAGAGCGACGCACCTTGATTATGGCGGTTGGCAGGCAGATCGAACCAACGTCCATTCCAGCTATGGCCGGGAGTCGGAATGCCAAACAACGAATCCAGAATTCCCCCTTCATGCACTTCGATGAAAACAAAAGTGCCTCCCGGATCGCGAATCTGACTCGTGCGTTGGTAACTGGGAATGTACCAGGATTGCGAGGCCGGGCCGCCCAGTCCGTTGATAGCCTGACTCATGTTGTAACTTCGGGTGCGGGGAATATGCAAAACGCCACCACTCAATGGCTCGACCGGCGCGGTATCCGCAGGGCAACGGTAAATGGCGGTGCTGCGGTTGTAGGTAAAGAGATAGCCGTTCTGGATGTTCGTCGTGTGGATGTCGGCGCGAGCGTTGCCGGGACACCAGGTTTCCGAAAGGTCGAATCCCGGAATCGGTTGGCCGGTGCTGATGTCGTAAATGGAATTGTTGGGCGGGACGAATTCACGATTGTCCAAAGTGTAAAGCTGCCAACAGACTTGCAATTGTTTCAGATGGTTCAGGCAGGAAATGCCCTGCGCCTTGCCCTTGGCTTTTGCCAACACGGGAAACAGCAGCGCCGCGAGAATGGCGATGATGCCGATGACGACCAACAACTCAATTAGCGTAAACGCCAAATTGGGGCGGCGGCTGGAATTGGACTGAAGCGAAAACATCACGATTCGGCCCTGCTTTGGTCTCGGTTTTGAAAGTAGCGTGGTTGCGCCGGATCGCCAACGCAAATTGCAGCAGCGTGGGGGCGGTCGCCAAAGAGGAAGAACAACGTCAAGATAACCGGGCTTATTTCCAACATTAACCCCGCCGAAATGTAGTGAAAGATTTCACAAAGAGTCTTGCGGTATCGGTTGCCAATTAGTAATCATTTTTTGCCGTTGCGGTGAAAGCCCTGTAAATCCTGGTTGCCGCGCGGCGTATTCCAGACTGCCGACCGACCCCGGGCGGCATTTTGTTTCGGAGCGTTTGTTGTTTTGTATTCACAGTTGGACCGGACGGACTGAAAGCCATTTGCAATGTCAGCCATTTTTCCGAAGTGGACCAATAAACTGCCGCTGATGATTATCGTCGGCGGTTTGCTGACGGCGGGAGCCGTCACTGCGGGTGTGTGGTATTACTTCACGCCAAAATATTTTCGAGTCGGTTACCAGCCGATTCAGCCGGTGGCGTTCTCGCATGCCACGCACGCCGGGCAACTGGGCATCGACTGCCGGTATTGCCACAGCATGGTGGAGGAATCCTGGTTTTCCAACATCCCCGCCGCGTCCACCTGTATGAATTGCCACAATCAGGTGTTGAAGGATGATCCCCGGCTCGCGTTGGTGCGGGAAAGCGCCGCAACCGGCGAGCCGATTCCCTGGGTGCAGATTCATCGCGTGCCGGACTTCGTTTATTTCAATCACGCGGTGCATGTGAATCGCGGCATCAGTTGTGTGGAATGTCACGGGCGCATTGATCAAATGGATGAAGTGTTTCACGCCAAGCCGTTGAGCATGTCGTTCTGTCTCGACTGCCATAACAATCCGGCGGCGAAGGTGCGCCCAGCGGACAAAATTACCGATCTCGGTTGGACGCCGAGCGAAGACCCGAACGTCGCCGCGCAGAAGCAGGAAGCCTTCGGCAAAAAATTCGTCCACGATTTCCGTGTCGAGTCGTTGAACAACTGCTCGGCCTGTCACCGATGAAAACCATTCCTCCCACGGACCACACGCCGCAAACCGGCCGACACTATTGGCGCGGCCTTGATGAACTGGCTGAAACGCCGGAATTCAAGCAATACCTGGAACGCGAATTTCCGGCGAATGCGGGTGATTTTTCCGATCCCGTTTCGCGGCGGCATTTCGTCAAGATCATGTCGGCATCATTCGCGCTGGCGGGTATCGGTTTGAGCGCGACTGGTTGTCGTCGGCCGGAAGATAAATTGATGCCGTTCGGCAAAGCGCCGGAAAATTACGTGCATGGCACGGCGGAAAATTATGCGACCGCCATGCCGACGCGCGGCGGGGCGATTCCGTTGGTGGCCAAATCTTACGAAGGTCGTCCGGTCAAGCTGGAGGGTAATCCGCTGTTCCCCGGTGGCAATGGTGGTACTGACCGGTTTGCGCAAGCGGCCATTCTTGACCTGTATGATCCAGACCGGGCCACACGTTTCGCGAAGCAGGGCGGCTCGAGCAAATTGACTGCGGTAGCAAAGCAAACCGCACTGGCGGAACTGGATCAGATTGCGAAAAAATTTGCTGAAAAACAGGGCGCAGGCCTCGCGTTACTGAGCGAACGCACCCATTCGCCTTCGCGCCGGCGGTTGCATCAGGAAATCGTCAAAAAACTGCCGCAAGCCAAGTGGTATCTCTACGACGCGATTGATGCGGATATTCATCAGCGCGCGGCGACCAAGGCGTTTGGCAAGTCCGTCAAGCCGGTGTTCCGTTACGATGTCGCCGACACGATTCTCTCGCTGGATTGTGATTTCATTGGAGGGGAAGAAGACGCGCACAACCACATCCGTCGTTTCACCAGCAAGCGGAAGGTGGAAAAACCGGAAGACAAAATGAGCCGCCTCTACGCGGTGGAATCGCTGTTCACGCTCACGGGCATGAACGCGGATCACCGGATGCGCGTGGCGGCCAGTGCGGTGCTTCCGGTGGCGGCGGGCATTGCGGCCGAATTGGGCGTCAATGTCGGCTCGCTGGGCTCCAGTTCCAATGTGGCGCTCGACCGGAAATGGATCGCGGAGTGCGCGAAAGATTTGAAGGCCAGCGGCGGCAAGTCGCTCGTCGTCGCGGGCGTGCGCCAACCGTTGGCGGTGCATCTGTTGGTGGCGGCCATCAACGAAAAACTCGGTGCGATTGGCAAGACGGTGGAATTGGTGGAATCGCCCGCTGCGATTTCTGCAGGCATCGCCGAACTGGCCGCATCGCTCAACCGCAACGAAGTGGACACGCTCGTCATTGTCGGAGCGAACCCGATTTACAACGCGCCGGCTGATTTGAGTTGGCCGGCCACACAGCGCAAAGCGAAAACGGTCGTGCGTCTCGGTTACTACGAAGACGAAACCGGCGTTGTGTCGGATTGGCATTTTCCCCAGACCCATTTCCTCGAAGCCTGGAATGACGCGTTGACTGCCGACGGCATGTTGGTGCCGGTGCAGCCGTTGATTGCGCCCTTGTTCGACGGGCTGACAGATCTGGAATTTGTGGCGCGGCTCGGCGGTCTGACCGAAACAAACCCGCACAAGATTGTCCGCAAAACGTTCGCTGGCATCAGTGGTGACAGTTCGGATTTTGCCTGGAACAAATTCTTACACGACGGCTTTGCGCCGGCTTCAGCGGCGAAAAAAGTTGCGGCGACTTGGGTGGCGTCCTCCTTGAACGAAGCGCTCACCGCGCCGACGGTCACGGCAACGAGTCAGGACAATCTCGAAGTCGTGCTGTATCGCGACGCGAAACTGGACGATGGCCGTTACGCCAACAACGGTTGGTTGCAGGAGTTGCCCGATCCGATCACCAAGCTGGTGTGGGACAACGCCGTGTTGGTCAGTCGCAAGACGGCACGCGCCCTGGGCGTGCAGAACAACGACGTGGTGGAGATTTCCATCGGCGATCGCAAAGTAGTCGGGCCGATTTGGACGCAGCCGGGCATGGCGGATTTTTCCCTCGGTCTGGCGCTCGGTTACGGTCGCACGGTCACGGGTCGCGTCGGGATTGGCACCGGATTCGATGCCTATCCGCTTTACGCGACCAAGACGGGTTACATTGTCAGCGGCGTCAAGGTGACGAAACTGGCTGGCAAAACCTATCCGCTTTCAAGCACGCAATCGCACTGGTCCATGGAAGGCCGGGCCATTGTGCGCGAGGCGAATCTGGAGCAATTCAAGTCGCATCCGGATTTCGCGGAGAAGATGAATGCGCCGTTGCCGCCGCAACCGAGTGATGAAGGCGTTTGGCCCAAGCCGGCATATCCAAATCCATTGGATGACCCAAAGTATCGCTCGAAGATGCATCAATGGGGCATGGCGGTGGATCTCAATTCCTGCGTGGGTTGCGGCACCTGCGTGGTGGCCTGTCAGAGCGAAAACAATATTCCGATCGTCGGCAAAGATCTCGTGGCGCGCGGTCGCGAAATGCATTGGATGCGGATTGATCGCTATTATTCCGCGGATCCGAAAAAGCGCACCTGGGGCTTGTCGTTCAAGAGCCAGACGTTCAAGCCGGACGAAACGCAGCAATTCGACGAATGGATTGATGACGTTCAGGCCGTGAACCAGCCGATGCTGTGTCAGCATTGCGAAGCGGCGCCGTGCGAAAGTGTTTGTCCGGTTAATGCGACCGTGCACGACCACGAAGGTTTGAACGTAATGGTGTACAACCGTTGTGTGGGTACGCGTTACTGTTCCAACAACTGCCCGTATAAGGTTCGGCGCTACAATTATCTCGATTACAACAAGCGTCCGCTCAAGGAACTCAAAGGGCCGTTCTACGCGCCGCCGTTCCTGCACGCCACCGATGGCGAATGGGATTTGAAACGGTGGTGGCGCGATCACGAATCGGGCATGCGTTCGCAGGACGAATGGGACTTGATCAAGATGATTAAGAATCCCGATGTCACTGTCCGGATGCGCGGCGTGATGGAAAAATGCACGTTCTGCGTGCAGCGCATCGAGTCCGCGAAGATCGCGCAAAAGGTCAAAGCCGGCGAATCCGGCGACGTGGTGGTGCCCGATGGCACGATCAAGACGGCGTGCGAACAAGCCTGTCCGGCGGGTGCGATTGTGTTCGGCAATGTGGCGGACGAAAACAGCCGCGTTTCAAAACTCAAAGCGCAACAACGCGATTACTCCGTGCTCGACTTCCTGTTGACGAAGCCACGCACGACCTATCTCGCCAAGGTGCGCAATCCGAATCCGGCGATGCCCGATTACACCGAAGCCCCGTTCACGTTTGCCGAATATGCCAACAGCTACGGAAGCAATCCGCTGGAGCACGGCAGCACCCATGGTCACTCCGACCACAGTCCTGATGATCACGATCACAATCATGCGCCGGCCGCAGGGAAAGGAGCGCACTAATGTCTGAGGCTGCAACAGAGATTAAAGTGCCCACCGTCCCGGCGGAATTGGCGCGCGAGCCGTTGGTCGGTAACAATCGCAGCTTTGGCTGGATTTCCGACCGCGTCAGCGCCATCACCGAAGGCAAGACGCCAAAATGGTGGTGGGCGGCGTTTGTGCCGAGCGTCATCTTGCTCGGCTTGCTCGGGGCGATGTTGTTCTACCAGATCACGACCGGCGTCGGCGTCTGGGGCAATCATCACCCGACCATGTGGGGCTGGGACATCATCAACTTCGTGTGGTGGATCGGTATCGGCCACGCGGGCACGTTGATTTCGGCGATTCTCTTTCTGATGCGCCAACGCTGGCGCACGGCGGTGAATCGCGCGGCGGAAGCGATGACCATTTTCGCGGTGATGTGCGCCGGGATTTACCCGGCCATGCACGTCGGGCGCGTGTGGTTTGACTGGTGGTTGTTCCCGATTCCCACCTATCAAGGCATCTGGCCGCAATTCCGGTCGCCGCTCATGTGGGACGTGTTCGCCGTCTCCACTTATTTCACGGTGTCGCTGCTGTTCTGGTATGTGGGATTGATTCCTGATCTCGCCATGATGCGCGATCGCGCCAAGACCAAGATCAAACAATTCTGCTACGGCTTGTTCGCGCTGGGTTGGACCGGCTCGAACCGCCATTGGAGCAACTACGAAAAGGCGTATTTGATTCTCGCCGGTCTCTCGACACCACTGGTGCTTTCCGTGCACTCCATCGTGTCGTTGGACTTCGCGGTATCGCAGTTGCCAGGCTGGCACACGACCATCTTCCCGCCGTATTTCGTCGCGGGTGCGGTGTTCTCCGGCTTCGGCATGGTGCTGACGCTGTTGATTCCGCTGCGGAGCATGTGCCATTTGGAAGACATCATCACGATGCGCCACATTGACGTGATGTGCAAAGTGACGTTGGCCACTGGTTGCATTGTCAGCTACGCCTACATCATGGAGTTCATCATCGCGTGGTATAGCGGCGCGGCGATGGAAAAATTCCACTTCATGAACCGTGCGCTCGGCCCGATGTGGTGGGGCTGGGTGATGATGATGGGTTGCAACATGATTGTGCCGCAGTTGTTCTGGTTCAAGAAAGTGCGCCGCAATCTCGTGGTGGTGTTCATTCTCTCGATTCTGGTGAACATCGGCATGTGGTTTGAACGCTTCGTCATCGTGGTGGTGGGGCTGTATCGCGAATTCCTGCCGGCCAACTGGGATTATTACAAACCGACGTGGGTGGACATCTGCACCTACCTCGGTACGTTCGGGTTGTTCTTTACGATGTTCCTGTTGTTCATGCGATTCCTGCCGATGATCGCCGTGTCTGAAGTGAAAGGCGTGACGCCGCAATCCGACCCGCATCATCCGTCCGCAGGTGGAAATGGAGGGCAACACTGATGAGCGCCAACGCAAAAACCTACGGCTTGATTGCCGAATTCGAGAACACTTCGTCAGTTCTCCATGCGGCGGAAAAGGTGCGCGACGCCGGCTTCCGCAAGTGGGATGTATTTACGCCGTTCCCGATTCACGGCATGGATCGCGCGATGGGCATCAAGAATTCCAAAGTGGGCTGGTTCTCGTTCCTGGGCGGTGTGACCGGTTACTTCAGCGGCATGCTGATGATCTGGTGGATGAACGCCGTGGATTACGCGATCATCGTCGGCGGCAAACCGATGTTCAGCCCGCATGGCGCGTTCCCGCCGTCGTATGAACTGACGATTCTGTTCGGCGCGTTTGGCGCCATCGGCGGCATGTTGCTGTTGAACCGCCTGCCCAAATTGCATCATCCGTTGCTCAAGCATCGCCGGTTCGCGTTGGCGACCCACGACCGCTTCTTCGTCGTCATCGAGACGGCGGACCCGAAGTATTCTGAGACAGAAACCCGCAAGTTGCTCGAAACCGCCGGCAGCAAGCGCATCGAAATGGTGGAGGAATAATGCGCTATTTTCTTTTAGTTTTTGGAATCGTGGTTGTCGCCGTCGTGCTCATCGCGGGCAAACGGGGTGATTTGACCCGCAACCGGCCGTTTCAGATTTTTCCGGACATGAAGCGCCAGGCCAAGTTGCGGCCGCAAACGGCAAACAGCTTTTTTGCGAGCGGACTGAGTTCGCAGTTGCCGCAACCGGGCACGATTGCCCAAGAGGATCCTTTGGTGGTTGCCGGCAAGGAAATCTATTCCTTTGAGGATGTCCCGGTGAACACCGGTCGCGTCACCGGCACGACGAACTTCGTCGAACTCACGCCCGTTCCGGTGACCAGCCAGTTGCTGGAGCGCGGGCGGCGGCAATACAACATTTATTGTGCGCCGTGCCACGGCCAAACCGGCGAGGGCACGGGAATTACCAAAAAAATCGGCGCCATGGCGATTGTGGCCAACCTGCATGACCAACGCATCGTCGAACTGATGGATGGCGAGGTTTATCACACTATCAGCTACGGCAAGGGACTGATGCAGGGATATGCGCCGCAGATGGACGTGATGGACCGTTGGGCGGTGGTGTCGTATCTCCGGGCGTTGCAATTGAGCCGGCTCGGAACGATGGACGATTTGTCCGAGGCCGCCCGCGCGAAACTCAAGTAAGCGTATGAGTCAACAAGACGATTTTTCCAATACTGATCCGCAGTCCCGGCCGCTGGATCTGACCAAGTGGCGGACCCTGCCAATGCGCCTGCTGATCGGCGGGCTGGTGGTGGGATTGCTCGGTTTGATTATCAGCCTGAAGGGCGGGGGAACGAATTTCCTCTTTTCCTATCTCGTGGCGTTCATGTTTGTGCTGAGCCTCGGGGCGGGGGCGCTCTTTCTGGTGATGGTGCATCATTTGTTTGATGCCGGTTGGTCCGTCCCGATTCGGCGCTTCTGTGAACATCTGGCCTGCTCCGCGTTCACGTTGTTGCCGGTCCTGTTCATTCCAATCGCCATCGGCGCGAAGAAAATTTATCCGTGGATGACGCTGGATCCACATGCTGATCACGCGTTGCACGCGAAGTGGCCGTTGTTGACGATGCCGGGCTTTTACATCGTGGCGGCGATTTGTTTCGTCGTCTGGTGGTGGCTGGCGCATCGGTTGCGTTATTGGTCGTTGAAACAGGATGAAACCGGGGCCGCCGAATGCACGTACAAGATGCGCGTGTTGTCGTGCACTGGCATTTTCCTGTATGCGTTCACCCTGACCTTCGGTGCCGTGATGTGGATGATGGCGTTGCAGCATTACTGGTTTTCCACGATGTTCGGCGTGCATTACTTCGCCGGCAGCGTCTGGCTGACTCTGGCCACGGTGTATGTCATCACGATGGTGCTGGACCGGCAACGCATCCTGTCGGACGTGTTGCACGAACATCAGTATTATTTCCTCGGCACGCTGTTGTTTGCGTTCACGGTTTTCTACGCGTACGTGACGTTCTCGCAATATTTCATCATCTGGAACGCGAACATGCCGGAAGAAACCTTTTACTATGTCATGCGGGAGAAGGGGACGTGGTTCTGGGTGAGCATGGTCATCATCTTCGGCCATTTCTTCTTGCCGTTCGTGGCGCTGCTGCGGATTGATGTGAAGAGCAACTTCGCGATCATGGTGCCGATTGCGGCGTGGGCGTGGCTGATGCATTTCGTGGACATGACGTGGAACGTGATGCCGGTGCATTTCACCGCGGGCTTTCCGGTTTTCTGGGCGTTTATCGCGCTGGGCCTGGTCGCCTTCATGGTGGGCATTCTCGCGATGATGTTCCTGAAGAACTTCAACAGTACCGCGCCGTTCCCGGTCAAAGACCCGCGCTTGATCGAGGCCATGGGCTTGTATCATCCGGTGCCGACGCAGATTTCCGGCGGTGAACTGGATCAGACCGATGACATGCGCGGCGCGCCGACGCAACCGAAAGGATCCCACTGATGAACCCCTCTGCCGAAGCCACAAAACCTGCCACGGGGAAGAGTTATTCCGTCACGACGGTGGTCGTCATCGTCTGTTTGATCTTCGCCGCGTTGGTCTGGAAGACACGGCAATACACCACGCCGCCGCCGCTTGGAGCGGAACGCGCCGCCGAACGTGCGCAGGCGCTGGCGGAATTGCGCGCCACGGAAACAGATGCGTTGCACACCGCGGGTTGGGTGGATCAGGGCAAAGGAATCGTGCGGCTGCCGATTGCCGATGCGATGAAACTCGCCGAACGCCAATGGCAGAACCCGGCGGAAGCGCGCGCGACATTGAAAGCGCGCGTGGCCAAAGCATTCGAGCCGCCGCCCAAGCCGCCTGAAGTGCCCAGCATATTTGAGTAACCGGCCGTTGCCTGTTTTCATGACCGTGACTTCGCCCACATCGCCTACGCCAACGCCAATTGACGCTTCGTGCCGCCTGCCGCTGTTCACTCTTTTCGGCGGCGCTGCGCTCTGGCTGGTCCTGAGTTCCGTGCTCGGGATCATTGCCTCCCTGACCTTTCATCAGCCTGCGATGTTCGCGGATAACGCCCTGCTGACCTACGGTCGCGCCTATCCGGCGTGGTCGCACTTGTTGCTTTACGGGTTCGCGCTTCCGACTGGGCTCGGGGCGGGCCTGTGGTTGCTGGCACGTTTGGGCCGGGTGGAACTGGCGCGGCCCTTCCTCATCGCGGTCGGCGCGAAATTCTGGCACTTGGGCGTGCTGGTCGGATTGATCGCCATTCTGACCGGGCAAACTTCCGGATATGAATGGTTCGAGTTGCCCCGCTATGCGGCGGTCGTTCTGTTTGTCGGTTTTGTGCTAATGGCCATCTGGGCGTTCGTAACGTATGCCCGTCGCCCGGAGAAATCACTTTATCCCTCGCAATGGTTTGTGCTGGGTGCGTTCTTTTGGTTTCCGTGGATTTTTTCCACTGCCGTCTTGTTGCTGCAATTCTTTCATGTGCGCGGGATGGCGCAGGCCGCCATCGCGTGGTGGTTCGCGGGTAATTTGCTGAACGTCTGGTTGACGCTGGCCGGGCTGGCAGTGGTGTTTTATCTGTTGCCCAAGTTGACGGAACGCCCGCTCGAAAGTCATTACCTGGCCATGTTCGTCTTCTGGACCGTGTTGTTATTCGGTTCCTGGACGGGAATTCCGTTACATTCATCGTTGCCAATCTGGATGGGGACACTCAGCAGCGTTGCCACCGTCCTGATGATTGTGCCGATCCTGGCAACGATCCTGATCGTACTGCAAACCGCCAAAGGCACGGCAGCGAAGTGCGGGGGCGGACCGTTGTGCTACGCCAAGTTCAGCGTGTGGGCGCTGGTCTTCGTCACCGTAGCCGCAGCCATTGCCGCTTGTCCCGCCGTGGCGCGCATTACCGATTACACCTGGTTTGGGCATGGGCAAGCCACGCTGCGGTTGTATGGATTTTTTGCCATGGCCATGTTTGCCGCCGTGTATCACATCCTGCCGCGCATTTCCGGCGTTGCGCTGAAACCAGGCCGGGTCAAAGCGCATTTCTGGTTGGCGATGTTAGGCGCCTTGGTGCTGGCGCTGCCGCTGATGGCGGGGGGCATCGCGCAAGGGTTCAAGCTGGCCAATCCGCAAGGGCCGTTTATGGAAACAACCAAAGCTGCCCTGATGGCATTTCGCGTCGGCACGATGGGTGAAGTGATGATTGCATTGGGCGCACTACTGTTTCTGGTAAACGTATTAGCCGTCATCGGTGGTTATTACCGGGTGATTTTGAAAACCGCGTATGCTGAGGCGACTGCTCCGCAACCCGTGGAGGTGAAGTCGTGAAATCCAGCAGCATCGTATTTCTGGCCGCCTTCGTGGCGCTCTCGGCTTCGTGGGCGGGATTTGTGTTGGCCCCCCAAATACAATTGGGTCGCGCGACACAGACCAAGACCGTGCCGGCCGAGGAACTGTATCCGGTGGCGCGTCCCGGTCTGGCGCAACAGGGAGCGGAGGTTTATCGCTCGCTGGGTTGCGTTTATTGTCACAGCCAGCAGGTGGGGCAACGCGGGATTCGGGTGGAAGTGGTGCTGCTCAATGCGGGCACGAACGCCGATAACACCATGAGCGCGATTGCCCGGGTGCGTCCCGAATTGGCGAAGCCGGAAACGTTCATCGGTTTGCCGAAACAAATCACGACGGCCGCCGACGTGACTGCGACCGATGCCTTGGTCAAAGCCGTGACCGAAGCCGGCGGTAAAATCGAGGTGAACGTCGTTCCGACCGGGCCGGATATCGAGTGGGGCTGGGGACGGCGGCGGACGGTGGCGCAAGATTACATTTATGATGAAGTGGTGCAGCCGGGCACGCGCCGGGCGGGACCGGACCTGGCCAACGTCGGCATGCGTTTGCCGGATGCGGCGTGGCATTTGCGACATCTCTACGCGCCCGCCGGCGAGGTCAAAGGTTCAACCATGCCGCCCTATCGGTTTTTGTTTGAACAGCGCAAGGCGGGGCAGACGCCGTCCGCCCATGCCTTGAATTTGACCGGCGAATTTGCGCCGCCGGAAGGTTACGAAATTGTCCCCACGCCGGACGCCCAGGCGCTGGTGGCCTACTTGTTGAGTTTGCGGGCGAACGCGCCGTTGTTCGAAGCCCCGGTGACCCCGCCGCCGGCGCCGGAACCGGCGACCAACGCTGTTGCTGTGAAATGAACGCCGATCCCAAACAATCCACCGTCGCATCTCCCGAAGCTGAGCCCAAGGCGACGCTGACGCCGATGCCGGTGTGGCCGTTCGCGTTGCTCTTCTCGCTGCTGTTTCTCGGGGCGTGGTATTTCGATTTGTATGGCGGCTGGTTTGAACCGAAGGTTTATGCGCCCTATACGTCCGTCGCTGAAGTGCAGCGGTACCAACCTCCGAAGGGCGGAATTGAAGGTGTGCTTGCCAGCGGACGGAAATTGTATCTGGACAATTGCGCCGTTTGTCACATGGAGAGCGGCGTGGGCAATCCGGCGAATGGCTGTCCGCCGCTGGTGGATTCCGAGTGGGTGAGCACGCCGTCGCCGACGCGTTTGGTGATGTTGATTTCCAAAGGATTGACCGGCCCCGTCACGGTGAACGGAAAAGTCTGGAACTCGGGGGTGATGTTGGCGGTGGGCGACTCATTGCCCGGCGATGAAAAGGAAAAGTCCGAGAAAATCGCGGCGATTTCGACCTACGTTCGTTTTCAATTCGGCAAGATCGCGGTGGAAACCAAGCCGGCGCAGGTGGAAGCCATCCGCGAAGCGATCAAAGATCGCACTGCGAATTATACCGAAGCCGAATTACTCAAGGTTGAACCTTAAGCGCCGCTTCGTGGCGGAGTTTAATTTGCTCTATCGCCCAAACCGCGTGTTCCGCGATTAACGGTTCGGAATCGTTTGCCGCTTGTTCCAAAGCTGGCAGCGCTTCGGTCGTTCCGACATTTCCCAGTGCCACACAAACATTACGCAGCAAGCCGCGACGCTTGGTGCGTAGGATTGGGGTATTGGCGAAACGCTGCTTGAAGCCGGTTGCGTCCAACTTCAGCAATTCGACGAGATCAGGGGTCGCCAAATCCCCGCGCGAATGGGGTTGCATCAGCCGGCCTGCGCGCGCGAATCGATTCCACGGACACGCCGCCAGGCAATCATCGCAACCGTAGATGCGATTACCAACCAGCGGCCGGAGTGCCACGGGAATCGCGTTCTTCAATTCAATGGTCAGGTAGGAAATACACAACCGCGCATCGAGTTGAAAGGGCGCGGTGATCGCCTGCGTCGGGCACGCGGTAATGCAGCGCGTGCAAGTGCCGCAGCGATTCTTTTCCGGCGCGTCGGGTTCGAGTTCCAGGGTGGTGATGATCTCGGACAGGAAAATCCAGTTCCCCAGTTTGCGACTGATCAGGTTGGTGTGCTTGCCGACAAAGCCGAGGCCGGAACGTTGGGCGAGGTCGCGTTCGAGAATGGGTCCGGTGTCCACATACCACAGTGACCGCGTCTCCGCACCACCGCGTTCGTTCACGAAGGCGGTGAGGGCTTTGAGTTTCTCCGCGAGGAGCTCGTGATAATCAGGAAAACGCGCGTAACGGGCGATGACGCCAGAGTTCGGAGTTGGGAGTTCGGAGTTCGCAGTTTCTTCGTGGTAACTCACCGCCAGTGAAATGATGGTTTTCGCTCCGGGCAGAACGAAATCGGGAGTAACTCGTTTTTCGGCATTGCGGGCGATCCACGCCATTTCACCATGCTGTCCCTCCGCCAGCCAGCGTTGCAGCTGCGGTGCACTGGCGGGAGGAGCGGCGCTCGTGAAGTGACAGGCGTCGAATCCAAGTTCCAATGCGCGTTGCCGGATGGCTGCTTTCATCGCCGCGAATCAGTGGCGAGGCGGAATTGGTTGATGACTTGTTGCGCGACTTCCCGCGCGGAGCGGAGGTCGCTGTTGATCAGCACATCGGCTTGCTTGTAGAACGGCTCGCGCGCGTTCAGTAACGAGCGGATTTTGCCCAGCGGGTCCGCGTCATGCAGCAACGGGCGATGGGATTGCTCGCGCACCCGTTCAAAAATCGCTTCCGGCGCCGCCCACAAGCACACGACCAATGAATGGCTCTTGAGACTTTCGAGATTGGCCGGATTGGTGGGCAGACCGCCGCCAGTGGAAATTATGGTGTTGGTGCAGGTGGCCAATTCCGTCACCAGTTGGGCTTCCAATTGGCGAAAAGTCGATTCGCCGTTCTGGGCAAAGATGTCGGTGATTTTTTTGCCGCTGCGTTGTTCGATGAGCGCATCGGTGTCCAGCAAATCAAACTTCAGTTGTTCGGCAACAATCCGGCCCACGGTGGATTTGCCGGTCCCCATAAAACCGATCAGAGCGATATTGTGGATTTGGCGGATGACGGACACGGGGAGAGGCTAACGAAATATGCGGCAGGGCTCAAATCATGAAGTCGTACGGATTGAGCGGCTGTTGTTCGAGCGCGCGGGCGCGTGCCGCCAGATCGGCCAGACTGGTGGTATCCATGACTCCTACGATGCTATCGCGAACTTCCTTCATCACTGCGCGAATGGCGCAGCGTGATTCATCGGGGCAGGAGCACTTTTCGTAATATTTTTCACTCACACAACTCACCGGTGCGAGCGGGCCTTCGATGTGCCGAATGATTTCGGCGAGCGAAATCTGCTCGGGCTTGCGTTTGAGGCGGTAGCCGCCCGCGACCCCGCGTTTGCTCATGACGAGCCCGGCGGATTTGAGGTCGTTGAGAATCTGCTCGAGGAAGCGCTTGGGTATGTTTTGTTTGTCGGAGATTTCCTGGATGCGCACCACGGAGTCGTCCTCCTGGTAATCGCGGGCCAAAACCTGCATGGCACGCAAGGCATATTCACCGCGAACAGAAAGGCGCATGCTTGGATAGGTAATAATCTCTAGTGCAGAAATCAAGATTCCGCTGCAATGAGCATGAAATATCGCCGCTAACTAAACTACAAAATATCTATTGACATAGTGTAGATTATGTCTAATCTCGCTGGCGTTAAACGAAAGGGCTGTCATGAAATCGCCACAAGTTGAATCTGATAATCGAGCGGCGGAGTGGTTGGACACGGTGCGCCGGCAGGTGGAAACGCTGCGGTTCGGAGTGGTGCAAGTGGTGGTTCACGATTCGCGAGTCGTGCAAATCGAGAAGACGGAGCGAATTCGGCTGGAACGTTCTGAAGCCCGCTAACTGACTTTGCTGACCGGAAAACCGGAGCGCACAATATAAAATCGGTTTTGTCCCACCGGACCAACGGAGGATGAGCTCAGAATGAAAACGAAACGTGAAATTGAAACGTTGGTTGGCCGCGGGATTGGTCCTGGCGGCGCAAGGAACAGAAAAAGCGGCGGTGGCACAATCCGCTGAAACGGACATTCAATCGCTGTTGCAGCGCATTGAAGAACTGGAGCAGAAAGTGAAAATTCAGGATCGCAAACGTGAATTGAGCGAGGAAGCGGCCGCTGAAAAAGCGAAGACCGCTCCGACGGCTTCGATTGGTGCGAGTGGGTTTCAAATCCGGTCGGCGGATACAAACTTCGTGTTGAAATTGCGCGGTTACGTTCAGGCGGATGCGCGGTTTTATCCCGATGATGTCTCGACCGGCACGCGAAATGACACGTTTCTGCTGCGGCGCGTGCGGCCCATCATCGAGGGCACGGTGGCGGAGCGATTTGATTATCGCATCATGCTGGATTTTCCGTCGGGATCGCCGACGAGTGCGGGGAACAACGGGCTGGTGCAGGACGCGTATCTGAACGCGCGGTTGTATCCGTGGTTGCAGATTCAAGCGGGCAAATTCAAAGAGCCGGTCGGGTTGGAGCGATTGCAATCCGGCGCAAATCTGTTGTTCATCGAACGCGGCTATCCGACGCAACTCGTGCCGAATCGCGACGTGGGCTTGCAGGTGCATGGCGATGTTTTTGGCGGCGGTTTGCGTTACGAAGTCGGCGTGTTCAATGGCGTTGCCAATGGCGGCAGTGGCGACAATGAGCAGGCGGACGATGAGAAGGATATCGCCGCGCGGTTGTTCGCCACGCCATTTGGAAAATCCGACAATGAGTGGTTGCGTGGGGTTGGCTTTGGCGTGGCGGGAACGTATGGCGAGCAGGAGGGCGCACTGCGGTCGTTCGCCTCGCCCGGGCAGCAAACGTTCTTTGCTTACACGAGCGGCGCGGGAACCGTGGCGGCACCGAACGTGACGGCGGACGGCACGATCTGGCGCGTTTCGCCGCAGGCGTATTATTACGTCGGTCCGTTTGGGATTTTCGGCGAATACGTATTGTCGTCGCAAGAAGCGCGGCAAGTGGCGGGTGCGACCACTACGCGCGACACGTTGCGGAATCGCGCTTGGCAGGTGGCGGCGTCGTGGTTTTTGACGGGTGAAGATAATTCGTTCAAGGCGGTCACCCCGCAGCAGCCGTTTGTCCTGGGCGGGGAGGGATGGGGCGCATTTGAACTCACGGCGCGCTATGGCGAATTGGACGTGGACAATGACACGTTTCCAATTTTCGCGAGCCCGGCCACGGCTGCAACGAAGGCCCGCTCCTGGGGGGCGGGATTGAATTGGCACTTGAACCGCAATGTCAAACTATCGCTCAATTACGAACAGACGGATTTCGCGGGCGGCAACACTCCGTTCCTGAACAACGGCGAGCAAGCCATTCTCACCCGCGCCCAGGTTTCGTTCTAATCCATCACCACATGAATCGAATTATGAAAACGAGAAAGACCATCCGCAGTCTGGGTCCGTTGGTGTTGCTGCTGGCGGCATTCACGGCCCCGGCCCTGGCGAAAGAAATCAAGCTGCTGAACGTTTCGTATGATCCGACACGGGAGTTTTACGTCGAGTTCAATGATGCGTTTGCCAAGCATTGGAAGAGCAAAACCGGAGCCGACGTTACGGTGCAGCAATCGCACGGCGGTTCGGGCAAACAGGCGCGCAGTGTGATCGATGGATTGCGGGCGGACGTGGTAACGTTGGCTTTGGCTTACGACATTGACGCGATTGCCGAGAAGGGAAAGGCGTTGCCGACGGATTGGCAAAAGCGCCTGCCGCACAATAGCGCGCCCTACACCTCGACCATTGTTTTTCTCGTGCGGAAAGGAAATCCCAAGGGCATCAAGGATTGGGACGATTTGGTGAAACCGGGAGTGAAAGTGATTCCCGCCAATCCGAAAACCTCCGGTGCAGCGCGCTGGGCCTATTTATCCGCGTGGGGTTACGCTTTGAAGAAATACGGGAATGACGAAGCCAAGGCGAAGGAGTTCGTCACCCAATTTTATAGGAACGCGCCGGTGTTGGATTCCGGGGCGCGCGGGGCGACGACCACGTTTGTCCAACGCGAAATCGGCGACGTGTTGGTGGGCTGGGAAAACGAAGCCTATCTCGCGCTCAAACAATACGGCGCGGACAAATTTGAGATTGTCACGCCGTCCGTCAGCATTCTGGCTGAGCCGACCGTGGCGCTGGTGGATAAAGTGGTGACGAAGAAGGGGACGGAAACGGTCGCCAAAGCTTATCTCGATTATCTCTACTCGGACGAGGGACAGGAACTCGCCGGAAAACATTTCTATCGCCCGCGCTCGGAAGCAGCACTAGCCAAATACAGCGACCAATTTGGCAAATTGGAACTATTCACGATTGATGAAATGTTTGGCGGTTGGAAAAAGGTGCAGGCGGCCCATTTCGCTGAAGGTGGTTTCTTTGATCAAATTTCCCGTCGCTGATTTATGAACCTGATACTGCCAACTCAGAATTTTGCCCCGCCGTTGGCGCGGGACCGTCGCGACGTCAAGCAGTTGTTGCGTCCACTGGATCAACTGGCGGAGGCGTCGTCGCACTTCATCAGCAAATCGCTGGGCCAATTCGACAACGACGGCCGACGCTACACGCTGCCGCGCTATGTTTTTCTTGGACCGAAGAGCGGCGGGGACACGATTCGCATCGGGATCTTTGCGACCATTCACGGCGATGAACCGGAAGGCGCGCTGGGGGTGATGCGCTTTGTCGAGACGCTGCATACCAATCCGGAGATTGCCAAAGGCTACGCGCTGTTCATTTATCCGGTGTGCAATCCGACGGGCTTTGAAGACAACACGCGGCCGGCGCGCGTGGGGAAGGATTTGAATCGGGAATTTTGGCGCGAGTCATCCGAACCGGAAGTGCAATTTCTTGAGAGTGAAATCTGGACGCACGCGTTCGACGGCATCATTACCTTGCACACTGACGATACCAGCGACGGACTGTATGCTTTCGTCAGCGGCGCGGTGCTGACGGAGAATTTGATCGAACCGGCATTGCGCGCGGCGGAGAAATTTCTGCCCCGCAACCGCGGTTCGATTATTGACGGTTTTAACGCGCGCGGCGGCATTCTTACCGACTGTTATCAAGGCGTGTTGAAATCCTTGCCCGGCACAGTCCGGCCGCCTTTCGAGATCACTTTCGAAACACCGCAAAAAGCGCCGCTACCTTTGCAAGTGGAGGCGTTCAACGCTGCATTGCAAACCATCCTCGTCGAATACCGGCAACTGTTGGCGGTGGCCCAGAACATCTGATTTTGCCGTCAGCCGATGAGTCACTGCGAAACATTTTGCCGTCGCTAAACTTTTGCCTAGACTTCCGCGTCCTGCATGGCTGAGAAAAAATTCAACGCACTCCCCGGATTCGGCCTCACCATGGGCTTCACGCTTTGTTATTTGAGCGCGCTGGTGATTATTCCCATTGGCGGATTGGTGGTGCGGACGCTGGGCATTTCGTGGAGTGAATTCTGGCAACTGGCCACGACCGAACGTGCCCTGGCCGCCTACAAACTGACGTTTGGCGCGTCACTGGTGGCGGCGTTGGCAAATGCCGTGTTTGGGACATTGCTCGCATGGGTATTGACGCGGTACGAATTTCCGGGGCGGCGGTTCATTGACGCGATGGTGGATTTTCCGTTCGCGCTGCCGACGGCGGTGGCGGGATTAACGTTGGCGAATCTGTTCGCGGCAAATGGCTGGCTGGGCCAATTTCTTGTGCCGCTGGGAATCAAAGGCGCGTTCACACCGCTCGGGGTGATGATTGCGTTGACATTTGTCGGCATGCCCTTCGTCGTGCGCACGCTCCAGCCCGTGCTCGAAAATTTCGAACGCGAAGTCGAGGAAGCGGCGGCAACGCTCGGTGCGGGACGGCTGAGAACGTTTCTAACGATCATCGCGCCCACGTTATTGCCACCGATCATCACTGGATTTGCATTGGCTTTCGCGCGCGCTATCGGCGAATACGGTTCCATTGTCTTCATCTCCGGCAACCTGCCATTTCAGACCGAAATCGCCCCGCAGCTCATCGTGATGCGCCTGGAGGAATACGATTATGCCGGCGCCATTGCGCTGGCGGTGGTGCTGTTGATTTTCTCGTTCGTGTTGCTGGCCGTGATCAACGTGCTGGAACAATGGGCGAGCAAGTTCGTGAAAGGATAAATGGCCGGCAATGCAAAACGAAAATTGGGCGCGGGCTACGCGAAATCACAGCGTGGCGCGGAGGAATCGCCGCTGGCGAAGTGGACGTTGATCACTATTGCGATGGGGTTCTGCGGGGTCTTTCTATTTTTGCCCCTGGTCAATGTGTTCGTGCAGGCGTTCGCCAAGGGCTGGAGCGTTTACGTCGAATCACTGACGCATCCCGATTCGTTGGCGGCGATCAGGCTGACGTTGTTGGTGGCGGCGATCAGTGTGCCGTTGAATGTCATCTTCGGTCTGGCGGCGGCGTGGGCGATTGCCAAGTTCGAATTTCGCGGCAAGGCGCTGCTCATTACGTTGATTGATTTGCCGTTCGCCGTGTCGCCCGTTGTGGCGGGATTGATGTTTGTGGTGTTGTTTGGCCTGCAAGGTTTCCTCGGGCCGTGGCTTAACGATCACGACATTCGCATCATCTTCGCCGTTCCGGGCATTGTGTTGGCGACGGTTTTCATCACGTTCCCATTTGTAGCCCGCGAATTGATTCCAGTGATGCAAGCCACGGGCACGGACCAGGAACAGGCGGCCCTGACGCTCGGGGCGAACGGTTGGCAGACTTTCTGGCACGTGACGTTGCCGAGCGTGAAGTGGGGTTTGATCTACGGCATCATTCTCTGCAACGCGCGCGCCATGGGGGAGTTCGGCGCGGTCTCAGTCGTCAGCGGTCACATCACAGGCGAGACGGACACCATGCCCCTGCGCGTGGAGAAACTTTACAACGAGTATCAGGGCGAAGCGGCGTTTGCCGTTGCAAGTTTATTGGCGTTACTCGCGTTGGTGACATTAGGCATTAAAACTTTTTTAGAATGGCGGCAGCATCGCGAGTACGAGCTTGCCCAACAGGCGACGGCTTCCGAAGCGGGCGACACCTTCTTTCTTTCGAAAAGTAAAAGCGAATGAGTATTGAAATCAGGAATGTGAGCAAGCAGTTCGGCGAAGTGACGGCTGTGAACCGGGTCAATTTCTCGGTCAGCGACGGTGAACTCGTCGGCTTGCTCGGACCGAGCGGCGGCGGCAAGACGACGGTGTTGCGGATGATTGCCGGCCTCGAAATGCCGACCGAGGGCGATATTTTTATTCGCGGGCAACGGATGAACGATGTTCCCGTGCAGCAGCGGAACATCGGGTTCGTGTTCCAGAGCTACGCGTTGTTCAAGAACATGAACGTGGCGCGGAACATTGCCTTCGGACTGAAAATCAAGAAATGGAAAAAGGCGGACATTGACGCGCGGGTCGCGGAGTTAATCACGCTGTTCGGGTTAAGCGGATTGGAGAAGCGTTATCCGCATCAGCTTTCGGGCGGGCAACGGCAACGCGTGGCCATCGCCCGGGCGCTGGCGCCGAAGCCAAGCGTGTTGCTACTCGACGAGCCCTTTGGCGCGGTGGACGCCAAGATTCGCCAGGAACTGCGGGAGTGGTTGGTCACATTGCATCATGAATTGAATGTGACCACGATTTTCGTGACGCACGATCAGGAGGAAGCGATGGAGGTTTCCAATCGCATCGTAATTTTTTCCAAAGGCAACCTGGAGCAGATCGGCACGCCGCGGGAAGTGTATGAGCAGCCGGCCAATGAATTCGTCGCACGGTTTGTCGGCGTGATGAACGTATTGGATACCGAGGTGCGCGATGGCGTCGCGCGATTGCACGAACTGGAGTTTCCGTCCGACGGTCGCCCCGAGGGCAGTCGGTTGCGGATCGGGTTTCGCCCGTATGCAGTGCAGGTTTCCAACGATCTCACGCTGCTGCCGTATCGCGCTGTGCTGCGACACACCTTTTTCCTCGGCATTCTCTTGCGAGTGGAATTGGAACTGCCGTCCGGCCTGATTGTTCGGGCGCGCATGACCAAGGAGGAATACGCTCAACTGGGGTTGCAGGACGGCCGGGAAGTGTCATTCCAAATCAAGAACTACCGGGTGTTGGCCAGCGAGGACGCGCGGTTGACGCCGGAGTTGGAATCGCATTTTCATCCGCCCCCGACGATTGGGGAGAATATCTAGCGCGCGGCCGGCGGCTTGCAGGAATCCCTCGACAAGTTGCAGGCCGGTTGATAAGACTGGCGCGCACAATTGATTTGCGGGAATGGCGCGTTTATTAAGACATAACGGGTCGGGGGAGCCGGAAGCCTTGGAGTTGAATCTGGGCGTAAACTGCTTCGGGCGCGATCCCGAGAATCATTTTCCCGTCAATCATCCCACTGTCTCCACACGGCACTGCGAACTGGTGTTGACTGCCGACGGCGTGTTATTGCGGGATTTGGATTCCACCAATGGGACGTTTGTTAATGGGGAGCGGGTCAATCAGGCGGTTTTGCAAGTGGGCCAAACCTTGCGGCTCGGGGACGTGGAATTTCTCGTTGAAGCTACGGATGCCTACATTGCGATCCCGGAACGCGAGATTCAAATTCCCGCGCCGCCGGTCGTCCTGCCGGACGGAGTGATGTTGTGTCCGCGTCATCCGCAATCCCGGGTGACCCATCGGTGCGTGGAGTGTCATTCGATTTTGTGCGACTCCTGCGTGACGCGGATGCGCCGCAAGGGCGGCAAAATTCACAAGTACTGCAAGTTGTGCAGCGGCCCGGTGGAATTGTTGGTCGCCGATAAACCGAAGAAGAAATCGTTCTTCTCCAAATTGACGGCCACCATCAAGTTGCCGTTCCTGCGGTCGAACAAAGAGAAGTGACTTGATTCAGTCGTGACTCGGGATCAAATCTCCCGCAGTAACACCGCTCTCCGCTGCTGTTTCACTCTGATTCCGCAGCGAATAATTCCGTGATCGAAATCTCAAATTCCGGCAACAACTTTTCGGCCAGCACATCCTTGGTCGCGAGAATGGTCTCGAGCCGCAAGCC
>CAZKMR010000007.1:0-13077 GCA_964553795.1 uncultured Bifidobacterium sp. | reverse complement strand
ACAACTTTTCGGCCAGCACATCCTTGGTCGCGAGAATGGTCTCGAGCCGCAAGCCGTACGCGGTCGAGCTGTAAACCTCGATGTTGTTATAGCGCGGGTCCACCATCCACAGCCGGGGCACGCGCGCGGCCTCGTAGATTTCCTTTTTGTAAACCGTATCGGTTTTGTGATCTTCGGAACTGACCACCTCGACGGCGAGCCAAAGCCGGTTATTGGCAGCGGTGACCAACGCAATGTCCGGACGCAACGTGCTTTCGCCTGCAAACACGATCGGGCTGCGAATCTCCAATAGGCGAGCGCCGGGAAAATTGGCCACGCTGGCATGAAGTGCCTGATGCAGCCGCCGACAAATCAATTCATGCCGCGGGCCGGGTGGCAACCGCAGCGTTCGTTCCCCGGCGACGATTTCTTCGTACGGATCGTTCATGATGTGGCGAGCAGTTTACGCAGAAACCGTCCGGTATGCGAGTGTCGGTGCCGCGCCACGTGTTCGGGCGGGCCGGCGGCAACAATTTCTCCGCCCGCTGCGCCGCCCTCCGGACCGAGGTCGATGACCCAATCCGCTTCGGCAATCAAATCCAGATTGTGTTCGATGACGATGACGGAATGTCCGGCTTCGACGAGCCGTTGCAACACTTCGACCAGCCGGCGCACGTCGGCGATATGCAGGCCAATCGTGGGTTCTTCGAGAATGAACAGGTTGCGTTTGGCTTTTGCGGTTTGCGTTGCGAGCCCGGGCAGTTCGGGCGCGGGCTTGAGGCCGGTGAGCAGATGCGTAACGAGTTTGACGCGTTGCGCCTCGCCGCCGCTGAGGGTCGGGCTTTGCTGGCCGAGCTTAAGATAATCGAGTCCCGTGTCGTGCAGGGCCTCGAGCGCGCGTTTGATCTTCGGCACGCCGGAGAAAAATGCGAGCGCGTCCTCGACGGAGAGGTCGAGCACTTGCGCGATGTTTTTGCCGCCGTATTCGATGTCGAGAGTTTCCTGATTGAAGCGCGTGCCATTGCAGGTTTCGCAGCGGACGAATGCCGGCGGCAGAAAGTTCATTTCCAATTTGATCTGGCCCGCGCCTTCGCACTCCGGACAACGTCCCTGCGCGCTGTTGAAGGAGAAACGGCTCGCGGAATAACCGCGCATGCGCGCTTCGGGCACTTGAGCAAACAATTGTCGAATGTCATCGAAGAAGCCGACGTAGGTCGCCGGAATGGACCGAGGCGTGCGACCGATCGGCGCTTGATCCACCTCGTAAACCGACTTGAGGGATTCAAAGCCCGAAAGGTGTTTGCTTTTGCCGGCCGGTTTTTTGTCCAGCGCCGCCTGAACTTCGGGCAACAAACATTCGCGAATCAGCGTGCTCTTGCCAGAACCGCTCACGCCGGTGACAACCACGAAGCGCTCCAGCGGAAAAGCCACGGTGATTTTCTTCAGATTGTTTACGGCGGCATGGCGCAACGTGAGCCAGGAATTCGCTGGTGCGTTCGGCGTCGCGTTGCGCTGGGACGTTTTGGATGTTCGCGAACTCGCGTTCGCCGTCACCGGACGGCGTTCTCCTCGCGCCGGAAACTGCTTCGCAGCGCGCAAGCATTGTCCGGTGACCGATTCGGGATGTTGCTCCAGTTCGGCCAATGTGCCGCTCGCGACGACTTCACCGCCGTGCACGCCCGCGCCCGGCCCGAGATCAATCACGTGATCGGCGCGGCGCATGGTGTCTTCATCGTGTTCCACCACGACGACCGAATTGCCGCGGGCGCGGAGTTTTTGCAACACGTCGAGCAGTTGCTCGTTGTCGCGCGCGTGCAAACCAATGGTGGGTTCGTCCAGCACGTAGAGCACGCCGCTGAGATTCGAGCCCAGTTGCGCCGCGAGTCGAATGCGTTGCGCCTCACCGCCCGAAAGCGTTGGGACGGCGCGGCCCAATTGCAGATAACCGAGACCGACTTCGTTGAGAAAATGCAGGCGCTCGCGAATCTCCGGAATAATGTCGCGGGCGATTTCCGCCGCGCGCCCGGTGAATTTCAGTTGGCGCACATAATCGAGCGCCGCTTTCACGTCCAGTGCGGAGAAGGCATCAATCGTCGGGGCATCCTCCTGGCCCGCGCGAAGCCGCAACCGCACGGCGCGTGCAACCGGATTCAATCGCGCGCCGTGACACTCGGGACAGCGCTCGCGTTCTTGCGCCCAACCCCACCAGCTTTCTTCGATGGCATCCGCATTCGCGCCGCGCTCGACATCAGGAAGGTAAAAGAGTTCGCCGAAGCCGCGACAGTTCGGACACCAACCCTGCGCGGAGTTATAGGAAAAATTCTTGGGGTTAAGCGGCGCGAATGACTTGCCACACTTCGGGCACGCGCGTTCGGTCGAGTGCACGGTGACTTGCTGTTTGCGGTCGAGGGCGTAGAGCGTGCCTTGTCCGAGTTTCAGCGTCTGGTCCACCAACTCTTGAAGCGAGTTCGCGGAAGCTTTCTTCAGGACGCCGACGACAATCTCGACATCGTGTTCCTTGAAGCGATCGAGTCGAAAGGTCTGGTGCGAGTCGTAGATTTTCCCATCCGCCCGGATTTCGCGATAACCATGTTTGGCTGCCCATTCGGCGACGTCGGTATGAAAGCCTTTGCGATGCTTGACCACGGGCGCGAGTAATCGCAGTTCGCCGCGTTGTTTCAGTTCGCGTTGTAATTGCTGCGCCAATTCATCGCGAGTTTGCGTTTCGACGGGCCGGTGACAGTCGGGACAATATTGCGTGCCCAACCGCGCGAAGAGCAGACGGATGAAGTGGTAAATCTCCGTGACAGTCGCCACCGTGCTTTTGCCGCCGCCGCGGGTGGTGCGTTGCTCGATGCTGACCGTGGGCGGAATGCCCGTGATCAAATCCACGTCCGGTCGCGGCATCTGTTCCACGAATTGCCGGGCGTACACATTCATTGAATCTAGAAAGCGCCGTTGCCCTTCATTGAATAGCAGATCAAACGCCAGTGTGCTTTTGCCCGAACCGCTGACGCCGGTGATGACGACGAATTGATTGCGCGGGATTTGCAGCGACAGATTTTTCAGATTGTGCTCGCGCGCGCCATGAATACAAACGGCGTCGGGCGAAGCAGCGGGAGATTCAGTGTCACGTAACACGTCACACTCTTAGCATGGGCGCCGAACTTGGCAACTCTGGCGTCGGGGATCATCCATTAATTCCGCAGTACGGCGAGTAAGCGGGGTGGTCTGCCACCTGCGGGGACGGGAAATCGTGGGGACTGGCGTTTTGCGGTTGCGGGGGCGTGGCCGTGAGCTTGCGGATGCGCACGGGTTGTTCTTCCGTGGCGGTCAAAAAGTCCACCTTCAATTTATTGGCCAGATGTTGAAGATAGATTTGCCGCCCACAGATGGCGTCGGTGTCGGTGCGCGGGGGAGAAAAAAGCGCTCCCAACGCGCTGAGCCTTTTCTGTGGCGGGAACGCCCAACTTTCAAGCCAGCGTTTGAAATATTCCGGCCAGTCCGTCGCGGGTTGGCCGGACACGATGACGAGATCGGCATTAGCAATCGTGCGCCGGGCCGCCATGGCGTTCTGGGCCTCGCTCAACGCCGGCAGCACCCACCAGGAAAAATGCAGCGGGATATCGCGCGACACTTCGACGGTCAGATAGGCGTAAAGGTTGAGGGCGCGAATGTAAGCCGCGCGATTTTCGCACAACATGACACCGCACAACGGCGCCGCAGCCGCAGGTGGGAGAGGTTTTTCAGCTTTCGTTTGCATAACATTCAAAGCACCGAAGCGTCCTTGGTTTTGGTGGTTCGTTGGGAACGATATCAATTTTCAGCCCGGCTCTAAACGGCTCAACAGACGAACGGTGACATGGCGGGGAAGTTAGTCACAAGCTATTCACAGGTTGTTAACCCGTGAATATGCAGGAAGAACTACACGAACGACCGGAGAGTCAGATTTATTTGACGATCGGCGGCGCGAGGTGCGTTGAGAAAAGTGGTTCGGTATGAACGAACTTGGCCCAATACCCTATGGTTCAGACCTGGAGAAAAGTCGGCTGACCGGGGCTCGTCGCGGTTTGCTCGCGCGATTCAGTCAACAGTTCGCGGACGGTTTTTAACAATTGTTCGGGCGTGAACGGCTTGGCCAGAAAGGCGACGTGCGCCGTGCCGACAAATTCCTTCAGATTCTCGGATTGAATGACGCCGCTGATAAACAGGACGGGCAGATTGGGTTCGAGTTTACGCAATTCTCGTAACGTGGCGGCGCCGTCCAGGACCGGCATCATCGCATCAAGAATCAACAAATCAACGCCATCGTCCTGAGCGGCCAGAACGGATAGCGCCTCAGCGCCGTGCAACGCGGTCAAGGTCTGGTAGCCGTGTTGATTCAACGTGGCGACTACGAGTTCGCGCACGGCCGGTTCGTCGTCAGCAATCAAGATGCGTTCGCTCCGTCCCTGGAGTGAAGCCGGGTCAATTGCGGCTTCTTCCGTCACCGTCGAGCCGGGGATGGCCGGTAGATAGACGCTGAACGTGGTGCCGCGACCGAGTTCCGTTTGCACGTCCAACACGCCTTTGTGGTCTTTGATGATGGTGACCACAGTGGAAAGACCGAGGCCGGTGCCCTTGCCGATTTCCTTGGTGGTGAAGAACGGCTCAAAAATCTTCTCGAGAATTTCCGGGGGAATGCCGGTGCCGCTATCCGCGACGCTCAAACGCACGTACTCGCCGGGTGCGACGTTGAGCGCGCGGGCTTTCTCGCCATCCAATGATGCATTGACGGCCTCAACGCTCAGGCGTCCACCTTCCGGCATGGCATCGCGGGCGTTCACGCAGAAGTTGAGCAGGATCTGGTGGATTTGGGTGGAATCGCCGAGCACCGGATTCAAACCGGCCGCGCAGTTGACTTGAGTCTGAATGGATTTCGGAAACGTCTCGCGCATGATCTTCTCCATCTCTTTGATCAGGTGCGCCAATTGGACGGGCTTCTTCTCGCCTTCCACGCCGCGGGCAAAGGTCAATACTTGTTTGACCATTTCCGCGCCGCGTTTGGCGCTGCCACGAATGTTTTTGAGAATGGATTGGCTGCCGGCGTCCTTATGCATCATGTGCAACATTTCCGCGCCCATGAGCACCGGGGTGAGAACGTTGTTGAGGTCGTGCGCGATGCCGCCGGCGAGTGTGCCGATGCTTTCCATGCGCTGGGTGCGCAGGAACTGGGCTTCGAGTTTCTTTTTCTCCGTGATATCGGTGTTGATAATCAGGAAGGACGCGGCGACGCCTTGTTCATCGCGCAGAAGCGTCCATCGGCTTTGCACGGTGATTTTGGCGCCGGCCTGATTGGTCTGCTGGAGCTCGCCGAGCCATTCGCCGTTTTGCAAGGTGACCTGCGCTGCTTTTGCCGTGGGTTCAGGATCGGGTGTGCGATCCTTTAGCGCGGCGGTTTCCGGTTGCGTCCAGCCATAGAGTCGGAGGGAACTGGCGTTCGCATACGTGATTCGTCCGGAGAGGTCCTGCACAAAAATGGCATCCTGCGCTTTGTCGAGCAGGGCGGCTTGTTCGCGAATCCGCAGCTCGGCGCGTTTGCGTTCTTGTTCCAATTGCCGGCGCTGCACGTACCATTCGATGGACTTGAAACTGATGCTCCAAAGCAGTCCGACGGGAAGCTGAGCAACAACGATGATCATCCAGGGAAACCACACGCGCGCATGGGCCACGACCAGCACGGCGGCGAGGGTTAACAGCAAGCCTGTGCCCAAAGCGACACAGCAAGCCTGCAGCGGTTTGAATTTGGGCAAGCCGAACCCAAGCGCGACCGCGGCGATCGCAATCAGGCTCAATTCCCATCCCGGGGACAAACGAGTCAGCCAGTCGCCCCGCAGGAGATTGAGGGTTTGCGTGGCGTGAACTTCGACCGCGGGCATGAACAGAAACTCGTGCCCCCAGGACGCCAGCGGACTGCGTAATTCATCGCGGCGTTCAATGAAGGTGCCGGTCATGGGCCGGGCGCCGACGTAAACCACTTTGTTGTGAAAGAATCCCGGTGAAACGCCATCGCGCCGCAGCGCCTGGGCGTAGCTGACGTGGGGCAGGGTTTGCGGTCCGCCGTAGTAGCGCAGCCACCGCTCCGGCGGAGGGGATGCGGCGAGCGCTGCATTCTTCGGATCCACCAGTTTCAAGGTTGCCCAACTCAAGTTGGGCAAATCATCGTCCAGAAAACCATTGAAGTGTTTGCGGACGGTAAAATCCTGATCGAGTTCCAACACGGCCAAGCCCCATCCGGCAGCGGCGTGGCGAAAACGATCCAGGGGCAACGTTAGCGTTTTGGAAACCGTCATGTTCGGTCCCTGAACCGTTCCCGAGTAAGAATAATCCGCGCCGAGAATCACGCGGCCGTTTTCGCGAATGGCGGTTTCCAAGGCGTTGTCGGCGATGGGATCCGGCCCGTCGTCGCTGAAGATCACGTCGAACACCACGGCGCGCGCCCCTTCTTCCGCGAGGCGATCCAGCAACCGGGCGTGCAGTTTGCGATCCCAGGGTAGATTCAGCGGTTGATCGAGTTCCTTGTGGGAATCCTCGTCGAGATAAACGAGCACCACCTCGGCCTGGCGCACATCAGGTTGCGAAAAGGACGAGAGATCGAGCGACCAATCGTAGCTCGCGCGCGTGAGTGATTGGCTCAAGCGAAACGGCCATAGCAGCAACGCGAGTCCCACCCCGAGAATCAGCGCGGTGCCAAATGCGCCACCCCGCCAGGATTTGAGGAGGTAGCGCTTCAGGTCCATGGGGACATTGGTTGGTTCAGGCGATGTGAAGGCGCGGCGGGAACTAGAAACTCAGTTTGAAACCGACGCTCAACGTGCGGCTGCGGGGTAATTCCGCATAGAGGTTCAGGGGATTCAATTTGTAATCCTGGTCACCGATATTGAGCAGGCCCAGGCGGAATTCTGCATGCCGGCGTGGGAAGCGGTAACCGACGAAGGCGTTGAACTGCCAGATGTCCTCGTCAGGTAAAACGGTCGCGTAGCCGCTGCTCGACTGGGCGGTCCATACGGATTCCACACTGCTGAAGAAACCGCAGCGATGATTGAACAGCAGGTAAGCGCGAACTTGATTGAGGATGGCTTGCACGTCGCGATTGGCGGTGGCGCTGAAATTGCCGCTCGCGGCAAGGGGAATGGCGGGGACGCGATCCGACAAGTCAGCGACGCTGTATCGGTAGCTCCCGCCCAAGGCGAAATGTTGCCCCAGCAGTTGGTTCGCGGTCAGCGTCACGGAGGCTTCCTCGTAATCGAGCGTTTGCGCCACACCAGAGGGAATGTCCAAGAGCGCCGGCCCGAAAGCGTCCAAGGTGCCAACGACGCGAGCGCCGCGGGATTTCAGCAATTCACCCGCGACGCTGACATAGGTGCGGGTTTTGAAATTTTGGTCCAGGGCCAGGCCGAAGGTTTCGAAGCGACTGCCCGGCACGAGCCCCGCTTCGGATTCAGGCAGGACGCTGCGAAACACTTGATTGAAACCAGCGATTTGCGTGGGCTCAAGGCGCACACTTGTATCGTAAAACACGCCGCCCAACGACCGCGTGTAAACTCCGCGGATCGTGGTGTCCTCCCGGGGCGTCAGGCGAAAACCGGCTTTCGGCGAGAATTGATTCTTTGAAGCCTCGCCCGCCGTTACCGGCGGAATGTCATTGTTCAAAGGATATTCGAGGAAGTCGTAACTGGCGCCGGCGGTGAGTTGCAGCATTTCCAGCAATTGATAGGAGTCGTAAACGTAGGCGCTGGCGCGTTCGAGCGTTGGCGAAGTCAATTGATTGACGGTTAGATTGCGCGTGAGCAGGGAATGGGTATCGAGCTCGCCGGATTGATAACGCCCGCCCAACACGAGCGTGTTGTTGTCGCTCTGAAAAATCTGTTGCACCTCGGCGGTGTAAGCTTCGAGGTCGCTTTCGTAGGCCAATGTGCCGGGAGCAGCGCCCACGGCGGTGATGACGCCAGCGCCATTTTTGGTGGTCACAATGAATCGCGCGCCGGGATCGGTGGCTTCAAAGGAATCCTGCAATCGGCCGGCCAGCACCAGTGTGTGCACGCCCGGTTGCCACTCGTGGTGGTAACCGGCAAACAAGTTCGGTTCCTGCGTTTCCTTGACGCGGAGTGTGGTGCTGGGCGCGGGCATGCCGGGGGTCAATCCGGTTTGATCGTAGTATTGGCGGAGGTCGCCGGATTTCAAATGCATCGTTTGCACGAGCAGCAGGGCGCTGTCGCGCGGACTGAGTTGTTGTTTGAACGTGCCGGTGAAGCCGAACACCTCGAGATCGTTGTTGAAGCGATCCCCGTTTTGCGAACGATACATGCCATCGAGCGCATAGCCGAAATTGCCCAACGTGCCGAATTGCGACGCGGTTTGCGCCCAGTCGCCGCCGCTCAGATATTCCGTACCGGCACTGAATCCGAGTCGATCGCCGGCGAACAAACGCGAGTATTCCTGTTGCGATACGTTCTGCGACAACGAGCCGGCGCCGACGGGCGCGAGCAGATTCGCCACGAGCAACTCGCTGAACCACGGGGTTTCATAACGCAGATTGATTTGCTTCGGATCGCGCAGGGCGTCGTAACTGTTGGCAAGGAACAAGTGCGCGGAATAGTTGGCGTAATCGTAATCCACGGAACGCGCCGCTTCCCGCGCACTGACTTCGTCCATGCCCGCATCCTGGTAAATCTTTGCGAGGTTCACGCCTCGGACCGCGCGGTCCTGGTCAAGTAACAGTTGCGAACGATACACACTGCGATTGTCGTTGAGCGTTTTCGCGCGCTCCAAATCGGCAACGGCTTCGTTGACCCGATTCTGTTGTTGCGCCATCAAACCGGAATACAACCACGGCGTGGGGTCGTTGGGATCGAGGCGTTGGGCCAGCTTCAATTCCTTATCCGCACGGGCGGCATCGCGCGCTTCAAACCAGGCCTTGCCGAGGTAGCTGCGCAAGTCGGCGCGATTTGGTTCGAGCGTGGCGGCGACTTGGAGGTCTTTTCTCCCTTCGGTCACCTGACCGCTGCGAATCCGGCACAAACCGCGGCCCAGCCAGGCATTGCCCAGCGAACTGTCCATGGCAATGGCTTGGTCAAATGCGGCGAGCGCCTCGCGGGTTTCGTTTTCCGCCGCGTGCAGGAAACCTTGCAGTGCGAGTCCTTGCGCATGGCGCGGACTGAGTTGCAATCCTTTCGCCAGCGCAGCTTTCGCCGCTGCGATGCGACCGAAACTAAATTCCAATTCCGCCACGCGCACCCAGGCGAAACCAAATTCCGGCGCCAACGTGGCGGCGGACTGGGCGGCGCTCAGGGCATCGTCGAGTTTTGATTTCGCCTGCCAGCAATACGATGCGACCATGAATTCGGTCGCGGTGCGGGAAGCCGAATGCTCCGGGCGCGGCTGGTTTTTGACGATGGCAATCAGGTCATGCAGTGCGGCGGTCAATGACGTGGCGGGGGATACTTCTTTGATTGTCGCTTCTGCCGGGGCGACCTGCCCCGCCGCGAGTAACAGGGCAGCGTAAAAAGTGCGTTCCGCGTCGGATTCAGGTTGATGATTTGCGGGATACGCGGCCAGCGCGCCCAACAAATCTCCGGTGCGGTATTTTTCCAGTGACGTTGCGAGTTCTTCGCGGGTGGCAGCGGACCAGTCCAAATCCGCCGGATTCAACACGGCGGGATAATAGAGATTCCATTGGATGATGTTGATGGCCTCGAGCACGGCGGTTTTACGCGGGGCCTGGCCGGGTTCAACAATGCCTTGCTCGCCGTGGTTCAAAGTGACTTCGCCCTGCTCATTTTTCAGCACCACTTCACCGTCAATCAGGGTCACGGTGGTGTGGCCATCCGCCGCGACGTCGAGGCCGAATTCCGTGCCGCGAATCGCTCCCGTGACGAGCGGGGTGCTGAAGCGCGAATCCATCGGGCGCGTGCGATTGAAGAAGTAGGCCGTGCCTTGTTTGAAATCGAGGCGCGTGGTCCCGACCGGTTGCGCGGCCCGAATTTCAAACGTGGTCAACTCATTGACGCGAATCACGCTCAAGTCGGACAACCGCACCGTGGCCCGACTCCGCGGGCCGGTGCGCAACATTGTGCCGACCGTCAGTTCTTGATTATTGGTGGCCGTAATCCAAGTCGTCGCGTCGGCTGGCAACACATCCACTTTGCCTTGCACGGCGAGAAGCACACAGTTGGTGGAGGAGGGTTGAGCGGCGGCAGGCAGGGCGGTCAGAAAGAATACAACCAGGCAACCGAGTAGCGGTGCCCAGCGCGTCCCGAAACGAGGCACGGGCTGATCGAATCTGAGGCATGCGACGGTATTGTTGGTCATAGCACGAATAAGCACGCGAGGCGGGAGCACTTACATTGCCACGGTCACCGCTTCGACGCAGCGAAATGGTTGCAGTCGAAAAGTGACATTGGGGCAATGATGGTGGGCGGTTCTTCATGCTAACGCTCACTTGTGAGGCCTGCTGCAGCGTCTCAAGAATACCCGGGGCGAGGTTTGGTAGATCTCCGGGGGAGGAAGGGGCAGATTGTCACGGTTTTGGACTCGGATTTGCTCAACTCCGCGCGATGATGTGTATCCGAAGATTTACAAGGATGGTTCGGTTTGTCTTGGTTGGTGCATTGACGATGGGTCTTATCCACGCCACTCAGGCCGCGACGTTCACAGTCATTAACACCAATCAATTGGGCATAGGCTCGCTTCATTGGGCGATCACAAATGCGAACGCTGTGATTGGACCGGACACCATTGTTTTCAATATTCCGGGGAGCGGCTCGCATACAATTCGCCCGGATAAAGAACTGCCCGCCCTCACCGAGACGATAGTCATCGACGGTTACACCCAGCCGGGCGCCAGCGCGAATTCGTTGGGAGTTGGAAATGATGCGGTCATCAAAATCCAGCTTGACGGGAGCATCACTTCCGGGGCGTCCGCAATTGGAATTCGGATTCAACAAGGCAGCACTACGATTCGCGGCTTGAGTATTGTGAATTTTTCCGGCGATGGCATCCAAGTGACCAGCACCGGTGTGGGTGTCATCGAAGGAAACTTTGTTGGCATGGATGTGGACGGAGTAACGGCGCGGGGTAATGGCGGCCTTGGTATTGCGCTGTTGAGTTCTGGAAACACGATTGGCGGGGTTGCTCCGGCACAACGCAATCTGATCTCCGCAAACGCCAAAGGCGGCATTCTGATCGACGATAAAGCCAATAATCAGATTCGGGGCAATTACATCGGGACCGACGGTTCGGGAACAATGGCGCGGGGCAATATCAAAGCCGGCATTAAAATAAACAACTCCAACGCGACGACGAATATCATTGGTGGAATGGTGACCGGTGCCGGAAACGTTATTTCGGGCAACGGGGTAAGTGGCTCGGACAAATACGGAATCTGGATTGACAAGGGAGGCGGCACGATTATGGAGGGGAACTTCATCGGCACAGACGCGACGGGCGCGTTCCCCATTCCGAACGGAGATCATGGCATCTTTATTGAAGGCGGCGGGGCTAATTACAATCGTATTGGCGGAATAGCCCCGCAGGCCGGAAATGTTATCGGCTTTAATCTCGGCGCGGGGGTTTTTATCAGAGATGACATCGGCAACGCGATTCGCGGCAATTCCATTTTCAGCAATGGTGGGTTGGGTATTGACCTTTACTCTGCCGGGGTTACTGCCAATGACGCCGGCGACGGTGATTCCGGCCCCAATGGCCGGCAAAATTTTCCGGTCCTATCGGAGGTGTACCTCTCCGGACCGAACATCATTATTCACGGTGTCTTGAACAGCAAAAATAGCACGACCTACGAAATCGATTTCTATTCCAGTCCGACCAATGATCTGACGGGTTACGGCGAGGGTGTTACTTATCTCGGCTCCATCACCCGGACGACGTCCAGCAGCGGTACGGCGGCTTTGAACGCCACGATTCCCGGCAGTGTGCCGGTGGGGCATTATGTGACCGCCACGGCGACGGATCCGAGTGGCAACACGTCAGAGTTCTCTCTCGCACGGCAACATAACCCGGCGTATCCGGTCATATCTGGTTCGCCGCAACCTGCGAGCCGTGCCACTGGTTCGACGGTAACTCTGAGTGTAACAGCCAGCGCCGATCCCGCCCCGTTTTATCAGTGGCTGCTCAACGGCGCGACGATTCCCGGCGCGACGAATTCCACGTTTATCATCAACAATCTCCAGGCCACCAACGGCGGCAGTTACTCGGTAATGGTCGGCAACGTCTGGGGTGTGGAAGTCAGCGATGCAGTGACCGTGCTGGCGACCAATGTGCCCGCGCTGCCGGTGCAGGATAACTTTGCCGCGCGTCCGCTCGTGACGTTGCCGTCCGTTTCCCGAACCAACAATCTCGCCGCCACGGAAGAAATCAACGAGCCGCGGCATTTTGGCGTGCGGGGTGGCGGATCGGTGTGGTTTCGCTGGACCGCGCCGTCAGGCGGCATCGTGACGTTGTCCACGCGCGGCAGCGATTTTGACACGATTCTGGCTGTCTATACCGGTTCGGATTTGATGGCGCTCAATGAAGTTATCAGTGACGACGACAGCGGCGGTTATCATACGAGTTTGGTGAAGTTTAATGTCACCGGCGGGACGACATATCACATCGCAGTGGACGGCCGGTTCGGGGCGCGCGGCAATATTGTCTTGAGTTACCACTTTGAGAATACCCTGGATTTACTGCCACTACTTATTCCGCCGCCGCCGCCCAGCTTGAGTGTCGGGCTCGGTGAGGTGGTTGAATTCCTCGTTCAACTCGTTGGCGGGCCGTATTTTTATCAGTGGTTTCGCAATGATGTGGCCATTGCCGGAGCGACTTCCTCCGGGCTGACGCGTCCGAACGTTTCGGCGGCAGATGTTGGCTTCTACACGGTACGAGTTCGTAATCTGCTCGGGCGGGAAGTTTTTTCGCGTCCGGCAACATTGCAGATCAACATGACGGACGGGATTAACATCCCGGGAGTTGTGGCGTATAACAAATTCCAAGACCTCGCCGAAGTCGTCCGGTCCGCCGCGCCGCAATTTGTTCCGCCGCCCCCGCCACCCGATTACGCGG
>CAZKMR010000006.1:66881-99165 GCA_964553795.1 uncultured Bifidobacterium sp. | reverse complement strand
TCACAATGTGTTCGATTCAGAAATCGAGCGCGACAGAGTAGCCGACAACAACGAGGGTGCAATACAAAAATTGGGCCAAGTGGCGCGAGCGGGCTTTGATTTCGCCACACTGGTCGCTGCCCGCAACAAACAGCGATTCGCGAAAAAACCGAGACCCACCGCCACAAAAGTCCGGCTTCCTTACCCAATGAGAGGCGGCGTTAACGCTAACCGCCATACAGGGCTTGAGCATCCCAGCGAATGAAACCGAAGTTGCCCTAAAGCCTCAGTTGATTTCCCGAACGCGAATACAGGCCGCCGTGCGCTTCGGATCGAAGGACTCCAAAGCGGGAACGGCCTTCGAACAATCCGCGATGGCGTAGGGACAACGCGGGTGAAACGCGCAGCCGGCGGGCGGGCGCAACGGTGACGGGGGATCCCCGCTCAGGATGACGCGCTGGCGTTGTTGCTCGCGCTCCGGGTCGGGAATGGGAATCGCACTGACCAACGCCTTGGTGTAAGGATGCAGCGGATTCGCAAACACCTGCGTGGCCGGACCAACCTCGACAATTCGCCCGAGATACATGACGGCGATGCGATCCGAAATGTGCTTTACCACAGAGAGGTCATGCGAAATGAAGATCAACGTCAACTGCATTTCGCGGGAGAGTTTCGCCAGCAGATTGATAATCTGCGCCTGAATCGAAACGTCCAACGCCGACACGGGTTCATCCGCGATGATCAGTTTCGGTTCAACCGCCAAAGCGCGGGCGATCGCAATACGCTGGCGTTGGCCACCGGAGAATTCGTGCGGATATTTTTTTACGAATCGGGGTGAGAGGCCGACCTTCTCCATCAACGCGGCGACTCGTTGATTGAGTTCGGTGGCGGGAATCTTCCGATGCGCCCGCATGGCTTCCGCCAGCGTGTCGAAAACGGTCATGCGCGGATTGAGCGATGCATACGGGTCCTGAAAGATCATCTGGAAATCCGACCGCGCCGCGCGCAAGGCGCGTCTGTCCAGTCCCGCCAGATTTTTCCCGCCCAAGACAATCGCGCCCTCGGTTGGCGGAATGAGTTGTAGAATGGTTCGGCCCAGGGTGGACTTGCCGCAGCCAGACTCGCCGACCAACCCGAGAATTTCGCCCTGCTCCAGCGTCAGCGAAACCCCGTCCACCGCCCGCACCGTGCCGATGCGTCGACGGATGATGACACCTCGCTCCACGGGAAAGTGAGTTTTCAAATTCTCGATTTGCAGGAATGGCTGGGACATGCGCTAAAGTTTCAGTTCCCCGTTCTGCACGCGCACGCAGGCGCTGTGATGTTCGGCGGCGACCGTTTTCAATTCCACAGGCTCGCGGCAGATATCCTGGACGAATTCACAGCGCCCGGCAAAGGGACAACCGGGCAGCGGTTTCGTCAAATCCGGCGGCAAACCGGCAATCGTATAAAGCTCCGCCCCTTTCGATTGCAGCGCCGGGATGGATTTTTGCAAGGCGCGATTATACGGGTGCTGTGGCGCGCGGAAAATGCGCTCCGTCGGGCCGGATTCCACGATACGACCCGCGTACATCACGTTCACGCGCCGACACAACCCCGCCACCACGCCGAGATCATGGCTGATCCAAATCACGGCCATGCCGCGTTCAGCTTGGAGTTTCTTGACCAACTCGATGATCTGCGCCTGTACGGTCACGTCCAACGCCGTGGTCGGCTCGTCCGCAATGAGCAAATCGGGCTTCGTTATTAGCGCCATGGCAATCATCACGCGCTGCCGCATGCCGCCCGAGAATTCATGCGGATAACTGCGAATGCGATTCTCCGCGTCCTGAATGCCCACGTCCTTGAGTGCTTGCACGCCCAATTCCATCGCCCGCCGTCGTTCGATTTTTTCGTGAATTAACAACGGCTCAATCAGTTGGTCCGCGACGCGCAAATACGGATTCAGCGACGTCATCGGGTCTTGGAAAATCATCGCGATGCGTTTGCCGCGAATCTGGCGCAGTTGTTCCGGCGGCGCTTGGAGCAAATCCACGCCGTCGAACAGGGCCGTGCCGCTTTCGATGCGCCCGGGCGGCTGGGGAATCAATCCGAGCATCGAATAACACGTCACCGACTTGCCCGAGCCGGATTCACCGACGATGCCGAGGGTTTCGCCGCGTTCCAGCGAGAACGACACGTCATCCACCGCGCGCACCACGCCGGCGCGGGTGTGGAAATAGGTGCGGAGATTTTTGACGTCGAGCAGCGGCATGCGGTTAATCCTTGGAAGTTCGCACGTCGAGTGCGTCGCGCAGACCGTCGCCGAGGAAATTCAACGAGAACAGCGTCAACGAGAAGAACAATGCGGGAATCATCAGCAACCAGGAGAACTCTTCCATCAATTCCGCGCCGTCCTTGATCATTGTGCCCCAGGAACTCATCGGTGGTTGCACGCCCAGCCCAAGAAAGCTCAGGAACGCTTCCAGCATCATCACCGCCGGAATCGTGAGCGTGGTGTAAACCGCCACCGGCCCGAGCACATTCGGAATCATGTGGCGCAAAATGATGCGGCGCTTGGGCAGTCCGAGCGCCAACGCCGCCTCGATGAATTCCTGTCGCCGCAAGGATTGCACTTGCCCGCGCACGATACGCGCCATGGTCAACCATTCCACCGCGCCGATGGCCACAAACAACAGCACGATGTTGCGTCCGAAAATTACCATCAACAGGATGACAAACACCGTGAACGGCAACGCGTAGAGGATATCCACGACGCGCATCATCGCTGCATCCGTTTTCCCGCCAACAAATCCCGCCAACGCCCCATACAACACGCCAATCGTCAAGGACACCAGCGTCGCGCAAATGCCAACGCCCAGAGAAATCCGCCCGCCATACATGATGCGCGTGAGTTGATCGCGTCCCAGTTTGTCCGTGCCAAACCAATGATCCGCACTGGGCGGCTGCGCATACCGATCCAAATCCTGCTGCTCGTAGGTGTAGGGCGAGAACCACGGCCCCACGACACAGAACAACATGACGAAAATCAATGTCGCGCCGCCAAACACCGCCAGTTTGTTTTTGCGCAGCCGCAACCACGCATCATGCCACAGCGACGCGCCCGGTTCGGCCGCCGCGAGCGCGGTAGCTGGGGCGGTTGATGGGGCGGGCGTCATGGTCAGTTAAAACTTCAGCTTCGGGTTTAACCACACCTGGATGATGTCCACGAGCAGATTGAAGAACACAATCAACACGGCGTAAAACACCACAATGCCCGTTACCATCGTGAAGTCGCGGTTGAAAGCCGACGTCACAAAATGCCGGCCCAGCCCGGGAATCTGGAAGATGGTTTCGATCACAAACGATCCGGTGAGAATGCCCGCCGCCGCCGGTCCGAGAAATGAAACCACTGGCAACAATCCGCCGCGCAACGCATGCCGCACCACAATACGCGCCTCGCTCGCGCCCTTCGCGCGGGCCGTGCGAATGAAATCCTGCGAGAGAATTTCCAACATGCCGCCGCGCGTGAGTCGGGCGATGTAAGCGCCATAAGCGATACCGAGGGTGACGGCGGGCAGAATTCGATCGGACGCTTCAAACCAGCCTGATGCATTTAACCACCGCAGTTTCAACGCGAACAACAGGATCAACAACGGCCCGAGCACAAAGGTCGGCAGACAGATTCCCGTCATCGAAATGCCCGACGCCGTGTAATCCAACAGCGAATTCGGTCGCAGCGCCGCAAGCACTCCGGCCGTGATGCCGAGCAACAACGCCAGGCTCAAGGCCAGGCCGCCGAGTTGCAGCGAGACCGGGAACGTCGCGGCAATCATCTCGTTGACGGAACGATTGGCGTATTTGAACGATGGACCGAGATCACCACGCACCAGCCTCCCGAGATAGTCGAGGTATTGCCGGAACAGTGGTTGGTCCAAACCGTAGTAAGCCTCCAACTCGCGTTTGATTTCCGGCGCGACCGAGCGATCGGCATCAAACGGTCCGCCCGGCACGAGCCGCACCATGAAGAACGTCAACGTCGCCACCACAAACAGCACCGGGATGGTCTGCAACAGGCGGGCAGCGATGAAGCGAAACATGGTGGGGCGAAAGCGCGGTTATTGGCTCGAAGACTCCAGATAGACGTGCTTGAACGGATGATGATCCATGTAGTTTGGATGCCAGTTCTGCACGGACGGATGGAGCAGATAAACCCGCGTGTAAAAATAAATCGGGATCAGTGGCATTTCATCCAACAAAAGCGCCTCGGCCTTTTGCAGCATGGCGAATCGTTCGGCCGGATTGTTGACGCAACCCGCAGCTTCAATCAACCGATCAAACTCCGGATTCGCCCACCCGGTGCGATTATTGCCGCTGTAGGACAGAAATGTTTCGAGAAATGCGTTCGGATCGGGATAATCGCCAATCCAGCCGGCGCGACTGACCATGTAGTTGGTGGCGCTCTGCGTATCCAGATAAACCTTCCACTCCTCGTTGCGCAACGTGGCGTCCACGCCCAGATTTTTCTTCCACATCTGCTGAATCGCTTCCGCAATGGCGCGGTGATTCTCGGAAGTGTTGTAATGAATTTCAATCGGCGGCAAACCTTGTCCCTCCGGAAAACCAGCCTCGACCAGTAGCTGCTTCGCGCCCGCAATATCATATTTCAATTGCGCCTGCGACGTATAGCCGGCGGTATTTGGCGGCGTAAGTGCGAAGGCGGGTTTCTGTCCGCCACGCGTCACGGTTTCCACGATGGCATGCCGATCAATCGCCTGACTCAACGCGTGCCGCACGCGTTTGTCCCGCAACGCCGGATGGGTGACGTTGACGCGATAGAAATAATTGCCGAGATAATCGTCAATCCGCAGGAACTGCGGGTTTTCCTTGCGATACGAATCCACCTTCGCGTTGGGCAACTCTTCCGTGCGATGCAATTGGCCCGCGCGAAAACTGCGCTCTTCGGAATCAATGCTTTCAATCGGCAGAAAATCCACGCCGTTCAAACGCACGTTGGCCGCGTCCCAATAATTCGTGTTCTTCCGCACGCGAATCACGCTGTTGGGAATCCATTCCGTCAGAATGAACGGCCCGTTGCCCACGTAATTGCCCGGACGCGTCCATTTGTTGCCGCGCTTATAGGGATCGCCATATTTTTCCACCGTTGGCATGTGCACCGCCCACCACGTGTAATGGCTCGCCATCGAATGCAACAAATACGACGTCGGACAATCCAGTGTGATCTCCAACGTCCGTTCATCAATGGCACGCACGCCGAGCTGCGTTGGATCAGTGATTTTACCCTCATTGAACGCTTTGGCGTTCTTCATCGGATACAGCATGTAAGAATAAAGCGAGCCGAGCGAAGGCGTCAGAATCCGCCGATACGACGCGACGAAATCCTGCGCTGTGACAGGATCGCCATTCGACCACTTCGCCGTCGGCCGAATGTAAAAAGTATAAACCTTGCCGTCGGGCGAAATTTCCCAGCGCTCGGCAATGCCCGGCACAGGATCGAGCGTCTTGGGATCTTCCGCCACCAAGCCTTCCAGCAGCGTGGAAATGATTTGATGCTCGCCAACCCCTTCGACGACGTGCGGGTCGAGGTCTTGCGGCTCGGATTTGTTGCCGTAGAGGAGAATTTGTTCGCGGTTGGCCACTTCCACCCGGGTTTCGCGTTGGCCACAACCCGACCAAGTCAGAACCGCTGCCAAAACGAGAAAGAGATTGCGTGTTTTCATTTCAAATCATTTGTCTGCCGGTGGCGCCGGAATGCGAACCATGCGTTGCTGCTAGCTTAGACTTGCGGAAAGCCTCCCGCAAAGTCAACGCACGAGACGCGGCAATATCCGTGCCGCCCTGGAAATTTACATCGACGGACGCTTTGCCGTTCGAAAAAATGCTGCGGGAAAAGTTCCCGCCCATGACCAGCCTGAACCATTTAAGCATTACCGACAGATTCGTCGCCACCGCCGTTTCGTTACGCCCGCTCGCATGAAAGTGCTGCAAGTTCTACCCGAATTAAACGCGGGCGGCGTTGAACGCGTGGTCATGGTGCTGTCGGATTATCTCGTGGCGAACGGGTACGAATCGCTGGTTGTATCCAACGGCGGCCGGCAAGTGGCCTCGTTGGAAGCCGCCGGCACGCGTCACATCACCCTGCCCGTGCAGCGTAAAAGCCTCGCCTCGCTGTGGCAAATTCGGCCATTACGGCAAATTCTCGCCCGCGAGCAGCCGGACATTTTGCACCTTCACTCGCGGGTGCCCGGTTGGATTGCGTGGTTGGCGTGGCGCAAAATGAATCCACAAACTCGCCCGCGCCTCGTCAGCAGCGTGCATGGCTTTTATTCAGTTAATGCCTACTCCGCCATCATGACGCGCGGTGAACGCGTCATCGCGGTCTCCGAGTGCATTCGCGATTACGTTGAGACACAGTTTCCCAAAACGCCGAAAGCAAACCTCTGCCTCGTGCGCCACGGAATTGATCCCACGCAATACCCGCGCGATTTTCAACCTGACGCATCCTGGCGCGAACGTTGGCAGAAAGATTTTCCGCACTTCGCCGGCAAGCAGTTGCTCCTGCTGCCCGGGCGCATCACGCGCTTAAAAGGTCATGAAGATTTTCTGCGCCTCATCGCGGCGTTGCGACAAACGAATCCACAAGTTCATGGCGTCATCGTCGGCGACACGCACCCGCGCAAGCGCGCCTATTTGGCCGAACTGCAACAACTCGTCGCCCAGCTCAATCTCACGAATGATGTCACTTTCGTGGGCCATCGCTCTGACTTGCGCGAAATAATGGCTGTGTCGCATCTGGTCTGCTCACTGTCCACCAGTCCGGAGTCGTTTGGGCTGACGACACTCGAAGCACTCGCGTTGGGACGGCCCGTGATTGGCTACGATCACGGCGGCGTGGGCGAATTGTTGCGCGAGTTGTTCCCGGCGGGCCGTGTACCATTGCGAGATGAAGACGCACTGCTTGCCACTACACAGAACCTTTTGATATCCGCTCCAATACCCGCGCCAGTACGAGAACCGTTCACCCTCAACGCCATGTGTCGCGGCACATTGGAAATTTATCGGGAGCTAATGGCCGCGCCGCGCTCGGCTTGATCTTATGTCGCGCATCGTCATCGCCATCGTGAAAGGAGGATTGGGCAACCAACTCTTCATTTACGCCGCCGCGCGCGCGCTGGCGTTGCGAACCGGGCGCACTCTTTATCTCGACCCAAAACGCGGCTACACCAATGACGACTACGGTCGGAGCTATCGCTTGAATCGTTTCCCGACTCAGGCGGAAATCATGCCGGAAGATTGGCGCATCGCCCCGCATTTGAAACATCCGCGCCACAAGTTCATTCGCGCGTTGAACAAATTATTGCCACGCGATCAACGCACCTACATCGCTGAGCGTCCCCACCAACCCGCCACGCAACTCACCGCCCTGCAACCACAGCGCCACCGCGTCACGTTGCTCGGCTACTGGCAGAACGAAGAATATTTCGCCGATCATGCGGCGACGCTTCGCAGCGAGTTGACTCCGCCAGCGCCCAACGATGAGAAGAATCGCGCGCTGGGTGAAACCTTTGCCGCGCGCGAATCCGTCTTCATACATTTCCGCCGCGTGCGTTACTGGAATTTATTAGGCCGCGATTATTACCAGGCTGCAATTGACGCCTGTTGCGCGCAACTCGCGCAACCGCACTTCGTCCTGTTCGGCGACGACTTGAACTGGCCGCAGCAGCATCTCAACTTTCGCAACGCCAGCACCGAACTCGTCACCCACAACTCCAGCGACGAGCTCGCCGACCTGTGGCTGATGACCCGCTGTCGTCACGCCGTGGTGGCGAACAGTTCGTTCAGTTGGTGGGGCGCATGGTTGGGCGACACCAACGCGGAACGACTTGTGTTCGCACCGGCGCAAGTTGGTTTCCCCATCGTGATGCCAGATCGCTGGCAACGTATTGCCAACAACGTGGGCGCATCAGTAGAGTCGCCGACTTGAATCAAGCATGCCGGGATTGTTTATCCGGCAAATGAGGCACCAACATGTCGTTGGTCAATGCCTCGCGGGAAGCAATAAACACTGCGCGTTGCAAGCGGCCCGGATGGCTGGCGGGATCGGTCCAATCCAAAGGAAATTCTTCGTGATTGGGTTGGGTGGTGGGAAGATAAACGTGCGGGAAAAGCTCTTTGAGTTTGTTGAAAATCCAAACTCGCGTGGGGCGGCAACCCTGCCCGGAGAAAGCCTGCGACGGATTGGCAATTTCTTCGGCAATCGGATTAACGCTCGCGTCCGAGCCAAACGAAACGCAGGTTTCCAGAAAGAGAAACCGGCGCGCGTGCCGGGCCAGAAAATCCAGCGCCGGCTCGGGATTGCTCAAGTGATAAAGCAACCCGTAACAATGAACCACGTCGAACGCCTCCGCAGTCGGCCACGTGGGGTTCTCCATGTCGAGAGCGGCGATTCGTTGTTCGGGAAAGCGCTTGCGCAATAGCACCAGATTTTCCTCGCGCGCTTCGGTGATGGTTACCGCGCAATTGCGGTCGAGATAATACGTGGAGTGATCGCCAATTCCCGCGCCGACCTCCAAGACCGTATTTCCAGCAACCGGAATTCGCAGGCTGGCCAAGTGTTCGAGCCGGCGCGCGTTGTGGCGCAGATAGTGGACGGAGTGAAATTCCTGTTCCGGCGTTTTCCAGCCTTTGGGGCCCAAGCCGATTCCTGCAAGACCCTGGAGCATTTTCTTTGTTTTCATGGTTATGAACCGGCCAAGGCGATGAACTCTCCCTCCATGGGGTGCTGTAATTTTCGCCGCGCCTCAACCGGATGAATTCGGTAGCCGACTGCGGCGAGTTCAGATTCAATTTGCACTGATGTCCAGCCGAATTTTTGCAGCAGTCGGCTGGAACACTCGAAGACGAGGATCGGTTTGTCCCGCCGCAATACTTCCAAACCGCCGCGAAAAACCAAACCTTCCGCGCCTTCCACGTCCACGAAGAGCAACGCGACTTTTTGGGCGGACACAATTTCGCTCAAAGGCAACACGGGAACTTGAATCGCTCGTTGCGGCAATCCGGCCACGGCAGGATGATTGATCCCGCCAATGGAAGAATACTCGGGCTTGCCCTCAATGGTGTAAAACTCCACCGATCCTTTGGTTTCGCCCACGCAAGCTTGAACCGTCTGAATTTCATCGGCGAGTTGGTTGGCGGAAACGTTACTGGCCAACAACTGAAAGGCTTCGGGGTTGGGTTCAATGGCAATGACTTTGCGTTGCCATTTACGCGCGAGCCAAACGGAGATAAGCCCGACGTTGGCGCCGACATTCACCAGGACTCCGGTCGGAAGCGTCAATTGCTCCAGCGCCTGAATCACTGGCACTTCATATTGGCCTGAAAGGATGATGCCTTCCGCAATGTGCGACCGGGCCGGGATTTCAAAGACGCCCGGAATGTTGCGCGGCGCCACGGCGACGCGGCCACCAACGACCGTTTCGCGGTAGTTCTCGCGCGGCTTCCGCTTGTGCGGCCGGAGTTTCTTAAAAAGACGAATCATGTTGTATTCAGCGCAGTCGTGATGAATCAAGATCGGCGCCGCGGCACCAGCTTACTCCACCAGTTTCTCCAACCGGAGTATCTTTTTGCCGGATAGAGCACCACGGGTTTAACTGCGGGCTCGGGCGCAAAGTGCCGGGTGGCCAATTCCTGATAGCGCGCAAAGGGATTGTATTGATCCAACAATCGGCGGCGCGCGTCTGCCAAAACCGCCACTGGCAAGGGTCGGTCGGCATCCAACAACGCTTCGATTTGAGAAATGGCTTGGCTCGGCTCGTTGATGTTGATGGCTTGAAAAGACTCCGGCGCAAAATAATCGCTCAGATTAGGGCAACCCCAATAAAGTGGAAACCCCCAGCCCAAATAGGCGTCGGCGAGTTTTTCAGTCCAATAGTGCGGGCTGACGGAATTCTCCAGAACCAGATGATAACGGAACGGCGCGATGGCTTCCATTTTGTCGCCAATCGGCTCGAAGCCCCGACCATACCAAACCAACCGCGAACCCAGGCGCGCTTTCAACTGGTGCAAGAAAGCGAGTCGCTCCCGTTGCCCGCGGGTTTTGGCGGTGTTAGAACAAACGACGGAAACGCGATTCTCCTTTTTCGGCGGCGCCAGTTCTTGCAAATACCGATAACCAAACTTAAACGTCGAGGTGCGAAAATCCATTCCCACAAACCAGCCAATGCACGGCGCGAAAACCTGCAGGCGCGGATGTTTGATGGCGGAATGGGTGTCCACGACATGCTCGAACTGCTGAAAAAATCGGGCCGGATATTTTTTTTTGGCGGGAGGCTCGCCGTTGATGAAAAGCGTGTTCCGCGGCGACACGAGGGCGGACTCGTTGGGTTTCGCCAAAAAGCTGTGCACGATCCAAAAATCACACGGCGCCGCACCGGTCGGATTCAACAGAAATGACGTGTTTCCCCAATGAAATTGTTCGGTCGGAGTAAACAGTTCCAAGCCCCGGGGCGCGAACGGAATGCTCAGTTTAACCACCAGATTTGCTTTGACTGATTGTTGCGACTCGGACGTCTGATTGGCTCGGAGTTCTGGGGCGGCGGCTTGCACTGGATTCAAGGCTAGGGGCTGGGGGTGGTTTTGACAAGCGACCCGCACTGGTCACATCAGCAACACGCCCCGCGCAGCGGACGCAGTATGATGACGCTGCAACAAGGCGTGGTAGGCAGCCCGCCAGGTTTCCGACTGAAGCCAGGGACGTGTCGTGAGCAGTTGCCCGCAGTCCGCCGCCGAGCCAACGCAAAACCCGCAGTCCGCCGCCTGCATGTGCCGGACGATGGACGCGTACGACGGTGCAAAAACCACGATTGGTTTTCCCGCCACAATGGCGTCCATGAACTTGGACGGAAAAGAGGTTTCCGCCGTAGTCTTCCAACGCGCATCAAATGAATACGGAATCAATACCGCTTCGGCGGCGGCGATTTCCTGCCGCAACTGTTCGCGATTGCAGTCGTGGCGACCAATGACAATTTTCTGTCCGCCGAATACGCGATCAAACGTCCGCCGGTCTTGGGAAATAATTTTAAGCCGCCACCCCGGCGCACCGCCGGATTCAAGCAGAGTTGCAACGGATTCCAACACATCCAAATAACTTCCGCCCAGCGAGCCAACATAGACCAACTCTTGCGACGCGTTCGCAGGCGCAGCAGCAGCAATCTGTCCCACGTCGTCTGCCACGGGATACAAAACCTGCGAGGCCACGTCGTAGCGCGCTTGCAATCGCTCGGCCATGCCCGGGCAAATTGAAAAAACCCGACGGGCTTGTTGCAAACACTCGCGAATACCGCGCTGGGTATTTTGCAATTTCAGTTCATCCGCGCCGGAATGATCGGCGGTGATTTCGTAATCATCCACGACATACACCGAATACGGCAGGCGTGCGGCGCGAGCGACATCGCGCAAACGCGGTAGGAATTGCCAGTGCGGACCGGAAAGGCCGAGCACTTCCACAGCCCGATCCGATTGCGGACGGCGATAGGCCAACCGCAACCAGGCGCGCAACAATATGGCATCAGCGCGCACCCGGGTTTCCCCCCGCAAAAAACGCAGCCACTTGCCGCAGTCCCACGACAACAACGTCGGCGCTTGCAATTTTGTGCCGATGAGGTGGCGGGGATATTTGCGCGAAGCCGCGCGCGTGATGACTTGCGCAACGTTGGGTTCGAGACTGGCGATAATGCGATGTGCGAGCACCGCCATGCTGACGCCTTCGTTGCCGAGCGGCGGCACGTCTGAATAGACGATGAATTGATCTTGCGGGCCAAACGACGCCATGAAATGCGCGGATTATCGCGTGAACCGGAACAGACCGCAACCATAGGGCAGACCCTCCGCTGCCGTGATTGGAGTGTTGGAAATCCATCCCGTGGCGCCGTCGTCTTTGATCAGCGAGAACTCGAGCAACTTGAGTTCCGGGAGTGCAGCGATGATTTGCGCGGGCGCAAACACCCGATGCGCATGAAACACCACGCGTGACCGACCACAGGGCGTTCCGAGCAACAGTTGTCCGCCCGGTGCCAACACGCGTTGCAATTCCCGCAACCCGGTCAGCCAGCCGTTAGGGTCCAACGGATCGCCGTAACGCCCCAGGCCAATGTGTTCGATGACGTGTAAACAGCTCAAACTCGCCACGCTCCGGTCACCAAACGGAAGTGCACAGACATTCCCTTCGACGGAAACCAAACCCGGCACCTGCGTCGGCAGCGAGCGAATGTCCACATACTTGACCGGTTTGAAACTTGCCACGTGCGCCACAAAACCGTCCACACGACTTCCTACATCCACATGCTCTGCCGCCGCGTGACGATGCACCCATTGGGCCGCCCAGATGTCCTGCAAGAAATAATGGCCGCGCGCGGCCCCAGCGGACTCGTGCCGGTCGCGCAATCGCGGTTTGATCTCCACCAGATGCGCCTGCCATTCGGGTGCGGCTTCGCGTTGCCATTTTCGATAGCAGGAGAGAAACCAGCTCACGTCGCGCGGAGAACGCAAACTCAACGCCGCGAGTTTCAGCACGTTCTTCAGAGCCTTCATGCCGCAGCGGAGAGGATTTGCCAATGCGGCGGCAGCCATTGCTCGTTCGCCGCTCGATTTACGAGCACCAGATCGGCGTCGGCGCATTCCGGGTCGTTGTGTTTGATCGGAATCGCGGCGTATTTTTCCACGGACACCAGCTGCCGCTTCTTCACGTCCGCGAAGCGATAGACGCGAAATCGCTCGGTCAGCCAATTGAAATAATCCGCCGGATCATCGCCCGCCAATCGGATGAACCGCGAGGTGAACTCGATAATGCCCACCACCGACGACATGCGCGCGAGGGTTTGTTGGAATCCCCGCAAGGCGCGACTTTCGTAACCTTCGATGTCCATTTTGAAAAGCAGGACCGTTTCTGTTTTCAAGGCGGGCAGAATGATGGCATCCAGCGTCCGCGCGGGAACTTTGAATTCAATGTTGCCCTCGCCCGCCACTTGTCGCAGCGCGGACGATTGCCCGCTCCACTGCGAATTGACGACGAACGGCACGGCTTCGCCGGGCGTGTCCGCGACCAGGCAGTTGGTGATGAGCATCTGTGCGCCGTTGGGATGATGTTGCCGGCTTTGTTCCAAATGCGGCATCAAGCGCGGGTTCGCTTCAAATCCGAAGAGGCGGGTGTGCGCCGGGTAATCGGTGCCGAACAGGCATTCGCCATAGTTCAAACCGACGTCCACCGCGACCTGCGGTTGGAGTCGCGCTGTTAATTCGCGCCAGAAAATCAGGTTCGTCGAAACTTTGCGGCGCAACGGCTCGCGCACCACTTTTTTGATCGCGCAGGGATCGTCGGGATCAATGTAAATCCAGTTGTCGCTGCCATGCAGCTTGGCGCGGCGGGGACGGATCGAACCGTAACGCAGCAACGTGAGCGGCACGAGATAGGCCTGTTTGAAAGCCTTCTCGAACTGATGATAAAGCCGTGGGGTCATGTCTGAGTTAACGCGGGTCGCGTTGTCGGGCAAAGCGTAGCGCAACCCGCAGCTTTTCCAACGCAAAAGCCAGCGAGCCCAAAGGATGTTTGCGCCGCCACAGATGCCGGCTTTGAATGACTTGCCGTCCTGCGGCTGACGCTACGGGCCGACCGTGCCGTTCCACAATCAATCGCGAGAGTTGCGGGAACGTCGAATATCGTTCCAACACCAAACGCCGCGCCGCGCGAATTGCGGGTAAGCGCCGCTCGTATTCGTTGTCGCGCAGCGCTTGCTGAATACGCGCGAAGCTTTCCGCAAAATTGTGAATGTTGATCGGAATGAAACTTTCCGGCGGGAAATAGTCCGCCGCATTCGGCGCGCCGTGATAAAACGGGAGGCACATACCAAGGAACGAATCCGCGAGTTTCTCGGTCCAGTGATGCTCACAAACGTGATTCTCTATCGCCACGTGATACTTGAATGAATCCAGCGCTTCGTTCTTTCGCTCGATGTAACGCACGCCGTGACCGAAAATCTCCAGTTCGGGTAGCGACTGCTTCAACTGCTGCACAAATTGGTAGCGATACTTGTGCAAGGTGTGGGTCTGTTGTTTCGCCGAACAAACCGTGGAAATCAGCGCCGGCTTGTTTTCCGGTGGCTGCTGGGAAATCTGGTCGTGCGTGCCATCGTAAAACCAGATCAGCCCGGTCTGGCAATAAATCGCTCCCGGATGTCGGATGACCCACGGCTCCTGACTGGTGAGCACCCAGCCAAATTGTTTCAAGAATCCGCGGCCGTAAACCTTCACCGTGGCCGGTTCGCTCGTCAGCAACAGCGTTTGTTCGCGCGGACAAGCCAGCACTTCTTCCCAGAGCGAATGGCGTTCGCCCTGCGACGACGGCAAATCATCATAAACCGCAATCCAATCGTAGTTCCGCTCATCGCGATCAAAAATAAACCGGCACTCGCCCAGCACCGGACTCTGCCCGGGAAGAAAACGCCGCCATCCTTCCGTCACATCTTTGGCCGGATGTTTGGTCAGGAATTTGACGCGGATCAGTTGAGTTGGATCACGCATGAGCAATCAAAATCCGTTACGGCGGCGCGTCCAGCCTCGCAGCGTGTCGGCAATTGTTCCAACGCGAATCGAAACCCGGCGAAACGCATGACCTAAATAATAGGCCGCGCCGGAATCCGGAGCCAGCGGCGCTTCACTTGTCATTGAGTCATTTGCTCTCGTCACGATGTCTGAAACACTATCGCTTTGATTCACGAGACTGGGCGAGACGCACACCACGGGAAAGTGCAATCCGAGTTGGCGTTGATACCAGCGATCAATCGCGCGATGCGTTGCCAGCCAGCGCCAGATGTTTGCTTCATCGGGCAACTGCCGCAAAATCCAATCGCGCGCCGCTTCGCGCACGACATACGCATGAGTGGTGGTGCAACCATGGATCTGATGCAGCGCGAACGTGTCATTCAACTTCGCCAGTTGTCGCCCCGGCCCCCAGGGTTCGGTGAAGCCGAGATAACACACCTGCCAATCGTGTTGGTGCAACGCTGCGGCGAGCGCGTTCGCCACCGACGCAAAATTCGGCCCTAACTCCGCATCGTCTTCGAGCAGCAGGACGGTTTTCCAACCTTTCTCCCGCGCCTGGAGCAAGGCCCGCCGATGCGATTGCAAACAGCCCGCGCGACCCGCCCAGGTGCTGTCGCGTTTGCCACCGTGAAACCATGGCCGTTGGCCAAAGCCCGGAAGTTCGCGTCCCACGCAAGCAGACAGCCGATGTAATTTCTCAGCGGGAATAATGTCGCGTGTGGCTGATTGAAACTGCGTCCACCGATCCGCGCGCTGATCCAGATTGATGACGAACGCGCCGTCAATCAGTTGCCAGAATGAGTTGGCGACAAAAGGAGTCATGCTCAGCACTGAATGCGACTTTGGAAACGTTGGTTCATTTGTGAAATTGGTAGGGCGGGCAGTCCTCTGCCCGCCGCGAGTGTGGCGCGGCATTCGCACTGCGAGCGGCGGAGCAAATGGTTCAGTTGCCGGCGCGGCCCGGCGCGCACGGAGTGACGCGCCCTACCACCACGCTGCCGGGGAACATTCTTGCTCGCAACCATGCTAAACCTGCCAATAGTCCGCAATCCACGGCGCGGGTTTGATGTGATGATGAATTCGTTTGCCGCGATAGCCGCGCATGGCTTCGTCGGGATCGGGTCGTCCGTGGAAAACCAGAATGCGACAGCCGCGCGGCGGTTTGGGCGTGCAAATCAAATTCAAGGGAAACGCCGGACGACAATGCCGTTTGTAACTACGCGTCCATTCCTCCGGCCACCAATGCACTTCAGGCGGCATCTGTTTTCCTCCCTCTCCTCCCCCGAGGGAGGAGAGGGCCGGGGAGAGGAGGCGCGTGTCACCCGGCTCAGATCCCCTCACCCCAACCCTCTCCCCGCTCGGGCGGGGCGAGGGAGGCGAAGAGTCCTGCGTAAGTTTGCCGCCACGCATGGCGTATGTTAGGAACGCCTGCTCGGTATTCCACACGCTCAAATCTTCCGCCTGCGCCATTTCGCGAACAAAGGTTTCGTAGATGTAATTCGATTGGCCCGCTTCAAAACGAAAGACGGAGGAATTACCCACCGCCGGACGGCGACCGATGAATTCTTTGCGCGGGTTCACCCAGTTGTGAATGATGCAATTCTTGCCCGGCTGGAAATCAAAAAAACAGTCAATCGAATCCAAAATGATCACATCAAGATCGAGGAACAGTGTCGGCCCGGTCAGACCGCCGAAGCCGTCTTGCGTCACCATGAGTTTGACGAGCACGTCCGGCCAACCGCGTTTCAAGCCGGGATTCCCGGGAAACGGAATGGTGCGCACCTCGGGATCAAGCCCGGTCGCGTTATCGGTACAACAATAAAATTGAAACGGCTGTCGTAAATTGCGGCGCACTCCACGCAGCAATTCGTTGACGTAGTGAGGGCCGTAACGCGTGCCCCATTTGATGCAGAGAATATTGACCACAGACGGGCGCAGTTTCGCAAGTGTCGCGCTAACCGGCAAGGTGACAAACGCCCGCCGGATCGCGTTGGAGCGGCAGCGCGCCAGAATCCATCAAGACGCGCAACGCCAGCGGCATCAGACGTTGCGAGAGATGGCAATTGTCCAGAAAACACTCCGCACTCGCCGGTTCCGGCCAGGAGTGATATTTGCCGACAATCCCCGCACAGCGAATGTTCTCGCGCTGACAGGCGGCGGCCAATTGCTCGGAATACGCCCGCGTCACATCGAGCCGCAATTGTTGTGGCCCGACGATGGGCAACGGATGCCGGGCTTCCATAGGGGTGGGTTCGCCGACCGTCACGCCGGAAGGTTGCCACACGGTGACGTCATAGCCGGCTTGCGCCAAGCGGCACGGCAACGACATAAATCGCGTCACAGTCTCCGCCGCGGCAACGGCAATCGGCTTCCCGCCTAAAACTGCCTTCGGAATGTGCCAGCGACAATCAATCTCGCCGTACACGAGCAACACTGCGCCCCGCGGCGGGATGTCTTTTCGCAACAAAGCGTCAATTTTTTCCCGCGTCTGACTGGCCGAGCGACGCGCATCCGCGCTCCATGCCGTGGACGCTCCGGTGTGAAACACTCGAAACACGGGCAGCAATTCCGTGAAGGCACTGACATAGCGCGGCCGAAAAAATCCCGTCCACACTCGGCGCCCGGAATAAAATCGCAATCCTTCGACTCCCGAAAAGAAAGCCGCGTGGCTATCACCCAAAACGTGTAAGCGCGGCACGGGCCGCGTTGGGGTGAAGCCGAGGAAACGCGACAGCAATTCAAACCGGCGGGTTTCCAGATCGGCGGGAAGCGATTGCGGACGCGCGCCCGGTGAACCGACTCGCGCCAGAATGTCCGCTTCCAGTTCGTCGCACTTGCGGAGTTGCTCCGGGGAAACTGCGGGCAGCGAATCCATTCGCAGGCGGGTTACGCCGGAAAAATCCGAATGCAATCAGACTCGACTTCCATTTGCCAGCCGGGCCGCAGTGATTGCACCAGTTCCCGAACCTGATCGAGCGTCGGATATTCCGAACTGCCCCCGAAACAACGGGCGTCGTCAATCAACACCACATGATTCGGTCGGCCCGGCGCCAAAATCGCGCGCAACTCTTCGTTGATCGGCGTAATCTTTTCGCCAAGCGCCGTGTCGCCGCCAGAGTAATGACCGTCGAGCCAGAAGAGCGTTGGCCCCGGCAAGCGCTCCACCACCGCGCCAATTTCCTTGCCGCTGTCGCCATGAATCAATTCGACATTCGGCACACCTTTGAATCGCTCGCAAACCTCTCGATAAAACGGCTCGCTCAATTCAATCGAAATGACTTTCTTAAAATCCTTTTGCATGGCGGCCACCATATCCCCGTGGCACGTGCCGGTTTCCACCAGATATTGAAGTCCGAAGCGTTGCGCGAATTCCCGGACGACGGCCTGCTTCTGGGCGTGGGTCGGCAGCTTGGTCCCGGAATCAAATGCTCCGGTCACCCGCTGCCAAAGAGATTTCTTGCTCATAATCGAATCGTAAATTTTCGGAACGGTCTGCTCGTAAGATGCCAGTCGTGCTGAGAATCAAAAGCCAATTAACTTCGCCCGCAGCATCAAGCCGCCGGCCAATCCACCCAACCACTGCCCGTCCAATGACCAAACGACGTGATATCGAGTTTCGGTTCGGTGATGTCATTCCAGATGCGCAACATCTTCCACTCGCGAATGTCGTCAAACATCACGACCGGACCTTTGGGCAAACCGAGCTTGCGAAAGTTCTCAATGAATCGCTGCTCCATCACGCCATCCTTGGCCGCATCCACAAAAATAAAATCCGCGCTCTGAAATACCGCACGATACTTTTCCATCGTGGCGAAGTCTTGCAGGTCGGCAATCTCTTGTTTCAACCGGCCATCGGCGAAGTCTGATTCGCGCAGAATCGGCGGTTGAATCTGTTGCCAGGGAATCACATCAAAGGTCGTCATCCGGCCCTGCGCCGGCAATTGTGACAACATGGCCAACGAGGCCATGCCTTGAAACGTGCCAATCTCCACGACGTTAGCGGCGCCCAATTCGGCAATCAACGCCGCGACCAACCGATAATGTTCGCCGGGCCATTGATTGACCGCCGCCCCGATCCGCTCCTGGAGTTGAGCCAAATCCATCTGCCGCGCCCGCGCCGCCGTGCGAATCGCCAAGTCCACCAGCCGATCACTTGGACGACTTTTCCACGCATCCGGCGGAATGGTCATGGTGTACAACCGGTGATTGGTGGGCACCGGGGGCGGCAGGATCATTCCGAGCAACTGCTTGCGGACGTTCATCTCGAAACAGGTTGGCAACCCGCGCCGTCGGGCGTCAAAGTCTTTTTCGGTGCGCGATGGAAGTTTTCCATCGCTCAACGCCGCGCGGCCATTGTAGTTTCCCGACCGCAGCTTCATTCATGAACGGCAGCCAACTCACAACCCCCGCGGCAATCCAACCGATTTATTGCATCGGGGACAGTCATGTCAGTTTTTTTGCGGGCGAAAATCGCATTCAAGCCGGTTGGCCGGAACGCGTTGCCAATCGTTTGCCCTGGTTTGAAACGTTTCATATCGGCCCGGCGCTGGCTTTCAATCTGGCGAAGCTCAACACCAGCGCGCGCGGGCGGGAACACCTGTTTGCCGTGTTGGACCATGCCGTGCCCGCCGGCGCGCGCGTGCTGTTGTGCTTCGGAGAAATTGATTGTCGCGCGCATATTCTAAAACAGGCGCTCAAACAGAATGCTCCCGTCGAAGCCATCGTCGCGACTTGTCTTGATTCCTACTTCCGCGTCGTGGCGGAAATTCAAGCGCGCGGCCACGAAGTGATCGTTTACAACTCAGTCCCGACCCGACTCAGCACCCCGCGCAAAGCCAAACGCGACGATGATTTTATTGCCGTCGGCTCATGGCAGGAACGCAATGCCGCCGTGCGCTGCTTCAATGCCGGCGCAAAGAAACGCGCCGAAGCGTGCGGCGCAAAATTCCTGGAGAACTATTCCGGCCTCGTGGACTCCAACGACCGAACTATCGAGTGGTTCTTCTTCGACGCAATTCATCTGTCGCAACGCGCGATGCCACTAACATTGCGGGCCTTGGCGAAGTTGTATCCCGATGCGGGCTGTCCCGAACTGCCGCTGCCGCAACCAACTTTCGCGCAAAGAACTTTTGACCGTGCCCGTAAACGTCTGCGCCGCTGGTTGAAGTTGCCGACGCGCTGACCCACCGCGCGACGGGGCTGAGTTTACAATTGCTGTAACTCCATCATCCGCCGGAAACCCTCATGTGTCCGCCGGAGCTCTTCCGACGTGCCATCACCCGTGATGCGACCCTGTTCGAAAACCAGAATGCGCGTCGCAAGACCAATCGAACTGAACCGATGCGCGATCATGAAAGTCGTCCGGCCTTGCACCAGTTCTTTCAACGCCAGTTGCACCTTCGCTTCACTTTCCGAATCCAACGCACTGGTGGCTTCATCGAGAATCAAAATCGGCGCGTCTTTGAGAAACGCCCGCGCAATCGCAATTCGCTGCCGTTGCCCGCCAGACAACGAAGCACCGCGTTCGCCGACAATCGTGTCGTAACCCTGTGGCAGCGTCTCGATGAAGTCCGCGACAAACGCCTTTTGCGCCGCCACGCGAACTTCTGCATCGGTGGCACTGAGTCGCCCCATGCGAATATTCTCAGCGATGCTGGCATTGAACAACACGGGCATCTGCGGCACGAGGGCGATGCGATCCCGCAGCGCGGCTTTGTCCGCCTCCCGAACGTTGACGCCCCCTAGAGTAACACGCCCCGCCGTCGGATCATAAAAACGGGGAATCAACGAAACGAACGTGGATTTGCCCGCCCCGCTCTTGCCGACGAGTGCCACCACTTCGCCCGGCTGGAAACGGACATTGATGCCGGTCAAGGCCACCGGTGGCTCGCTGTTCGCATCCCGCGCCTGATAAGTAAAACCGACTTGGTCAAAAGTGAGTTCCGCCGAGTCGGCAGGCAAGGCGACTGGTTGCGGTGGTTGCGGCACGGCGTCTTCCGCATCGAGCACTTGTTCCAAACGTTCGAATGAAGCCGTCCCCATTTTCCAGACCGCGTTCAGGATGCTGAGTTTTTTTACCGGCTCATACGCCATGAACAACGCCGCTCCCATCGCGGCAAACACTTCGAATTTCATCCCGTGCTTGAACCCGAAGTAGAGCGCCACCATAAAACCACAGGCGGAAATAAACTCGATGAGCGGATTGACGAAGGCCTGATATTTGACGGTCTTCATCGAAAGCCGAAAAATATTGCGCACGCTGGTGGTGAATCGTTCCAGCAATCGCGGTTGCAGATTGTACGCCTGGATTTCCATCGGCGACTGCAAGCCTTCGATCACCACCGCATTGAGTTCGCCGGTCTGAGAAGCGAGCAACCGCGCTTTCTTGATTAACCTACGGGCGACGATCCGGATGGGCACAATGCACAACGGCACACTGCCGAGGGCAATCAACACGAACAAGGCGCTGCGATTCGTGAAGGCGAGGTAAAACAAGAAACCGACCGCGCCAATCAAAGTGAACGGCTGCTTGAGCACGTCGGCGCTCATCAACATAACGACGTTCTTCAATTGCTCCGTATCGGACATCAGGCGCGCGGTGAGGTCGCCGGACTTATGCCGGTGATAAAAGGCCAGCGGCAACTCCTGGAGGCGCCGAAACACATCAGCACGCAGCGCTTCCAACATCTGGAAGCCCGCGTAGTTGAGCCAATAACGATTCAGAAACGCGCTCAAACCGCGAATCAGAAAGATGACCGGCAGTCCGAGACACGCGACGAATAGCAGCTTATCCTGAAATTCATCACCAAACATCCAGCGCGCCACCCGGATCACCGTTTGGGATTGCTCGCTGGTCGTCGCAGTTGCATCGCCAAAAATCACCGGCGCTACGGCGTACAACATCATCGGCAAACCAAATCCACTGATGCCTGCAAACACGAGTCCCGCGAGAACGCCTCCTATAAACGGCCATTTCGCCGGCTGGAGATACGTCAGCAAGCGGCGCAATCGTTGGGGGGAAGATTTCCCGGCTGATTGTGGGTTTGGTGCTGTCATCAAGCGCCGCGTTTCGCGCGACGACTGCAAACGTTAATCAAGCGCCGGAAACGCGGGAAGAACCTTTTTCAATTTCAGCCTCAAATGCCGCTGCCAGCGAATCGCCAACCAGGCGCAGGGGTCGTGGTTGTTACTCCAACTTCCGCTTCGACATTTTCCCGGCGGTTTTGCAATATCCTTCCATGCCGTTTAGTAAATTAGGCCTGTCCCCCGCGCTCGTTGAGGGCGTGAAGGCGATGGGTTATGTGGACCCAACGCCGATTCAATTACGCGCCATCCCGCTCATCATGGAAGGGCGCGACGTCATCGGCAGCGCGCAGACGGGCACGGGCAAGACGGCGGCATTTGCGTTGCCCATTTTGTCCAAGCTGGAAAGTTCGCAGCCGCGCACGCGCCTGTTGATCCTTGAACCTACTCGCGAATTGGCGGCTCAGGTGGAAACCGCGATTCGCGATTTTGCGCGCTTCACCAATCTCAAAGTCGCCGTGATCTTCGGCGGCGTCGGTTACGGCAAACAAAATGATGCGCTCAAAACTGGCGTGGACATTCTCGTCGCCACCCCCGGGCGCCTGCTCGATCACATTGAACAAGGCAACTGCAAGTTAGACAGCGTTCAACACCTCGTGCTGGATGAAGCGGATCGCATGTTGGACATGGGATTCCTCCCGGACGTGCGCCGCATCATTGATCGCTGCCCGCGCAAACGCCAGACGCTCCTGTTTTCCGCCACCATTCCGCCCGCCATCGAAACGCTCATCACGTGGGCGATGCACAATCCGGAAACGATTGAAATCGGCGCGCGCCGCTCACCCGCCGAAACGGTGAAGCACGTGATTTATCCGGTCGCCGACGCGCAGAAAACTGACCTGCTGCTCGCGCTGTTGGATCGGGTGCATTACGAGTCCGTCATCGTTTTCTGCCGCACGAAACATGGCGCGGACCGCATTGCCAGCACGCTGAAACGCGATAATCACGCGGTCGCCGTGCTGCACTCCAATCGGACTCAACGCGAACGCGAGCAGGCACTGGCGGGTTTTCGCGACGGCAAATTTGAAGTACTCGTCGCCACAGACATCGCCGCGCGCGGCCTGGACATCGCCGACGTCAGCCACGTCATCAATTACGACGTGCCGCAGCATCCCGAAGATTACATCCACCGTATCGGCCGCACTGGCCGCGCCGAAGCCAGCGGCGATGCGTTTACGCTGATGGTCGCGGAGGACGCGCAACACGTGGCCTCGATTGAACGTTTTATCGCGAAGAAAATCGAACGAGTGAAATTGGAAAATTTCGATTACCGCTACACCGCGTTGTTCGAGGCAGACAAGCCGGGCCAACCCCAAGGTTTCCCCGGCAAAGCCGTGGGCGTGCGGGTGCATGGCGGTTATCATTTCGCGCCAGGCGGACGGCGCCGGCGCCGCTAAATTAAGAACAGTCAAAACCTGGTTGTAATCGGTTATGCCTACTTACCAATACGTGTGCAGTAAATGCGGACAGGAATTTGAAGCGGTGCAATCCATGAAAGACAAGCCGCTGACGAAATGCGAATTGCCCGTGGGCCGCGCGAAGAAAAAATGCGGTGGCCGTGTGAGTCGCCAGATCGGCGCGGGCGCGGGTTTAATTTTCAAGGGCAGCGGTTTTTACATCACGGACTATCGCAGCGAAGGCTACAAGCAAGCTGCCAAGAAAGATTCCGAAGCAGCGAAACCCGCCACAGATTCCAAACCCGCCGCCAAGTCCGAGTCCAAACCCGCAAAATCTTCGGCCAAAGACTGACCCGGGCCGGACGCCCATGAAAAACCTGCTCTGCATTGCCTTGCTCCTCGTCACGGGGAGCGCATTGTGGGCGCAGACCGACGTGACGATTCCGGTCGCGGGGCAAAGCGTCTCCGGGCAGTTCGTCATTTTTGACCGCCGTCCCGGCGAAATTCCTTCGATCAACCGCAGTGGCAACGCGACCCTGTTGGAGTTGACGCCGCAACTGCTGGTGGTTTCGTGCGAACGCATCAAGCAGGCGCTTTACGAGGAATTGCACGCGGGGCGCGATTGGCAGGGGAAAATCTATGTCAATCTGCGCCCGGGCGGCAACGGGACTGCCGTGCCGCAAATCAATTTGGAACGGTTGGCGCATCGCTGGAACTACCGCATCGAACTACCGGAGCGATTGAAGCGCGAGCAATTCATCCGCACGCTGGTGCAGGTCGTCTTGCTGGAAATCGCCAATCGCACTGCGGGCGAGCGCAGCGCGGAAATTCCGCTGTGGTTGAGTGAAGGACTCACGCAACGGCTGCTGAGCACGCGCGAAGTCGAACTCATTCTCCCGCCCCCGGCGCTGAACATTCGGACGATCACCCTCACGCCGGTGGGCGTGGAGAAGCGCGATCCGGATCCGCTCGCCGCCGCGCGCCAGATTCTGCGGAATCATCCAGCGGCAACGCTCGAAGAATTGAGTTGGCCAACGCCGGCTCAATACTCACCCGAACAAACAGAAGTGTTTCAGGCCAGCGCGCATTTGCTCGTTGCGGAACTCCTGCAACGCGACCACGGCCCGGATTCGTTGCTGCGCTTTGTGGCGTCGCTCGCCCGTTTCTACAATTGGCAGACCGCTTTCTTGCACGCCTACGAAGGGCAATTCGCCAGTCAACTCGAATTCGCCAAGTGGTGGACGTTGCAAGCGGCGTTCTTCGTCGGGCGCGATCACAAACAACTTTGGACCGTGCCGGAAACGGCCGAACAATTGGACCAAATTTTGAGCGCCTCCGTCGCCGTGCGCACGCGCAGTGACGAATTGCCCGCCCGCGCCACGGTGAAACTTCAGGCCGTGCTGGCCGAATGGGATACCGTGCGGCAGATGGCTTTTCTGCCCGACAAAGTGCGCGAACTGGAGCTGGCCCGCGCCCGCGTCGCTCCGCCGTTCATCGGTCTCATCAGCGAATATCAAGCGGTGTTGACGGAATTCATGAAGCAGCGCCAGCTTTCAACGGCCACCTTTGGCGGCGCGCACAAGTTGCCGCCGAGCATTCGCCTCGTGGTCCGGGAAGCGGTTGGCAAACTGGACGAATTGGATGCCCAACGCACGGCGCTGCTGGCACGGGAGCTGGAAAAATCCGCGCCCCCGGCCTCGCCCATACCGCTTGACGCCAAGTAATAGCGCCGGGCGTCGATTCCGGGGGCTCGCTTGACACGAAATGACCTGAACCTATAGTGCCCCTGCAAACAATGTACAGCGATAACGATTCCCAAGCTGCGCCGCCACAGAAGCCGGTTGACTCGAACCGGCTGAATACTCTCAAAGCCTTCCATTCGGCGGGACGCGGGTTCTGGTCTGAAGTGTCCGAGGCGGATTGGAACGACTGGAAATGGCAACTGAAACATCGCATCACCAGCCTGGAGCAGTTGCAACGGCTCATGCCAACGTTGACGCCGGAAGAGTTCGCGGGGACAAAACTCGCCAACCACAAACTCGCGCTCGCGATCACGCCATACTTTTTCAATTTGATTGATCCGGCGGACGAGAATTGTCCGATTCGCCGGCAGATGATTCCCCGCGTCGAAGAAACCCACACTGCGGCGTGGGAAATGACCGATCCGTGCGGGGAGGATTCGCATTCGCCCGTGCCCGGCTTGGTGCATCGCTATCCCGATCGCGTGCTGTTTCTGGTCACGGACCGTTGCGCCGCGTATTGCCGCTATTGCACGCGTTCGCGGCTGGTCAGCAACGCCACCGGTTATGATTTCCATCCCGAATTCGACAAACAAATCGCCTACATCGAAGCGCATCCGGAAATTCGCGACGTGCTGTTGAGCGGTGGCGATCCCTTGTTGTTCAGCGACGAAAAACTCGAGTACCTGCTCAGTCGGTTGCGCGCGATTCCACATGTGGAATTTCTGCGCATCGGCACGCGTATCCCCATCTTTTTGCCCCAACGCATCACGCCGGAATTGTGCGCCATGCTGAAACAGTTTCATCCGCTGTTTCTCAGCATCCATTCGAATCACCCGCGCGAATTGACCACCGAAGTGCGCGCGGCATTAGGCCGTTTGGCGGACGCCGGCATCCCGTTAGGCAACCAATCAGTGTTGCTCAAGCACGTGAATGACGACGCGACAACGATGCTGGCGCAGTTGCAAAAACTGCTGATGTGCCGGGTGAAGCCGTATTATCTCTACCAATGCGATCTGATTGCCGGTTCGGCGCATCTGCGCACAAGCGTGCGGCGCGGTTTGGAAATCATGGAACAATTGCGCGGCCACACCACCGGCTATGCAGTGCCGACGTATGTCATTGACGCCCCGGGTGGCGGCGGCAAAGTGCCGATCAGCCCCGACTATGTGCTCAGTCGCAACGGGGATCGCGTGGTGATTCGCAACTACGAAGGGAAAATCTTCGAGTACCCGGAAGCCGCCGCCGGCACGCCTCAATTCGCGCCGCCACCGGACGTTTCCGATCCGCAGTTCGCCTGAACCGCGTTCGTGTTCGTGGCGAAAAAATCATTTTCATCCCCGGGGAATCCCGCAGAATAGGCCCACGGTCAGCTATGAATTTGAACGAGGAACAAAAGAAAACGGTCACGGACTGGATTGCCAAAGGCGCGAAACTTTCCGAAGTGCAGAACCGGCTCGCGTCCGAATTAGGCTTGCGCCTCACTTACATGGAAGTGCGCTTCCTGGTGGATGATCTCAAGCTGCGCATTCAAGATCCCGAACCACCCAAACCGGCCGCAAGCGATCCCGCTCCGCCAGCCGCGGCCCCCACTGCCCCGGCTGAACCCGCTCCCGCGGCGGGGCAAGTCACCGTGAGCGTGGATCAAATTGCCCGGCCCGGCGCACTGGTCAGCGGTGGGGTCACCTTCAGCGACGGCATGACAGCGGAGTGGTATTTGGACCAGACGGGGCGACTCGGCTTGATTCCCAAACAGCAAGGTTACAAGCCGGCGCCGGGTGATATTCAACAATTCCAGATGGCGCTTGAGCGGGAGATGGCGAAGCTGGGATTCTAGTTTTACTCGCTCGCAGAAACGAAGTCCCCGGTCAGAAAACACGCCCCGCACTGAAACCCAGGCGCGGGGGCGAAAAAACTGACCGGGGACTCGTTCCTTTATGGTGTTCCGACACCGCGAACGAATCGGGGGGTCGGGCCAAATTGTCGTCCGCGCAGGACGACGAAAATCAACGGGCGCTCTTAGCGCGAATTCTCCAGCTCGAAAGCCGTTGGCGCCGCATTCTCGTGCCCAAAATGGAACCCGGTTTCATCCTGGTAGCCAAAGGGCGCGGAGGAGGAGGCAATCATTTCTGTGAAGATCCCGGCGGCCAACAAAGCGAACCCAATACAAAACATCGTCATACTCGCATGGCAAAAAGCAGGTGTAATACCACGACGGAAACGGCTGTGCCCCACTCGGACGCGCTTCTCAAACGTCATGAAAACACTCCACCTGTCCAGAAATGAGCCATGCGGCGGACGTCACTCGAACTGAGCGAGAGCCGAACCTAAGCGGAAGACCGCAGTCGTCACTGGCGCGAACTTCAGCGACCGGACGGCCGGTGCGGTTGCCATTCGTTGAGTTCACGTTCGGCTTCTGTTTCTTCGGGGCCGAAGCCAAGCAATTCAAGCGCTTCGCCGACGAGATAGAGCGACCCGGTAATGATCACAAGCGTATCGTGCTCCGCCTTATCCAGCGCCTCGGTCAATGAGCCGCAGACCAGGACATCGTTGACTCCCGCCGCGCGACAAGCCGCCGCCAACTCCACCGGCGGCACCGTGCGCACGGTGGCGACCGGCACCGCCAGCACGCGGTTCGCAACCGAAGCGACTTGCGCGGTCATTTCCCGCCACTGTTTGTCGCCTAACATGCCCAGGACCAACGTGGCCGGCGTATCGGGAAAGCGTTCCCGCACGGCGGCAACCAACGCAGCCAAGCCGGATTCATTGTGTGCGCCATCCAACAGAATTCTCCGGCCTTGCGGGCGATCGAGGAGTTGGAGGCGACCCGGCCAATTTACGGTTTGCAGGCCGGTTTGAATCGCCGCTTCATCCACGGCCACTTGAGTTCGCAACGCCCGAACCGTTGCCACGGCCAGCGCGGCGTTCTGGCGCTGATGTGCTCCCGATAAACCAATCGCGGTTTCTCCGCCCGCAACCACCTCCGCCGCCGCAATCCGAAACGGCGCTTCTTTCAGCGCCGCCTTGGTTTCCAATACCCGCATGATCTCCGGCACTTGAGGACAGGTGATGACCGGGACTCCGGCCTTGATGATTCCGGCTTTCTCCGCCGCGATCGCCGCCACCGTGGGCCCGAGCCATTGCTGATGATCGAGCGCGATGTTGGTAATGACACTGGCCAGTGGCATTACAATGTTGGTCGCATCCAATCGCCCGCCCAGCCCCGTTTCCCAGATGACCAGATCGCATTGTTGCTCGAAGAAATAGCGTAACGCCATCACTGTCACGACTTCGAACATGGTCGGATGTTCCCCGAGGGGAATACCGCCCAGTTCGCCGCGCAACTCAGCGACCAGTCGCGCCACGTCCGCCTTGGGAATTAGCCTCCGATTAATCTGGATCCGCTCCCGGAAGGAAATGAGATGTGGCGATGTAAACAAACCCACTCGCAGCCCGGCCGCGCGGTAGATGCATTCCAGCATCGCGCACGTCGAACCTTTGCCATTTGTTCCGGCGACGTGAATGAAGCGCAATTGTTCGTGCGGATTGCCGAATCGTTCCGCCAACTGTTGCGTCCGCTCCAAGCCGGGCCGCGCCCCGAACATTTGCAGTCCAAACAAAAACTGAATGGCTTCAGCGTAGGTCATCGCTCGACGGTGGATGTGTTGATCGTGATTAGATTGGCGAACGCGCTGCCGAGGGCAAGTGCAGCGTTCTGATCGTCCGGCCCGGCGGCATACCAGCGATTCAGTCCTTCACCATTCGTAGGCAGGCCAGCAGCACGTATTTTTCCTAACTCCTTGCTGATGGTGTGCGACAGGTACATCCGCCATGCCAAGAGTGGCAACACGAGTAGGAGCAGAGCAATTGCGATGCGGTTGACCTTGAGCTTCATGCCTGTGAAGAATTGTCAATAAAGGGTCAGCGAGTTTCTAGAGAAAAACACCGGCTAAGCGGGCACATGCGTGCCGGAGGAAGAGAATTCTCCTGACTTTCATTCCGCTACGCCACTGGCTTGCTTCACCTAATTACAGCACGAACTCCGCGCGGCAGCGCTGCTGAGCTTCCAGTTCTGGGGCTAATTTCTTGGGTGGGAATTGGGCCAGCATTTCTTCGTTCCAGCGCACAGCTTCCGCGAAAGACATGTGAATCTCATGCGGTTTCATGCCGTTCCAATCTGGAAATTGGAGATTCGCGGCATCATTCAGAGCGAAGTGCGTCGCGTTCTCGCTTGATGAGTTCATAAATTTCCGGGCCACCGTGCCGGAGCAAAATAGTGCGGAGCGCAGGCTCGTTCAAGTCGAGCTTGTTGAGCCGGGTCAATTGCACCAAATCCTCGATGTCTCTCATGGCTCGATGCGGGCGGCTCTTTAACGCGTGACACTTCAACGCAAAAAGATGCGGCAATGAAACAACCTTGGTGTTGACACTATCGGATTCAACTTGCTTCGCCTCGCTGAACATTGTGTCGAAATTCTCATCACTAACGAACATCAAATCCACAGGCAGTTTTTCTTCGGGAGGCGGATCAAATTGAAGAAATGTCGGGCCGGAAAATTTGACGGCAAATCTCAGTTTCTCCAGGAGTTTTTGCCAATCGGCAGCCTGGGATTTGCGGACGAGGAAATCAATGTCGCCCGTCGTTCGGACGAACCCATGCGCCAGGACGGCGTAACCACCAATCAGCAAAAACGGCAAATTTATTTTTTCAGCCTCGCGCGATACCTTGGCGAGCACACTCATAGCGGCTTGTGATGAATGAACTGGTGTGCCGCGGCGATGAAGCCTTTGAACATCGGATGCGGTTGATGCGGTTTGCTGAGGAATTCCGGATGGAACTGGCTGGCGATGTAGAACGGGTGATCTTTCAACTCGATCACTTCCACGAGCTTGCTGTCCGGCGACGTGCCGCTGAACACAAAACCCGCTTTCTCGAACTTGTCCCGATACGCATTGTTGAATTCGAACCGATGGCGATGCCGTTCGTTGATCACAAACGAACCGTACAATCGCGCGGCCAGTGAACCCATTTGCAACTGGCACGGCTGCGCGCCGAGGCGCATCGTGCCGCCCTTCTTGGTGACTTTGCGCTGCGCGTCCAGCAACGCGATGACCGGATGCGGCGTGCCTTCGTCAAACTCGGTCGAATGGGCTTTCTCCAACTTCATCATGTTGCGGGCAAACTCGATGGTGGCGATTTGCATGCCCAGGCACAGTCCGAGATACGGCACTTTGTTTTCCCGCGCAAACTTGGCCGCCTTGATTTTGCCTTCAATGCCGCGTTCGCCGAAACCACCGGGAACACAAATCCCTCCCAGACCTTGGAGCGTTTTCTCGCCGTCGGGTTTTTCGATTTCCTCGGCATCCACCTGCACGATTTCCACGCCACAATCGTTGCCAATACCGCCGTGAATAATGGCTTCATAAACGGACTTGTAGGCGTCCTGCAAGCCGATGTATTTGCCCACCACCCCGACGCGCACGCGATGCTGGGGCGCGATGAGTTTGCGGATGATTTCCTGCCAATGCGCCATTTTCGGTGCCGGCGCGTCGAGATGCAGAATGCGACAGACCAGTTCGTCGGCGCGTTCGCGTTGCAGCATCAACGGCAATTCGTAGATCGAATGGTCCACGTCTTTCGCTTCGATCACCGCTTCCACCGGCACGCTGCAAAACATGGAAATCTTCTGCCGCATTTCTTTGTCGAGCGGCTTCTCGCAACGACAGGCGACGATGTGCGGCGCGATGCCGATTTCGCGAAGTTTGGCGACGGATTGTTGCGTGGGTTTGGTTTTGAGTTCGCCCGCCGCCGCGATGAATGGCACATACGTGACGTGAATGAAACAGGTGTTGCCCACCCCGGCTTCCAAGGCGAATTCGCGAATCGCTTCGAGAAATGGCAACCCTTCGATATCGCCGGTCGTGCCGCCGATTTCCGTGATCAACACGTCGCACTTCGTTTGTTCCGCCACCACCCAGATGCGCCGCTTGATTTCGTCGGTGACGTGCGGAATCACCTGTACCGTCTTGCCGAGGTAAACGCCTTCGCGCTCGTTGTTGAGCACAGTCTGATACACCTGACCGCTGGTGAGATTGTTGAGCCGGGAAAGTTTCGTGCTGGTGAAGCGTTCGTAGTGGCCGAGGTCGAGGTCGGTCTCCGCGCCGTCGTCGAGCACATAAACTTCGCCGTGTTGGTAGGGCGACATCGTGCCCGGGTCCACGTTGAGGTAGGGATCAAACTTCTGCATCGCGACCTTGAGGCCGCGGTTTTCCAACAACGTGCCCAACGCCGCCGCGGTGAGTCCTTTGCCGAGCGAACTCACCACGCCACCAGTGACAAATATGAATTTCATGTTCAAAAAATCGTTTCGTGGAGTCGTTTGCTGGTTCACAAAACAAACTGGCTCTGGACCGAGCTCTGCGTTGTATCCGAACCAGCGCGACGCTCAGATTTGGTTTGCCAACAACCGTTCCACCCGCGCCACATCTTCCGGCACATCCACACCGACGCTGTCGTAATCCACCGTGACCACCGCAATCGGAATCCCCTGGTCCAACGCGCGCAACTGCTCGAGTTTCTCCGCATTCTCCAGCGGGGAAACTGGAAATTTCACCAGTTGCAACAGCGTCTGCCGCCGAAATCCGTAAATGCCGAGGTGCTTCAAAAAAGGAAACGCCGCCAACTGTTCGCTTGCGGAACGACTGGCGGCCTCGCGCAGATACGGAATCGTGCGACGGGAAAAATATAGGGCGCGGCCCGCGGCATTGACAATGACTTTCACGACGTTCGGGTTGTCGTATTCATTCGCTTCCCGAATCCGCGTCGCGGCAGTGGACATTTCCGCATCGTTTAACGCCCGCGCCACCGCATCAATCACGCCGGGATCAATCAGTGGCTCATCACCTTGAATGTTCACCACCGCGTCGCACTCACAGCGCGCCGCGACCTCGGCGATGCGGTCCGATCCGCTCGGATGGTCTGCCCGGGTCATTTCCACGCGACAAAACTGCTGCGCCACCGTCGCGATGCGCGCGTCGTCCGTGGCGACAATCACTTCGGTTAACGTCTCCGCTTTCTGGCATTGCTCGACCACGCGTTGAATCAACGATTTGCCGGCGATGGGATGCAACGGTTTGCCGGGAAACCGGGTGGACGCGTAGCGCGCGGGGACAATGCCGAGGATTTTCATCATGTAAGAATTTTGCTGACCGCATTCCACCCGAACGCAATCACGGGACGTTAGATTAGTGGTCGCGTCGCTTCCAAGCGAGCCCGGAATAGCCGAAACGTCATTTCGCGAAAGAGCCGGTTACGCGGCGTCAGTGCGACGTGACCAGCGCGTTTCAAAAAAGGGAAACCCCTCGCGACCTTACGGCGGCGAGGGGCTTGGAGGGGGGAACGCGAAACCGGTCAATAAGATTACTGTTGGAGCAGGCGCAGAACGCTGTTGGGCATGGCGTTGGCCTGGGCCAACATCGCCGTGCCGGATT
>CAZKMR010000006.1:65650-66781 GCA_964553795.1 uncultured Bifidobacterium sp. | reverse complement strand
CGCAGAACGCTGTTGGGCATGGCGTTGGCCTGGGCCAACATCGCCGTGCCGGATTGCACCAGGATGTTCGCTTTCGCGTACTCGGTGCTTTCCGCGGCCACGTCCACGTCCATGATGCGGGAGCTGGCGGCCGTCAGGTTTTCCGCACTGACGCTCAACTGTTCGGCGGTGTAGTTCAAACGGGTTTGATACGCACCGATGCTGGAACGATCCACGGAAAGCTGGTTGATCGCCGCTTTGACATTCGTCAAGGCTGCAGCCGCGCCGGCAATCGTGCTCAGATCGTCCGTGGCGAGCGCGGTGTAAGCGGCGGCGCCGAGGTCCACGCCGGCCATCGTGAAGGTATTGCCTTCGGAGTCGATGGTGACATCGAGCGCGGTGGCGGAGAACAAAGGCACGCCGTTAAAATCCTTGGTGGCCGCGTTGGCGATATAGGCAGCCAACTGGCTGTATTCGTTGTTGTAGAGGTCGCGGTCCGTGTCGGACTTGGTGACGTCCTGCGCGAGCATGGTGAGTTCGCTCATGCGGTCCAGCGCCTTGGCGATCTTTTTAAGATAACCGTCCTGCGTTTGGGTGAACGAGATGGCGTTGCTGACGTTGGTTTTTGCCGCGTTGGTGCGTTGCACCTGCGCCGTCAAGCGGGAGGCGACGGCCAGACCGGCCGCGTCGTCCGACGGGTTGACGATTTTTTGACCCGAGCTGAGGCGCGCGAGCGATTTGCTCAGCATGGACTGACTCGTTTGCAGGTTATTCGCAGAGACCTGCGCCGTGATGTTGGTATTGATGACCATGTTTTGACCTTTCTTATCTTATGGGGTTTCGCGTTTAGTGACTTCCGTGTCGGGTCAGGCCGGCGTTCCAGCGACCTGCTGTCCTTTCAAAGGCTTGGGGGTTTTGGTTTGCGGCAACCGCGGCAACGCCGGGCGGCCTTGGGTGAGCGCGCCTTTGTTGTTGCGTTGGATTTCGTCGTAAACTTCCTGGCGATGCACCGGCACGTCCGCCGGGGCTTCGACCCCCAGCTTCACCACGTCGCCTTCGACGCGAACGATCTTCACGGTGATGCGTCCGTCGATGACGATACTTTCGTTGGCTTTGCGGGAGAGAATGAGCATGTCCGTCCGTGGTTAAAAA
>CAZKMR010000006.1:36213-65550 GCA_964553795.1 uncultured Bifidobacterium sp. | reverse complement strand
GATACTTTCGTTGGCTTTGCGGGAGAGAATGAGCATGTCCGTCCGTGGTTAAAAAAAGTTGATTAGCGGCTCAACGGCAATGGATGTTGAATGGAATAGCGCGAGGCGTTGGCCAGCACGACTTGTTTGCCTTTTAGCGTAAAACGATTCACGACGATCGGTCCTTTGAGATTCACCGTGCCGCTGCCTTTGGCGGAGAGGGTCACGATGTTGAATACCAGCGCATCATCCGGACCGTTGAGGCCGAGAAACTTCACATCTTCGGCGGGCACGTCCGGTTCATAGTCGGGAAACACTTCCAGCGCGGGGACCACCAGGAAGGCGAGATCCGGCTGATCGATCACTTGCAACCAGCGAAACGGCGTCTCGTTGGGATTGACCAGCAGCGCGTAGTGCTTGATGGATTCAAAGCCCAACAACCCGAGGGGCAGGTGAACGATGTTCTCGGCCTGGACCGGCACCGGCTCGAGGCGATTGGTTTCCACCGATTCAATTGTTTCGCACGTATTCATGTTCGTTAAATGTCGAAACGCTGCTTAGCACCGGCAATGCCAGCACCAAAAACCCCAATAAAATCAGGGGTTTTGAAAACCTTCGCGGTCCTGGGAGGAAAAATCTGCCGGGCGCAACCAGACCAACCCGGCAAAGTCGTTCCGGTAACGAACCGGTCGTCAGGGTGCATTTCCTTGTCCGGCGACGGTATCTTTGCGAGCCTCGCCGGCATGTTCTGGCGTGTCTTAATGCTCGGTCTCGCGTTGGTTGGTCCAGCCACGGGAGCGGAATTGATTTTGAAGTTTGGCGACCCGGCGGTGGACCAAACGCCACCAGGCTTTACCAATGCCTTGGCAGGCACGGGCCGGCCGGGCCGCTGGCGCGCTGTGCCGGACGAATTGCCCGGCCAAACCAACGCCATCGTGTTGGCGCAAACGAGCATGGACGTCACCGACGAGCGGTTTCCCATGTTGGTGTATGAAAAAAAGAAGTTCGATGACTTCACCCTCACCACCAAATTCAAGCTCGTGGAAGGCGTGGTGGAACAGATGGCCGGCATCGTGTTTCGTTACCAGGATGAGAAGAGTTTTTACGTCATTCGCGTCAGCGGCCTCGGCAACAATTTGCGCTTCTACAAAGTGGTCGGTGGGATTCGCAGTCAACCCATCGGGCCGAGCGTGCGCTTGGCCCGGGGCGAATGGCACGAATTGAAAATCGAATGTCAAGGGAACAAGATTCGCGCCTGGCTCAACGGCCAACCGGTGCTGCCCGAGCTGAACGACACCAGCTTCGCTTCCGGCAAAATCGGCTTCTGGACCAAGTCTGATGCGGTGACGCGCTTTGCCGACACGCGCATCGTTTACACGCCGCGTGAACCGTTGGCGCAGGTAATCCTGCGTGACGCGCTGAAGGAGTTTTCCCGCTTGGAGGGGCTGAAGATTTATCTGCCGGACGAACAAGGCGAACCGCGCATTGTGGCGAGCGACGACGAGACCGAAATCGGCCAACCCGGCGGCGCGTCTGAGAAAGACAGCATCGCCAACGGCCATGTTTATTACGGGCGCGGGAAAGGCACCGTTTCCGTCGTGCAACCGTTACGCGACCGGAACGGTGATCCGATTGCCGCGGTGCGGGTGGTGATGAAATCTTACATCGGCCAGACGGAGCAGGCGGTGTTGCAGCGCGCGTTACCCATTGTGCGCTCCATGCAAACCCGCGTGCAATCGCTGGAAGAATTACAGTAACCGCGGACGCCGTTCAGAATGTGATGCCGATGGCCGAACGGAACTGCAATTCGTTCTGATCCACCTTGGGCGCAGGAGACGTGTCGTACTGATCGAGCACCGTCAGATTGAGCGAGACATTGTCCAGGAGCTTGTAGCTGGCGGTCGCGTCGAGCCGAAACCGGAATTGTTCCGAGTCCTCGCCGTTGAGGAAGAACTCCAGCTTCTTCGATAGCGACACGCGCGGACTGACTTTCCAGGTGGAGTTTTGCGCGGCGCGCAGAAAGAAATTCTCGGGGCTTTCCCCCACGCTGCGCTTTTGCGCCTGGTAATCCACACCGCCCTCCAAATCGAGTTCGAAGTTGGTTAGCTTAAACAGGTGATAACCCATTCCCGGCCCGACGGCGTATTGCAGATCGATCTTGCGGATCTCATCGTAACCCGCGCTGCCGACGTTGTAGAAATAAGTCTTCTCGCCCAGGTCGAAATCCGTTTTCAAACTGCCGTTCATGCGGTTGGCCGAACGCAGATTGTCCGTTTCGCCGTAATCCGCCGTGTAATCCGCGATGGTGCGAAAAAACTTCTTGGGGTTGCCGGGGTAGGGTTTCTCGTAGGTGGATTTGAAGCGGGCGTAAATCGTCTCCTGATCGCGCGCGCCAAAAGCGAGGTTGGAGCCGAGTTGCAGGTTGTTTTTCAACTTGGCCGGCGCTTTAGTTGGGGCCGGGGCGGTGGCGGGGGCCGGAGTTGTCGGTTTCGGTTTCGCTGCGGCCACGGCCTTTGCCGGGGCGGGAGCCGGAGTTGGTGTCGCCAATAAATCCGCGCCGGTCGCCGTGCGCAACCCGCCCACCACGTCCAACGGCAATATCAGTTGCCCGGCCCAAGTCGTTTTGACCACGACGTGGTTGGTTTCCTGGGTGACAAGTTGGCCGGTAATCCGGTCGCCGTTGCGCAATTGTACCACCACCTCCGCCGCTTGCGCTGCCGTCACGCGGCCAAAGCAGGCCAGCGTGACAATCCCACTGAAAACGAAGGACAAGAATTTTGAATTACAGTTTCTCAGGACTTCCATTGGCTTGGGTTGTTCCCGGGGCCGGCAGATCATCAAGGCTCAATCGCCGCGCCCCGCCCATGACTAAAAAACCACCCTCTTCATCCGCCTTTAACCGCGGTCGCGAGGTGGTGATCTCGTGCGTTTGCCGCAAGAGGACATCGCCATCCGGACTCACCACGGTGTAGAGATAAGATTTGGCTCCATTTTGATACAAGACGTGCAGGCGGTTGAGCCGATCAATCTGGCGCTCCGGATGGCTGAAGGAAACCATACCCCCAATGGGCACAACCTTGATCACCTCGGCATCGGTCAAATCCGTAATTCGCAAATAAAGTCGCAGTTGTGACCGCAAATGATTGGCTTGTTCCAGCGTGTACCGCCGCACTTCGGGCGGACGATTGCTGGCGCCTGCGGGCAGCGGCAGGCCAAATTCCTGCGACCAGATGCGCGCTCCCTTGACGACATCGAACGACTTCGGTGTGGCGGTAATTGTCCGGTTCCATTCCTTGATGTTGACCGTGGCGTTGATGCGATAACTACCCGCCCGCTTCAGGTCGAAATTCGGCGATAGATTCACGCGCCGGGTGGCAACCTGACCGGATTCGAGCGAAAACTCACCGAGCACCGGCACTTCGCCTTCCTTGGCCACCCCCAATCCATCACGCGCCTCCACCGTGAAGTTCAACCAGTTCGGGTCATCCCCAAACTGCAACGTTTGCCCCGAACGATTGATGATTTTCACCGCCGCCGTGACTTCTTCCCCCATCAAAAATTGATCCTGCTCCAGCGCCACTTCCGCCGTCACCTGGGCCGCAGCGTTCAACGCCAACGCCAGGACCAAGGCGAAACTGGTTGCAAATTTTTTCATACGTTATTGCGGGTTGCCGGAGACCTGAGCGGCGGCGGCGTTAGAACCTATTTACTGACGTCCACGCAGACCACGTCACCTGGACCGGTTCGCACATAAATTTTTCCATTAGCCAATACCGGCATCGCCCAGCACTTCCCTCCCACGACTTGCGCCCGGGCCACAGGCTTGAAACTCTCCGGCGATGCTTCGGCCACCAGTAATTCCCCGCGTTCCGCCAACACCAACAGTTTTCCATCCGCCAGCATTAAAGCGCCTTTACCGGCCACTTTATCGGTCCACTTTACCGTGCCGGTTTCAAATTCCAAACAACGCAATTGGTTTTCATCAATCCCATAAAGATGTCCCTGCCAGTAAACCGAACTGGACATGTGATTGCGCATGTTCTTGTTGTCCCAAAGCTCCTTGGGTGGCCGCGTGCTGATGTCAAAGACCCCGCCGCCCCGGTTGTACCCGGACGAAATAAACACCTTGCTACCGACGAGAATCGGATTGGCCGCATTCACGTCATACTGGGTTTTCCACGGAAAACGCCAGAGTTCCTTCCCATCAGCAACCTGCACGGCCACGACATCTTGTTTGATCGCCATCATCACCGCACGTGTCCCTCCGGCGTCGAACGGAGCCGGGGTCGAATAGCCAGCTTCATCCGGACCCGATGTCCAAATCACTTTGCCCGTCTGCTTGTCCAAAGCCGTGCCCGCCGAGCCCACATTCAAGATCGCCAGATTCCCTTCAATCAAAACAGATCCCGCGAAGCCCCACGTCGGAATTTTGGCGCCCAGTTCATCCGGCAAATTCTTGCTCCAGACCACCTTCCCGTCCGCCGCATTCAGGCAATGAACCAAACCGCGTTTGCTGATCGTATAAACGCGCGCTCCATCCACCGTCGGCGTGGCGCTCGTTCCGCCCTCGTAATATTTTGCGTCCAACGGCGCCGCATAAGAATGCGTCCAGAGTTCTTTCCCGGTGTTCGCATCGAAACAAAAGACGGTGTCCTGGTCGTCGGCGTTGCCCGTGGTGAAGGCGCGACCCTCAGCCACAGTGAGCGTGGCAAACCCTTTGCCGACCTTCGCTTTCCATAAGATTTTTGGCCCTTCAGCCAACGCGGCAGCAGACCAGCCCGTCTCCTTCGAGATTCCGTCGTGAGTCGGGCCGCGGAAATTGGGCCAATCGCCGGCATGTACCGCGAGAACCGAACATCCCAACAGGACAAGGCAGAGTCTTGATTTCATAATTTGCATGGTTACCCAACAGCGCCATGAGTGTCAACGCATGCCTCCAGACCGCGCCAACCTCTCCCAATGGACCGCCCGCGTTAAAATCTATTCAAACGCTGTGTGTCCCGTTACAGTCCAACTGACGACGATGGAAACCGAAACGCAACTGCTGACGCGCTGCCGTCGGGGCGAGGCGGACGCGTGGGACGCGTTGTTTGATCGCCACTACGCGGCGGCTGGGCGCTTCGTCTTTCAACTCGCTGCGGATTTCACGCGCGAAGACGTTGAGGAAATTTGCCAGGAAGTGTTCCTCAGCGTGATTCGCAACTTGAATTCTTTTAATGGCAACAGCCAGTTTCAAACCTGGCTCTTTCGCATCGCCGCTAACAAGGCGCGCGATTTTCGAGAAAAGAAATACGCCGCCAAGCGCGGCGGCGGCCAGATGACACTTTCATTGCAGGCCGAAAATGAAGAAACCGGCCTCACGCTCGACCCGCCAAGCAATGCGCCCACTCCCGACGTGGATTTGCTTAATGTCGAACGGGCGGAGTTAGTGCGCGACGCATTGGAACACGTGGGCGAACCGTGTCGCGAAATCATCGAACTGCGGTATTTCGGCGATCTGAGCTACGACGAACTGAGTCAGGAGTTGCAATTGAATCCCAAAACCGTCAGTTCGCGCCTCAGCAAATGTCTGGATAAATTGGAGGGAATCGCCAAACGCATCTTTTCCGGGGAGAAAAACGCCGCAATTCCGTCTAAATTATAGCGACCTAATGAACGACGAACGGCCCATTGAAAAACTGCTCCGCCGCGCCGCCCAAAAGCGGCACGACGAAGCCGGTGCGCCGCCCGAATTACATCCTGCGAACCGCCGGCTGTTGCAAGCCGAAGTGGCGCGTCAGCATCCAAGAACAAACGCTACACAGGCCTCGGCTTGGGCGGAGTTCTGGAATAACCTCACGCGCCGTTGGGTCTTCGCCCTCGGTATTTTCATCGTGCTCGGCATTGTCGCCGCCGGAGTCTTCTGGCCCGGCGACCAAGCAGGCGACTCGATGAATCTCGCGCAAAATATTGCGCTCGAAAAATCGCGCAATCCCCTCGCCATGAGTGTCGCGCCCGCCGCATCAACCCCAGCCGCCATACCAGCCGAAGCCGAAATGAACACGCTGGCCCAGCTGGATTCCAGTGGCGGCGGGAATTTCCGTCCCGCTTCCGAAGCTGTTACCAACGGCTCCACCGCCACCTTCTCGCGGACTGCTGGCGAAATTTCCGACCGCGCGAACGCACCGGAATCCGTGCCCGCCGCGCCCGAGCTCGCGGCGCACCGCACCCTCCCGCCCGATTCGAAAGGGGAAAGCAAGGCCAAGCTTACCGCCGATGAAGCGGTGTCCCAGCCCTTGAATCAGCGTTCTTTGGGACTCGCCGCCACCCGTGCACAACCCGCTCGCCCGCCCGAATCAACCCAGGGCCGCGCCAGCAGCACAACCGCCGAAGCGACCACCTTAAATCCCCAGCCGGGGGGGAGTTCATTCGCAAACGCTACTCGCTCTGAAGCGCTCGGCGCGCGCACACTCACCCCGACCACGGTCGCGAATGAATCACAGGATGCGCAATCCTATCTGCCGCGTGGTGGCGGGCTGGAGGAGACCCTGACGGTGCTGAATTCTCAGGCGTTCTCAAATGTCAGCCCGGAGCAGTTGGCGCGGAAAAAAGCAGCGCAAGCGTACCGCGCAGCTCCGCTTCCTGTGCTGAACAATTTTCAGATTCAACAACAAGGCCGGGATCTGCGCGTCGTGGATGGCGACGGTTCGATTTACAAAGGCGTGGTGGACGAGGAAAACACCTTCTACAAACAAGTCCTCACGCAGAAGGAACGGCAGCTCTCTCAGTCCTTCGACAATCGCGCCCGCTTTCAAGCCCCCAAACTGGCCGACGCCACCGCCACGGCGACCAAACCGTCCGCAGAGAATTTTTACTTCTATCGCGTCGAAGGCACGAACCGCTCGCTGAATCAGCACGTCGTGTTCAGTTGGAATTTCGTGCCCACCAATGACGCGCTGGCTGCTGCGCAACTGGATTACAAGAATTCGCTGCTGAAAATCGACGCCACTAAAGCGCCGCCGCAATTTCCGTTATTGCTTCAGAATTCCTTCATTGAAGGTCGCGCTCGCTTCGGCGAAAGCCAGGCCGTTGAAGTCAATGCCGTGCCGGTGAAGCCGTGATTATTGCGGCGTCACGCGGAAGTACCTTTGCCCTGCGGAACTGGAATGTAACCACTGCACCGTCAATCCCTCATTGAGGAGATAAGTGATGGGAGTCCAATGCAGCAGGTTGGTTGAAGTTTCCAGCCCCACGGTTGCGCCCGCCGCCGGAGGAATGTGCCATTCGAAGGCACTGATCGCGTCGCTGCCATTCCACAGTTGCAAGCGAATCGTCAGACCGCTGTCAGCACCCGCGCCTTGTGGATAGGAAATTGGCGCATTGGTGGACTGATCGAACGAACCCCAGCGCGAATTGTTCAGTTCGAGGTAGCCCTCCGGCATGTAGTCGTAGGTTTGAATCGTGGGCCCAGTCTTGGCAAACGTGAAGATGACCGGCGGCTGAATGAGGCCCGGGCCGCTCGCACCCGGCATACCGCTGTGCCACCAAACTCGTTGCAGTACGGGCTACGAACGGATAGCCGTAAACGTTGTGCCCGGGATCGCCGGCGGCAAAGAGAAAATCGGGACGGGTGCTGGTGCGTTCCAGTTGCTGTTCCACCACGCTATTGTTGCTAAGATAGCGGTCTGTAAAGTGGTTGGTGTAGGGAGTGAAGAAGTGACCGGTCAAACTGTCGTAGTTGCGCCGCACGAAGGTGATTTTATCCACGCCTAGGCGCGGCGCCTGGTTGACATAATTCCCGGCATTCGGGCCGATACCGTAAACACCCGGCAACAGGACTTCCGCATTGACGTTGTTGGTGCGCAACAAGTATCGCAAGCCGCCCACGTCATCGCGGGTCAAGCCTGAGTAATAGCTGCCTGGCGCTAATGCTCCATCGGCTACGGCCGATTGCGGGACATCCAGCGGATCAGTTGGAAACCAATTGGCGAGGGCTGAGATTTGCGTCCCATTCGTGAAAACGGAAATACCGTAAGCATACTCCGTGTTGTTCACCGCGTTAGTGGGAGAAAAATCCACTGGGTCAAAATTCCGGTTCAGCACGAGCGGTTGCAGCACGCCGCCGTTGAAACCAAAACTATGCAGGCAAAAAACATGGCGCGTGGGCTCGGCCAATCCCAACTGTTCCAGCAGCAATTGCAGGGTTCTTGATTTGACGTCGGTGTATCCCAAAGCTTGAGCGAGATGATTCACCTGAAGGGATTCGGCCGGATAGTGGGTCGGCTCGAGTTGGGAGGCGGGCGGCAAGGAATTCAAGATGGCCAGCGCCTGCTCTACGGCAGCAACACCATTCGAACCAAAGAAATCCAGGAACGACTGGTCAAACGCATAAGTTAAGACCGGAACGTTCCACCGATATTCCTCGCCGAGATTCATTGGCCCGCCAATGTCCGTGAAATAACGAAAGCCATTCGTGCGTTGCATCCAATCCTCGTAAGGCCCGAGCAAAGCGAAGCCGTTCGCCTGATGTACGATTAAACCCAAGGCCAGCGCCACACCCGAGATAGTTTTCACGGGCGCGACTCTGACAGCATTCTAATCCGCGTCAAGAGGGTAGATTATGGTCGCCTCACACCTTCAATATTGTGAGCCAACGCCAGCCACCGCTATCCTGCGGTCATGATTTCGCGGGTTAAATCTGAGGCGCTCTTTAACGAGGCGCTTAACTGTATTCCGGGCGGCGTTAATTCTCCCGTGCGCGCTTTTCGCGCGGTTGGCGGGAAGCCGTTCTTTGTTCACAAGGCCAGCGGCTGTCGCGTCACTGACGTGGATGGCAACGACTACATTGATTACGTCGGCACCTGGGGGCCGGCCATTCTCGGGCACGCGCATCCCAAAATCATCGCCGCTGTGAAAGCCGCCGCAGATTTCGGCACGAGTTTCGGCATTCCCAACCCGCACGAAGTCACGATGGCGCAACGCATCTGCCAACTCGTGCCCAGCGTGCAGAAGGTCCGCATGACCAATTCCGGCACGGAAGCGTGCATGAGTGCCATTCGGTTGGCGCGTGGTTTCACGAAGCGCGACAAAATCATCAAGTTCGACGGATGTTATCATGGGCACGCGGATTCGTTGTTGGTCAAAGCGGGTTCAGGTGCGCTGACGTTTGGCAATCCCGACAGCGCGGGCGTGCCGGCGGATTTTGCGAAGCACACCTTGGTTTTGCCGTACAACGAAACTGAACCGCTCAAGGCGGCTTTCGCGGCGAACAAAGATCAGATCGCGTGCATCATCGTCGAGCCGGTCGCGGGCAATGCGGGATTGTTCATTCCGAAACCGGGCTGGTTGGAATTCCTCCGCGAGATCACAGAGGCGAACGGCGCATTGTTAATCTTTGACGAAGTGATGACCGGTTTTCGCCTGGCGCCAGGTGGAGCGCAGGAGCGATTTGGTATCACGCCGGATCTTTCGACGTTCGGGAAGATCATTGGCGGTGGTTTGCCGGTGGGGGCGTTTGGCGGACGCGCAGAGATTATGGATTATCTCGCGCCGCTCGGGCCGGTTTATCAAGCCGGCACGCTCAGCGGCAATCCGCTCGCGATGGCGGCGGGGCTGGCGAATCTGGAGGAATTATGCGTGGGTAGAGACGCCGCGCTGCGGCGTCCGGACAGTGCAGCGCGCTGTCCCTACCAACGACTTGAAACCCTCGGCGCGCAACTCGAAATCGGGATGCGCGATGCCGCCAAATCCGCCGGGTTGTCCGTCACGTTCAATCGCTGTGGCTCGATGTTCTGTGGTTACTTCACCAGCGAACCGGTGTGGAATCTAGCCGATGCGATGAAATCGGATCGCGAACGTTTCAAGAAGTTCTTCCACGGCATGTTGGAGGCGGGGGTGTATTTGGCACCGTCACAATTCGAGGCGGGCTTCATTTCTACGGCGCACAGCGAGAAGGACATCGAACAAACTGTGCAGACTGCCGCACGTGTGATGAAGAGTATCGCTTGAGGCGTTAGCCACTGGGTTCAAAGCGTTTGGCAGAACTTGAGCAGGATTCGCCAAGATTTGCCTGTCAAACTGCGGAATCAAGACTTGACCATTTGGCAGCCGTTTAGCTACGGTTTTGCCGCAATGAATGGTTTGCTTCGACAAGTAGCGCTGGTAGTCCTCGTAGTAAGCGAGGCCGTCGGTGCTTGTCGAAATTGAAAAGATTTTAACAAGAACCCACGGCTGGAAACGGTCGTGGGTTTTTTGTTGCCCGCGACCAACCCGGTCCAAACACTAAGAAAGTATGAGCAAAACCACTGAAACCGCGAAAGCGAAAGCCACGAAAACCGCCTCCAAGCGCAACGAAGTCGGCCAGGCCAAGTTTGGCCGCGACATTTTTGTCGAAGCGCTCGAACGCGAAGGTGTGGAAGTAATTTTTGCCTATCCCGGCGGCGCGAGCATGGAAATCCATCAGTCGCTCACCAAATCCAAGATTCGCACCATCCTGCCGCGCCATGAACAGGGCGGTTCATTCGCCGCGGAAGGTTATGCCCGCGTGACTGGCAAAGCCGGCGTGTGCATGGGCACGAGCGGCCCGGGCGCGACGAATCTCGTCACCGCCATCGCCGACGCCTATATGGATTCCTGTCCGCTCGTCGCCATCACGGGTCAAGTGACGCAAGCAATGATCGGGCGCGGCGCGTTTCAAGAAACCGACATGATCGGCGTGACGTTGCCCATCGTGAAGCACAGCTATCTCGTCACGGACATCAACGACATTCCGCGCATCGTGAAGGAAGCGTTTTACATCGCGCAATCGGGTCGCCCCGGTCCGGTGGTGATTGATTTTCCGAAGGACGTGCAACAAGCCAAAGCACAACCCGTCTGGCCGACGCTCGAGCAGATCAAGAAAGGGCTGCGCGGATACAAGCAACCGGAGTTGAAGGCGGATGAACTCGCGTTGAACGAGATCATTGGATTGATTGAGAAGGCGGAACGTCCGGTTTTGTATTGCGGCGGCGGCATTATCACCAGCGGCGCAGCAGCGGAACTCAAAAAGTTTGCTGAAGCGTGCAACATTCCGGTGACGACGACGTTGATGGGTTTGGGCGGTTTTCCGGAAACGCATCCGCTGTCGTTGCGCTGGCTGGGCATGCACGGTTCGGCGGTTGCCAACTGGGCGGTGAACGGCGAATACGAGAAGCGCAAAACCTTCAACGATCCCATGGTGAAGTTGAAAGATGGCGCGGATTTGTTACTCGCGTTCGGCGTGCGATTCGACGATCGCGTGACCGGCAAGTTCGACGAGTTTTGCAAGACCGGCACGATCGTTCACGTGGACATTGATGCGTCGGAGTTAAACAAGAATCGCAAGGCTCATTTGCCCGTGGTCGGCGACATCAAAGACGCGTTGACGCGCTTGAACAAGATGATCGCCAAGCGTCCGCTCAACAAGAAGCACGAGTCCTGGCTCGCGCAGATTGAAGAGTGGAAGCAGAAAGCGCCGTTTGCCTACGGCATCACCGCCGAGATCGCGAACAGCGATCACATGAAAGACCATCTCAAAGGCAACGAGGACCAATGCATTATCCAGCAGATGGTCATCGAAACATTGTATGAGTTGACCAAGGGCGACGCGTATATCACCACCGGCGTGGGGCAGCATCAGATGTGGGCCGCGCAATGGTTTAAATACAAATTCCCGCGCCAGTTCGTGAGCAGCCTCGGTCTCGGTTCGATGGGCTACGGTTATCCCGCCGCTATCGGTGTGAAGGTCGCGCATCCTGACAAGCAGGTGATCGACATCGACGGCGACGGTTCGTTCCTGATGAACATTCAGGAACTCGCCACCGCGCACGTTGAGAAGATCGCTGCGAAAGCAATTATTCTGAACAACCAACACCTCGGCATGGTGGTGCAGTGGGAAGATAATTTCTACGCCGGCAACCGCGGTCACACGTATCTCGGCAACCCCGAGAATCGCGCGCAGGTTTATCCCGATTACGTGCGCGTCTGCAATTCATTCAACGTGAAATGCGAACGCGTGATGTACAAGAAAGACCTTCGCGCCGCGATTCAACGCCTGCTGGATGCCGATGAACCCTACGTGCTCGACGTCATTGTGCCTTACAGCGAACACGTGATTCCGTTCATCCCCGCCGGCAAGACGGTGGCGGACATGATCTGGAAGTTAAAGTAGTTACATTTGATCCGACGAAAAGCCGGGCGAGGCAATCTTCGCCCGGCTTTTGTTTTGCATCGTGACGTGAGTCTTTGGTCCGGGCCGCGAGGCATAAGCACGGTGACCGGTGGCTCACCCGTTTGGGTGCTTGGCGGAGCGTGGCGGCATTGTTAGTTTTCCCCCACCCAAATCATCACCATGTTCCGTCCGTTGCTTCACTCTTTCCGCCGTGGTCTGCGATGGAGGTTGTGTTGTTTCGCGGTCAGTGGGATCATCACCTGCGCCACCACTGCCGCCCCGGAAACACGCGGCCGCGGTCCGGCCAGCGTCGCGCAGCCGACGCTCGAATCCGCCCGCGCCGAAGCCAAACTCGATATTGGTCGCTGGATTTGGACGACCAACTTCGCGGACAAACAGGAGTGTCGCCTGTGGCGTTCGTTCACCTTGCCCGGGGCATATCCGGTGCGAAAAGCCAATCTGCGGCTCACCGCCGATGATTTGTATCGCGTTTACCTCGATGGCCGCGAGATCGGGCAGGGCGGCAACTGGCGCAGTCTAACCGACTACGACGTAACGTGGTTGCTCGGACCGGGACAACACGTGCTGGCGGTGGAAGCGCTGAACGACGGGTTGGAGGGAGGTTTGATTCTCGGGCTGAACGTGGAATTCATGGACGGACGGCGGTTTGAACTGCGTTCCGATAAATCCTGGCAGGTCGTGCCGAATGACGTGCGACGCTGGACCCGACGCAAGACCGCCGATCCGAATTGGCCCTCCGCGCAGGAAGTGGGTGTGCTCGGGCAATTTCCCTGGTGGCTCGACCCGGTGAGCATCGTGACGCCGCCGCCACTGCGACTGGAGGTATTGCGGTTCTGGCAGACCGGTTGGTTTCTTACGCTCTTGCTCGGTGTGGCCACGATCGCGCTAACCGTCAGCTTGCGCCTCGCGGCCAAACTGGCGGTGCAGACGCGAGCGCAAAAGTTGTTGGCACGCGAACGCACGTTGATCGCGCGCGACATTCACGACGACCTCGGCGCGGGTCTGACACAATTGGTGTTGCAAGGCGAAGTCGCGCAAACCGAATTTCCCGATGGTTCGGCCGCGCGCGAGCGGTTGAATCAGCTTTCGGAAAAAGCCCGCACCGTTTCCCGTTCGCTCGAAGAAGTATTGTGGGCCGTGAATTCCAAACGCGACACGTTGCGCGACTTCACCAGCTACTTGTGCAAGTACGCCCAAGGCTTTCTGGGTAGCACAACCATTCGATGTCGCCTCGATGTGCAAATGGACATGCCGTCCACGGCGTTTGATTTGCCAGTGCGACGCAGCTTGTTCCTGGCGGTGAAAGAGGCGTTGAATAACGCGGCAAAATACTCCGGCGCCACCGAACTGTTCCTGCGCATTCAGCGCGAGCGCGATCAGGTAATCGTCATCGTGGAAGACAATGGGCGCGGCTTCGATGTGACGGAGACGACCGAAGGCAACGGCTTGAATAACATGCAGCAGCGGCTCGCCGAAATGGGCGGGGCATGTCAGATTTTTTCCGCGCCGGACGCCGGATGTCGCGTGGAATTCAAGATGCCGCTGGCGCATCCGATTCGTCGTGACCCGTGGTGGCGGCGCTTGTTCCATCGCGATCCGCCGCCGTTGACTGATGCTCATCCTGAACCATGACACCGCCTCGTTTTGAAGAACCATTTCGTTTATCGGCCATTTCTCCTGAAGCGCCGCTGAAAATTGTGCTGGTGGAAGACAAGCCGGACGTCAGCGCAAGCTGGGAGAAGTTGCTGAATTCCTTCGCCGACTTTCGTTGTATCGGCGTCTGCGCGTCAGCGGAAGAGGCCTTGCGGGTGGTGCCCGCACTCAAGCCGGATGTGGTGCTGATGGACATTTTCCTGCCGCGCATGTCGGGCATCGAATGCACGAGCCGATTGAAAGTGACCCTGCCCAAAACACCGATCGTGATTCTGACGACTTCAGATGACGACGAAATCGTCTTTCGCGCTTTGGAGGCGGGTGCGGATGGGTATTTGTTGAAGCGAACGAAGCCGGCGGAATTGCGCGCGGCGTTGTTGGATGCGTTGAGCGGCGGCGCGCCGATGACGAGTGAAATTGCGCGGCGCGTGGTGGAATCCTTCCGGCAAAAGGGCCGCACGCGCGATGATGCGGTGGCGTTGACGACACGCGAGGAAGAAACCCTGCTGCTGCTCACCAAGGGTTATTCCAACAAGGAAATCGCCGACAAACTCAATCTCAGCGTCGAAACCGTGCGCAGCCATCTCAAACATATCTACGAGAAGATGCACGTGCGGTCGCGGGCTGAAGCGGTGGCGCATTATATGTCCGGGGGTCGGGGCGATACCCGATAAGGCCCGGGGATCGCCAAACGTCACCCGGTCGGGGGATAGCATCACGGCGCGTCCGTGTGGAATGATGGCAGCGTCAACCAAACGCATGAACGCTGCTGCACCCACACTGTCAGGCGCTTGTCGCCCTGAATTCCGCTCCGCTGGAGTCGTTCCTGCCCGGTAACCCCCAACCCAATCCATGAAGACTCCCCACGTCGTTACCTTGAAATCACTTGGTCTGCTCGCTTCGGCGTTGCTGGCATCGGTCCAACCGAGCACTGCGGATCTGGTCGGTCCTTATACGCCGGACGCGAACACGCTCTTCCTGCTGCACTTCAATGAAGCGGCCGGCAGCACCGTTACGGCTAACGCCGGAACTAAGGGCGGCAATTTTTACAGTTGCGATCTGTCGGTGGCGTCAGCCACGCCTCCGGTCGTGAACACAATGTTGGGCGCGGCAGGTTACCTGAATGGCGCGATCAATTATGGGACGTGTCTGACGAATCCCACGCCGGGATATCTGCTCGGATATGACTTTAACAACAACGGCGCGTATCAAGGCGAAGGCACGGCGCCCGCCGCAGACGCGTTGGCGATGACCAACCTGAACATCGGCAACGGCGGGCAATCCGCATTTACGATCGAAGCTCTGATTCAGCCGGTATCAACGACGGGAAATCAGGAAATCATTGCCACGGACAGCTCCGGCGGGAGTCGCGGATTTCAGTTCCGGATCACAGCCGGATCGTTGCAATTCTCTTTCATCGCGGGCGGACAAGCGATTACTCGACCGATACCCACGACCGGTGACCATGCGTTTGTCTCGGGGAACTGGTACCACGTCGCGATAACCTATGACGGGACGACGGCGACGCTTTATTGGACGAGGCTCGATCCCGCATTCGGCGCGGCAAACGTTTTGGGAACGGCGCCGCTGACGCTAGGCATCACTTCGGGCGCTGTGGTTGGCCCATTTGTCATTGGCAATGAAAACCGGGCGGCGGCGGGTGAAACATTCTTTGGCAGAATCGACGAAGTGCGGGTCAGCAGCGTGGCGCGCGCCGCGAATCAAATGCAGTTCTTCTCCCCCCTCGTTACCATCACGGCACAGCCAGTGAGCCAGAACGTGGATTACAATCAGCCGGTCGCTTTCAGTGTGGGTGCGTCGAGTCTGACGGCCCTGAGTTATCAGTGGCGACTCAACTCTAATTCCGTCCCGAGCCTGACAAACAGTTCGTTCACCATTACCAATGTGGCGGCAAACAATGCGGGTTACTACGATTGTATTGTCACCAATCTGGCCGGCTTTGCGGCCACCAGCTCGCCGGCCTTGCTCGTCGTCGGCGCAGCGAATTTCGTGGCGAATCGCTACAGCTTCACGACTGATACGTCCGACAGTATCGGCGGCCAGTGGGGCACCAATTTCGGTAACGCCCAAATCCTCAACGGCGCGCTGGTGCTCGATGGCACGGTGGGAACGTATATGGAGTTGCCGGGGAATTTGTATAACGCGGGAAACGCGACCGCACTCACGGTGGAATTTTGGGCGACATTCGGCGTGAACGCCAACTGGGCGTATGTCTTCGATTTCGGTTTCACCAATCAGACGTTGGGCAACATCGTTGGGGCAAATTATTTCGCCTTCGCCGCCCGCAACGGTTCGGGCGGTCATCAGATCAGCGCCAATTCCGCTTCCGATCCGTTGTTCGAACAAACCACGGTCGCGCCCGGCCTCCTCGATGGCCTGACGCGCCACATCGTTTGTGTGTTTGATCCGCCGAACAAAACCATGTCGATTTACACCAACGGCGTGCTTGAAGCGGTGAACACGAATCTCAGCATCGGTGTGGGCAGCTTAAATAATTACTTCTCTTACATCGGTCGCTCGCTGTTTCCCAACGATCCCTATCTGAACGCGAGCATTGATGAATTCCGTTTGTTCAAAGGCGCGCTGTCGCCCATCACCATCAAGCAGAGTTTCGATCAAGGACCGAACACGTTGCTCGCTGATGGCCCGGTGCAGTTCGTAATTCAACCCACCAACACCACCGTGCCCGTCGGCCAAACCGCGACCTTCAGCGCGACAGCGATCGGTTATCTGCCCATTAATTATCAGTGGTACAAAGGTGGCGCACTGGTCTCGGGCGCGACTAATTCCACGTATTCGTTTGCCACGGTGATCGGCGACAATGGGGTGACGGTGCAATGTTTCGCCACCAATACGATTGGCGTGACGACTTATTCGGCGGCGAGCGCGACGGCAACATTGTCAGTCTTCGTACCACCGACGCTTGCATGGCTAGGAACGGCGAGCTTTGGCACATGGGATACAACATCGCTTGATTGGACCAACACCGCAGGTGGACCGGTGACCGCCTTCACACCATCTGCCGGCGCGTTGTTTGATAGTCGCGGCAGCGCCGTACCGTTTGTGAATCTGGTGGAAACCGTCAACCCCAGCACGCTCACCGCAAATGCAACGACGGACTACACCATCTCGGGCGCGGGTGCGTTGATCGGTCAGGGCCGATTGGTGAAACAGAACTCCGGCACGCTCATCATTGACGTTACCAACAACATGAGCGGCGGCACGTTGGTTTCTGCCGGCACGTTGCAAATTGGCAACGGCAGCATTTCAGGAACAACGGGCAGCGGGCCGATCACGAACAACGCCACGCTCGCGATCAATCGCGGCGATACGGCCTTGATCGTTCCCAACATCATTCGCGGTACAGGCACAGTGCGTTATGACGGCTTTGGCACTGTAGCGGTGTCCGGGACGAGCGAATATACCGGCGCGACGTTGATCAACGCCGGAACGGTCAATCTGCAAAGCAGCACCGGTCTCGGCGCGAGTAGCGGCGGCACGACCGTTGCCAATGGCGGTCAGCTTTATGTCACCGCCAATGTGGATCTGGCCGAAGGTCTCACGCTGAATGGGATTGGATCAGATGCTAACGGCGCGTTGCGCAAGGGCGGCGCTGGCTTTACGGCAATCGATGGCGCGGTAACGCTAGCCACGGATTCGACCATCAGTGTGGATGGCGGCGCGACGCTCGCCTTGAGCAATACCGTTTCCGGCACAGCGGCCCTGACGGTGGCAGGAACGGGCACGCTGGCGTTGAACACTGACAACACCCACACCGGCGGCACGGTTTTGTCGGGAGGCATCGTCAACGTGAACGCCAACCGCGCACTCGGTCCGGGACCGGTGACGATTAGCGGTCCGGGACGATTCGTGATCGGCACGGGTCGCACAGTGACCAATGCGTTCACGGCGAATTCCACCGCGCCCGGCGTGGCGACCGGGCTGTTGATGACGCCTGATAACACAAATGGCACCATCACGACAGTGAGCGGTCCGCTCACGCTGAATACGCTGGCGACGGATGGCGGTCATTTCGTCGGACCGACTTCATCGGGTTATTTGAACGTGACCGGTCCGGTGACGATGCCGGGTGTTGGCAGCGGTTATCTGCTGCTCGTGCGATTGGGTAACGTGCGTTTCTCCGGTGCGGGCAGCGGTTACGACAGCATTGATGTGCGCGCGGGCACAACCAGTCTGGGCGTGAACAACGCGATTGCCACCAACGCCGTGCTCGACCTCGCCGGCAATGGTAGTCCGACCGTGCCGACTTACTTCGACCTGAATGGCTTCAATCAACGCTTGGGTGGGTTGAAGAACACAGTCGGCCCGGCAAATCTTGGCGTCATTACCAACAGCAGCGCCACTCCGGCGACATTGACTTTGGATTTGCAAGGCGGCTTCCAAACTTTCGGCGGGAATCTGGCGGGCAACCTGTCGCTCAACCTGCTGTCCGGCACTCAGTCGCTGACGGGCACGAATAATCACAGCGGCAACACCACGGTGTCCGGCGGCTTGTTGCAGCTCGCGCAACCGACACTGGCGGCGGGCTCGACCGTGACCATCGCGAATGGTGCGTTGTTGCAACTCGACTTCACCACCACGAATCAAATCTCCGCGCTCGTATTGAGCGGCGTAAGTCAGCCAGCCGGCGTTTACAACAGCACCACCAGCCCGACGTTCCTCGCGGGCACCGGCAGCTTGCGCGTGCAGGCGGTTGCCACCACGCCGACGAGTGTCACGGCGACGGTTAGCGGCAATCAATATCACCTCGGTTGGCCGGCGACGCACACGGGCTGGCGCTTGGAAGCGCAGACCAACAGTTTGAACGTGGGCTTGAGCAGCAACTGGGCGACGGTGCCCGGTTCGGCCAGCACCAATCAGGTTTTCATCCCCATCAACCCGGCGAACGGCAGTGTGTTCTTCCGGCTCGTTTATCCGTAACCCCAAACAACAACCAAACAGAAAGAAGTAAATCCGTATGAAAAAACTCAGTCTCCTTACCGCCGTTTGTCTGGCGGGCACGATTGCGCAAGCGCAGCTCGTTGATGATTTCAGTGGGAATCTCTCGAGCTGGACTGCGACGCGTATTCTCAAAGCAACTCCCGCGGCAGCCGACAACGTCTCTTCGTGGGAAATCTCCAACGGCGCGCTCCGGGTCAATACCACGACCTACGGCGGTATCGAGCAATATGCTCTGACCCGCACCGATTTCACGTTGAACGTCGGTTTTGAACTGCGTTCCGATTACAGCCCCACCGATCTGAACTCGCAGGACATCGGCTTGTATGCTGGCGCGGGTACTCCGACGGCGGGCGTTCGCGCTGATTACGTCGCTGTTTACATGCGCAACAACGGGCAGGTTTTTTCCCGCGGCTTCAACGGCACTACCGAACTCAGCCTCGCCGGCGGGGGATCACCATTGGCCTTGTCGCTCTTTGTAGCGCGCACCGGAGCGACCACCTTTGACCTCGGCTACTACGATGCGGGCGGGCGAAACGTTCTGATCTCCCGCACAATGAACAACGCCAATATCGGCAACGCTATCGGCTTTTATGCTGATGTCCGCGGCGCGGGCGTTCGGGGTGTGATGGACAATCTGACCATCGCCGCTATCCCCGAGCCGACCAGCGCGGCGTTAATTGGTCTGGACTCGCTGGGTTTGTTGTTCCGCTTGCGCCGGAAATAATTTCCGTGCCGGAATTATTGTGATGTTGCGAAAAAGGCATCCCGCCCCCGGATGCCTTTTTTGGTACCGAAACAAACCTGCCCGCATAACGATTTGCGGTTGCTCACCCGCTCGGGTGATTTACAGGAATAGTCGCAATGTTAGGTTGTATGCGAGAAGCCGAAGAGAAGTTTGTCAGATCGTAACGCGATGATCCCAATCACTTGCTTCGACTCTAGTTGGCGCGGGACAATGAAGATTCTCTCGCGCTTAACAAAACCAGGACTGAATCATTGAAAACTGCTCGTCTCCATTTCTCTCGCTGTCGCGATAAAGCGGCGCCGGCCTTCACCCTGATCGAGTTGTTGGTCGTCATTGCTATCATCGCCATTTTGGCCGCGATGCTGTTGCCGGCGTTGGGCCGCGCCAAAGAAAAAGCCAAGCGCGCGCAGAGCTTGAGCAACTTGCGGCAGATCGCGGTCGGGGTCACAACGTATGCCGTGGACAATCAGGATTGGGTATTTCCCGCGCTCGACATCACTGCGCCGGCGAATCAGTTAGTGTCGGCCAATCCGACCTTTCATCCTTTGGCGCTCAACTACAATCTGCTGGCAGAGCCGTTGAAGGGCTACGGATTGCTATTGAAACCCGAGCCCAATGATCAGAACAACATCTGGAGTTCGCCGACGCGGAACTTCCTGCCGCGCCGCGATCCCGTGAATCCAAATCAGATCGCGCTGGGTTATCAATACTTCGGCGGCATCACCCGCTGGCTAAATCCCGCCGGTACCTTTAACGAGCCCCTAAGTCCCAGCAAATTGGGCACAGCGCGCCCGAGCATGTGTCTCGCGGCGGATTCCAACGCGCGTTTCATTCCGGAAGGTTGGGGTTTCGATGGTCACGTGGACGGCAAGGCGGATCGCGTGCCGCATCCGCGTCCGGGCAAACGCCATCCCGACGGGGGCAACGTCGGTTTTGCCGACGGCTCGGTGCGATGGGTGAAGTTTGAGAACATGTATTTCCTGACTTCGTGGAATGTTGGCGCGCGGCGGTTGTTCGCCTATCAGGAATATTGGGGAAATCTCAGTACCGCCCAACTCAACGCGATGAAACCGCAGCCGGCGGATTTCAATTAAACGCCAACCAGGTCGTACCCCATGCTTTCGCAATCTGTTCCCCCCGGCGAGAAACACGCGCGGGTGTTTTCTTTCGTCAAAAACTCGTTGGCCACACTCGTCAGCGTCACGGCAATGACCGGTTTTGCCGCAGTCGCACCGTATTCGCCCGACGCGCAGACCTTGCAGCTTTGGCACTTCGATGAAGCAGATGTTCCCGTGCTGAACGCAGTCACCAGCGGCACCAATCTCACCGCGCTGAGCGGCGGAGCGACGTTGAACCATCCTGCTTTTCCCGGTTTCGGGAACGCGTTGAGCACATTTGATGAAGGTCCGCTGGGAGCGACGCGTGACGCGGCGTTGGCGGCGGTGCCGTTGGTGAACGGTGCGGAAGACGATGTGCCATTAACGCTCGCTGATCCTCTGACCGGTGCGTTTACTTTTGAAGCGCTGGTGCGCGTGGATTTTGATCCGACGCAAAATCTCGCCGCGCGCGGTTCGGGCATGCAGATTTTCAGCGGCGACGGCGATAGTTCAAGCGATCGCGTCTTTCAGTGGCGGTTGATGCCCGTGGGTTTGGCGGCGGGCGTGAGCTCGGATACGGCGCGCCCGCGACTGGAATTCATCAACCTGCGTCAGGGCGGGAGTATTCAGTTCGTGGTGTTCAATATCCCGACCAACGGTCCGAACGCCATCGTGTCGCATGGTTGGTTTCACGTCGCACTGACCTACGATGGTAACGAGAACACGGCGAGCAATTTTCGCGCGTACTGGACGGCGCTGGAGGGTGGAGCAACGGCGGCCAATTTGATCGGCACAGCAAATCTCGCAAACGATCTGTCGGTGGCGGGCTGCGATTTTGTCATCGGCAATGAAGGTCGCGCCATCAGTGGGAGCACGGATAATTTCGTGGGGTTGATTGACGAAGTGCGCATCAGCAGCGTGGCGCGGGCGACGAACGAGTTTGTGTTTCGCAGCGTCGTCGTGCTCGAAGCGAGCAGTTACGAGGCGGGCAGCACCAACTTTCCGACCAACACCCGCGACGGCAATCTGAACTCGCGTTGGTCCGCATTAGGCGACGGTGAATGGATCACGTTTGATCTGGGCCGCTCGGAATTAGTGCAGTCTGTTTCCATCGCTTTTTATCTCGGCAACGCGCGCACTTCGACGTTCGACGTGTTGTTGTCGAGCGACAACGCCAACTGGCAAACGGTGCTCACCAACGCGACGAGCAGCGGGGCGACCGTGGATCTGGAGACGTTTGATTTCTCGGATTTTCCGGCGCGCTACGTGCGCATCGTCGGTCACGGCAATTCGCAGAGCCTGTGGAACAGTTACACCGAAGTGACGGTGGAAAGCGTGTCGGTGGCCGATTCGGACGCGGATGGACTTCCGGACAGTTGGGAGGTTTTCTATTTCAACAATCTCACCTTCGGCGCAACGAACGACGCGGACCTCGATTTGTATGACAATCTGGCGGAATACAGCGCGGGCTCGAATCCAACGAACGCGCTCTCGACACCGTTGGATCGCGATGCGGATTTGTTGCCCGATGCGTGGGAACTGCAGTTTTTCAATTCGCTCACGCAAACCGCCGCGGGCGATTTCGACAACGATGGTTACTCGAATCTGGCGGAGCACGATGCGGAAACCAACCCCGCCAGCGCCGCCTCAAATCCCGGCGATACCGACGCGGACGGTTTGCCCGACGCATGGGAAATGACGCATTTCAAGTCGTTGGCACAGAGAGGCAGCGATGATTTTGATGGCGACGGTTTCGCGAATCGGCAGGAGTTTCTCGCGGGCACGAATCCGGCGAGTAATCTCTCTTTCCCGAGCGGACCGGCGGTGAACTACGTGCCAATTGAAGATGGCGATCCGAACACGAGTGAGTTCGGTTACGCCGGTTCATCGGCGATCAATTCTGTAAATTTCGTACGCAAAGCCTTGCACACCGAGAACGGGCAACAGTTCATCGCTTACTACTTCCGTCACGCCACGAGCGCCAGTAACACGAATAACAATCGCATCGTAATCGGGCGGCGCGATCTCAACGCCAGCCTGTGGCAATTGTTCTTCACGCCATTTACCGCCAACGCGATTACCGACGGTCACGATGTCGCGTCGTTCGGAATTGATGGCGCGGGTTACATGCATCTGAGCTGGGGCATGCACGGCGATGCGTTCCATTATTCGCGCAGCACCGCGCCGGTGTTCGGGACGAACGCGATTGTGTTCGGTCCGGACACGACGATGACCGGGCGCGAGAACACGGTGACGTATCCGCAGTGGCTGCGGTTGCCGGATGGTGATTTGTTGTACCTGTTTCGCGAAGGCGCGTCCGGCAATGGCGACACTTATCTAAATCGCTATTACGTGTCGTCGCAGACGTGGAGCAACGTGCATCGCAGCGGTAGCACGCAACTGCCGTTTCTCAAAGGCACGGGTTGGTCGCCGAATTACAATGCGTACCCGAACATGCCGCAGGTGGATGCAGCGGGAAATTTCTACCTGATCTGGACGTGGCGTTATCAGGGCGATTCACCGGCGGGCGAATCCGGTTATCAAACGAATCATGACTTTGATTTCGCGCGTTCGACGAATGGCGGGTTGACGTGGTTGCGCCAGGACGGAACGCCTTACGCGCTGCCGATTTCCGAGCGCGGCGAAAATGGAAATCCCGCTACTATGGCGGAGGAAATTCTCAGCATCCCGGAAGGTTACAGCTTAATAAACCAAGCGGGCATGTGTTTAGATCAGAACAACTGGCCGGTCATCGCCACCTGGTGGGCGCCGGGCACGGCGACAAATAATTTCCGCCGCCAATACATGGTGGCGTTTCGCGATGAACTCGGCGTCTGGCAAACCCGGCAGGTTTCCCATCGCACCAACGATCCCATCGGCACAAAGTATTCCGAAACATTTGTCCGCAATCTCGGTCGCCCCGTGATCGTCTGTGATTCGGTGGGACGATTGGTCGTTCTCTATCGCGATAACTTCGGCAGCAACGGCCTGACGATTGTGCATTCGTTGCCCTACGCAGTGGACCCGCAGCGAACGAACTGGTTCACGTTTGATCTGACAACGGACAACCTCGGCAACTACGAACCGGTGAATGATGAAGCGCGTTGGGCGTTGGATCAGCAATTGCACATTTTACACCAACCGTCGCAGGGCGAAGGTTACACGCCGCCTGCGAACACGGCGGCAGAGATTGCGGTAGTGGAATGGAACGCAGCCACGTATTTCGCGCATCGACCGGTACTCAATCTTTCGTTCGCGCAGGGAACAAACGCGGTGTTGCATTTCAACGCGCAGACGGGCTGGGGTTATCGTGTGCAGGCCAGCACAAACCTCGGGGCGTGGGATACGCTCGCGACGCTGCCCGGCGTGATGGGCCAACTCAGCTACACGCACACGAATGCCGTCGGAGCTGAAGCCCGTTACTGGCGCGTTGAGTCGCGCGAAGGTGGATTCAAGCCCTGACTTTTCCTGACGCAACGTTCAGACTTCCAGAACTCATTCGTAGTTGCGCCTGGGTATCCACGAACTCGCCGCCCGCAGGTCCGGACCATTGATCTACTCAATCAGGTCAGCGAGAAATGAAGAGGAGCTGGTCACTACCCTAGCAGATGGGCGGGAAGTTGGCTTACACAAACATGTCCGAAAATCAGTTTCCAAAGTGGACTGAGGCGCTAACTTGAGTTTAAGGCTGATCATGCAAACGATCGAACCGCTGAAGAGCATAGGCACTGGTTTCGCGAACAAAGGCCAGATGCAGAACCGGCTCTTCGCCGAGTTATCGCGGATGTTCGGCCAGGAAGTGCCGCTCTACGACAAATCCCTGCTCGTCAATCGCGAGTGCAACAGAGCGGTTGGCGCGCTGCTGGCTCAATTGCATGTCGGCTTCTCACTTTCGGATGAACAGCTCGACCGCACCAGCGGCGAGCGCCACGGCGCGATCCGCATCGGCAAACCGTCTGAGTATCGGTTCATCGGACGATTCTTCGCGGCGTTCGGCATGGCGCCTCATAATTTTTATGACATGGCCAACGTCGGCGCGAAAAGCCAGCCGATCATCGCCACGGCATTTCGGTCCAGAATCAATCCCGACCACCGGGTGTTTACCTCGTTGTTGTTGACGGATTATTTCGATGCGCCCACCAAGGCGCGCATCGAAGGCTTGCTCGCGCCGCGGGAGGTTTTTTCCGCCCGGGCCAAACAACTGCTCGACAAAGAAGAACGACAAGACGGCCTGGACTGGAACGATGCGAACGCGCTCATCGCCGAGGGGGTGAATCGCATCTTCAAGTGGACCGGGCAGGCGCGCGACCATGCGCTCTACCAGGAATTGTGCGAGGCGGGCTTCAAGATTGCGGCGGACATCGCGTGCTTCGAATCGCATCACCTGAATCATCTCACGCCAAATACGTTCTGCCTGGACCTCTACACGAGCGCGATGAAGTTCTGCCTGGGCGAACTGGATGCGACTCTTTTCGTCAATCGTGCGACCACGGCGTTGGAACGACTGGTAAAGCGCGCCGACCGCGACTGGATGCGCTTGCATTTCAAACACGTGAACCGCGCCGAGCTGGATGGTTACAAGCCCGGCCCGGTCGCTCCCAACGCGGTCGCTGACGCGGTCCAAATGCTGACCCGCCGGTTGCAACAGGAAGATTTGGCTTTGACCAAACTCAAGCATTCCGGCTTCAAGGACTCGACCGAAGGTCCGTCCGAGGACACGCCGGTCTTGTTGCGGCAGGATGCGTACAAGGCGCTGACCGAACCGGTGACGTTTCACAACCCGGATGGCTCGACTGTGGATTCGGTTCATACGGCGCGGTTCGGCGAAATTGAACAACGGTTCTACGCCACAACTCCAAAAGGTCGCGAACTCTACGACCGTTGCCTCGCGGAAGCCGATGCCGCGCGCGAGAAACATCCCGGCCTCGCGAAGAAAGACTTTTCCGCCTACGAGAAAATGTATGCGAAACCCTTCGCGGCGTTTCCCAAAACGCTGCCCGAATTGTTGCAACAAGGATTGGTTTATGCGCGATACAGCGCCACGCCCAAAGGAATCGCTGCGAAGGGCAACCTCACCACAACGGACATCATGGAGTTGGCGCGCCTGGGTTACGTGGACTATGAAGGATTGCGCTATGAAGATTTTTTGCCGGTGAGTGCGGCGGGGATTTTCGCTTCGAACCTGAATCAGTACGGCACGAAAGCCACCGCGGCGCAACGGCCCGTTCGCACGCAAGCCGATCTGGAAGCAATTCTCGGCCGCAAGATCGTGGATGCCAACATCACTTACGCCGGCGTGGAAGCGGAATCGCTGTTGCGAACCTACGGTGAACTCGGATTGCTGGATCAGTTGCCCGCCAATCGCAAATCGGAATTGGAAAGGGCCGTGGCCGCATTCAAAGCATTCTGAAATCGCCCGCCGCGCGCCGGAACGGCGCGAAGCGTTGGCACGCCGTCAAACTTCGAAGAAACGCATTACGCTGTCGCCATGCTTGAGTTGTTTCACTTCCCGCCAAACCGCCGGAATTTCCAGCGCATCCCGTTTGGCATGTCCCAGCGCAAAGCGCCCGCCGGGTGCGAGCAGTTTGGGCAAATTAGGATCATCCAGTAATTTCTGGGCAAAGGACGCGGAACGACGCCCGACATTCTTTTCACCGTAGGGCGGGTCGGCGAGAATGAGATCAAAAGATTGTCCCGCACTGACCAGTTGCGGCAACGCGACGAAAACGTCCTGAGTGCGGACCTCCAGATTCTCAGTCGGCAATCCGGCGGCGACAAAATTCTCTTTGATGAACCCGGCATGGCGCGGGGACAATTCCACACACACGGCGAGCTTGGCGCCGCGACTGAGCGATTCCAGGCTCAACGCTCCGCTGCCCGCAAAAAGTTCCAGCACGCGCGCTCCCACCACGCGACCCCCGAGCGAATTGAACAGCGCTTGTTTGACGCGATCAATCGTCGGGCGTACCGCCATGCCTTTCGGCACTTTCAAAATGCGTCCGCCCGCCTGGCCGCCGGTAATGCGCATAATATTTATTCCGCCGCCGCAAACGTTTTGCGGGCAATTCGTCCCGTCCATTCGGACGCAATTTGGGTTAACACCACCGACGCGCAGAACAACAGCAGTCCGTCCTGCGCCTTGATTTCCGCCAGGCCGCCCGAGCGAATCAGCACCACCAACACGGCCACCACGAATACATCAAGCATGGACCATTTGCTCAGGTTGGCGACGAATCCATAGACCTTGGCCATTTGTTGCATTTTCAATCCAGGTTTGAGCCACAAGGCCAACAACGCGCTGATTTTTACGAACGGGAAAACCACGGTAAAAATCAGCAGGATGCCAAAGAGAAACAGTTCGCGTTCGTTGAACAGTGTGATCAAGCCAGTGTAAACCGAAACGTCATCCGCAAACACCCAGAGTTTGGTGACTTGCGTGAACGGTCGAAACAATCCGGCGAGAAACAACGCCAGCGCGAGTAGCAGCATCAGCACGATGGGCGTGCGTTCGCCCTGATGAATTTCGCCGAGCGACCGGCTGGAATCGGAGTTCATTCAGTTAGCGGAAAAGTTCGCCGAAGAATTGTTTCATGTCTTCCCAGGATCGTTTGTCCGCGCGTTCGTTATATTGCGCGCCCTGCAATGCGCCGGTGGCGTTCCAATCCGTGAAGCTATGCACCGCGCCGCCGTATTGAATCAGTTGCCAATCCACCTTCGCGCTCTTCATTTCGTCTTCAAACGCGGTGAGGTCTTTCGCGGGCACGAATGGATCAATCGCCCCGTGCAGTGCGAGGACTTTGCATTTGATGTTCTTGCCGTCCTCGGGACTGGGCGAATCCAGCCCGCCATGAAAACTCACCACACCGCCCAGTTCCGCGCCGCTGCGCGCAAGTTCAATCACCGTGGTGCCGCCGAAACAATATCCAATCGCAGCCACTTTCGAGGTGTCCACCAATTCGCTTTTCTTGAGTTGCTCCAGTCCGGCATTGACGCGATCGCGCAGCAGTTTGCGGTCGGTTTTGAATTTCCCCGAAGTCGCGCTGGCATCCGGAACGGTCGAGGGCCGCACACCCTTGCCGTAGATGTCGGCGCAGAATGCGACGTAACCCAGTTGCGCGAGCATTTCCGCGCGTTTCTTCTCGTAATCCGTGATGCCCATCCATTGATGCACGATGAGCACGCCGGGGCGTTTGGTTTTCACCGCGTCGTCGTAAATCAAAACGCCTTCGAGCGTGGTGTCGCCTTGTTTGTATTCCACCACTTTGGTTTGGATAGCGGCGGGGGAAAGATTTATTCCCGCCAGAACCGTGAAAACGAGCAGTAATCTTTTCATAATGGCAGTTACTAAAGCCGCGAAAACCCGCGAACTCAAAACAAATTTTGTCGTCCAACAAAATCACCGCTTACGGTAGGGCGCGTCACTCCGTGCGCGCCGTCGAATGGCTGACACAGAACGGCGCGCACGGAGTGACGCGCCCTACCAGTCGCAGCAGGGTGTAAACGCTAATCCTCCCCGTTCCCGTTGTTGCCACTCTTGCGACCCCAGCGATTCTGCTTCTCGGGCAGACTCGTATCCACTTTCACGTGATACGAATCATCCCCGAAGTTCTGGACCACAGCGGCCTGCAATTCGCGCGATGGCGTTACCGTGTAGCGTTCGTTTGGCGCAATGAAAACGTATTGCCCCGTCGGATAACGGAAGCACAGCATCAATTCACAACGTCCCGGATGCGCCGCGACAAGGTCGCGCACCGTGTCCATGCTCTCCGGTTTCAGATGCGCGGTGTGCAGATGGAACGTCACGCGTTTGGTAAATTTCTTCGGCGCGTCATCGAGCGGAAAAATCTCCTGCGGGAAGATTTTCGGGCGATCTTCACCGGTGTTCACCTCGCCGATGACCATGATGGCTTTGTTCAATTCGAGCAACTGCCGGAACTTGTCGTAGTTCTCGTTCATCACGAGCACTTGCGCCGAACCGTGCAAATCTTCCAGCGTGATCATCGAATACGGCTTGCCGCTCTTCTTGGAAACGCCGTGTTGCGCCGCTGCAATCAACCCGCCCACGCGCGTGAGCGAACGATTCGGCAACTCCATCAACTGGCTCGTGTTCGCGAGACAATACTTCTCCAGAATCGGCGCATACGGCGTGAGTGGATGGCCCGTGACGTAGAAACCGAGCAGTTCCTTTTCATAGGCCAACATCTCGTGCTGCGGCCATTCCGGCAGCGACGCAATGGCCTCCGGCATTACTTCTGTCGCCTTTTCCTCCATCATGCCGAACAACGAACTCTGCCCTTTCTGCCGATCACTGATGATGCTGGCGGCGCGGGCGAGTGTCCGTTCGATTTGGGCAAACATCGTGGCGCGATTTAATCCGAAGCCATCGCACGCCCCGGTTTTGATCAGCGCTTCCAGTGTTTTGCGCGTGACCGAACGACCATCCACGCGTTCGCACAAATCAGACAGCGAAGTAAATTTTCCACCTTCATCGCGCGCCTTGAGCATGACCTGAACCGCGCCCTCACCCACGCCTTTAATCGCGGCGAGACCGAAACGAATCACCTTTCCATCGCGTGCCGGCGCGAACGCGACATGACTTTCATTGACGTCCGGCGCGAGAACTTCGATGCCCATGCCCCGCGCTTCAGCGATGTATTCGCTGAGTTTCGCGGTGTCGCTCATGTCGTTCGTCA
>CAZKMR010000006.1:14102-36113 GCA_964553795.1 uncultured Bifidobacterium sp. | reverse complement strand
CGCGCTTCAGCGATGTATTCGCTGAGTTTCGCGGTGTCGCTCATGTCGTTCGTCATCATGGCGCACAGGAACTCGACCGGATAATTCGCCTTCAGATAGGCGGTCTGATATGCGACGACGGCATACGCGGCGGCGTGGGACTTGTTGAAACCGTAACCGGCGAACTTTTCGAGCAAATCGAAGATCTGATTCGCCTTGGCCTTGGGGATATTGTTCTTCTCCGCGCAACCTTTCACGAAGATGTCGCGATGCTTCTGCATCTCCTCGACCTTCTTCTTGCCCATCGCGCGCCGCAGCAAATCCGCGCCGCCCAGCGTATAGCCGCCGAGAAACTGCGCGGCCTGCATCACCTGTTCCTGATAGATCAGAATGCCGTAAGTTTCTTTCGCGATCGGCTCGAGCAACGGATGTTCATACTCGACCTTGAGCTCGCCGTGACGGCGTTTGATGAAGTCGGGAATGAGGTCCATCGGGCCGGGACGATACAACGCCACGAGCGCCGTGATGTGTTCCACGCTCGCAATCTGAAACTTGCGGCACAGATCGCGCATCCCACCCGATTCCAACTGGAACACGCCCAACGTTTCCGCGCGATTCAACAGGTCGTAAGTCTTCTTGTCATCCAGCGGCAACTGGTCCATGTCCAGCGTCACGCCCTTCGTGCGCTTGACCATTTCGCAAGTGTTGCGAATGACCGTAAGCGTCTTCAGTCCGAGAAAATCCATCTTCAGCAGGCCGAGTTCGCCTACGGGATTCATCGGATACTGCGTCACGAGCGCGCCGTCTTCGTCGGTCTTGAGCGGCAACAAATTCACCAACGGCTCGGGCCCAATCACCACGCCCGCTGCGTGAACGCTGGTGTTGCGCGCCAAATCTTCGAGCACGAATGCGGTATCAATCAGTTCGCGCGTCGTTTCTTCCGTCTCGTAAGCTTCCTTGAGTTCCGGCGATTGCTTGAGCGCTTTTTCGAGCGTCATCTTTAACTCAGCGGGAATCATCTTCGCGAGCCGATCGCATTCGCCATAACTCAAGCCCATGACGCGGCCCACGTCGCGTACGACAGATTTCGCGCCCATCGTACCGAACGTGATGATCTGCGCCACCGCCTCACGACCATACTTTTGCCGCACGTACTCAATGACGTCCGCGCGTCGGTCGTCCGCGAAGTCGATGTCGATATCAGGAGGATTGACGCGCTCGGGATTCAGGAAGCGCTCGAATAGCAGGCCGTAACGAATCGGGTCAACGTTCGCGATTTCCAGCAGGTAAGTGACAATCGAACCGGCGGCGCTACCACGCGCCACGCACGCGATGCCTTTGCTGCGACCATGCTGCACGAAATCCGCGACGATCAGGAAGTAGCTGATGAAACCCGTTTTCTCGATGACGCCAAGTTCGAGTTGCAACCGGTCAATGACCGTCTTAATCGCTGCCTCTTCATTGGGATTGGCGGGATCAAACGTCGGCAAACGCTTCGGGTCATCAATGCCTTCGACAATGAATTCCTTCCCCTCCGCCTTCGCATGAATCGTGTAGCGGCGGAACAATGCCTCCGCGAGCAGATGCCGCAAATAACCTTCGCGTGTAAAATGCTCCGGCGGATCGAACACCGGATAGTGCAGCGTCTTGAAATCGAATTCGACATTGCACTTCTCGGCGACTTCCAGCGTGTTCGTGACGGCTTCGGGAATCTCCGCGAAGCGCGCCTTCATTTCCTCGGCGCTACGCAGATAAAACTGTTCCGGCACGTAACCCGCGCCCATGCGATTCGGATTGCTCAGCAAATCCTGTGTGCCGATGCACACCAGACAATCGTGCGCGTGCGAGTGACCTTTCTCAATGTAGTGAACGTCATTCGTTGCGACGCATTTCAGCCCGAATTCCTTCGCCCACGGAATCAAATGCTTGTTCACTTTCGCCTGCTCGGCGATGCCGTGATTCTGGAGTTCGAGATAAAAATTCTCCGACCCGAGCGTTTGCTTGAACCAATCCATCGCATCCCGCGCCTGCGCCAATTGGTCCTTCATGATCGCCTGCGGAATCTCGCTGGCGAGACAACCGGACAGCGCGATCAATCCCTCTTTGCATTGCGCGAGAATTTCTTTGTCAATGCGCGGCTTGTAGTAATAGCCCTCCAGATGCGCGGACGTGGTGAGTTTAACGAGATTCTTGTAGCCAACTTCGTCCTTCGCCAGCAGGACGAGATGGTTGTAAACGTCCTTGCCGCCAGTGGAAGATTTCTTTTCCAATCGCGACCCCGGCGCGACGTAAACCTCGCACCCGACGATCGGCTTGATGCCTTTCTCGCGCGCTTCCTTCCAAAAATCCACGACCCCATGCATCGCCCCGTGATCGGTGATGGCGAGCGCGGGCAATTTCAGGTCGCGCGCCTTCTCGACGAGTTTGTCCAACCGGCACGCGCCATCGAGCAACGAATACTCGGTGTGCAGATGCAAATGGACGAAATCAGCGTGCGACATGGCATCCCAACCTTAGCGTGCGATTGGAAGGCGACGCAAGGAAGGGTTGCTCACAGCGCAGCACGCCAGATTGAGCATCTCAGCCGAGGGAGATCCGCCGCCATGCAATGTTCAGACAGGCTGGCAGCGGCGGATACCCTCACCTCCCGGTGCTCCCGGCGAAGAACTCAACCACGATCCCTGTATCGACAATCGGGTTGCGCCATTGAGGAATAAGGCTCGGCGTGAATTGGCCAACCCGCCGCAACACTTGCGAGCCGGAATTAACCGACGCACTGCGCCAGTTCCCCGACCGCTGCATTCAAGCAGTTGCGCACGGTGTGGGCGAGTTTGTCCGGATTGTAAGGTTTCGGCAGAAAGTTCTTGCCGTCCTGAAGCAACGTGTCCCGACCCACCAATTCCGTGCTGTATCCCGTGCTGAACAGGATTTTAAGTTCCGGTTTCTCCAGTTTCAGGCGCTGCGCCAGTTCCCGCCCCGATACGCCGTCCGGCATCACCATGTCCGTGAGCAGCAGGTCAACTTTGTCCGCGTGCTGCGGCCAAACTTTCAGGGCGTCCGCGCCGGAACCCGCCGTAATGACCTGATAGCCGTAACTGCGCAACACCTTGGCCGCGACGCCGCGTAATGCCGCTTCGTCCTCCACAAGGAGAATGGTTTCGGTGCCCCCCGCCGGGCGCGGGGTCGCCAAAGCATCGGTTGCGGCGGTGATCGCAGCCGGTCGATGTTCGGGCAGAAAGATTTTGAATCGCGCGCCCTGACCCGGCGCACTGGTCACCTCGATCCAACCCTCGTGCTGTTTGATGATGCCATAAACCGTGGCCAGCCCCAGGCCCGTGCCTTTGCCGACTTCCTTGGTGGTGAAGAAGGGTTCAAAGAGATGCGGGAGCACCTCCGGATCGATGCCGCTGCCGCTGTCGGTGACGGTGAGGCAAACGAATTTGCCCGGACGAGCGTCCGGATGAGCCGATGGCCCAGCGGTGAACACTTCCTCCGAACTGGTTTCCACCAACAACCGGCCGCCGCTCAACATGGCGTCGCGCGCGTTCACCGCCAGATTCACAAGCACCTGTTCCATCATGGCGCGATCCGCATGCACGCGGGGCAGATCAGCAGCCAGTTCGATTTCCAACGCGATGTCTTCGCCGAGGAGGCGGTGCAGCATTTTGGAAATGTTGGTGATGACTTCGTTGAGCAACAGCGCCTCGCGTTGCACGAGTTGTTTCCGGCTGAAAGTCAAAAGTTGTCGCGTCAATGCGGCGGCGCGCTGGGCGGCGGCGTCCACTTGCTGCAACGGCTCCTTGAGTTTGCCATCCAGCCGTTCGTCGCCCAGCACCAGGCAGAGATAGCCGCGAATGACGGTCAGAATGTTGTTAAAATCATGCGCAATGCCGCCGGCAAGCTGGCCGATGGCTTCCATCTTCTGCGCCTGGCGGAACGCCATTTCCAGCCGGGTGCGCTCGGCCATTTCGGCCTGCAAGCGTTCGTTCGCCACGCGCAGTTCCGCCGTGCGAGCAGTCACGCGCCGTTCCAAGTCTTCCTCGCGATTTCGCGCCGCGCGCCACAAGCGCCATTTCTCCGTCAACGCATGGGCGAGTTGCAGCGCTTCGATGTTGTCGAACGGTTTCTTGAGAATCACCAGCCGGTCGGCGGAACCGAGCTTCGCAACAATCTCATCCAACGAATAATCCGAGTAGGCGGTGCAGATGACGACTTGCAAATCCGGCGCCACTTCCCACAAGCGGGAAATAGTCTCGATGCCGTCCCACCCGGGCGGCATACGCACGTCCACAAACGCCACCGCATAGGGCTGATTGGCGGCCTGCGCTTCCAACACGCGCGTCAGTCCCTCTTGACCCTGGTACGCGGAATCGAGCTGAAAATTTACTGCCGGCGTCGGCGGTGTCTCGGTGCCAAACAAGGCCGCTTCCACCTCATCGATGGCGGCATCCGCCGCGGGCGATGCGGCGAAGATTTTCCGGAAATCCTCGTGAATCGAAACGTTGTCATCGACGATCAGGATGCGCCGGTTGACCTGGCTGGTTTCGGGGTTCATGCGTTTTTCCTGGGAGGTTGCCACGGCAATTCGAGCGTGAAGGCGGCGCCCTGTCCGGCCCCGGCGCTGACCGCGCGCAACGTGCCGCCCATTTCCTGCGCCGCCAACGCGCCACTGTGCAATCCAAAGCCATGCCCGTTCTTCTTGGTGGTAAAGCCGTGCGAAAAGATGCGCGTGAGATTCTCCGGCAAAATGCCTTCACCATTGTCGGCCACCGTGATGGCGACGCGCTCCGACTCCGCCATTACTTGCAGGGTGATCAACCGTTTGTCCCGCTCCACGGAATCACACGCCTGTTTGGCATTGCGCAACAAATTCACCAGAATTTGCAGCGCCTTGTGTTTCTCCACCGTGATGGCGGGTGCGGTGGCGAAGGCTTTCTCCACCCGCACCGCGTGCCGGTGCAGTGCGCTTTCGTTCATCCGCACGGCTTCATCAAGCAGGTCGTTCACATTCACCGTCTCGGCCACGCCGGAAACTTTGGCGAAACTCTGCTGCATGGCCACGATGTCTTTGATGTGCTCAACGTGCTGTTGCAGCTCGGCCAGTTCCTTCAAGACGGCAGCGCGTTCCGTGTTGATGTGGTCGGCCAGTTGCCCGAGGTAAGGCAACAATTGGCGGCCCTTGGCATCCTCTTTGAGATAAGTTGCCAATTGATCCTCGTTCTCCCGCAGGAGAGTGACCACTCGCGCCAGGTTCGGCGCCTTGGACTTGCGCAACTGGTCGCTGATGCACATCGAAGCCACGTTCACGCTGTTGAGCACGTTGCCGACATTGTGCAGCACCCCGGTGGCGACTTCTGCCATGCCGGCGCGCCGCGAAGTTTCCAGCAGATCCTGATTCAACCTGGCCAACGCGGATTCAGACCGTTTGCGCTCGGTGATGTCGCGATAACTCCAGACGCGCCCGACGCACTGTTCCCCGATGCGCTGCGGGCGGGAAGACATTTCAAGGGTGCGACCGTCGTCAAATTCCAGCACATCGAAACTCTCCGTTTCGAGATCGGCGTAGATGTCCGCCACCCGTTGCCGAAAAGCTGCGGAGTTTTTGACCTGGGCGCAGGCGATCTCCAACATGGCCGCCTCATCGCCTCGCTCCGCCAGGTCGCGCGGGATATTCCAGAGCAGCAGAAATTCTTCATTGAAACCCGTCACGCAACCTTTGCCATCGGCCACGAGAATGCCGTCGGTCGTGGCCTCGAGTGTCGCCTGCGTCAGGGACAACGAATGCGCCAGTTCCGCGGTGCGCTCCCGCACGCGCTGCTCGAGTTCGAGATGGGATTTGTGCAACGCGGCGTCCTGCGCCTGGATCTGCGCCAGCATGTGGTTGAACCCATCCATCAGCTTGCCCAATTCGTCATCGCTTTCCTTGCGGGCGCGCACGGAGTAATCGCCTTCGTTGGCCACGCGCGCCGCCGCGCCGGCGAGGTCCGCGATGGGCCGGGAAATGATGCGTTGCAAGGCGGCGGCCGCCGCCAGCGCCACCAGGGAACAAGCCACCAACAGAACCGCCAGCACCACGACATAACGCCACATGCTGGCGCGAATTTCGCCCAGATCCGTCTCAAGGAATATGTCTCCCACGCGTTCCCGGTCGAGCAGGATGGGGCGGAATAGTTCCAGGCTGTCACTGGTGAATTGTTCCCCGGCAGCGCGCCGGGGTGGAGCGGCGCGATTCCGGTCCATCGGATTGCGGTGGTAACTGGCAAACAATTCGCCTTCGGCGTCATAAACACAAGCGCGCACGACGTGCGGTTGTGCGGAAAGTGATTTGAGCGTTTGCTCGACGGCAACGGGATCATCAAACATCAAACCCGCCGTGCAGTTGGCCCCGGTCATGGCCGCGGTAGTGGTCAGGTCATTGACCAGCCGCTTGCGAATGTTGATCTGCTCGTACGTCGCCAGTGCGAGTCCCGCAAACAGCAACGCAATGCAACTGGTCAATAGCGTGATCGCCGTGAGCTTGCGCTTGATCGGGAGGGAGCGGAGGAAGTTCATCGCCAATCCATGGTTCAGGTTTTGCGCCGGACCACCTTGGCCAATTGCAGCAGCTTGGAACTGATTTTCAACCTGCCGCGTTCCGCTTCATCGAGATGAATCTCGAACCGGATTTTGTCCGCTTCCATCGTGAACGTGATGATGCCGCTCAACTCGGCAAACGTCGGCGTCTCTCCCACCGTCAACACGCCCGCGGCGTGGAGCGTCGGCAACTGATCATCCAATCGCTCTTCCTGCCCGCGCGGCACGAACAACAGATGAACGTCCACCCCGGCAGCCACATCAGTGAGGTTAGTGACGACATACTCGCGTCCGTTCTGCGTCCGGTCCTGGACCGCTTTGGCCAGTTCCGCCCCGAACGGATTCGGGCCCAACACGCCAATGACGATGGGCGCGTTGGTCGTCGCAAAACGATTCGTCGGCCATTCGACAAACTTGGTGAAGTTGTAAAGAAACGCGGCCTTGAGTTGATACTCTTTGCTGATGGATTCCGCGTGACCGAGCAATGGAACCATCAGGGCGAGGAGCAGGCCCGGCCAAAGCTTTCCACTCCGCCACCCACGCGTCCGTCTGGCGAACCGGCAGGGGTGAGGCGCGGTAAATTTTCCCTGGTTTGTGCTCATCGGGCTGTTAAAACCGCCAGGTGAGTTTGCCGAAAAAGCTGCGGGGCACTTCGGAAACCGTAGTGAAGAATCCCATTGCTTGTTCCGGATGTTGCGAGTCGAGCAGATTTTGTCCGACCAACGAGAGTTCGAGCCGATCCGTGAGCCGATACGCGAGGCGGAAATCAGCCGTCAGATAACTCGGCACAAAAGCGATGTTGTCCACGTATCGCAGTTGCAGATCAAGGGTCGTCTTCGCGCCAATGTCGTGCGAGGAGCGGAGCGTGGCGGAATGCACAGGCGCACTGGCTTCCAACAACGCATCGGGCGTGTCCGTCAGGAGCAGCGAGTAAGTGCCGGTGAGCCGCCAACCGTTGCCCGGTGACACCGTCACCGCGAGTTCGCCGCCGTAATTCTTGCTGCTACTGATGTTCTGCAACAAGACGGCCGCGATGCCGGGCACGCCCGGAATGCCGCTGGGAATGAACTGAACATTCGCCTGATCCGGGGCGAGAAGATCGTCGTAATCGTTGTAAAATGCCGCCGCGTCGAAGGAGACGCGTTCGCTGATTTGCACGCGATATCCGAATTCGTAGGCCCAGACGACTTCGGATTCTGCGGCGGGATTACCCACGATTCGGGTGATGTAAGGTTGGCCGCCGGGCCCAATGAACGGCGCGGAAATCGCCGTGGCAAAGACATTTTCCGTCAGCACCACTGTGGGCGTCCGCACGGCGCGCGAAATCGCGGCCCAGAAGGTTTGCGAGGCCGTTGGTTTGAACGCCGCGCGCACGCTCGGTTCGACTTCGAATCCGGTGTAGGTATTGTGTTCCAACTTCGCGCCGGCCGTCAGGGTCAGATGCTCGGGAATCACGCGAAATTCGTCCTGCACAAAAATGTTGAAGAACTCGGCGTGCGTGTAGTTGTCGAGCGTGAGAATGCCGAAGTTCAGTTGTTCGAAGGTATTCTGGTAATACTGCGCCCCGAAGCCCCAAATCACGTCGTTGTGTTCGCCAAGACCAAAGGAATGTTGCGCCGTAAAATCGAAGGTGTCCGACACCATGCCGGCGCGGGATTTGTCGTCGCGACTGTTGCGGTCGTAATAGAGCTGCGCCTGCAAGCTGGAGCGCTCGGAAATCTTGTGCGTCCAACGACCGAGCGTGTTGAGATTGTAGGCGTCGGAAGTGGCGTCATCGATGTTGATGCCCGTGGCGTCGCCCTGCCAGGTCAGTTGCGTGTCATCGCTCAGATAATGATCGAGGCGATAACCGAACGTGCCGGCTTCCCAATTGTCCTGCCCGCGTTGACCGGTGAAGGTCGGAAAATCGTCGTGCCGTTTGTAGCCGGTGAAGACGCGGTAGTAAGTATCCGCGCCGAGTTTGCCGCCGTAGCGTGCGCCCCCCAGCGCGTGCAGATAATCGCCCCCGCCGCCATACAACAGCGTGCCTGGGGTGTCTTTAGCGGCGCGGGTGGTGACATTGATCACGCCGTTCACGGCGTTCGCGCCCCAGATGGTGGCGCCCGGACCGCGAATCACTTCGATGCGATCAATGTCCTCGAGCAGCGGTTGTTGCAAATCCCAGAACACGCCACCGAACGTGGGCGTATAAACCACGCGCCCGTCCACGAGCACCAACAGTTTGTTGGCGTAAGCGCCGTTGTGGCCGCGGGCGGATATCGCCCACTCATGCGCGTTGACGCTGGCGACATTCATTCCCGGCACGAGCCGCAAGGCATCCGGAATGGAGGTTGCGCCGGAACGCCGCAAATCGTCATTCGACAAAACCGAAATCGCCGCCGCCACATCGCCCCGGCGCTGTTCACGTTTGGAAACGGACGTCACGGTTTCGTCCATTAATTGTTCGAGGCTTAAATCCGCCAGATTCTGCACCTCATTCGGCTTTGCGGCCGGGCTTGGGGCCAAACCCAGCAAGCCCAAGCCAACGAATGCCATCGGCACGAGAAACCTCCGCGCCACCCACCGGCAACCAGACCGGACGCGCAACTCGTCACAGGACCTCCGATTCTTCGGTACGCGGCGCCAATTGAAATTAAGACTGCTCACGATAATCGCTTTCAGGCCAAGAAAGCGTGATTTTGGGCCTGTGAAACTATCGGCAGGGAGTCGGCAAACTTGAGGGGAGCAGGGATGGAAACGGGACGGTCAAATCAAATTCAGCGCGGCTGAAAAAGCCTATTAGCTATAGCCGAACAACGACTAAATGGCGGGGGATTCCGCTAGTGAACCAGGATTTTCCTCATCGCATTCGCGCTGCCGGGCTGACCTCGGGACTGTGCCGGCGTCGAACACCCATGGTAGCGGGCGGGGCGGGAATTCGCGGGCGAATCAGGCACCGGCCAGTGCATACTTCCCGAGATGGGCTTGAATTCAATCCTGCCGGAAACCAGCCGTTGCTGGCAGCAACTGCTGCCCGGGGAAGCGCCCGGCATTCAACCAAGCTGCGGATTAACTCTCGACATAAATCGGCAGTTTGAGGCCTTCGAGCGAGGCAAAGTTGCGCAATCGTTCGATAATGAGGGGCGTTATCCGCGTCCCCACCGCGACGATCATAACGTCCTGCACCGTGCGAATATCAGCGGTCAACACCTGACCGGGATGCAAATCCTCCACGCCGATGGCGCGTGGACCGTGTTGGCCATCGGAGTTGGCAGTGGCTTCAAGTTCAAAATAGCGACTGACCACCGCGAGCACTTCCGGATCATAGACGCCCTTGATTTCCCGCAAATGTTCCATCCCTTTGAACCGGGCGGATTTTTTGGAGTGTAACTGCGCCAAATCCGACAACACCCGGATGATGCGGGCCTCGATTGGGATTTCAGCCCCTTGCACGGCGTCGGCAGGGAAACCCGTGCCGTCGAAGTTTTTGTTCTGATACAATACAATCCGCGCGACCGCCTGCAGACGGGGAATGTTGGCCAGCAGATTACTGCCGACCAACGGCACCCGGTCGCAGACATCTTTTTCCGGGCCGGTCAAATCCAAGCCCGAACGGATTTTATGGTTCAACTCCGCCGGCAAAGTGACGTGGCCGATGGGACACAGCATGGCCGCGAGTTCCAATTCCCAGGTGCTGGGTAATTTCAACAATTGCGCCACGCCGCGTGCCTGGTCCCGCACCGTCTGGGCCCGACCGAATGACACCGGATCTGAAAGCGACAGAATCTCCATCAGAACTTTCACACTCCCATTTAACGTCTTTTCCAGTAGCTCCCGCTCGGCGGTCACCAGGCGATACTGCTTGATGCCGTCGGTCAGCACTTGCGCCAGTTTGTCGGGAGGACAAGGCTTGTTCAGGAATTGAAAAATATGCCCACGATTGACCGCCTCGGTGGCGGTTTTTTGGTCCGCGTTGCCGGTCAACATAATGCGGACGGTGTCGGGATATTTCTGCCGGGCGATATTGAGGAATTCCACCCCGTTCATCCCGGGCATTTGCATGTCCGCGACAATAACGGCATAGGGGCATTCCTGTTCAATCAGTTTCAGGGCGGCCAGCGCGCCGATCGCAGTATCAATCTCAAATTGCTTGCGCAGACTGCGCTGGATCCCCGTCAGGACATTGGCGTCGTCATCAATGCAAAGAACTTTATTGCTCATAAATTTTCAATCCTCAGCCGTGGCTAAATTCAATAACGTTTGCCGCCAGACCGCAAGTCGCGGCGACAATTGAAGGCGGTCCAGATAAGCGCGGTCCAACGTGCTGCCGGCGGGCTTGCCCTCCAGCACCAGAACATTGGCCACATGCACGGCCGTCAGCGGCGTAAACGCGGTGCCGGCGCTCAGCACTGGCTGATGGTGCAAGGCGATCGCCTCGACGACCGGCGTGGGCAAACCCCAGAGACCCAACAAATATCCCCCCACGTCGGCATGCGTGGCCCCAAACACGTCGCGCTCCACGGCCAGCAATTCCGCCCCGGCAGAAACCTGCCGCGCCACGCTGTCATACGCGTCGGGAAAATTGAATGCCAGGGCGGTCTTGCCCGCGTCATGCAGCAACCCGGCCACGAAAGCTTCATCCGTCAGTTTTCGATCATTGACCTCCAGTTGCGCCAACCGTTTGGCCATCGCCGCCGTTTGCATGCTGTGATCCCACAACGCGGCGATGGAGAAAATGCCCGTGCGCGCGGTGTCAAATTGGGAGAATGCGTGCATCGAAAGCACCAGCGACTTGATCGTGTCCAACCCGAGATACGAAACAGCTTCCGAGGGGCTGGAGATTTCCCGCCGCAACCCGAAAAACGCGGAATTGACGAGCTTGAGAATTTTGGCCGTCATGCCCAGGTCTTTGGCAATAATCTCACCAATCGTTTCCAGCGTGGTTTCCGGATCGTGCATCTTGTCCACGATTTCACTGTACAACGACGGCACACTGGGCAGATTTTCCATCCGGGCCACGAGTTGTTGCAGGCGCTCGTTCTTGAGGGCGCACTCCAGTTCCATCGCGCGCCGGACGGTGGCGCGCAATTGTTCCGGATCGCACGGTTTGGACAAATACTGATGCGTCGAGCCAACACACTGCAAAATAAGTTCCTGATCCGCATGACCCGACAAGATCAGGCGCACGGTTTTGGGGTGCCGCTTCATCACCTCGCCAAGCAACTGCGCGCCATTCATCGCGGGCATCCGCATGTCCGAGACAATGACGTCCACCGGATGATTCTGCATGAAGGCCAGTGCCGCGGCGGCGCTGTCCACGAAGGTCATATTCCAGTCGTTCCGCATGACGCGCATGGACCGCTGCAACCCTTGCAATACCAGCGGTTCATCGTCCACAAACAATACTTGATGTTTCATAGTGATTTCCGCGGTTGCGAATCCTGGGAAACCGGCAGATACAATCGGCACGTTGTGCCTTGGCCCGCTCCACTCTCCCATTCCATCCAACCCTGATGCTCCTGCACCGTGCGCCGCACCATGAACAATCCCAGTCCCGTGCCCTGCCCCGGAGCTTTGGTGGTGAAAAACGGTTCGGAAATCTGGCGTTGCATTTCGGGTGACATGCCGTTGCCGGTATCGCTCACGGAAATGCAAACAAACCGCCCGGGGCGGCGCGGGAAACGAGTTGTAGCGCCGGCGGTGAAAATGCAGTCTTCCGCACGCACCTGGATGACGCCGCCGGCAGGCATGGCATCGCGCGCGTTGAGTAGCAAATTCATGAGCGCGTGTTTGAGGCGGTTGGCATCGCCGCACACGCCAGGCAGGGTGGCAGCCAATTCGGTGTGGACCTTGATTTTGGGCTTTAACATGGGCCTGGCGATGCGCAACGCGGATTCCAATACCACCGGCAATTCGAGGGTGTGGTGCATCACCACCGGGTCGCGCCGGTTGAAACTGTTCAACTCCCGGGTCAACCCCGCCGCGCTGGTGGCCGCTTCGTGAATCAGTTGAAACGCCGGGTTTACTGGCGCTTGGTTCCGGGCGTCCATCATCTCCAATTCCGTCTGCATTAAGATCGCACCCAAAATGTTGTTGAGATCGTGCGTCAGGCCGGCGGCGATCTGGCCGACGATCACCATTTTGTCGCACTGTTCCAACTGCATCCGCAGCAATTCACGTTCGGCCTTTTGCAGGCGATGCTGCAAGAGCGCGGCGGTAACGCTTTGGATCAGTTGATTGCTCTCGCAGGGCTTGAGCAGAAATTGAAAGACGTGGGCCTGATTGACGGCGGCCAGGACGGTGGGCAGATCGGCATTGCCGGTCAACATCAGGCGCACGGTGTCCGGGGCCACCTCCTTGGCGGCAGCCAATAATTCCGCGCCGGTCATGCCCGGCATTCGCATGTCCGCGACCACCACTTCAAATTTCCGTTGCTGCAATAAATCCAGTGCCGTCGCCGGGTGCTCCACGAATTCGCATTGCCAAACCTCGCGGGTGGGCCGGAGGGAACGTTCTACGCCTTCGAGCAACGTGCGGTCATCATCCACAAAGAGGATGCGCCCGGGCAGGGCCGCCGTGTTGGCGCGGGTCAGCGTGGTGCTCATGTGGATGCTTTCGTTTCAACAGGCGCCGCCGGCGTCACAGGCAATCGAATAATGAACACCGTGCCGCGGCCCGACTCCGTCTCAAAGGCAATCGTGCCGCCATGCTTATCCACAATCACGGAGCGGGCGATGGTCAGCCCCTGTCCGGTCCCTTTGCCAACGGCTTTGGTGGTAAAAAATGGTTCGAAAATCTTGCCACGCACGGATTCGGGAATGCCGGCGCCCGTGTCGCGAATGCGCACTTCCACCCAGCCGTGGTCGTGTTTGGTGGATACGGTGATGACCCCTTTTTGGGGTCCATCGCCATTAAGCGCATCGCCGATAGCATGCGCTGCGTTGACCACAAGATTCAAAATCACCTGGTTGAATTCCCCCGGCAGACAGGTCACCGGCGGCAAATCGGGATCAAAATCCGTGACGAGTTCCGCAACGTATTTCCATTCGTTGCGGGCCACGGTCAAGGTGCTGTCAATGCAATGGTTCAAATCCACCTGCGTTTTCTCCACCGAACCGGGATGGGAGAATTCCTTCATGGCCCGGACGATTTTGGTCACGCGCTCGACGCCTTGCAGCGATTGATCCACGGCTTTGGGAATTTCTTCGCACAGATAGTCCACCTCGGCTTTCTCCAATAACGCGATGGCGGACTCGATAGTCTCGGACGAGAGCTGGTTCTCCCGCACCGCCGCCAGCAACGCCGCCGGCAACTTGAGTACGGGCACGAGGTCAGCGAAGGCGTCCTGCACAAAACGGGTGTTATCCCCGATGTACTGGGTGGGGGTGTTGATTTCATGCGCCACGCCGGCAGCGAGCCGCCCGATGGATTCGAGCTTCTGCGCCTGGCGCAGTTGCACTTCCATCAACTCGCGTTCCTGATCGGCCTGTTTGCGGTCGGTGACGTCCCGGGCGACAATAAGCACGCCCTCAATGGTCCCGTTGGCATTACGAAACGGAGCGCCGTGGGATTCGAGCGTACGCCAGGAGCCGTTCTTGTGTTGCATCCGGTATTCCACCACTTCGCCCGCGCCGGTTTCGGCGGTGCGTTGCGCGGCGGCAATGACTTTGTCACGATCTTCGGGATGAATCTGGGCAAAGGCGAGCGTGGCCTTAAGTTCATCCCGTTCGTAACCGAGCAACCGTTCGTAGGAGGGACTGTTGTAAAGCCGTTTCCCTTGCGGGTCCACAATGGCGATCAGGTCGGCGACATTCTCGGTGATGAGCCGGAATCGTTCTTCGCTCTTGCACAATTCCGCCGTCCGTTGATCGACCCGGGCTTCGAGTTCTGCCATCTGCCGGCGCGTTTGCTGCAGCAACTCCCATTTATGCACCAGCGTGTTGGCAAGTTGCATCACCTCAATGTTATCGAACGGCTTTTTGAGCAGCAGCAGTTTGTCAGTGTCCCCAAGTTTTTGATGCATCTGTTCCCACGAATAATCGGAATAGGCCGTGCAAATCACGACGTGGAGATCCGGATCGCGTTCCCAGATCCGGCTGACCGTTTCAAGGCCGTCCCAGCCCGGCGGCATGCGCACATCCACAAACGCCATGGCATACGGGTTGCCTGTGGCCCGCGCCTGCTCCACCATCGCCAGGGCTTCTTTGCCTTGGGAAGCGGAATCTATGGCATAGACATTCCGCCGGACTGGTTGCGGGCTTTCACCGAATAATTCCGCCTCCGCCAGATCAAGAGATAAGGTGTCTCCGATGGGGATGAAAATTTTGCGAAAGTCCTCATGGATCGCAGCGTTGTCATCTACAATGAGGATTCGGTTGGTTGGCTGAGGCGGATGAGGCATAAACTCAATCAAGCTGGCCCGGGCGAATGCCGGCGCGGGCGGTGGGAATTTCCAGCGTGAAGGTAGCGCCGTGCCCGGCTCCGGCGCTGAATACCCGGAGCGAGCCTCCCATGTCCTTGGCCGCCAGAGCGCCGCTATGCAAGCCAAAGCCATGCCCGCCTTTGCGCGTGGTAAATCCATGGGCAAAAATTCGGTCCCGATTCTCCGGGAGGATGCCAATGCCGTTATCGCTGACGCTGATGCTGACGCTGCCCGCATGCCCCATAACGCGGAGCGTCATCTGCTTATCGTCACGGTCGGCATCCTTGCAAGCGAACTGCGCGTTGCGGATCAGGTTCACGAGGATTTGCAGCACTTGATGCTTTGGCACGGTGATTGGCGGGACGGGCGCGAATTCCTTGACGATCCGAATCGGATCTCGCTCCAGGGACGTCGCATTCAGGAGCAAGGCGTCCTCCAGCAGTTCCGTGACCTGGACTGACTCCAGATAACCGGACGTCTGAGCAAAGCGTTGTTGCATCGAAACGATCGTGATGAGGTGCTCGATACTCTTCTGCAACCGCTGTAACTCGGCCAGCGTTTCGACTTGCTCCGCGGTCAGGCAGTCGGCGAGTTCAGTGAGGTAAGCGGGCAATTGGCGCCCCTGGCGGCCGGCAAAGAACCCGGGGAGATCTGATTCGCGTTCCCGCAACAGTCCCGCAACCCTAGCCAGCCGTTGCGCTTTGGAATTTCGCAAGCAGTCCGCGAGATAATGGCTGGTCACGTTGACGCTGCTGAGCACGTTCCCGACGTTGTGCAAGACCCCGGTAGCCACCTCTGCCATGCCCGCGAGACGTGATACCGCCAGCAGCTCTTCCCGCGTCTCCATCAGTTGCCGTTCGATCATTTTTCGTTCGGTGATGTCACGAGACAAAACCAGGACATGCGTAATCTGGCCGCGTTGATTTCGGACAACACTGCCCTGAGATTCAAGGTGTCGGATCTGGCCATCGGCGAGTACCAGCCGGTATTCGGCCCGTTCCCCCACTCCGGAGGCCGCCGTTCTGGTGAAAATCTCCCGGACGCGCGCCACATCTTCAGGATGAATATCTTTAAAAGAATCCATCCCGGTGAGGTCCGAGTGGCCCAGCAAACGGCAATAGGAGGGACTGCAAAAAACCCGTCTGCCGCTCAAATCCAACACGGCAACGAAATCTTCGCGTTGGGTCATGATTGACTGGAAGAAATTCTGAGCCTCCCGCCAGTCCGCCTGAATTTGCCGCTGACCACGACTTCGTTCCGCTTCGCTCACCGCGCGGCGGATAGCCGCCGGCAGTCGGTCGGGGCGCGCTTTCAGCACGTAGTCGGTGGCGCCGTGCTTCAAACCAAGAATCGCGCCTGCTTCTCCGAGCCCCCCCAAGACCAGGATTACTGGCAAGTCCGGGTACTGATTCCGAACGTGTTTCAAGACCGCCAAACCGGCGGGATCAGATAGTTGACAGTCAGCCAGCACAAGGTCAAAAGGATGCTTGGTCAGCGCCGCCAGAAGTTGGGCTCGTGTCCGTGCCAATTCGATTTGCACGCCCATGCCATCTCGTTCCAAACAGGCGCGAATCATTTCGGCCGTTTCGTCACTGCCTTCCAAGTGTAAGACCCGAAGCTGTGCAATGACCGGCGCATCCAACAACGCTTGAAGTGCCTCCTGTGGCACATTTGATATTGCAGCGCGCATTGAATTGAAAGGCATCATCATCGCCAAGCTTCAACCAGGCTGTGCGATTCTTGCTTTCTGCCGGCCTGGCAAAGTTTGAAATTCGTTTTCAATATTCACATCGGTTCGACTGCGTGCGTATTTAGAGCAACGCAGCGATATTTCACCCAGGATTTTCCTCATCTAACTTGGTGGTGAAAGTCTGTTGGAGCGATGCGAACTCGATTTAATTTCCGGTGATTACCTAAGTTCAATCGCGACAAGTAACTCGTGCTAGCACCGATAGAGCGAGCACTTAATAGAAGTACAGGCTTGGAGTTCCGGGTTTCACTTATGATTCGAGTCGCCGTCACTTATAGGCAGAAAGTCACTTATAGGCGGCAGGTGTGACGAACCGAGGACGGATTGCCCGGCAGCGTTGGAGCGGTCAGCAATAAACGAGCAGAGATTGAACGATGGGCGTATTCCGGTTGTGACTCAGGATTTTCCCAATCGCGCCCTCGCTCAAGGGTTGACCTTCCGGCACCAACAACAGGCCGTTGGGAGTGTAGATGCCTTTGGCCAGAACCATGCCGGGTTGAAGTTCGGACAACAGGACTTCGCGTTCCCGGCGGGAAATGAAAGAGTGCCGGGAGGCGCGCAGAAAAGCCCGCACGGCTTCAGGATCGAACGCGCTGCCGCTGTTCTGTTTGATAAGCTCACACGTCGATTCGTGGTCCAGCGCCGATTCCGCGTACGTGGCGGCCACCGCCAATAATCGTGCGAGCCAGGGAATTTCCTCGCCCCGCAAACCATCCGGAAATCCGCTGCCATCAAACCGCTCGTGATGCGCCCGGATGATCGTTCCCACCTCTTCCAGATGATGCCCGAACCGCACAAGGTTCTGCCCGAGAATCGGATGACTTTGCACCACTTTGAGTTCGTCCTCGGAAAGCGCCGTCGGACTGACCTCCCAGCGCCGGATCACGTCACGATGGATTGCCACCAGGCCGATGTCATGCAACCACGCGCTAAACTCCAGCACTTGCCGCTTCTCCGCGGATAAATGCAAGTTGTCCGCCAACGCGCGACACATTTCCTGCGTGCGCCGCGCCTGATTGCCCAAGGCGGGATAAAACGTTTCCAGCAAATGCACGCCCAATTGGACCGAGTGCTGCAAGTTCTCCGCAAGCGCCTGATTGAGTTGCCCGAGCGATTCGTTCTGTTCGGCGACGCGCGCAAGTTGCAGCTCCAACGAGCGGTTCGCGTCCGCCAATTCGCGATTCATCACCACGGCCTTGGTCTGCAGGACCGTATTGTGATCGATCAGTTCGTAGCGTTGCACCGCGTTTTTGACGGTGGCGAGCAATTCCTCACGCAACCATGGCTTGACGATGAACCGGTAGATTTCGCCCTGGTTGATGGCTTCAATCACCGTGTCGAGACTCAACACCGCGGTGATCAGGATGCGCGACGCGTTCGGTTGAAGTTGCTTGGCTTGGGAGAGAAATTCGAGTCCGGTCACGCCCGGCATCTGGTGATCCGAAATGATGACGGAAAAGATTTCCTGTTTCAGCGCCTCCAGCGCGGTGAAGGGATGGGTAGCCGTGGTGACGTGGTAACCCTCGCGCGTCAGTGTCTCGCGCAGTCCATTCAGCACCAACTGTTCATCGTCCACGATCAACAGCCGGTGCAGACTCGCCGCAGGATTGGTCTCCGAACTGTTCATGGGGGAGGGCCATCAGGAATAACTGTTCCACACGGCCTCGCTGCGGGGGACGTATGATTTTTGCACGCGACGTAAATTATGGGCGGTCTGATCGAGTTCGGCCCGGGCCAATTCCGCCGCGTCGCGGCGTTGCGCGAGCCATTGGGAATTGCGGCTCTCGAGCGCGATCAATTCATTGATGATGCGGCGCACGTCCCGCTCGATCTTCTGCGGGTCCAACCCGGCGGCAATCGTTTCCGCCTGGGCGACCTCGGTGAGATGAATGATCTCTTTTTGTAAATCGAGCTTGGTGCGTTGGCATTCCTGCACACGTGACCAGTCGTCCCGCTGAATCGCCGCCCCCTCGGCCTGGGTGAGTTGTTCCCAGGATTCGTAGGCGGCGAGGAGATTGCGGCGGGCGTTCATGGCAGGAAACGCGGTTTCAGTTGGCCACCAACGCCGGGAGCGGCGACAACGGTGCGGGTTGGCCTTGTTGCGACAACATCGTCGCCCACGCATCGCGGAGCACGGTGAGCCGGCCCACGATTTCCACAATTCCATCACGATCTTTGCGCAGGTTGGTTTCCAACAGACGCCGATCAAAATAGTCATACAGCCGACGCAACTGCGCGGCCAGCTCGCCGCCTTGTTCGAGGTTCAACGAAAAATCCAGTTCCCGGATGATGTCCTGCGCGCGAAGGATGTTGTTGTTGATCGTCGTGTTGAACTCGACCGGATCTTCCAGATCAAATCCCGCCTGGGCCCGTTCCAGAAACCGAATCGCGCCCTCGTAAAGCATCAGAATCAATTGACCGGGAGAGGCGGTGCGGGTCGCAACTTGCTGGTAGGATTGCCAGGGGTTTTTGGGATTCATGATTGAGATTCGCCACCGGCCACAACCTCCGTCCGGAGCGCCAACAACATGGCGATCCCGTCAATGGTATCCGCCGGCGGATATTTGACATCGCCAATGAGTTCTTGCGCACGACTGATGGCTTCAGGCCGAGCGACCGGAGTTTCTTGCAAGGCTCGGTCCAGCGCGCCCATGCGAGAGAATGTGGCGGTGTCCAAGCCGGCAACCCGGGGCTGCGTCTTGTTTGGGATGAGGCGGGTCAGTTGAGCGCGCTCAACGTTAAGATTTACTATGATTTCCATACTTTGCCTTTCTGGCAGGCAAGGTCGCACTACTGGTGCAACGCTATCGGTGTATCGGCATTGAAGTGCAAAACTTTAGCTAACGCGTGGGCAAAGTTTGGAAAATGGCGGCGGCGGCATAACGGCTGAATCCCCGGGGCGAATTCAAAATGCTCCGCGAATCCGACAATGCCCCGGGTAACTGTTCCCGGCTCAATTGATAGCGGCGCGCCCCGTTGACCACACTGGGTTCATTGGCGTCAAACACCTCGTCCACAGCCCAAATCAGGTCCGCCGTATCCAATTCCGCCAGCTTGAAGCTGAAACCTACCGCCAACGGCGGATACGGCCGATATTGCGTCAGCCGCGTGAACAAGACGCCGTCGCAATCCAATTCCCGCTTCAGAATGGCCGGGAAATTGACCGGCAACGCATCCTCCGCTCGGACACTGGAACGGCCGATCCACGAACGCAGTTGCGCTGGAGTAATGGGCACCAGTTCAAATCTTCCCGTTTTGCCGAGTTCTTCGCTGACAACGGGCGCGAGCGTCTCCAAGCCGATTTCCGATTCGGATTGCGGCAAATCGCTCGTCATCGGCAACACCGCAATGCGGCGCAATTTCGCCGACAGTTGATCAAAGGTGCGATAAACGTTCTGCGGTTCGTAACTTGGTCCGATGACCGGATCGGTCAGGCGCACGGTTTTGCAGGCGGTCAAAAGTCCCGCCAACGCGACGAGACAACCAAGGCGGAGGAGCGGGCGCGCGACGCGCTGAATCAGGCGGAAAAGGGCAGGCATGGCAGGCAGGGCAATTTTATTATGATCCAGCGGCTTTGGTGCTGCCGAAGCGCTGTTGCAAGAAACTCAATTGTTGGTTGATTTGCGCCTGGGCGGTTTCCATGGCGATAAAACTTTCGAGCATGCGTTGGCGGTTGGCCTGCACGATGCGCTCGAGATCGGCCACTTGCACGTCAATCGCCGCCGATTGCTTGGTGAGATTCTCCTGCCGCGTCACCAGCGTGCCCGCGTCCCCGATGGTTTTCTCGAGAAACGTGGTCAGCTTGCTCGCAAGCCCGTTGGTGGAATCGGTGAACAAATTACGAACGCCCGTCAGATTGTTGGCCAGTGCGTTGGTGAGCTTCGTTTCGTCTTCGAGCTTGATCTTGTTGTCCGTGCCGTTGGAAACAATGCCCAACTCTTCCAGTTGATTCAACGCGGCGGGCAGTCCGGCAACTTCGCTCATGACCATGCGACGCAGGCGCGTGGCAATCTCGTCCGCATCGCCTTCACTCGCCAACACCCCCGCGGTCACTTTGCCATTGGCGTCGGTGCTGCTGGCCGTTTGCGTATCAATGACGCTCTGGACTTTGTTGTATTGGTCGATGAAATCCGTGATCGCCGTCTTGATGGTACTGGTGTCGGAGGAAACGGTGATGGTCGTGGTGCCGACCGCCGTCGCCGTCACTTGCAACCCGCTGATGCTGGAGGAGGCTTCGGTAATCGTGTTGGATTGGCTGATCAATTGACCGCCACCATCCACGGAATAAATCAGATTTTGCCCGCGCGCCAAAGACCCGCCGGCCAATCCGGTGGCCGCGAGAAAATTGCCGGTCACATCTTCCAACGCGATGCCGACGTCGCCGGTGGTTTTGTTGGCCAGCACGAACCGGTCGTTCACGGTGTCGTAACTGGCCGTGACGCCCGCCGCCGAATCGTTGATGCGCTTGAGCACGGTCGCCACCGTATCCGTCGCGGCAAAAGAAATCGAGACGCCGTTGATCTTGAATTCGCCCGCGCCCGTGCCGCCATCAGAAATGGCCGTAGCAAAATTCGCATCGCTCAGCGCGGCTGACTGTTTGATCACCCCCAACTCCGAACCGCTCGTCACCGCGCCTGTCCCGTTGTTGTTAAGCCGGGCAACGTTGAGGAAATTGCTCGAATCCGTGGCGCTGCCCAACACGATGGGATTGGCACTGGAAAGCGTGATTCGATCCGTGGTGGCATCGTAACTGGCGGTGACTTCGCCGCTGGTCGCGGTACTGATCTGGTCAAACACGCTTTGCAGCGTGTCCGTTGTGGCGATGGTGATTTGCCGGCCATTGACCGTGATCGTTCCCGCCGACACCGGCGTGGCGAAAGCGGCATTGCCAAGCACCAGCCCGCTGACATCGTTTGTCGCGCTGAGCGAACTGCCCGCGCCGGTCGCACCGAGTTGTTTGGCGGCGGTCGCCAATTGCGTCACATTGAAAGTGTAAGCACCCAGAGCGGTCCCGGTCGTCGCCGTCGCGGTGGCAATGGTGTTATCGGAAGTGCCAGCCAGGCGTGTGTCGAACAGCGCGGCGTTGCTGAGCGTGGCAACCCGGGTCTTGAGTGCATCCAGTTCTTTTTGAATGGCGGCATAGGCGGAGTTCTGGCGGCCGAGCGTATTCTGCTCGCCACGCAGGCGCGTCTGGGGGGCGCGCTCCGCTTCGGCGAGTTGATCCACCAGCGCGCGCCAATCCAACCCCGACACCAAGCCCGATAAGCCTAAATCCATACATCGCCCTTATCGGCAGCTTGCCGCCGGC
>CAZKMR010000006.1:0-14002 GCA_964553795.1 uncultured Bifidobacterium sp. | reverse complement strand
GGAATTCCAACCGAACGAGTAAGGCGAACTGGTGTCGTCGGCCACTTGCTGGCCATTGACGAAGAACTTCACCCCAGTCACGCCCACGTTGTCGGAAGCCGTCGCCGCGAGGGTGACTGTTCCCAGCACCGTTGCGCCATTGCCTGGGGCGCTAAGCGAAACCGTGGGCGCCGTGGTATCGGCATTCCCCACAAACTCGAAGGCGCCCCGATCGAACACGCCGTCCGCACCGCGCGGATTGCCCACGATGTCGGTGTTATACGGGCTGCTGATCGCCGAACCCGCCAGCGGAGCGCTCAAACGGAAATCGAACGCCGAATAGTTGACGAACGGATTACTGCTCACCGAGCCGTTGTTGGATGCATTGACGTTGCTGGTGGGCCACGACACCACCGAACAACCGTACCAGAGATTGTTCATCACTTCCTTGCCCGTGCCGCTGGAGGAGTCACCGTTGATGACGATGCGCGCCGGTTCGCTGCCGAACCCGGCGATGGTGTTGTTGTAAATCTTCACGTTGTTCGCCGGCACGCCCGCCCAACCCGGGCCGCCCCCAATCGCGATGGCCGCGTTGGAAATGTTCGGTACGCGATCGTACCAGATGACGTTGCCGTAGATTTGCCAGTTGTCGAAGCTACCCGGAGTTGATTCGTCCCAAATCGCAATCGGCGCCGTCGGATTGTCACCGCCCAACTCCAACGAGGACTGATAAAATTTGTTAAAGCGCAGGATGCCGTTTTTGCAGCCGTATTGACCGCGGAAGGATTCTTTGGCCCAACCCCAGGCGAACATTGTGTATTCCACCGTGATGCCGTCCACGACCGCCGCTTGAATGAACGAGTCGTTATGAAGAAAGCTGCGGGAGATGGTGATGTTGTATTTCCAGCCCGGCCCGTGCAGATAGACGGAGTTGTGCAGATTGCCCGGGGAACTCGTCGAGAGCGTGCGCCCGATGTCCGCATACCGCACGGTGATGTGGTCGCCGCCGCCACCGTGGGTTTCAGTGTACGAACGCACCTGGTTCAAGCGAAAACCGTAGCCATCCATCCACGTGTTCTCATTCCGCACCTGGCCGTCAATCAGGTAATAGTCGCGCGTGAACAGAAACGAACCCGTGAACTCCGCCTGTCCGTCGCCGTAGGCGTTGTTCCAGCCCGTGTCCGTGCCGTGATCGGCAATGGTCGCCTTCTTGATCGTGATCAGAGTCGTGCCGCTGTTGGCATCATCGAACGTGTAACCGGGATACGTCCCGTCCGCCACGTAGTACGTGTCGCCCCGCGTCAACGTCGCCGGCAGGGCGGTGTACGCATTGGCCCAGTCGGTCCCGTTGTTCGAACCGGTGGCGCCCGCGCGGACGTAGCGGTTGGCGGCAAATAACGAACTGCCACCCAGGATGACGGTGGCAATGATGAGGAACTTCTTCATTTCAAAATATGTTTTCAAACTAACTTGCCTTCCGAATGCACGTTCCATGCCTTTACGAACCAGGGATATTCCTGGGGAGACGACGATTTATTTTCGCACCGCGTCAACACGTTACGCGACTGGTTGTGTATCGGCGGCTTGGGGCTGTTCAAAAAGCTGAAAAATCAGTCCAGTTTCCGACATCACTTCCCCGGGTGTGGCCCGGAGAATGTTACCGCGGCTGCTGCGGAACATCAGTCCGCGGCGGGTTTTTGCGGTGAAAGCAGATTCTTAATAACGTAGCGCGGACGGCCTCGCTGAGGTCGTCCGCGCTTTTGTTAGCCACGAACCGTTCCGCGCTCCTTATTGGAGCAAGCGGAGAGCGGACTGCGTGGTCGCATTTGCCTGGGCCAACATCGCCGTGCCTGCCTGAACGAGGATGTTTTGCTTGGCAAAGTTCGTACTCTCAACTGCCACATCCACATCTTTGATGCGGCTGTTGGCGGCGGTGAGGTTGTCTTTGAGCACCGCCAGTTGCTCGCTGTAGGCGCTGAGCACCGAGATGTTCGCGCCAACCGTCGCGCGGTCGGTCGCCACGGTGTCAATCATCCCCGTGACGGCTGCCAGGCCACCCGCCGCCGTCGAGCCGCTGAGGTCGTAAGCCGAGCCGTCCACGCCGGTCATGGAGAAGGTCGCGCCTTCACTATCCACGGTGACGTCGCGATCCGTGCCATCCAGCAAGCCGATGCCATTGAATTGTTTGGTGGCGAGGTCGTTGATGAATGCCGCTTGCGCCGCGAACTCTGTTTCATACAGAGCCACGTCCGCCGCGGACTTGGTTACGTCTTGCGCCATCACCGCCAGTTCGCTCATGCGGTCCAGGGCTTTGGCGATCTTCTTGAGATAGCCTTCCTGGGTCTGGCTGAACGAGATGGCGTTGCTGACGTTGGTGCCGACGGCATTGACGCGATTGATCTGCGCGTCGAAACGCGAAGAGACCGCCAAACCGGCCGCGTCATCTTCGGGCGAAACGATCTTCAGACCGGAAGACAAGCGCGCGAGCGACTTGTTCAATGCACTGGTTGATTCTCCGAGCAGGCGGGCGCCTGTCTGAGCCGCGATGTTGGTGTTGATGACCATACTATTTACTCTTTCCTTGAGTTATTCCCCATGAGGGGACTCCTTGTTGATACACGACATCCCTGCCGTGCGATGAAGTTTGGCTGAGGCCTTCATCTTTATTCCTCGCCGGCTCTTTGTGGCTGCCAGCCGCCTGTCACTAGACAGAAGTGGTATCGGCACGACTGGAAAAAACTTAACCGGCTGTCTGTCACAGGTACACGGGGCGGAGAAATTTTTTCTTCCAGCGTCACAACGGGTCTTGCCAACCGCTCCCCGGGTCACTCCCGGCGACCGCCTCAGCTCGAGTCACTCCAAACCAAAAACCCGCCGCGGGCTGAGCACGCGACGGGCTTTGACTTGGTCAGCTCCCCGAGCTTAAGAGATCAGTTTGAGGACCGACTGCGGCACCGAGTTGGCTTGCGCCAACATCGCCGTACCGGCCTGGACCAGGATGTTCGACTTCGCGAAGTTGGTGCTTTCTTCAGCGACATCCACGTCCTTGATGCGGCTGTTGGCCGCGGTGAGGTTATCCCGCAGAATCGCGTTTTGGTCATTGTAGGAGTTAAGCACCGAGATGTTCGCGCCCACGGTGGCCCGATCCGTCGCCACGGTGTCGATCATGGCCGTGACCGCCGCCAGCCCCCCTGCTGCGGTCGAGCCACTGAGGTCATAAGCGGATCCGTCCACGCCTGTCATCACAAACGTGTTGCCTTCGCTGTCCACGACGACGTTGCGATCCGTGCCATCCAACAGACCGATGCTGTTGAATTGCTTGGTGGCAAGGTCGTTGATGAACGCGGCTTGCGCGGCGAATTCCGTTTCATACAGCGCGATGTCGGCGGCCGACTTCGTGACGTCTTGAGCGAGCACCGAGAGTTCGCTCATGCGATCCAGCGCTTTGGCAATCTTCTTGAGATAACCGTCTTGCGTCTGGCTGAACGAAATGGCGTTGCTGACGTTGTTGGTGACCGCGTTGATGCGGTTGATTTGCGCGTCGAACCGGCTGGAAACCGCGAGGCCGGCGGCATCATCTTCAGGCGAAACGATTTTCAGACCGGAAGACAAGCGAGCCAGCGACTTGTTCAACGACTTGGTGGATTCCATGAGCAGGCGGGAGCCTGTCTGGGCGGCGAGGTTAGTATTGATGATCATACTCTATTCCGTGAGTCGCCTTCTTTGGAAGAAGGCATTTGTTTTGGCACAGCGTCCTTGCTGTGGATGAACCTTGGGCAGGGCGTTCACCGTTATCCCCGCAAGTTCTTTCTGGCGACTTGCTGCCTTGTCAATTACGACAGACAACTCATCGGAAACCCCCGCCGAAGCTTTAGCGGAATGGAAAGATTTTTTAGACCTCAAACCCTTGCTCACGCCAACGCTGTAATTTGTAGAGTAACGCCCGCCGGCTGATGCCCAGCGCTTTGGCTGTTTCCGTCCGATTCTCGTGATGCTCCCGCAAAGCCTGCAAAATGGCGTGGCGCTCGATTTCCTCCAGCCGCTGGGCATCGGAAGCGGTTGCCGCCGGCGCAACCTGTTCCACCGCTGCCCGCACTCGCGCCGGCAGATGTTCCGGCAAAATCATCTCGCCGCGCGACAACAACGCCGCGCGTTCCATCGCGTTCTGCAATTCGCGCACGTTGCCCGGCCACGCGTACCGCGCCAACCCCTCGGTCACCGCCGAAGAAAACCGCGCCCGCCCTTTCGTGAACGCCGCGATGAAATGCGCCGCCAGCGGCAATATATCCTCGGGCCGTTCGCGCAACGGCGGAATGTTCAACTCCACCACGTTCAAGCGATAAAACAAATCCTCGCGGAACGCGCCGGCTTTGACTTTGTCGTCGAGATTCTTGTTCGTCGCCGCCAGAATGCGCGCATTGGTCTGCAATTCGCGATTCGAGCCAACGCGATTGAAACACCCATTCTGCGTTACGCGCAAGAGTTTGGCCTGCAACGGCGCGGACATGTCGCCGATTTCGTCGAGAAAGATCGTTCCGTCGTTGGCCTCTTCAAACCGGCCGATCCGTTGGGCCACGGCGCTGGTAAACGAACCTTTTTCGTGCCCGAACAGTTCCGACTCCAACAGGTTCTCCGGAATCGCCGCGCAATTCACTTTGATCAACGGCCCATTCGCCCGCGTGCTCCAGGCGTGAATCACGTCCGCCAATACTTCCTTGCCCACGCCGCTTTCGCCCGTGATCAAGACACGACTTTCCGACGGCGCGACCAGCGCCGCATCGTGAAACACCGCCTGCATCAGCGGGCTCTGCGCGATGACCTGCTCCGGCAACGGCGGCAACACTTCGGGCTTTGCCACTGCGGATTTGCCCATGCCCGTCGCTTTCTGGATCGTGGTCAGCAATTCATCGAGATCAATCGGCTTGGCGAGATAATTCACCGCCCCGTCGCGCATCGCATCCACCGCATCACGAATGTCCGTGTAAGCGGTCACCAGCAGCACTGGCAACGTCGCGTGGAGCGCCCGCGCGCGCCGCAAGGTTTCCAGGCCGGAAATGCCCGGCATGCGCACATCCGAAATCATCATGTGGACCGTTTCGGTGCGTAACAGCTCCAAGGCGCGTTCCCCGGAATCCACCACGGCGGTTTCGATTCCCTGCGACTGGAGGAAAGAATCAATCAAACTGCGCTGCCCGGGGTCGTCATCCACGATCAGGATGCGGGGCGACCGGGTGAATTTGCGCGTGTCGGCAGGCACGTAACCACTGTAGCCAGCCGTCCTTGTCGCTTTCAAGCAAGGGTTGACGATTCGTCTTTTGCCAAAGCTGCGCTAGCGTGTTAAGAGAAACGCGTGAAACCGCTCACACCAGCAACATCGAGCCTTGGTCGTGCCGCCGATACTCGGCGCCGCCCGCGTGGTTTCACGCTGATTGAATTACTGGTGGTGGTGGCCATCATCGCGATTCTGGCCGCGCTGCTTCTCCCGGCGCTAAATCGTGCCAAATTCGCGAGTAAAAACTCGGCCTGTAAAAACAACCTGCGGCAGTTGGGATTGGCACTGCAAATGTATGTCGGTGACAATCACGCCTACCCGTACACAGTGGACGCAAATGTTTCCAAGACATGGTTTCATTTTATCGGCCCTTATTTTAACTACACGAGCAACGTCATGATGTGCCCCACGTTTCCCGGCGAATGGCGCGTCGAACAGGCCATTGTGTGGATTTCCGGCAACGCCTATCTCCGTGACCCAACGGATACGACCAGTAAAGTCGCGGGCGTCAGCTACGGCTACAACGGGTTCGGCGTCGCCTCAGCCAACTCCACAAAATGGTTCGGAAATCTGGGCTTGGGCTGGACCGTCAATCCGGATTTATCCATGCCCGCCATCAAGGACACCGCCGTGGTCAAGCCAGCGGATATGCTCGCCATCGCCGATTCCTTTCCTCAATCCGGCTATGAGTATATTTATTCTTTCCTCCTGTCGATTAACAGCATCCCCTCGCCCGAGCGCCACAACGGCGGTTGCAATATCTCCTTCGCGGATGGGCACGTAATCACTGACAAAAACGCCAACGTCGTCAGTAACGGCGAATTCAACCGCCGCCGCTGGAACATTGACAACCAGCCCCACTTTGAAATCGACTTCTGATCGGTTCGTTGCGTCCCCCACTGAGACTTCATGAAACGAAAACCCGTGTCTCTCTCCATTGCCGGCTCGGACAGCGGCGGTGGTGCGGGCATTCAGGCGGACTTGAAAACTTTCACCGCACTGGGTTGTCACGGCGCGACCGCCATCACTTGCATCACCGCGCAAAATCCGAAAGCCGTGACTGGGATTCAGCCGATTCGTGCCGCGATGGTGCGCAAGCAGATCGAAGCGGTGTTCGCCGAATTGCCGCCACGCGCGGTCAAAACCGGGATGTTGTTCTCCACCGACATTATCAACGTGGTGGCCGATTTCTTCGCCCAACCAAAACGTCCGCCGCTCGTCGTTGATCCAGTCATGGTCGCGACCAGTGGCGCGGTTTTGCTCAAGCCGGCAGCGATTCGCGCGTTGAAAAGTCGCTTGCTGCCCCTTGCCACCCTGGTCACGCCCAACCTCGACGAAGCGCAACTGCTCGTCGGACGAAAGTTGCGTTCTCTCGAAGACCTGCTCGACGCGGCGGAGGAATTACATGCCACCTTCGGCTGCGCCGCGCTCGTGAAAGGCGGGCATCTGAAGTTGGGCCACGAAGCGGTGGATATTCTGTTCGACGGCAAACGGTTTACCGTTTTGAAAGCCCGCCGCGTCAAAGGCGTTTCGACGCATGGCACCGGTTGCACTTATTCCGCCGCAATTGCCGCGTATTTGGCGCGCGGCGAGAAACTCGATCGTGCCGTGGCGCTGGCCAAGGAATTCATTACGCGCGCCATCGCGAAGAGTAGTCGGGTGGGACGACACTTCGCGCTCAATCCTCTTGCGAGTTAAAGCCAGCGCTTCAGTTCCCCGCGCAATAACTGCCGTGCGCGATATAATCGCGACTCGACGGCTTTGGGCGTGGCTTTCAGAATTTCCGCCGCTTCGGCCACACTCCGCTCCTCCCATTCGCAAAGGACGAGCGCCTCGCGCATGTCCGGGGGCAAGGCGTTCACCACCGCGCGCACCGCCGCATTACGTTCGCTGGCTAGGGCTTGTTCTTTCGGAGTTGCGTGAGTGTCCGGCAGGGCATGGCCCAGCGGTTCTTCGGTCCCGCCCACCGGCGCATCCAGCGAGATATTTGGATGCCGGGTGCGCCAGCGGATTTGGTTCCGCGCCAGATTGGCCGCAATCGTGAATAGCCAGGTGGAGAATTTCTTCCTGGAGTCGAACGACGCGCGCGACTGAAACACGCGGACAAACGTCTCTTGCGCCAGATCGTTCGCGTCGTCTTCGTTGTTCAACATCCGACACAGGAAATGAAACACTCCCGTCGCGTGGCGCGTCATCAAGTCGTTCAACGCCGCGTCGTGGCCCGCGGCTAATCGCTCCATGTCGGCCCGGTCTTGCGCGTCGGTTTCAGTGGTGCCCATGCTCATGGTGCGCCGGAGACGACATGGACTGCTCGATTTGCTCGTGAAAACCCAGGGTCAATCGCTGCATCTCCGCGAAGTAACGGCGGCCCTGCTCCGGCGGCATGGCTTGGCTGACTTCGACAAAGTGCCGCAACATCCGCGTCTGACATTCCGCGCGCAGGGCGGCGAGTTCCGTGAGCTTTTGGGCCGCGACAGTGGTCACATTCGTCGCGTCCAGGAGTTCGGTTTCCAATTCGCGTTTCTTGGCAGCAATCTGCTGACACATCTCGGCGCACTTGGGGAGATAACCCTCGTGCAATTTGCGCACGTGCTTTAATTCGGCATCGCTCAAACTGAATTCCAACCGCAGCCAATCCAGGTCATCCGCCACATTAGCCACGTGCTTGGCGCACAGCCGCTGCGCCACCACAAAAGACGCGGCGAAAACGGCAATCCCTCCGGCCAACGCGAGCAATAGAATGAGCGGGGCGCGTTTCATCGCAGAATGCTCGGGGCGACCGCGCTCACGTAGCGCGCTTGTGAATCCGCGCGGGCGAGTTGTTCGCCGCTGCTCCAACCCAAACCTAGCCCGGCCAGCACCAACACAGCGGCAACGGCGAGCGCGAGACGTGGTCGCAAAATCCACAGCGCCAACGCTTCCACCCAGTTTCCTTCAGTTGCGGCAGCGCCACGGCGATCCGCCGTTTCGATGCGTTTCCAGACATTCTCCTGGAAGCGTAGCGGCAGGGCAGGCGCGGGACGCGCTTTTCGCAACAACCGGCTCAGATCGTCCGGCTCAGGTTTGAAATTCGACATTTTCATTTGGGTCGTATTACCCCGGTGCGCCCATAATCCCGCAAAGTTTTTCCGTGTGAATCATGCGGGATAGTCCCCGCCCGTGGGGTAATGCTTAACAGTGGCAACTCCGGTAGTTGCCCATCAAACAAATCATCAACCAAGAATCAAAATTAACTATGAACACGAAACATTTCTTTACCAGCAACCTCGGCCGCAGTCTCTCGTTACTCGCGGTTTTAAGCCTGATATCGCTGCCCGGTGCGGTGGGGGCGCAGGAGCAGGTTAAAGGCGCGCAAAAACTGCTGCAATTGAACGCCATCAAGACCGTCGCCGATGCCCAGGCCGTGCAAGCCGGGGACATGGTCGTGATGTCGTGTCCCAAGTGCAAGGACAGTTGGGTCACGATTGTCGCGCCATCCACCAAGACCGGGGCCAAGCCGGAAACCAAACTCGTTGCCCGCCATGAGTGTCCCGGCTGCCAACACAAGATCGTCACTGAAGGTCACGGCAAGGCCAAAACGGATAAGATTGTGCATGTCTGTAAACAATGTGGCAGTGAAGACGCCTTTTGTTGCGTGATGAAGAAAGGTTCCGGTCCAACACCGGGCATGGACAAGAAGTAACCTTCGTTGGCGTACTCATAATCCGATGGGGAGAGTCTAACGGCTCTCTCCGTTTGCATTTTCAATCGTGACAAGTGCAATCCAAGCAGCCGTGCCTGGCACAGAGGCGGCAGGTTTGTTCCAGCCGTTCCCGCAGTTGCTGCCGGGCGCGATGATGGCGCACCCGCAGGTTGTTGGCGGTCATTCCCAGCGCGACGCCTACCTGTTCGGGAGATTCATTTTCCAAATCGAGTCGGCGCACCAGCTCCGCATAATCCGGTTTCAGCGTGGAAATCAGGTTTTTGACACAACCGCAAACGACCCGTTGTTCTTCAGGATCAGGCGGCGCATCCAGTTCCTGTTCCAATCGCTCCAAAGCCGTCTGTTTCACCGCCCGGCGACGATGCAGGTCAATGATCGCGTGGCGCAAGATGCGATAAAACCACGCAATGATGTCTTCTTCCCGAGCCGGTTGATTAAGCGCGGCCAACGCTTTTACCAGGCTCTCTTGCACCACATCTTCAGCCAGATGCGCGTCACCGATGCGACTGCGGACAAAAGCCACAAAGGTTTGGAGATTCGCCAGCAGCGGAGCTTCAACGTGCTTCACAAGCAGTATTTTAGGCGGGCGGACGCAGCGCGTAAAGCCGGCGAAGATTCTGGCAAGATTCACTGTAATGAAATCGCAGCCCGTGCGTTTGCCATAGTGAATGAAGATATTGGCAAACGCGCCCCGCTCTCCGGAGCTAATGAAAGGTAACACGATGAGCAAAGATCCTATATGCGGCATGATGGTCGATGAAACCACAGCGCTTTCCGCCGAGCGTGACGGTCAACGCTTCTATTTCTGCAGCGAACACTGTCGGAAGCAGTTCCTGTCGGCAGACGCGCCGACTCAAATGGATAGCGATTGTTGCCACAAAAAAAACACCCCGACGGAACAAGGCAGCCCTAAACCTGAGAGGACTGGGCCGGATCATTCCTGCTGCCACCAAAAAGGTGAAGCCACAACACCGCAGCACCAACATCACCATCACTCCCCACATGGCGAATGCCACCACGGTCATGATCATTCTGCCGTGAACCCTTCCGCGGCGGCGAAATATTTTTGCCCGATGTGTCCCGGTGTCGAAAGTGACAAGCCAGGGGATTGCCCTAAATGCGGGATGGCGCTGGAACGAAATCCCGCGTGGAAACCCGCGGCAAAAACCATCTACACCTGTCCGATGCACCCGGAGATCGAGCAGGATCATCCGGGTGATTGTCCGAAATGCGGCATGGCGCTGGAGCCGAAGACCGTGACCGCCGATGCCGGGGAAGAGGATTCCGAATTGCGCAGCATGACGCGGCGACTATGGATTGGGGGAGCGTTGGCATTGCCGGTTTTCATCGTCGCGATGGCGCATCTTGTCCCCGCTTGGCGTCATGCCGAATGGGCGGTGGGAAACATTTCGCGCTGGGGTCAATTTATTCTCAGCACGCCAGTGGTGTTGTGGGCGGGCTGGCCGTTTTTCGTTCGCGGCTGGCGCTCGATCCTGAATCGCAGCCTTAACATGTTTACTTTGATCGCGCTCGGCGTTGGGTCGGCTTACCTCTTCAGCGCGACGGCCATGCTCATGCCGCAGGCGTTTCCGCCAGGCAGCGGGCATGGCGGCTTACCAGCAATTTATTTTGAAGCAGCAGCGGTCATTACCGTGCTCGTGTTGCTGGGACAGGTTTTGGAACTGCGCGCCCGCCAGCGCACCAGCGGCGCCATTCTGGCCTTGCTGGGGCTCGCGCCGAAAACCGCGCGCCGGGTCACAGAAAACGGCGATGAAGACGTGGCCCTCGACGAGGTGCAACCGGGAGACTTGCTGCGCATCCGGCCCGGCGAAAAAATTCCGGTGGACGGCGCCGTGGTGGAAGGGCGCACGACGGTGGATGAATCTATGCTCACCGGCGAGGCGTTGCCGGTGGAAAAACGAAGTGGTGACAAGGTATCCGGCGGCACCGTCAACAGCACAGGCAGCATTGTCATGCGGGCCGAACACGTCGGTGAAGCCACGGTGCTAGCGCAAATCGTAAACTTGGTCGCGCAAGCCCAGCGCAGTCGCGCCCCCATCCAAGCCTTGGCGGACAAAGTGGCGGCGTGGTTTGTCCCGACCGTGCTCATTGTCGCGGCCATCACTTTCACCGCCTGGATGATCTGGGGACCAGAACCGCGCCTGGCTTATGCCATCACCAATGCCGTCGCCGTGTTGATCATCGCCTGCCCGTGCGCATTGGGACTGGCCACCCCGATGAGCGTGATGGTGGGGATTGGTCGCGGAGCGCAACTAGGGGTGTTGATCCGCAATGCCGAAGCGATCGAAAAACTCGCCCTGCTTAACACATTGGCCGTGGATAAAACCGGAACGCTCACAGAAGGCAAACCCAAGTTGGTCAAAGTTGAAACCGTGGAAGATTTTTCCCAGTCCGATGTGCTGCGTTTGGCCGCGTCGGTCGAGCAAAGCAGCGAACATCCGTTGGCGCACGCGATTGTTAGCGGCGCCCGGGAACAAAAGCTACAGCTTCAATCGGCGGAGGACTTCCAATCAACCACGGCTGGCGGCGTGACCGGCAAAGTTGGGCCGCGCACAGTGTTGGTGGGCAAGGCAGATTTCCTGCAGGCAAACGGGGTGGCAAAGGTCGAACCGCTCGAATCGTTGGCGGCGCCGCACCAGGAAAAGGCCGCGACGGCAATCTTCGTCGCAGTGGATGGCCGCGCTGCTGGTGTCTTGCTGGTGATGGATCCGATCAAAGCCACCACACCAGCAGCATTGGCCACTTTGCGCGAACTCGGAGTGGAAGTTCGGATGTTGACGGGGGACAACCCGCGCACGGCGGCCGCCGTGGCGCGGCAGCTTGAGATTGCAAACTTCCGGGCCGGGGTGACGCCGCACGATAAACATGCGGAAGTAAAATCGTTGCAGGACTCAGGAAATGTCGTCGCGATGGCCGGAGATGGCATTAATGACGCCCCAGCGTTGGCGGCAGCCGACGTAGGAATCGCGATGGGCACAGGCACGGACATCGCCATGGAAAGCGCCGGCGTAACGCTGGTCAAAGGCGATTTGCAGGGAATTGTGCGCGCCATCCGGCTGGGGCGGGCGATGATGCGAAATATTCGGCAAAATCTTTTCTTCGCCTTCGCCTATAACGCGGTAGGCATTCCGGTGGCGGCGGGGGTGCTTTATCCGTTCTTCGGCGCATTGCTCAGCCCGATCATTGCCGGTGCGGCCATGAGTTTGAGCTCGGTTTCCGTCATCGGCAACGCTCTGCGCCTGCGTCGTGCCAACCTGTAAATCGTTTTGCGGGTGAACCGCTGGGTGGAAGCACAAAAGTTTTGAGTGGTTTTCCGCCGCGCGGTGTAAGATCAATATGACTGTAACAATCAAACAACCGATGAAACTCCTAAAACCCCTGACCGCAATCGCCTTGGCGGCGGCCTATCTCGCGAGCCCGGTAGCCCTCCGCGCCGAGGACAAGAAGGAGGCCGCCAAGCCTTATCCGCTGGAAAAGTGCATTGTCTCCGATGAAAAACTCGGCGGCATGGGCAAGCCTTACGTGTTCACCCACGAAGGCCAGGAGATCAAACTCTGTTGCAAATCCTGTCTCAAGGATTTCAACAAAGAACCCGCGAAATATCTCAAGAAGCTTGCGTCCGACAAAAAAACTGACAAAAAGTGACGCGTGAATCGCAAGCAGCGATTTGCGACTCATCCGACCACGTGCGATAAAGAACCATGAAACGGGCAGCCGCCATCATTCTCAGCCTGACAGTGATCTGGCTTCAAATGGTGGTGTCTGCCCAAACGTTTTCTCCGGCATCGCCTCCGGTAGCCTGCGGTTGCTGCACTGGCAAAAAAGCCTGCTGCTGCGTGGAAGAATCTTCATCATCCGCCGCTCCGATTCCAGCCGTCCCGGTTTCGCCATCCACCCTAACCGATTTCTCCGCCATCCTGACCAAGGTCGTTGCCTGGACCTTACCGACCGATTCATCGGCAGTCCGTTCCGTTTCCAATCGAACCGTTTCTTCCGTTCTGGCCGTGCCGCTGTTCACGCGGCATTGCGCCTATCTGATCTGAGTTTTCGCTCTTCACACCCGTAGTGTGTCCCGCGCCGACGCGCTGCGGTGTTTCTTTTCGTCCTGTTTGTGGCGCTTAACAGAGTTCCTGTTGCTATGAAAAAGTTTGGTTCGCTCAACTTAATTTTACTTGCCGCCTTCGGCTTGATGACGCTCGCCGGTTGCCGAGGGCTGACGACGAAGGACGAACGCGCCGCGCGCCACGACCTCGCCACGGTCACCACGGCGTATCGGCCCGAGTCACGTCAGTTGCCGGAACTCACCGCTGAAAGCAGCTTCAGCAATTACATCGCGTTCGCCTTGCTGAATCAGCCGAAGATCGAAGCAACGTACTTTGACTGGGCAGCGTCCGTGGAGCGCATCACCGTGGAACGTTCCTTGCCCGATCCACAACTCACTTTCGAGACCGACATCGCGGACACCGTCATGACGGTAATGCCCGGGTTCATGCAAATGTTTCCCGGCCCGGGCAAACTCAAGGCCGCGGCCCGCGTGGCTAGCGCCGAGAGCGAGAGCAAATACTTCGCTTTTGAAACCGCTGTTTTGCAGACCGCGTTCGAGCTCAAGCGCGCGTTCTACAATCTCCATTTTCTGAGCGAGAAAATCCGCATCAACCGCGAAACCCTCCTGTTGCTCGGAGATTTGGAGGCCATCGCACGCACGCAGAATGAAGTGGGCAAAGTGACGTTACAGGACGTTTACCGCGCGCAGATCGAAAAAGATCAGCTCACCACGGAAATCGAGAATCTGGAGGACTCCCGCGCGCCGTTGCGGGCGCAATTCAAAGGCGCGCTCGGACTGCGCCACGACGAACCTGATCCTGCAGTGCCGACGACGTTGGAAAGCACCCCGTTGAATTTTTCCGGCGAAGAATTGCTTACCATCGCGTACGCGCATAATCCTCGGCTCAAAGCAATGGCCGCCGACGTGCGCCTGGCTGACGCTGAAATCGCCATGGCCGCCAAATCCAAAGTGCCGGATTTCA
>CAZKMR010000005.1:92553-106689 GCA_964553795.1 uncultured Bifidobacterium sp. | reverse complement strand
CTTTGCCATCCTCGACCTGCACCACGAGAATCGGACGGACGGTTTCCTTCTCCTTCTCCTTCGTGCAATAGTCGTCCCACTCTTTGGTGAATCGCTTCCACGTCTTTGCGGCTTCTTCCAGCAGCGTTAGATCCCCGGCAATGTTCGTGGTCGGATTGTGAACGAGAATCAAATCTTTGAGCAACCCACTGGCGCGAACCTCTTCCGGGTCAATGTTGATTGGGCGCTGCGTCCGGTTCGTGCTGCCGAGCAATTCAGTAAACCTGTGCGGCGTCGCACTCATGCCCAACACCAGCGGCACGGGCGGCAATCCATCCGCCGGCGAGCCGGTGATGAATTTCTGCATGATTGTCTTGCGGTTGCGGTCGGTGGCCGACGCCCCGCGATGCGCCTCGTCAATGATGAGGACAAAATCCTGCGGACTGCGCGCGATGGTCTTGGCTACAGTCTGCCAGAACGTCGTGTTGCGGAAATCACCGCCGCCTTCTTTCGTCAGCAGCTTGTCTTTGCCGAGCAGTTGCGTGTTGATGAAATACACGTAGCCCGACTGCAACTCGTCGTCTTTGAAAATTTCGCTCTCAATCGTGACCATCTTGTAATAGGGCAGATGGTCGCAACAACCGAGCAGCTTGTTTTTGCTCTGCGTGTTCAATTCCGGCGAATCCGACAGCCAGAGAAACGTCGTGTTCGGGCGTGCGGAAATACCGTCACCACCGCCGAACGTGTAATCAATCACCTGTGCCAGCGTGATGGTTTTGCCTGAACCGGTCGGCGCGGATAGCACCACGGCCTGGACTTTGCCTTTGGCGATGGCGGCGCGAGAATCGTCGAGTTCCGTCAGGATGTCACGCGCAGCCGTTTCCTGAAATGGTTTCAGCTCCAGCTTCATGCCGCACCTCCGTTGCCCAAGGCCTCCGGTGTGTTGAGACGGAAGTTTTCAAGGTAGTTCTTGTAAAGCTGGACGCAGTGGAGCTTGCGCCCAAGGGCGCGACGCATGTGTGAAAAGTTTTCTTCTGAGTCCGTGACCAGAAAAACCCAAGCCACATCTGCTCGTTTACCCAACTCATCACGAAACGCGCGAAATTCTTTTTCTTTGATGAGCACTGCGAACGGGCCGTGCTTGGGAAGGAACCATGATTGCGAGCCTTTGGAATCTTCGCGCTTACCACGACACCCGGCCATCATCCAGAGAATCGGTAGCACTGCTTGGAATGCGTCGCCGCGCGCGACTTGGTTGGGATCGAGAAAATCGAGAATGAAAAACTCGACATTTTCCTCAAGGCCATCAGACAAGGGAAATTCATCGGTGAACTTGTAGTCACCAGCGATTGGTTTGCCTTCTGGCGTCTTGCCGTTAAGGGCGGAAATAACTCTGGGCCTTGTGACTTGCTCAAATATTCCTTGCGCCTCCCATTCATCATCACCGGGAAGAAACCCCTTCTGACGCAGCGATTCCAACTCATCTGCTGACACCTCGTTGTTCGTAACCAAGATTGAACGTCGATGACCGCCATCCTGCTTATTGAGTCGCGCAACGGCATGAGTAGTTGTTCCAGAGCCGCCAAAAAAGTCCACGATTAGTGCATTTGGTTTGTGGTTTACAAAAAAACGAAGAGAGTCCTCAACAGCGTAAAGGGATTTTGGAAATGGAAACTTTCGATCTGGAATGATGTTGGCAAGCAATCGTGAACCATATTGGGTCGCGTCATGAGAGCTGATTCGCCATTGTGTTCCCGGAATGGCCAAGACGTTATCGGATTCAACGTCATCTACGACCAGAGAACCGTCTGGCCTATTTCCCGTCACCCTGAATTCACCACGCTTGACCTTTGCAAACTCACCATCCTTCAGAATCGAAACAACATATCCGTCAGTTTTTGAGCCGGTGATGCGAACGCGACCTTGTGGCAATCTTTCTCGGAATGTTTTTGGCGTCCACTGCCACCGACCCTCGCTACCATTTTTCCGAATGGGCAGAACGGCGATGCAACCCGTTGGTGGCTTTGGAACAGATTCTCCGTCTGGAATCGCATCCCCGACCTTGGCTACTACCGGCCCCTCGGGGTTGACATAGATAGGATAGAAACAGCCAGGAGAATCCTTCCGTGCCGAGCCAGGACCCGATCTGCGCAAAAGATCCCACCGCAGATTTCCTGTGTGTGTTCGTCCCCTTGCAGAAACCCACTCTCGGTCAAGCTGGACACGCTGTGGCGATGCTGCGCCAATCATGACAAAGAAAATGTACTCGTCGTTTCGCCCGAATGAGCCTGCTCTGGCTACGTTTGCTGGATTGATCAGAGAGCTAACCATCTGAATGTTGCAGCCGACAAAGACCTGCTGAAGCAACATGCCGAGATGTAGGTATTCCTTTTCATCAATAGTCACGATGAGCACTGACTCGCGCGGATTCAGAATTCGTTTCGCCAATTCAAGTCGCTTTCGCATCATTGAAAGCCATTTGCTATGCGACCACGGATCATTGGCGTCAACGTAGTCATTGTTGTATTTCCAATCGCGTGCGCCGGTGTTGTAAGGCGGGTCTATGTAAATCACGTCCACCTGGCCTTCGTAGCAGTAGAGCAGCAGTTGCAGGGCGTGGAAGTTGTCGGCGTTGATGAGCACATGCCAAGGCTTGTCCGGCCCGCCGCGCTCGACGCGGTCCACCGGCACAAGTGCGGGATAGATCGGGTCGCCAAAGCTGCGCACCACCACGAGATCGGAAACGGGAAATTCCTTGTTCGCCTCGCTACCCGCCGGATAACCCTCCACCGCGCGGTCGCACGTCGCGATATTCTTGTGGATGGATTTAACCCGCCAGAGTTGGTTGCCTGATTCGCGTTTGAGCGCAACCAGTTCCCCCGACTTCACCGGCAACTTGGGCAACCGCACCGTTTCGGGCAGATGTTCCTCGAACACCAGCCCGAACTTTTTCGTTTTCTTCAGCGCCTTGACCTCGGCGGCAATCCCCTTGCGGAGACGCTCGTCGGGAATTTGCGCAATCAAATCCTCAATCTTGGCCATGCAGACAAAACCGTTCCCTTGCGCGAGAATCAGAGCTGTCTGATGGGGACTGTCTCCAAGAACTTACCGTGCCAAAAATAGAGGGACGTGCTTACTCACGTCCCACTACGGGCACTGGTATGCCCTTGGAAGAACGCTTTGGGCACGCCCCATGCGGGGCGTGCTTTCAAGCGCTGTCTTCCAAAGTGAAATTACCAGTTTCGTAGTGGACAGCAGCCGAAGCCGCGAAATTAAGATGTTAAATTAGTTTTCTGGTCGTTTGGTTAATGACGGACGCGGGGAGATTAAGGGGGCGCTTCATTGCCGACAAGCGTCAGAATTGCCTCTCCCTGAACTCTCTTCCTTTGTTGAAACGGTTGTTGGACCCGTGGCAGCAGGTGCACGGTTCAAAACGGAAAGCCGATTGAAAAGTGCAACGTGCCGGCCGGGTCGTGAATGCGGCGATTCAGATTGTGCCCGTATTCAAGTCGCACCGGCCCGATCAACGTGCGCCAGCGCAGTCCGCCGCCGGCGGAATAAAGGCCCTCGTTCCACGGGTAATCATTGCGGTCCTGCGCGAACCCGACGGCATCGAAGAACAGCACGACCGACCACGATTTGGTGAGCAGTTGCTCGAACTCGAGGTTCGCCTGCGAATACGTTTCCGCGCCCAACTGGCCGCCGTTGACGTCGAGCGGTGAGGCTTCGCCTTCCTGGTAACCGCGAATGGAATTCTCACCGCCGGGAAAGTAGCGTTTGTTGAACGGCAAATCGGCGCTGGTACCGCCCCACGTGAACGAGACGCCGTGGGTGACGCCGAGATGCAAAATTCGGCCGCCATGCAAATCGTGATGATACGACGCGCCGAGCAGGAAACGTTGATAATCCACCGTGCCACCGAACGCCGCCGAGGCGAACTCGGCCCGACCGTATAGTTTCAAACCGCGCCGTGGCAGAAGCGGATGATCGCGCCCGTCGTGATTGAGTTCGATGACGAACGCGGCGGATTTGGCCTCCTCGACCCCGGGCAGATTCGTGGCAGTAGTGATCACATCCTGCGCGTTCAGGAACTCGTAATCGTAACGCAGCGCGAAATCCGTTTGGATGGGAATTAACCGTTTCTGGATGCCGACCGAGCCGCCGTATTCTTCGCGCGTGAACGACACTTCCTCGCGGCGCTGGCCATCGGCTTGCAGGAACAAGTTCACGTTCTCGCCGAAGATTTCCGGGATGGTATAGGACGCATCGCCTTTGCTGGCTTTGAAGGATTGCAGGCCGCGCAGGCGCAGGCTGTGCGCCTGGCCGAGCACATTGCGATGTTGAAACTCCAGGCCGCCGCGCAGCAACTCGTAGCTGCCAAAACCGCCGATGAGGCTGAGCGAAATCGGTTTTATTTCCTGGAATTCATACGTCACGTCGCGGGTGCCGTTGGTGGTGGCGGAGTAGGTCAAGGCCACCGAGTTGAACACGCCCAGGCGCGCGAGGCGTTGTCGCGACGCTTCGGCTTCGACGCGGTCGAGCGGTTCGCCTGGCTCCAGTTTCATCCGGCTCGCGAGCACGGCGGTTTTGGTGCGCTGATTACCGCGAAAATGAACCTCGCCCAGATGAATCAACGGGCCGGGCTGAACACGTCCCGTCAGATCAATCAGAATACGATTCTCGTTTGTGTCCCGCGCCGCCACGGCGAATTCAACCGTCGTGTCCGGATAGCCACGCTGAAATTGTTCCGTGCGGAGTGACTGTGCCAGGTCCTGCTGCCACAACTGCGTGTAGCGTACATTCGGCGTCAGGTGTTGCTCGCGGGCCGGGGTCGCCGCGGTTTCCGCAATCGTCACGTCCACTGATCGGACGATGGACGGCAACCCTTCTTGAACGACGACTTCGACGGCCACCGCGCCGGTCTCATGATTGAGCGTTACGCGATTCGTGGTGACCGTGGCATCGCGATAACCGATGCGCGCGTAGGCTTCTTGCAACGCCGCCAGCGAACCACGCAACGCGCCGGGATTGTAAATGCGATTGCGGCGTAATTGCAGCAGCACGTCGCCGCTCACAAAGTAACTGGCGGCGTCGCGGGCGGAAATCGCTGCCAACCCGGTGAACTCCAGGGTGTCGTAATAATAACGCTGACCGGGTTGCAGTTTGAACCGCGCGCCACGGGCGGCGAACTCCCGCGGCAACGTCACTTCCAGAGCATTGGTCCAGAGAAATTGTTGCCGTGTGCCGTCAAGGAATTGGAATTCCGCAGCCAGCGCCGCGCGTAGATAACCTTCGTCCATGGCGCGCGCCAGCAAGACGAGGGCAGCATCTTCGACAAACGTCCGGTCAATGATCACCGGCATTTCATCGGTGACCTGGAAGTTCCGCAACAACCGGGTCATCTCGCGATTGCCGAAAAAACCGAAGCCGGAAACTTTCACCTGCGCTGGCTCAATGGACTCGTCTGCTGCCGTGACCGAAGCGTGCGTCAGGGCGAACGCAAGGATCGCCACCCAACGCACCAAAGTTGCGCGGGCGAAGCGGTGTCCGGGTTGGTTCAACGCACGAAGAGTTTCCATTTCAAATCCGTGTTAAAAGCATTGTATTCGTCGTATTCGCCAATCACCGACCAGCGATCCGTCAACCGATATTCCACCGAGTAGGTGAGCTGGCCTTCCTCGGAAATGCTTTCGCCGGTGCGGATGATCAGACGTTCTTCGTTTGGCCCGCTGCCCAGAAACCGGCTGAGCAAATCCCGCCCCAAGAAGGTGGCAAGGCGACCGGCGCGCGCGCTGCTGGAAAACGTGTAATCGGTTTGCGGCAACTCGCCCGCCGTCAGCATGAGCAGAATTTGTTCGGACGTGAGCGGCGGCGTGGCGGCAAAGGTCACGCCCGCGTTGCTCGCCGGCCCTTTCACGTCGAGGCGCACGTCGTAACGGTAATTGCGGCCCGCGGCGCTGATTTGCAGTTCCGGTCCTTGCGGATCGTTGCCGCTGAAACTCGCGAAGCCTTGATTCAAGTCGAGTGAACCGAAGGGAAAGATGACGCGCCCCGAGTCGGCGGCGACGTCGCCCGTCAACACCGGTTGCCGGAGCGGTCCGGACAGTTTGAGGTTTGCGGATAACAAGCCCGTGAAAACCGGCGTGCGCACGCGCAGAAAGCGCGCCCCGGAAATCGTCAAGTCCATGCGCCAGTCGGCGACTGGACGATTGGTGATGCTGAAATATGGCGGACGCAATTCCGGTCGCCGCGGCCCGCTCCACACGAGCCCGGAGGCGTGTTGCACATAGAGCCCATCGTGCAATCGCACGTCGCCCGCGAGCGTGGGCGGGGCGTTGCTGCTGCCGCGCAATTGCACGTCGAAGTCGCCGCGCAACAGGAAATCCAGACTGCGCGCCAACGGAACGTTCGTGCCTTGCAGATTGAGTTCGTAACGCAAGGGTTCGCCCCGGGAAAATGAAACCGATCCGGCAGCGGTAATCGGTTGCCCGCCGATCTGCCCGCGAAACGTCGTGAGGCGGGCGCGTTGCTGGTCCAACTGAAGTTGCGCCGCAATGTCGCGTACTGGCGCCAGTTGACCGAGCGGTCGCGTGGCGACATTGGTGAAGGTGACGCGGCCCGCAAATTTCTTGCCCGGTTGAAGTTCCAATTCCGCGCTCAACTTGCCTTCGGGCGCGAGCACTTGCGGCAGATATCGCGCCAGCGCCGCCACGTCCGCGCCAGCCAGTTCGAGTTTTCCGCGGGCCTGGGTCCAATCGGGCACCGCACCTTGCGTTAACAGCCTTCGCCACGCGCCGTCCGGCAAAGGCCAGGCCGCCGTGGCTTCGAGCGGTTGGCCGTCGAGTCGCGCGGTAAATTCCGCCAGCTCGAGTTGCTGCGGTCGTAGGGCCGCGCGAAGGCGCAATGCTTCCAGGCCGGGCCGCAGCGCGTTGTTCGTCGGGGTTTGCCACGCGATGGTTTCCGCGGCCAACATCAGCGCGCCCTCGGGTGAGGCGGGTGTGCCGCCGATGCGGAAGTTCAGCTCGGGTCGCGTGATCATGATTTCGCCGCGGTCGGTCAAGGGCAGGGAGAATGAATCGGGGGCGCCATGATTCCACCGACCGGCGAGGGCGATCGGATTTGTTTGCTGCCACGCAAGCCAGTGGTTGGTGGCGCTGAGAATCACCTGCACCGGCACGCTGCCCGTGACGGACAACGCGGGCGTGAAATCGTTTGCGAACGTGAATTGGTCCACCGCGAGTTGATTCGTCAGCGCCACGGCGCCGTGCACGGTCATGACGCGCAAGGCGCGATTGGTCAGGCTGCCCGTAAACGCGAGGGCGGCCTGCACGGGGCCGTTGGACCAACTCGCCCCGAGCGCCAGCGATTGCAGGGTCAGAGCCGGCAGCGCATTTGTAATCAGGTCCGAGAAATCTGCGATGACGAAATTCGTGAGGTCCGCGCGGACCGCCCCACGTTCCGGCCACGCCAAATCGGCGGCGAGTCGCAACTGTCGTCCCGCGCCGCGCCAATCAAACTCGGCGAGCGCGATGCGCCACTGCGGTGCCGTGGAGTTCGTCGCGCCCCAGGCGATTGCCGCGTGACTGAGCTTGTGTAACTCGTACAAGTTGGTTTGCCCTCGCTGCCAGGAAGCGTTGGTTAAAGTCACCGTCGCTTTGCGGGCGTTGAGACCGCTCAAGTCCACCGCGCCTCCGATGTCGAGACGCGAATCTCCGATCGTTACGGTGCCGCTAACCGAAGGGAGTTTCAGGTGGCTACCTTGCCAACGCATCTCCGCGTCGAGCGGGCGCAATGGCGCGAGGTGGTAATCCTGCACCCGAACTGCGCCCCGGTGCGTTAGATTGGTGAGCGGCCCGTGCGCTTGCCCGGAAGTGGAAAGTTCGTGGTAACGCAATCGCGGCAAGAATTGTTTCGGCAGATCGCCGGTGAATTCCCACGCCCCGCTGACAATCTCCTGCGTGTCGAAATCGAATCCGCCCGTGACATCCAGAACCGAGCCGTCGGCCAAACGGGCGTGGCCTGCCTCGAGTTTGAGGCGCGGAGCGGCAAATTCGCCGCGCACGGCAAGCGTCTCGGCGGCGAAGCGTTTCACCTGTGCGTTAGTGACGGTCAGGTTGAACTGCGCTGTGGGGGAACACAACCCGCGGGGCCGCACGCGCAGCGCGCCGGCAAATTGACCGGCCAACTGCGCGCCCGGAAATTTGCCGAGATCACCCGCCACCTGAAGGAGCGCGGGGTTCGCCAACAATTCGCCGCGCCAGGTCAGGCCCACAGTGTCGGTCAGGTTCGCATCCAACCACGGCGCCGCGATGTCGAGTTGCCGCACGCGAAAGGAGTCTGGATCGCCTTGAACGGCGACGGTGAAGTTCGCCGGCGAGAATCCGCGCCGGAGGAATCGCTCCTGCGGCTGCGCCCGACCGCTCGCTTCCAAAGCGAATTGATTCGAGACCACGTTGAGGGTCACCGCCGCAGTCAGTTCGCGGTAGCCGTCCAGATGAATCAAATCCGCCGGCAGCGATAATTGGGGACTCTTGATTTGCGCTTGGGCGGGCCACCATCCGGTTGGCGCGATTTGGGCCGTGAGTTCGAATTGATTCGTGCGCCAACGCGCGTTGCCGTTCCAATTCCAGGTTGAGTCTTTCCGCGAGAATTCACCTGCCACCCGGGAATCGTAGTGATCCGAGGTCGCCTGAACCTGAAGGCCCGAGGTTTCGTTTAGTTGAATCGCGACATCGATTTGGCCCTGGTTGGGCGGCAGACCGACCAGGGTTTCCAATCGCGCATCGCGCCACGTCGCGTACGGCAGTGTGAAGTGGTTGGAGGCCACCTGAATCGAACCATTCGTCAGCACCAGCACCGGCAACCACTGGTCGAGCGATGCGGCAATGCGCGTGATACGATTGAGCGTCTGATGGAGCGAGCCGGTGGGTTCCGCCGGTTCGGTGGGTGCCGTTTCCGCCGGTGCTGCCACCGTCAATGCGCCGCCGCGGAGTTCCACCAGCGGCACGGCATTGGTTCGGCGCAGGAAATGATTCCACACGTAAGTTGTCGGCAACACGCATTTCAATTCTTGCACGGACAAATGCGTGTTGCTCCAGCTCCCGGCGACGTCTTGCAGTGCAAACCGGGTGTAACCGAGGCGCTGATATTCCGCGTAGGTAAGGTCGAAATGTCGCAGCACCGGTTTCAGCACCCAGGGAAACCAGAGCGGCAACGCCACCACGCCGAGCAGCGCGACGCCGAGCAACCCGAGCAGGCGCCGCCTCCACTTGCGACCTTTTTGTTTTGGCTCTTCCATTGAAAACCATGGGTGAGCCGGGCCGATGGCGCGACTCGATTCGGTGCCGGGATTTTGCCCGGGCACTGAATTTGAAGTTAAATCTCAATCAACAGGCGGGCCGGATTTTCGATCGCTTCCTTGATGCGACGCAAAAACAACACCGCTTCGCGCCCGTCCACCAACCGGTGATCGTAGCTGAGCGCCAGATACATCATGGGGCGCACGACCACTTGTCCGTCGATCGCTACGGGCCGCTCCTGAATGGTGTGCATGCCGAGAATGCCTGTTTGCGGCGGATTGATGATCGGCGTGGATAAGAGCGAACCGAACACGCCGCCGTTGGTGATGGTGAACGTGCCGCCTTCGAGATCGACTGGTTTGAGTTTGGTGTCGCGGGCGCGTTGCGCGAACTCGCCAATTGCTTTTTCCAGTTCGGCGAAACTCAATCGTTCGGCATTTCGCAACACCGGCACCACCAGCCCGCGCTCGGTGGCGATGGCCACGCCGATGTCGAAGTAATTGCGATACACGATGTCCTGGTCGCGAATCTCGGCGTTGAGTTTGGGAAACTGTTTCAGCGCATCGACCGCCGCTTTCACGAAGAACGACATCAAGCCGAGTTTAACTGCGTAACGTTTCTCGAAGCGTTCGCCGTATTCCTTGCGCAACGCCTGCGTGGCGGACATGTCCACCTCGCTGAAGGTGGTCAGCATCGCCATCGTCTGTTGCGCCTCCACCAACCGTCGCGCGACGGTGCGCCGCAACATCGTCATGGGCACAACTTCCTCCTCCCGTTCGCCGGCGGGCTCGGACGTTTCTCGCGCATCGGAGGTCGAAGAGCTCTTCTCGTCCGGTGATGTTTCCGGCTCGGCTTCGCGCTGGCGTTCCGGTTTGGATTCGGCGCGTGAGGTCGCTTGAGTCGATTTTCTCCTGGGTTTCTCCGTGGAGCTTTTTGATTCCGCCGGAGCGGACGATTCATCCGAATCTTTCTCCGCGGCCTTGTGCTCTGGTTTCGGTTTCTCGGTCTGCTTGGCTTCCGTTGTTTCCGCCGGTTTCGCTTCGGATTTGGATTTGCGGTCTTCGTCCGCGGCATCGGCTTTTTCGGATTGGCCATTGGTTTCAAGTTCAGCCACGGCGGCACCGACCTTCACCGTATCGCCGGCCTGATGCAGAATCTTCGTCAACCGCCCGCCCTTGGGCGCGGGCAGTTCGAACGTTGTTTTCTCCGAGTCAATGACCGCAACGGCTTCATCGGGCTTCACCTCGTCGCCCTCGGACTTGAGCCATTCGCTAATCTGTACTTCGCTGATGGACTCGCCGACTTCCGGAATTTTCAATTGGAATGCCATAATTATTTCCCTTTTTTTTCGCTGGGTTTGGATTCGTTGCGGTCCGATTCCCCGTCTGGAGATTTCTTTTTGGTCAATACGTCGTCCCTATCCGGTTCGCGATCGCTGAACGCGCGGGCCACCAGTTGCGCTTGTTCCACTTTGTGCGCCTGCGCCGAACCGGTCGCGGGGCTGGCGGATTCGGACCGGCTGACCAGCGCGAACGGAAAACGCCCGAGCAATTTCTTGCCGAACCGGTCATGCAGATAGCGCCACGCGCCCATGTTGGCGGGCTCTTCCTGCACCCAGAACACCGGTGTGCCGTCCGCGCACGGCTTCAGCGCGGTATCCAACAAGTCCGCCTGCAACGGATAAAGCTGCTCCAGCCGGACAATGGCCACGTTCTCGCGTTGGTGTTCCTCGCGATACGCGGTCAGTTCGTAATAAATTCTCCCGCTGCAAAGCAAGACCCGTTGCGCCCGGGTGGCGTGCGATTCATCGGCAATGACGCGCTGAAAGCGTCCGCTCACGCAGGCCGCCAGCGGTGAGACAACCTCCGGATGGCGCAACAAACTTTTCGGCGTGAACACCACCAACGGTTTGCGCCAGCGGCGCACGGATTGCCGGCGCAGCACATGGAAATACTGCGCGGGCGTGCTGGGTTGCACGACTTGAATGTTATTCTCGGCCGCGAGCGTGAGGAATCGTTCGAGACGCGCGCTGGAATGTTCCGGGCCCATGCCTTCGAAGCCGTGCGGTAACAACAGCACGAGGCCGGACAGGCGGCGCCATTTGTCTTCGGCACTGCAAATGAACTGGTCCAAGATCACCTGTGCCGCGTTGACAAAGTCGCCGAACTGCGCTTCCCACAACACGAGCGCGTCCGGCGAATCGAGACTGTAACCGTATTCAAACCCGAGCGCGCCGGTTTCGCAGAGCGGGCTGTTGCGAATCTCCACCGAGGCTTGCGAGTCCGACAAGTGTTGCAACGGAATGAAGGGATAGCCGTTCTCCTGATCGTAAAGCACGGCGTGGCGTTGACTGAACGTGCCGCGCCCCGTGTCCTGACCGGTCAGTCGAATCCGCACGCCGTCGGTGGCGAGCGTCGCCAACGCGAGCGCCTCGGCGGAGGCCCAATCGAGTGGCGGTTCGCCGGCGGCCATTTCCGCGCGGGCTTTCAAGCCGCGTTCGAGTTTCGGATGCACATGAAACCCTGTCGGCACGGTGGCCAGTTGGCGCAGCAATTCCGCGAGGCGATCCTGATTGACGCCGGTTTCGGGTTCATCGCGCGGCTCCGGGCCGCCCGTGTAATTCTCCCAGACTCCGGCGGGCGGGCGCGCGGTGTCGCATTTGTCAGTGCGCGCCGCTTTCAATTCCTGTTCCAGTTTGTCGTGCCGCCTTTTACTGAGTTCGTCGGCTTCTTCGCGCGTGACGTTTTTGTGTTCGAGCAGATGTTCGAGATAACCCTCGCGCACGTCGGGACGATCATTGATGGCGCGATATAATAACGGCTGCGTGAACGTCGGTTCGTCCGTTTCGTTATGGCCGAAGCGCCGATAGCCATACATGTCGATGAAGGCGTCGGTCTGGAATTCCTGCCGATAATCCATGGCGAGTTGCACCACTTGTGCGACGGCTTCCGGGTCTTCGCCGTTCACATGAAAGATGGGCGCCTGCAACATGCGCGCGACATCCGTGGCGTAGGCGGTGGAGCGACCTTCCTCGGGCGGTGTTGTGAAACCAATCTGGTTGTTGACGATGATATGCAGTGTGCCGCCCACGCCATAACCGGGCAATTGCGCGAGATTGAGGGTTTCCTGCACCACGCCTTCGCCGGCAAACGCCGCGTCGCCGTGAATGACAATGCCCAACACCCGGCGACGCTCCCGGTCGTTCCAGCGATCCTGATGCGCGCGCACGCGACCAAGCACGACCGGATCAACGAATTCGAGATGACTGGGATTGAAGCAGAGCGAGAGCTTGATGGTGCGTCCGGTGGCGGTGGTCCATGCGCCGCTGTGGCCGAGATGATATTTCACGTCGCCGCGGCCCTGCCACAATTCCGGTTCGGCGTCGGCGAACTCGCGAAAAATATCACAGACGCTCTTGCCCAGAATGTGTGCCAGCACGTTGAGTCGACCGCGGTGACCCATGCCGATGACAATTTTCCGCACGCCCTGTCGCCCGGCCTTTTCAATCGCGAGATCGAGCAGCGGCAACAACGTTTCGCAGCCTTCGAGGGAAAAAGTTTTTGCGCCGAGAAACTTTTTGCGCAGGAATTCCTCAAAGATTACCGCGTCGGTCAGGCGCGTCAGAATCCGCAGTTGTTCGCGGCGGGAAAGTGGCAGGCGATTCTGCGACCGTTCCATGCGCCGTTGTAACCATTGCCGCGCGGCAAGATCGTCAATGTGCATGTATTGCACGCCGATGGAACGGCAATAGGTATTCCGCAAGCGCTGGAAAATTTCGCGAATTGTGAGCGGTTCATCGAAGAACAATGTCGGCGTGTTGACGAGCAGATTCAGTTCGCTCTCGCTGAATCCGTAGAGGTCCAATTCCAATTCGGGCGGGCACGGGCGCTTTTTTCCCAGCGGATCGATGGCGGCGATATTGTGGCCGCGCACACGATGATTGCGCACCAGTTGATAGAGCCGGTCGCTGAGCGTGGTCGCCTGGGGATTGGGCGGAAACTCCGGCGCCGGGACGGGCACACCTGATCCGGGATTGAACACGCTGCGCGGCTGGAAGGACGGCGCCAATTGCACGCCGCCATTGGCGTGGCCGGTGGCGGTAAAATAATCGCGCCATTCCGCGGGCACAGATTCTGGATCGCGCCCGCTCGCAGCATACAATGCTTCGAGATAGGCGAGGTTGGAAACGTTTGGTATGCGATCACCCTGTTTCATACGCTGCCCCACTATAACCGATGCAGGCGTTGTGTTCTAAGTTTCTGTCGTAATTTGCCACGGTTAGCCGCCGAGGCCGCCGCGCGTCAAATAATCTCCCATCGTCAACACGACCATGAGGAACAACCAAAAGAACCCCGTGGCGACAAAGATCCACGTCAACTTTGCGCTGTAACACACGTGCATGAAGATGATCACGACGAGCAATGCTTTCACGACTGCCACCGTCATGGCGACGAGGATGTTCCAACGGCCGAAATCGAATTCCGCCACGAGCCAGGTCACGAACAGCAACACCAACAGGGCGAGCCAGACGGCGAACAGCAGTTTCTTCGTTGGTCCGTGAGCGTTCATGCGTGGCGATCAATCAGGTAAAGCAACGGATAAAGAAAAATCCACACCAGGTCCACGAAGTGCCAGTACAGGCCGGTCATCTCCACCGGCGTGGAATACTCGGAGGAGAATTTCCCGCGTCGGGCGAGCACGGCGATCACGGCGATCAAACCGATTCCGACGGTGACGTGAATGGCGTGCAACCCGGTCATGGCCCAGTAGAGCCAGAAGAAGAGCTGCGTGGACTGCGGCAGTTTTGGATCGAAGTTTGGGCCGGGGACAAGATGCTTCACAAAATCTTCGTGATACT
>CAZKMR010000005.1:85139-92453 GCA_964553795.1 uncultured Bifidobacterium sp. | reverse complement strand
TTTGGATCGAAGTTTGGGCCGGGGACAAGATGCTTCACAAAATCTTCGTGATACTCGAATGCTTTCACCACGAGAAACCCGGCGGCGAACAGCAACGTGAACAGCAGATACCGCACGGTGGATTTGGTTTTGCCTTCTTGCGCGGCATGCACGGCCAGGGCCATCGTCCAACTGCTCGTGAGCAAAATCGCGGTGTTCAGCGTGCCAAACAGCAGATTGGTTTGTTGGCTGCCGGCCGCAAAACCGTCGAAATAAAAACCACGATAGACGATGTAAGCCATGAACAGCCCGCCAAAGAATAGGACCTCAGTTGCCAGAAACGTCCACATGCCGAGGTTGGCCACTTCATATTGCTGGCGGGCGTCTTCGAATTGTTCCGCGACGATGGGAGAACGTTCAGGCATGAGATTGATCGGTTGAACAAAGTTTGCTTTCCGAATGCTGTGGACCGCATCGCGGAGATTGGTCGTGGCAGACCAACGGTCTGCTCCATTGTAGCCGAGGGCAACGCCCTCGGTAGTCCGTCATCAAAGTAATCGCGCCCGGAAAGGGCAGGCCAAATGGCGCGATGCGCAAACGGAGATAGGATCGCCCCTTCAGGGCGAAAGGACTGGGGGGAATCGGAAACCGAGGGCGTTGCCCTCGGCTACGATGGTTTAGGCCTGCGGCCTTGTTACCCGAAGTAATGCTGAACAGAGTCCGCTGCTGTTTTCGAGTGAGAGTGAATGTCACAACGGTTCTCCTTTCTCCGTCAACGGCGGATACTCATAGGCTTCCTCGGTGACGACGGGTGTGCTGTGGAAATTGTGTTGGGGCGGAGGCGACGGTGTGGTCCATTCGAGACCCGTCGCGCGCCAGGGATTCCCAGACGCTTTTTTGCCATAGAAGAGCGACCACACGAGGTAAACCATCGGCAACACGTACGCGACGCCTAGGATCGAAGCGCCCGCCGTCGAAAGCACATGATAAATCTGGAATTCCTCTGGATAGGCATGATAGCGCCGCGGCATGCCGAGGTAGCCCATCAGGAATTGCGGAAAGAACGTCAGGTTGAACCCGATGAACATGATCAGCGCCGCGAGTTGCCCGAGTTTTTCCGGATACATGCGGCCCGTGATTTTCGGCCACCAGAAGTGTAGTCCGCCCATGAACGCCGTCACCATGCCGCCGACCATGATGTAATGGAAATGCGCCACGACGAAATACGTATCCGTCACATGCACGTCCACCGCCAGCGCCGCGAGGAATAGTCCAGTCAACCCGCCCACGGTGAACAGGCCAATGAAGCCGAGCACGTAAAGCATCGGCGTCTCGAACGAGATCGAGCCGCGATACAGCGTGGCCGTCCAGTTGAAGACTTTGATGGCCGACGGCACGGCGACAATGAAGCTCAGGATCGAGAACACCATGCCCGCATAAATGGACTGGCTGCTCACGAACATGTGATGTCCCCACACCAGAAATCCGATGACCGCAATCGCGACGCTGGAAAATGCCACGAAATGGTAGCCGAAGATTTTTTTGCGCGAAAAACAGGTGATGACTTCGCTCACCACGCCCATGCCCGGCAGGATCATGATGTAAACCGCCGGATGCGAATAGAACCAGAAAAGGTGTTGGAACAACACCGGATCGCCGCCGAGCTTCGGATCAAAAATGCCGATGTTCCAGACGCGCTCCAGCGCCATCAACGCGAGCGTGATGGCCAGGACCGGCGTCGCCAGCACGAGTATCATGCTCGTCGCATACATGGACCAGAGAAACAGCGGCATGCGAAACCACGTCAGCCCCGGCGCGCGCATTTTCTGTATGGTGATGAGAAAATTCAGCCCGGTGAGAATCGAGCCGAAGCCTGCGATGAAAATGCCCGCTGCCATCTCGACAACGTGCGAGTTCGAGTAGGTGCTGCTGTAAGGCGTGTAAAACGTCCACCCCGTATCCACCCCGCCGATGATGATCGCGTGCAGTGCAATCAAGCCGCCCGCCATGAACAGATACCAGCTCAACAGATTCAGTTTGGGAAACGCCACATCGCGCGCGCCAATCATCATCGGGATGACGAAGTTTCCGAGGACCGCCGGGATGGACGGAATCAGGAAGAACCAGACCATCAACACACCGTGAACCGTGAAGAGTTTGTTGTAAGTCTCGGACAACACGAGGTCGCCTTGCGGGGTAATGAGTTCCAGTCGCATCAATCCGGCCGCCGCCGCAGCGATGAAGAAAAAGACAATGATGGAGAACAGATAGAGCAACCCGATGCGTTTGTGGTCGGTCGTGAACAACCACGAGGCGACGGTGTGATTCGCGTTAAGATAGTTTTCCTGGGGTGCGACGGGTTCGCGGGGCTCGCGTCCGGAGGTGGGAATCTTTGCGATCATGTTCTCGGTAGAACGCGGATGAGGCGCACGATGTTTGGAGCATACGCCAGTGATGAAGGGATTTGGATTGCCCTTACAGGGCAAAACCACATGTGGGGGATCACCCACCGAGGGCGTTGCCCTCGGCTACGATGGCACTCGCCTTTCAGGCGATGTCCGAACGAGACAGGCATCGCCGCGACACGCTCTACCGCGAGGTGTTCTGTTGTGAGACGATCCGTTGCGAGACGAGGGAATAAAGCTGTAACTGCGACACAATGCGCTGCGAGGGTCATTTCAGGCCAAAGGCCTATCCCATAGTAGCCGAGGGCAACGCCCTCGGATGAAGTCCGACATAAGATGTTTCGCCCTGAAAGGGCAACCCAAACTCGCGCACACAGCGCGCACATGGAATGGAGAATTCTCATTTCGCCGCCTCCGGTTGCGCCAGCGCCAGGCTTTTGAGGTAGGCGATCAACTGAAACAACTCCTCCTCCGTGATCTGGCCTTGAAACGTCGGCATCAGTGGTTCGTAGCCGGCAGTGATTTCGGACTGCGGCAACAGGATGGAATCGCGCAGGTATCGGTCGTCCGCGAGAACGAATCGCTGGTTCGCGAGCGGAACGGTTCTGCCGTAAAGCCCCTCCAGTCGTGGCGCGCGCACCGTGCCCGTGCCCTCGTGACAACCACTACAACCGAGTGTGCGATACAGGCGCGCGCCGGATTGCGCGAGCGAATCCTGCGTGCCACCGCGGGCGAGCCAGGCCTCGTAATCCGCCGGCGGCAGCACGTGAATTGTTCCCGTCATCTTCGAGTGGTCCGAGCCGCAAAACTCGGCGCAGAACAAATGGTAACGGCCAACGCGTGTGGGCTTGAACCAGAGCGTGACGAAGCGCCCCGGCACGACATCCTGCTTCACGCGAAACGCCGGGACATAAAAACTGTGAATCACGTCCTCGGACGCCAGTGTGAGTTTGACGGTGCGCCCGACCGGAATGTGCAATTCGTTAATCTCGCGATTGCCTTCCTGATGTTGCGCCTTCCACATCCATTGTTTGCCGACGATGTTGATTTCCAGCGCGTCGGTCGGTGGCACTTGAATGGTGAAATAGACGTGCGCGCCCCAGGCAAAAATCCCCATCGCGAGGAGCAGCGGGATGACGGTCCAGATGATCTCGATCTTCATGGTTGAAACGCGAATCGGGGCGCGATTGGCCGGGTTGCCCTGGCGGTATTTGAACAGGAAGAACAGCATCGGCCCAAAGATGATCACGAGGAAGAACACGCTCACGGCGGTCAGGAAAAAATACAGATAATCCACCTGCGCCGCGGTGGTTGAAGCCTGCTCGGGTAAGAGCGGGAATGTCATCGCGAACCCTCCCGCGCGGATTGATTGCGGCGACGGCGCGCCAGCACGAACACGGTTGCGCCCAAGGCGACCAGCGTGATTGCTCCGCTCGCGCGCACCGCGGCCATGATGAGATTGCCGTACTTGCCGGTGAGCGGGCTGTAGTGAAAGCACAGCAGAATGAGTTGTTGGATTGGTGAACCAATCTTGCGCGCGTCGGCTTCCTGCAGGGCCGCGTTCAACTCCTTCGCCGGATAGTTCACGCCGAACAAGTAGCGCGACACCTTTCCCTCGGGGGTCAGAATGATCAGACCGCTCGGATGCGCATATTCCTTGATGCTCGCGTCGTACGCGTAGCGAAAACCCACTTCATCCGCGAGCTGCTTGATGGCTGCCTCGTCGCCCGTCAGGAAATGCCAGCCATCCGCGGCGTGCGTCCGCCCATACCGCTTGAGATAAGTCCGCTTCTTCGCGTTGGCGAGGTCCGTTGTCTCCGCCGGATCAATGCTGATATTGATGATCTCGAACTCATTGCCGACATCAGCTTTCAAGTCCTGCAAGCCTTCCACCGCGCCATTGAGCACGAGCGTGCAAAGCATCGGACAACCGTAGTAGCCGAGAATCAGAATCACCGGCTTGCGCCCGAAATAGTCAGCGAGTTGGACGCTGCGCCCGTTCTCATCTCGAAACGACAGGTCGAGGGAAACCTGGTGGTTGAGTTTTTGATCGAATTTGATCTGAAGCAGTTGCTCGTCGGACAACGAATTGGCAGGGGCGGCCACGAGGGCGATTTGCGCCAAAAACACGGCGGCCACCATCATGTTGCATATGCAACATGAACCTGTCCTCTCGATTGAATATCTCATCGCTCCAGCGCTTTCTCTTGAATCAATTCCAAACTCGATTTCCCGGCGCGGGCCGGCGCGTTGCTGGCGCGCGTTGGCAAGCCGCGTTCGAGAATCAACTCCATCGTCCGTTCGATGGGAATGCGGACGATGCCATTGGTTCGATCCGCCCAGCCGTAGGTGGTCAGTTGCGCCTGCTCCCGCGCACGCAACGCGAGCAAATCCTCGCGCGGATCGGTCTGCAAATTCGGTCCGGGAAATCGCTGCAACACTTCCTGGTTGGTCGTGGTGAGAATACCGCGCGCGGCAGCGGTCGGGTCGAGCGGACGCGATTTCGACAAGCTGCCCATCGCGAACCAGATGGTCACGAGGCTTCCCACCATCATGAACACCACCAGCCCTGCGGCGAACGCAATCCATCGCACCGCCGGATTCGCGCTTTCGTGTTTGCGGCGCAGCGCTTCGGCGGAGACGGATTCCCTTGGCGCGTTACTTTGCATGAGCGAGTTGGGTGGTTGCATATTCGGTGCGAGGATCGTTCTGCGGCAGCAGCGCGTGACGGTTCAGATTCCTGGCGAACAGCGCCAACCAGACGCCGCCCAAACCCAATACGGCCGCGAAATCCAGCCAATGAATCGTCACGCCGTCCGGGAAGAAGCTGGGTTTGATCACCCAGAACACTTCGACGATGTGTACACCGAAAATGAGCGCCGCAATCGTCGCCAGCCGCGCGACGCTTTGCTTCATCAGGCGGAACAGCAACAGGAAGAACGGGACAAAGAAATGGAACAATGCCAGCAGCCCGACGACCCACTTCCAATCACCGGCGATGCGGTGCAGATACCAGTCAATCTCGCGCGGCAGATTGCCCGAGTAGATGATGAGGAACTGGGAAAAACTCACGTAGGTCCAAAACACCACGAACGCCAGCAACAGATTGCCAAGATCGTGAAAATGCTTGGTCACCACCACGTCACGGAATGGTGGTTCGTTGCGAAACCAGGCGAGCAACAGGGTGACAAAGGCGAACGCCGTCAGAATCTGGCCAATCACGATGATGACCGGAAAGATGGTGGAGAACCATTTCGGCTCGATGGACATCACCCAGTCCACAAACGCAAACGTCGCGGTCAGCGCATAGATGACGATGCCCGGACCGCTCAACGTGCGCAGCCGGATGGTCGGCGCAGGATCAGGTGTGGCATCTTGTTGCAGCGACCATTTGCGCAGGAGGAACGCCATCCCCAGCCAGAGCGCAAAGAAGATTGCAGTCCGCGCGTAAAACCACGGCGCGTTCAAGTAAATCGCTTTGCGCTGGAGAACTTCGCTTGCGGCCACAATCTCGGAGTTGGTCCACGGATAGAGTTCGCGCAATCCGAAGAGCAGTGGGATGAACAACGCGGCCATCAACGGCAGCGTCATGAAGCCCGCTTCCAGAAACCGGCGCGTCACAAAGCCCCAGCGTCCGCCAGTCAGATGATGAATCATGGTCACGCCGAAGCAGCCCAATGACAGACCCAGCCAGAACGCATACCCGATGAGATACGAACTGAAGAACTGCCGCGGCTGCAACGCCAGCCCGAGTCCGCATGCGACAAGCCCGATTGCGCCAACAAACAGCCCGATGCGTTGCAGGCGACTCAGTTTGGCGCGAACGACTTCGTTCATGGTTGTCGGCCCTCCAGTTTGGCGCGTTGGTCTGCCGGAATGTCCGTGGGTTGCGCGTGTTGACTGAGTTGCAGGGCGCGGATGTACGCCGCAATGGCCCAGCGATCATTCGGCGGAACGCGCGAGGCTTGCGAATACATCACGCCAAAGCCGCGCGTCATCACATCGTAGAAATGGCCGACCGGCGCGGCGCGGAGACGTTCCGTGTGATACGACGGCGGCGCGGGAAAACCGCGTTGAACAATCACTCCGTTGCCATCGCCCGTCCTTCCGTGACAGGCCGCGCAGTAAATCTCGAAACGTTCCTGGCCGCGTCGGAGGATTTCGCGCGTGATCGAAAATGGAAACTCGATGATGAGGTTTGTCCCGATCGCACCGCGGTAGAATGCTTCGTCATCGCGCAGATAGCCGCGGGCCACTGTGTTCGGCGGCAGCGGCTGCGAAGCCGCGCCGTCGGAGAAGAAGCCGCTTGCCCCAAGCGGCTTTGACCGCGGTTGATCGAACATGTCGCGACGGCAGCCGGTGATCAAAAGGAACGAGAATAGAAGATAGAGGATGGAGGATGGAAATCGCGTTCGGACGCGCGGCCCGCTTCCATCTTCCATCTTCCATTCTCTATCCTCGTATGTTCTCACACCGCCACCTCCTTCACCGATTCCGGCTTGAAGCTCTTCAGGAATCCCCGCGTCGCCGCCAGATCAAACTTCGGATCGCGCGCCTCGATGCACAGAAAGAACCTGTCCGTGGAAGCGCGCTCAAACTCAGGCACGTTGAACACTGGATGATGCGGTTGCGGCAGGCGATTCAGCGCCAGCATGCCGATGATGGCGAACAGGGCAGCGCACAGAACCGTGAATTCAAACGTGATGGGAACGAACGCCGGCCAACTGTGGAACGGCCGCCCGCCGATGTTCAGTGGATAGTCCACGACGGTCGCATACCATTGCAGGAAGTAACCGCCGGATGCTCCGATGATGCCTCCGATCAGAACGATGAGCGGCATCGGCGTTTGTTTGTGACCGAGTGCGGCGGGCAGGTCCGCGACCGGAAACGGCGTGTACGCGTCCATGCAGCGATAGCCGTGCTCATGAGC
>CAZKMR010000005.1:83684-85039 GCA_964553795.1 uncultured Bifidobacterium sp. | reverse complement strand
TCACGCACTTCCGAGATGGAAATCATCGGCAGGAAACGGATGAACAGGAACAGCAGCGTGAGGAACAGTCCGATGCTGCCGAAGAACGTGGCCCAATCCCAGAAAGTGGGAGTGAACATGCTCCATGACGACGGCACGAAGTCGCGATGCAGACTGGTGATGACGATGACGAAGCGTTCGAGCCACATGCCGACATTCACGGCGAGCGCGACGAGAAACAGCGCGACGAGGTTGGTGCGCACGCGTCGCGACCAGAGCGCCTGCGGCACGATCACGTTGAACAGCATCAATCCCCAAAACACCCAGCCGTACGGGCCGAAGGCGCGGTTGGCCATCATGTATTGCTCGAAGATGTCGTCGCTGTACCACGCCATGAATGCCTCCATCAGATAGCCGTAGCTCACCATCATGCCGGTCGCGAGCATCACGTTCGCGGCATTGTTCAGGTGGCGCATCGTGATGACGCTTTCGAGATGATAGAGTTTGCGAACGGGAATGACGATGTTCAGGACCATCGCGAAGCCGGAGAAGATTGCGCCCGCGACGAAGTAAGGCGGGAAGATGGTCGAATGCCAGCCGGGCAGCACGGATACCGCGAAATCAAAACTCACGACGCTGTGAACCGAAAGTACGAGCGGCGTGGCCAAGCCGGCGAGCAGCAGGTAAGCCATTTGATGATGCTGCCAATGGCGTGCCGAACCGCGCCAGCCGAGCGCCATCATGCCGTAGATGATTTGCTTCGCGCGAGTTTTGGCCCGGTCGCGCAACGTGGCGACATCGGGGATCAAGCCGGCGTACCAGAAGATGAGCGACACCGTGAAATAGGTGCTGACAGCGAACACATCCCACACCAGCGGACTGCGGAATTGCGGCCACAAACCCATCGTGTCCGGATAAGGCAGAATCCAGAAGAACACTTCCGGTCGGCCCAGATGCAACAGCGGAAACATTCCCGCGCACGCGACCGCGAACAGCGTCATGGCTTCGGTGAAGCGGTTGATGGACGTGCGCCATTTTTGATGCAGCAACAGCAAAATGGCGGAGATGAACGTGCCGGCGTGGCCGATGCCGATCCACCACACGAAGTTGACGATGGCGAATCCCCAGGCGACCGGAACGTTGATGCCCCAGATGCCGACGCCCTTGTAGAACAACCAGGCGATGGCGGCGAAGAACAACATCAGCAACGCAAACGCGATGGCAAACCCCACCAACCAACTGCGCGGATGTTTCCGCGTCAGCACAATTGAACCGATGGTTTCCGTGACCGATTCGCAGGTTTCACCCGGCCGAATCAACTCCGCCGGGTAGCCGAGCGGAGACTTCGGATAATCTTTTGTGTTCGAGTCCATCGG
>CAZKMR010000005.1:81472-83584 GCA_964553795.1 uncultured Bifidobacterium sp. | reverse complement strand
CGAGAGACGCGGCTGTTGGGATCACTGATGTCGCCGAACACAATGGCCTCCGCCGGACACGCCTGCTGGCAGGCGGTGCGGATTTCGCCGTCGCGAATCGGACGGTCTTCCAGCTTGGCCTGAATCCGCGCGGCGCTGATGCGTTGGATGCAATAGGTGCATTTCTCCATCACGCCGCGCGAACGCACCGTCACATTCGGATTGCGCATTGGCTTGAGACTTGGCGTGTGCTCGTCGGCGTATTGCAGGAAATTGAACCGGCGCACTTTGTAGGGACAGTTGTTCGAGCAATAACGCGTGCCGATGCAACGGTTGTAAACCTGGAGGTTCAGCCCTTCCTTGTCGTGCAACGTCGCCGCCACGGGGCACACCAGTTCGCACGGCGCGTTCTCGCAATGCATGCACGGCACGGGTTGATGCCGGAGGCGCGGTGCGTCGAGTGCGCCGGAAAAGTAGCTGTCCACGCGAATCCAATGCATCTCGCGTCCCATCGCGACCTGCGCTTTGCCGACAACGGGAATGTTGTTTTCGGACTGGCACGCGAGCACGCAGGCGTTGCAACCGATGCACGCGGTCAAATCAATGGCCATGCCCCAGCGATGGCCGTCGTAGTGATGTTCCGCGGGATTAAACAGCGTCTCGTGCTCGTGCGGCGCTTCGACGCTACGCTGCACGAACTCGGGGTTGGCGAGAAACTCGCTCAACGTGCCTTCGCGATAAATCTGTCGCGCCTCGGAATCAATGACCCGGTGCGTTTGGGTTGTTACCAACTGATAACGCGCACTGGCTTTTTGCAGGGTGACATTGTTGATGCTCCATGGATTGTCGGAAGTGCGCAAAGCATAGGCGTTGAATCCCGCTTTTTCACCGACGCGGCCAACACGAGTCCGGCCGTAACCGAGATGAATGGTAATTGAATCTCGCGCCTGTCCCGGAGTGATCCAAACGGGCAGCCTCAGTTTGCGACCGGCGGATTCCAATTCCACCATGTCGCTGTTCGAGAGCGATTGCTCCTCTGCGAGCGCCGGGCTGATCAGCGCGGCATTGTCCCACACGAGTTTGGTCACGGGTTTGGGCAGTTCCTGCAACCAGCCGTTGTTGCCGAAGCGGCCGTCCCAGATGGTCGGATCGGGGCGGAAGGTGATTTCGAGTGGGAGAGGGGAAAGCGATTGTGCGTTCTGCACTTTGTCCACCACACCCCCGCGAATTCCGTCGTCCGAGCTTTCGAGAGACGACGAACGATTCTCTCTCTCCCCGGTGGAGAGCGCCGGGGTGAGGGCGAAGGCGCGCAACGAAACGTTCCGTTCTGGCAGCGCGCTATCCGTGATCAACCCGTCGTGCAGTGCGCGTCGCCAAACTTTCTCAAAATCGGACCAGATGTTCTGTGCGCGCCAGTAATCGCGAACGATGTCGTAATCGCTGCGCACCGGTTGTCGCAAAAATGCATCAAGCACCTCGTGGGCTGACTTTCCGGCGTAGAGCGGAAGAATAAGCGGCTGAATGATTGAAGTCGTGCCGTCATACGCCCGCGCGTCGCTCCAGGATTCGAGGTAATGACTCTGCGGAATGTGCCACTGGCAGAGCGCCGAAGTTTCATTGACGTCGGGGCTGAGATGAACGCGCGACCTGGCCCTCGCAAGGTTCGCCGCGAAATCAAGATCGGCGGGCGCATTGTAAACGGGATTCCCGCCGAGCATTACGAGCAGTTCAACCGTTCCGCTCCTGAGATCATCCACCAGCGTGCGCAACGACTGGACGTGACTTGCTGGCTGCGCTTCGGCACTGGCGGTGTAGTGAACCGTTTCACCGACATTGCCGAGGAACTGGTTCATCGTATGAGCAAGCGCGTGAACGATGGGTGGCTGATTCTCCCCGGCGATGACGATGCTTGCACTGCGAGTCTGTTGGAGGTCACGAACCAGCGCGGACAGCCATCTCGTTGTAGCAGCCGACGTGAGTCGGCTCTGATCCTCTTCTGAGGCGGAAACCGCGCCGATGCGTCGCGCCACCGCCCGGGTGAAGCTCACGATTGCGTCCGCACTCAACGCCAGCCGATGATCCGCATTCGAGCCGGTGACGGAGGGCGTCGTTTCCACGACGTAGAGCCGGTTC
>CAZKMR010000005.1:0-81372 GCA_964553795.1 uncultured Bifidobacterium sp. | reverse complement strand
ATCCGCATTCGAGCCGGTGACGGAGGGCGTCGTTTCCACGACGTAGAGCCGGTTCGCCTCGGAGCGCGCCTCCTCTCCCCGGCCCTCTCCTCCATCCGATGGAGGAGAGGGAGTCGCCACGCGGCGTCGTTTCATGAAATCGCGCGTGTAACGCAGTCCAGCCGGATGGGCGAACAGGAAGTCCGAATCCAACGCCAGCACCACGCGCGCCCGGTCGAAGCGGTATTGCGGCGCAACGATTTCTCCGAACGCCAGTCGCGCGCCTTCGTGAACGTTGCTGCAATTGACCGGCTCATATTGATGCCAGCGCGCCTCGGGAAATTGTTCGAGCACCGCCCTGATTTGTGCGTGCAGCGTCGGCGAAGTGACCGTTTCCGTGAGTATCCGCAGCCCTGCGCCGTTGCGTTTGCGTTGCTGTTGCAACGCGTCGTGCAGTGTGGCGAGAAACGCCTCCCAACTGCTGATCTGACCACCGTTTAACACGGCCTGGGAGCGATCGGGATCGTAGAGGTCAAGGAGCGACGCTTGTTGGAACACGTTGGATGCGCCGAGACTCATCGGATGCTCCGGGTTGCCTTCGATCTTGGTGGGATGCCCCTCGTGACTTTCCGCGAGCAGACCGGTGGCATAACCCCCAAGCGTCATCGCGGTGGCGAAGAACAGCGGTTTGCCGGGAACGAGTTCCTCGGGTTGCTTCACGTAGGGAACGATCTTTTCGATCGGTTGCCGCGTGCAGGACGTGAGTCCCGCCAGCGCGAGGGACGCGCTCATCAGCTTCAGAAAATGGCGGCGATTGAGTCCCTCCAACCATTCCGAGGCGCGTTCAGGAAACTCGCGATGCAGAAACTCCGTGAACTCCCGGGTGCACGCCACTTCATCGAGACTGCGCCAAAACGTCGGCCCGTGCGCTGATCGCAACCGCTCGCGGATCGTCGCGAAATCAAATGCTGGAGTTTGCGAGGCGAACGGTTTCATCGGTGGCACATGCTGCAATCGGTGAGTTGCGTCGTGTTGACCCCATAACGCGCGACCAGTTCGCGTCCCAATGCGACCTGATTTGTGGGCGGCTGCCAGTTCAGGTTAAAGACTTCTTCCCGCGGGCGGATGAACTTCTCTGGTTCACGATGACAGTCGAGACACCACTTCATGAACAGCGTGTGCTCCTGCCGCACGAGCGGCATCTGATCCACCGGCCCGTGACAGGTGACGCACCCGATGCCTTTGTTCACGTGAATGCTGTGGTTGAAGAACGCGAAGTCCGGGAGATCGTGCACCCGATTCCAGCGCAGGCGCTCCTGTCGCGCGAAACTTTCGCGCACGGGCGCAAGCAACGGCGCATCGGTCCAGAGTTGCGAATGACAGCTCATGCAGGTTTCCGTGGGAGGCAGCCCGGCAATGGCGGACGTCTCGACAGAGGTGTGACAATAGCGGCAATCAATGCCCAAGCCCTCCACGTGATGCTTATGACTGAACGGAACGGGTTGTTCTCGTGGAATGCCCACGCGCGTCGTGTACGGCGACCAATAGACCGCGTGCCACGTCCAACCACCCGCAGCGCCAAGAAGCATCGCACTGGCGATGGCTGCCCGCGCGATGGTGTTGGCTGTACGATGAAAAATCTGCGCCACCGGCTCACGCTTTCCTTTCCATTGAGACTCCAGGTTTGCGGCGGCGCATCGTCGCGAAGTGCCCCATTCACGAACGCGCGATGCGCAACTGATTATTCGCCGCTGAATTGCATCGCGCAACGACCCGCGCCGTCGGGCGGATTTGGCGGACGCGAATCGGGCTGCGGTGTGCTGCGGTGATTGATTGGCGGGTTGATGAAACTGTTAAGAAAAATGTTGCGAAGCAATGTGTTGTGTCGTGCTGATGCGACGGCTTCGGGATTGGCTCAGAAAATTACTCAATGACGCTCCGCCGAATTCGGAGGTGAATTTCAACGTTCTGTGGCTTGTTGATTTCGGCCTCCGCTCGGACAGTGGGGCGAGTTGAACGCCGCGCGCGCGAATGCGGCGGGCGCGGAGGCAAAACATTATGGACCAGTTCATGGAACTGAAAGTTTTGGGATATGTCGCCGTGGCGATGTTGCTCGGAGCCGTGATCGGTTGTGAGCGCGAGTTGGCGGACAAGCCGGCGGGAATGCGCACGCACATGCTGGTCGCGGGCGCGGCGGCCTTGTTGGTGTTGCTGGGGGATTTGTTGGTGGAACGCTATGAAGCCAGCATCAGCAGCCGGGTGATTCAAGCGGATCCGATTCGCGTGATTGAAGCGATCGTGGCCGGAGTCGCCTTTCTCGGAGCAGGCACCATTCTGCGGCAGGGCAATCGCAACCTGATTCACGGTCTGACCACGGCGGCGACGTTGCTGTTCACCGCGGCCGTCGGGATTGGCGTCGCGGTTCGGGAAATCTGGCTCGCGGTCGGCGCCACGGCGTTGGCGCTGGTGACGCTCCGCACCGTGCACCTGATCGAAGTCCGCCTGAAGCGTAAAAACAAGGAAACATCATGACGAGAACCCCAGGCCTCGGTTTGACGTTCCTTTAACGCAGCGCAAACAGAATGGTTGGCGGAGGCATCAGCGGCGCCGGCGTTTGACAATGGCGCGCAACCAGTCGCTGGGCTTCGGTGCGGTCGCGTTTCGCGTCGGCATTTGCTTCGTCGCGTTGCGGCTGGGGCGCGGATGAGCAGGAAGAACTGCGCGCGGGAATCAGCTCGATCAGGTTTCGGATTTTGCGTTACATTGGGGCCAACCCGCCGCGTCGCAACATGAACGAAGAAAAAGACATCGCGAATCTCGAACAACTTCTGCGGCGGTTGAATCAGGCGGCAAAGGGTCGAGATGGTGTGGCGGTGGGAACGATCCTCGACGTGGTGGGGCGAAAATCTTTCGGTCCCTTGTTGCTGCTCGCGGGGATCATCGCCGTCTCCCCGCTCAGCGGAATCCCGGGCGTGCCCACTTCGATGGCCTTGCTGGTGTGGTTGACGGCGGGGCAGTTGGTGTTCGGACGCAAGCGGCTTTGGTTGCCGGCCTGGTTGGTGCAACGAACGGTTTCGCGGCGGCGTTTCAAACGCGCCCTGCAACGGCTGCGTCCCGCGGCGCGCGGGTTGGATCGGTTGTTTCGTCCGCGCCTGACGCTTCTGACTCGGGGCATCGGGGCGGGCATTATTTCTTTGGTCTGTCTCGGCATCGCGGCGACGATGCCGCCGTTGGAACTGGTGCCGTTTGCCGCGACCACCGCAGGCGCGGCGCTCGTGGTGTTTGGGCTTTCGTTGACGGCGCATGATGGCTTGATGGCGCTGGTGGCGCTGGTGTTCACGGGAGTGGCGGGAACGGTGATGGCGCGGACGGTGTTCTGAAAAACCATGGCCGCGCAGGGGGCGGAACTTGATTCAACTCTTCTTGCGCCGGGCAGCTTGGGCCTTTTTGATGTTCTTCCGGCGGGCGCGTTTCTGGGCCGGGGTTGGTTTGTCGGCTTCCGGCACGTTGGGGCGGGGTTTGGCTTTGAAGCGGTCGCCCTTGATTTTCTTCGGGGTTGAACCCAAAGCGGACAGAACTTTCTTCGCCTTGCGATCATCCGCGACCAAATGGTTCTTAACCACGTGCGCGAGTTTTTTGCCGATCAACCATTTTTGCGTGTCCCACGAACCGCTGGGGCGTTGGCCGGCGACACGTTCGATGTCGCCCGGCTTGCCGACGTCGTGGGTGCGAAAGGTTTGAAACTCGGATTGGGGCCGAACTTCCACGTGGTAAAAATCTCCCTTGCCACGGGTGGCGGGTTTGGCGCGCTGGCGACCGGTTGGTTGGGCGCGGGAGCGCGCGGCGGAGGATTTCTTCTGCCAGGCGCGTTGCGCCTGCTTGATGTTTTGGCGGGCGGCCTGTTTTTGTTTTTTGGTGGCCATGGTGCTGATGATCGTTCGCAGTCGTGACATCGGGTGGCGCAAGGAAGCGCCGGATTCGAGTCGCCCGCGGCACATCGGGTGCGGCGGGCGATGGGCCGAGGCGTGGCTGCAACTAATCTTGGCCACGGAAGTTTTTCGCGCAACGGAGTCAGGGGATGATTTCCGTTCAGAAAAAAACCGAAGGCGTTTCAGGGTTGCGGCCAGCGCACGCGCGGCGGTGGTGGGTTATGTTCGAAACAGCCTGATGTCGGTCGCGCGGGCAAAACATGAAATTGCTTAACCCCGGAATTCACGTGCAAGACTTGAAAACTTATCTGTTACGCGACGATGGCTTGTTTCCGAACAACCCGCGATGGCCGTTACTCATTTATCCGGCGGCGGTGGCGGTGGGATCATCCGATCCGGCCGCGGTGCTGGCCCGCACCTTTGAAGCGCATGGCTGGCAGGGCATCTGGCGGAATGGCATCTATGATTTTCCGCATTATCACAGCACGACCCATGAAGTGTTGGGGGTCTTCAGCGGGCATGGCCGGGTGCAATTCGGAGGGCCGCAGGGCGTGGACCTTGAATTGCGCTCGGGTGACGTGGCGGTGTTGCCGGCCGGGACCGCGCACCAGAGATTGACCGGCAGTTCGGATTTTCGCGTCGTGGGCGCTTATCCGCCCGCAGCTAAATATGATTTATGCCGTGGCACACCCGAGGAACGGACGCAAGCGCTCGCAAACATCCGCCAGGTCGCCAAGCCGGAGAGCGATCCGGTTTACGGACTGAACGGCGGGCTGTGCGAGTATTGGGTCGAGTAAATTGGAAATGCACACATGGCCGCCCGCACTGATACTCCGGCGACTGCATCCGGGAATGGCAGCAGGCGGAGCGAGTGGAAACGATTCGCGCTGCTGACGTTGACTGCGCTGGGCGTGGTGTACGGAGACATTGGCACGAGTCCGTTGTACGCATTGCGGGAATGCTTTTACGGCCGCTACGGAATGGAAATTTCGCCGGCCAACGTGCTGGGCGTGCTTTCATTGATGGCGTGGGCGTTGATTCTGGTCATCGCGATCAAATATCTCGTGTTCGTGTTGCGCGCCGATCACGACGGAGAGGGCGGAATTCTCGCCTTGATGGAGTTAGTCAAGCGGCCTGCCCGCGGTTGGTTGCAAAAGGTGATCCTCGTCGTGGGTTTGTTCGGCGCGGCATTGTTGTACGGCGACGGCATGATCACGCCGGCGATCTCCGTGTTGAGTGCGGTGGAGGGGTTGAATGTCGCCACGCCGGTGCTCAAGCCTTACGTCATTCCCATCACGATTGCGATTCTGATCGGCTTGTTCGGGATGCAACGTTTCGGCACACAGGGCGTGGGCAAATTATTCGGTCCGGTGATGCTGCTTTGGTTTGTGGTGCTGGCCATCAGCGGCATGGCGGCGGTAAGCGAACAACCGGCGGTGCTGGCGGCGTTCAATCCCTATCATGCCGTTCACTTTTTCCTGCACAATGGTGCAGTTGGGTTTTTGATTCTGGGCATCGTCTTCCTCGTGGTCACCGGTGGCGAGGCGTTGTATGCGGATATCGGACACTTCGGTGTCGCGCCGATCCGCCTTGGCTGGTACGGACTGGCGTTTCCGGCGCTGCTGTTGAATTACTTCGGGCAGGGCGCGGTGATCCTGGCGCGCGGCGGAGAGATTTCCAATCCCTTCTACGAAATGATGCCGCCTTGGGCACTGTATCCGATGGTGGTGTTGGCGACGTGCGCCACGGTGATTGCGTCGCAAGCCATTATCTCCGGCGCGTTCTCGCTCACGTTTCAGGGATTTCAACTCGGCTATCTGCCGCGCTTGAAAATCCAACACACTTCGGGCGAACACCGTGGTCAGATTTACATTCCCTTTGTGAACTGGACGTTGCTCGCGGCGACCGTGGGGCTGGTCTTGGGCTTTCAACACTCGGGCCATCTGGCGTCGGCATACGGCGTGGCCATTACGACCACGATGGTGATCACGACGCTGCTCTTCTTTGTGGCCATGCGGAAGATATTCGAATGGCCGCGCTGGGTGGCGCTCGGACTGACCGCAGTGTTTCTGTTCGTGGATCTGGCGTTTTTCGCCGCCAACCTGCGGAAATTTTTCGATGGTGGCTGGTTTCCGCTGCTCGTGGCGGCGGTGGTGTTCCTGCTCATGGCCACGTGGCGGCGGGGCTTCGCCACGGAACATCGCAAGAGCCGCACGCGGCTTTTGCCCGTGCGCCAGTTTCTCGTGGACATCGGCGGCGGCGGCCAATATCGCCGCGTGCCTGGCCAGGCGGTTTATCTCACGAGCAACTCACGCGGCACGCCGCACTCACTCCGGCACAATCTCAAACACAATCGCGCGTTACACGATACGCTGGTCATTTTCACGGCGCGGTTCGTGAAAGCGCCGCGAGTGCCGGCGGCCCGGCATTTGCGCGTCCGGCAACTCCGCGCGGACATCACTCGCGTCATCGCTTACTACGGCTTCATGGAAACGGCGGATGTGCCCGCCGATCTGGCCGAGTTGAATCGTCGGAGCGACCTGAAGCTGGATCTGGAGCGAGTCACCTATTTCGTGGGTGGGGAGATTCTTCTGGCGGAACCGAACCATGGCATGGGGCGTTGGCGTTCGGCGCTTTATGCGTGGATGGCCCGCAACGAAACCCAGGCCACGCGCTTCTTCAAACTTCCGTCCGCGCAGGTGTTTGAGATCGGCGCGCAGATCCAGGTGTGACTCTCGCCGCAGCGAAACTGGAGTCGCACGGGCCGCTTCGGGTTGAGCCCCAGGCTATGTGGTCGTAGTGTGCGGAATGAAACCTAAGCTCCGCATTCAATCGATCGTGCAGTGTTGGCGAGTTTGGAGAAGGAAATGACATCCCTGCCAGCGATGAGCCGATCCTTAACATTTCACACCAGAAAGCCCATGCCATGAACTCCAGCATCGTGCCTCTTGAAACCAGCCGCGTCGTCCGCGTTCCCATCAGCGTGACGGGATCATTGGAAGGCAATCTCGACATCCCGCGTGACGCCGCGGGCCTCGTGGTGTTCGCGCATGGCAGCGGCAGCAGTCGCTTCAGCCCGCGCAACCAATTCGTCGCAGAAATCCTGCGCGGGGTCGGCCTGGCCACCTTTCTGTTCGATTTGTTGACGAGTGAAGAGGAGGCGGTGGACGAGCGCACGGCCGAACTGCGATTCAACATTCCGTTCCTGGCGCAACGGCTCGGGCGCGTGGCGCATTGGCTCGAACAGCAAACGGCGACGCACGAGCTGAAGATCGGCTACTTCGGCTCCAGCACCGGCGGCGGGGCGGCGTTGGTGGCCGCGGCGAAAGATCCGGAATTGATCGGCGCCGTGGTGTCGCGCGGCGGTCGTCCCGACCTGGCCGGGCCGGCGCTGGGCCAGGTCGCCGCGCCCACGCTCTTGATCGTGGGAGAAAACGACGAACCCGTCATTGAAATGAATCGCAAGGCGATGGAACAAATGACGAACGCGGACGTGCAACTGGAAATCATTCCGGGCGCGTCGCATTTGTTCGAAGAACCGGGCACGCTCGAACAGGTGGCGCAATTGGCGGGGCAGTGGTTCAAACGACATTTGCAGGCGCGGCTTTGACCGGCCGACCTCCTGTTGCTGCGCCGCCGCGGGCGCAGGTTCATCGCTGTGCTTTGCGGGCGGACGGCACCGTCAGGAGCAATCCCAAGCCAGCGAGAAAAAAGCCAATCACCACAGAGACGCCGATGCGTTGGCTGCCGGAAAGTTGCGTGAGCCAACCCACGAGCAAGGGCCCGAGAAATGCCGTCGCCTTGCCGGAGAACGCGTACAGGCCAAACATCTGGCCGCGCAATTGGACCGGCGCCAGCGCGGCGAGCAACGCGCGGCTGGCCGCTTGCACCGGGCCGACGAATACGCCCATCGCCAGCCCGAAACCCCAGAACTAGGTCGCGTCGGGCGCAACGAGCAGCGCCGTCACGAACAGAATCAAACCGCTCAACGAAATCAGAATCGTTCGTTTGCTCCCGATCCAATCGTCCACCCACGCAAACGCGGCGGCGCCCAATCCTGCGGTGATATTCAACGCGATGCCAAAGGTGATGACTTCCTGCTCGTTGAATGCGAACGTGCCCGCGGCGTACACGCCGCCGAAGGCGAAGACCGTTGCGAGCCCGTCGGTGTAAATCATGCGCGCTACCAGAAATCGCAGGACGTCCGCATGTTGTCGAATATTGCGAAACGAATCCACGAGTTGCCGCCAGCTGTCTGCGGTCGCGCGCCGCCACGATTTTCCCGTCGCTGGAATGTCTGGAGTCATGATCAACAACGGCAAGGCGAATAAGGCGTACCATCCCGCGACCAGTAAAAATGTCGCGCGCACATGTTCCGCCGATTCGCGCTCCAGACCGAACCACGCGTTCTCGCGCACGAATCCAAACAGCGCCAGCGTCAGGCACGACAATCCGCCCGCGTAGCCCAGCGCCCACGCCCAGCCGGACCAGCGTCCGAGCCGATCGCGCGGTGCGAGTTCCGGCAACATGGCGTTGTAGAAAATGGCCGCAAATTCACCGCCGATGGTTCCGAGCGCCAGCAAGCCCAACGCGAGCCAGATGAAATCCGGCGCCGGTTGCACCCACCACAGACCGGTCGTCGCGGCGACACAGAGCAGGGTGAAGCCCGCGATCCAGGGTTTGCGACGACCCGTTTGATCGGCCATGGCGCCCAACAGCGGACCGATCAAGGCCACCACGATGCCCGCAAGTCCCAACGTGTAACCCCACTGACTGGTGCCGGTGGTTTCGTCACTGGCCACCTGACGGGTGAAATAGGCGGCGAAGACAAACGTGGTGATGACCGAGGGAAACGAACTGTTCGCCCAGTCGTAGCAGGCCCACGCGACCAGCCCTTTTCGTGACGCCGGCTGGCGCGGTGAGGAAGCTCCGCGTTGTCGAGATGTCGCAGCGTCGGGCACGGCGTTCAACCTAAGCCGGGATTCTGGCAAGGCAACCATGCGCCCGGCTTATCCGCGTTGCGGGACGAAAAAGGCGACAACGAAAATGCCCCGCTGCCCGGCCCGCTTTGTCCAAAGCGTCAGTCAGAATAATTACTCCGTGCTATTCGGTTCCGCCGGGCGGATGGTCCATCGCCCCATCAATGTGCAGCGGGGCCGCACGTTGCAACCGAGTTCAGTCAGCCAATCGGCTACCGCGCGATTGGAATTGTTTCGCGCGGTGTAAGCCTGCGGATGCAACACGTGTATGGTTTTCTCGCCGGCGTGGCGGACGCGCGCATGCACCGATTGCTCACAGAGCGTGTCCAGTTGGGATTGCAAGCGCTTCGCGCGCGGACTGGCGACCTGGATTTCATAAACCCGATCGGCGGCCCGACCCACGGCACCGTGCTGGAGACTCGTCAACTCCCGGCGCTCCAGCGCCGCGCGCGTCGGCCACGCCAATGCCGCGATGCCGGTGAACAGGTTTCGTTGGTGGCCGGCGGTCCAGCGCCAATCACCGTACGAATAGCTCGTGAGTGCTCCGCTTTGATTCGAGAAGACGAGACTGGCGTGCCAGTCATGCACCATGAGAAACACCGGTGCGGGCGCAGGTGGATGGCGGGGCGGAACGATGACCGTGGCGCAACCACACGAACCCGCCGCGGTCGTCAGCGCGAGCAATCCAAACCAGGGCTTCATCCATTTCACGAATCATACTACACCGTCTGGCTGCGGCGTTTCACCACGTGCAATATCTTTAAACGCCTCGGCCAACAATTTGCCCCACGGCGGAAGTGGGCGCGGCAGGCCACTTCGCTCGAAAGGGCCCGAAAGCAACTGGACGAGCTCATCAAAGCAGAGTCGGCCGATTGAACCGGGCCGTATCACCGCAGGCGCAATTCAGGTTGATTTGCCCAGCGCCGCCACTTGCTCCCGCAACGCTGTCACGATTTTACTGCGGGCATTATCGCCTTTGCCTTGGCGGCGCAACTCCGCCGGTTTCTTTGGGACGCCGAACTCCACCGTGATTTTTCGGAAGCGCGGCCAGAACCGGCCCATGGGCAATGCTTCACTCGCGCCGTGAATGAACACCGGCACGACTGGTACTTCGAACTGTTCGAGCAACATGCCGATGCCGCTTTTGAACTCCATGAGTTTGCCGTCCGGCGAGCGGCGGCCTTCCGGAAACCAGATCAAGATGCGTTCGCGCCGCAACACGGCCACGGCCAACGCGAGACTGGAAATCACGGCGCGTTCCGGATCAATCGGCACCGCCTGCGCGAGCCGGCAAACAAAGCGATTCAACGGATTTGCAAACGCCACCCTGGTCCAACCGGCGTAATTGGCGTGGCGCAATTGTTCCTGATTCAAGGCCGCGCCCATCAAGAACGGGTCGAGATAGCTCGTGTGATTGGGCGTCAGCACAAACGGCCCTTTTGCCGGCAAGTGATTCGCGCCTTTCGTTTCCACGCGAAACAGCAGTCGCAGCGCGGCGCGATTCACCTGGCTGAATGCGCTGGCCAACGCGGCATGCACCGGATGCAGTGGAGCGAGCCAACGCTTTTGCTCGTCGTCCAGCACGGCCTCGGGTTTTTCGAGCCACTGCCCCGCGCGTTTGCCTTCGCCGTCGGTGGCCGCCGCACTGACGGCGCGCAGCAGGTCGCGCACGGTTTCGGTTTTGGCGATGATTTTATCGTCCAGTTCCACGCCGGTGCGCGCGCCGATTTCCAACGTCAGATTCAGCCAGCCCATCGAATCCAAGCCGAGGTCCAGTTGCAGATGTGAATCCGGACTGAGCGGGTGCTCGGCGTAATGTTCGGTCAACCAGGACCAAACGGCGTTCGCGGCGCGGTGTTCGAGCAAGGCGCGATCGGCGTCGGACATTTCGTCCCGGGAAACCGGCTGATTTTTTGCGCCGCGATCGCCCTTCTTGCCGGCTTTGGCGCGGTCGTAGTGTTCGATCAATTCCTCGCGCCGGATTTTGCCCAATCGCGTGCGCGCCAGCGGCTCGCGACTGACGACAAATTCCGAGAGCCGCTGATACGACGGCAATTGCTTCGCCTGCTGCTGGATGGCGTCGCGCACCGCTTTCTGCAACGCCTCATCGTCCTTGGAATCGTTGGCCTGCGCCTCCGGCACGACGACCGCGGCGAGTTTGCCATCGCGTTGCAACACGCCGATCTCGCGGATTGCCTCGCTGGTGGCGTAGGCATCTTCGACTTCGTCGGGTTGAATATTTTCACCACCTTCCGCCACGATCAAGGTGGACGCGCGCCCTTCGAGATGCAGATGGTGATCCGAATCAAAAAATCCCAGGTCACCGGTGCGAAACCAGCCGCCGGTGAACGCATGCTGGTTTTCGTCGGGAAGATTCAGGTAGCCGCAAAAAACATTCGGGCCGCGCGCGAGCACCTCGCCTTTGACGCCGGGCTGATCCGTGGGCGGATCGGGCGCCCGGTCGGTTTCATTCGGTTGCGCGGCGGGATCAATCCGCAATTCCACGCCGGGAATAACGCGACCGACGCTGTCGAGTTTGGCTTTCCCCGGGGGATTGAGCGTCAACAGAGGCGCGGTTTCGGTCAGCCCATAGCCAACGGCGATCTGCCAGCCCAGCGCCTCGAGTTTCCATGCCAACGCCGCCTCCAGCGCCGCGCCGCCGGACGCGGCCACGCGCATCTTCGGGCCAATCCGCCGATGCAACGGATAGAACAGGAATTTGCCCGCGCGCAGTTTCATTTTCTTGCGCAAACCCAGACTCAGCGCGAGCGACGCCTTAAACCACGCCTTCGCCAGGCGGCCTTGCGATTGGATGCGTCCTTCGACGCCTTCAAAGAGCGCGCGATAAAGGCGCGGCACGCCGAGCAGCGCGGTGACTTCGCCGACCCGCAAGGCCCGAATGATTTCCGGTCCAGTCAACCCTTTGGGCAACACCACTGGCACGCCCAGCCACATCGGCATCAGGACGCCGAAGACAAAAGGATAAACATGATGCAGGGGCAGCGGGAGCAGCAAACGATCTTCGGGCTGAATCAAACCGGCGCGGGCCACGGCGTTGAGTTGAAAAGCCAGATTCGCGTGGGAGAGCGGCACGCCCTTGGGTTTGCCGGTGGTGCCCGAGGTGTAAAAGATTGTCGCCGTATCGTTGGGTCGGACGGCGGGGAATTCGGTCCGCCGAGTTGAACAATACTTTTGCCACGCTTCCGGTTTGTCTTTGTCCGCGTCGAGAAAGATGAACTTCACGCCGTCGCGCGGCGCGGCCTTCTCCAGGCGTTCACGTTTGTCGGTGGTGGAGAAAATGAAGCGCGCTTCGCTGTCGCGCAAGGCATGCGCGAGGGCGGTGGGACCGAATTGCGCGTCCAACGGCACTGCCACGCCGTCGGCGCGGAGGATGGCGAGACACGCGACAAACCATTCCGGGCAATTGTCCGCAAACAGCGCCACGCGTTGGTCGGGCCGCACGCCCGCTTGCGCGAGGCCGTTGGCCAGCCGCGCAACGGATTGAGCGAGCCGCTGGTAACTCCACTCATCGACGTCATCCGGGCGCATCACGAGCAGCGCCGGTTTCGCACCGAATTCATCCAGCGCCATCGTCAACTCTTGCAAAGATTGAAGCGGACTCATTGATGACTCTTGGGGTCAGTTTGGGATTATCCATCGAGCCGGACGGGGGGCGATGGTTTGCCGGAACGTAACACAGTTGGGGTGCATAGGAGCGGGGAAATTCAAGTGAGGCATAGATTGGTTTACGGCGAAAAAGCAGGCGGGGTGGGAGTTTTTCTGAGTTCGTAATCAGAGTCCGGGCCGATTGTGCCGTGGTTGCATCGGTGTCAGGTTTGACTTCGACTCTTGCTGGGTTCCGACGGGAGAGGGCTTCAGGTGCGGGACGCAGCCATTTTAATTCTCAAACGAAAGGACAAATCATGAAAGACAGAATCGAAGCAAGAACGCGAAAGGAATCTCCGCGGGCCTGGCGTTTCGGCCCGAGCGCCAAGTGTGGGCTGTGGTGCCTCGCCGCTTTGGTCGGCTGGTTGATGCAGGCCTCCGTCGGGGCCGCGGTCAAACCGACGGCCAGCGCCATGCCGGAAATCACCGATCAAACCATCACGCGCGCCGTGGATGCGGAGTTATTGTTGGATGAAGGCGTGGCGGCGCATTTGATTGATACGACGACCGCCAACGGCGTGGTTACTTTGTCCGGCACGGTGGACAATCTGTTGGCGAAGGAACGCGCCGTGAAACTGGCTAAAACCATTCGCGGCGTCCGCGCCGTGGTGGATCAAATGACCGTGCGCGCGTCGAATCGTACGGACCGCGACATTCGCACGGCGATTGAAACCGCCTTGTTGAGCGATCCCGCGACGGACTCTTACGAGGTCAAAGTCAAAGTCAAAGACGGTGTGGCGACCTTGACCGGCAAAGTCGAATCGTGGCAGGAACAACAATTGTCCGCGCAGGTGGCCAAGGGGGTTCTCGGCGTCCGCGACGTGAAAAACGAAATCACCTGGAAAGCGACCACGAACCGGCCCGATCTCGAGATCGAAGCGGACATCAAGGCGCGTTTGAAAGCCAATGTCTGGATCGATGAAGCGCTGATCAACGTGAACGTGAACAATGGTCAGGCCCGCTTGAGCGGCTCGGTGGGTAGCGCGATCGAGAAGGACAATGCCACGTCCTCCGCCTGGGTGGCGGGAGTGGCGTCGGTTAACGCGGACAAACTGGAAGTGCGGCCGGTGTTGGAAGATGCCAACCAGCGGCAGAGCCGATATGCGGCGCAACCGAGTGACGCGGAAATCAAGGCCGCCGTCATTGACGCCTTCTTGTATGACCCGCGGGTGTATTCCTTCAAACCGACTGTTGACGTCACCGGGGGCGTGGTCACGTTGAGCGGCACCGTGGACAATCTCAAAGCGAAACGGGCCGCCGAGCGCGATGCCCAAAATACCTTCGGGGTCTGGTCCGTGGTCAACTTGCTGAAAGTCCGGCCGGACGCGAGTCCGGAAGATGAGAAGCTCGCCAAGACTGTCATGCAGGCCTTGGAGGCTGATCCTTATCTCGAACGTTGGGAAGTGGACGTGCGCGTGATCAATCAAAAGGCGTATCTGACGGGCATGGTGGATTCGTATTTTGAGAAGCGGAATGCCGAGCTTGTTGCTTCCGGTGTTAAAGGCGTGGTGGAAGTGGCCAACAACCTGACGGTGGATCTCAATCGCGAACTCGCCATCGGATCGAGTTTCTACGCTCCGTATTACGGCCCGTGGACCTTCGGCACGCCCGGTTACTACACGCAAGACCCGGATGAACGGTTACGCCAGAACATCCAAAGCCAGTACTTCTGGAGTCCCTTCGTGGATGGCGGAGACATCACCATCACGGTGGAAGATGGTGTGGCGACCCTGTCCGGAGAAGTGGACAGTTGGCGGGAACAAAGCAGCGCCATTGACAATGCGTATCAGGCGGGTGCCATGTCCGTGAAAAGTGAACTGAAGATCAACGGGGAACCGACCTCGTAACGGGGGAAAATGCACCGCCGGCGGTGCCAGGCTGGCACCGCCGGTTCTTCCTCTTTCAACCAGCAATTGAAGATTTTCCTATGCCCCAGAAATCCTCCTCTCGCGATTTGGTTCTCATCACCGGAAGCAATGGTTTAATCGGCACGCGGCTGCAAGAGGCGTTGGTGCCGGACTATGAAGTCTTCGGCTTGGATGTGGAAGAAGCCTCGGGGACGCCCGATGGCGCGCACTGGTTGGAATGTGATCTGACGTCCGACGCCAGTGTCCGCGAGGCGCTGGCCAAAGTGCGCTCGGAATTCGGGCCGCGGCTGGCCAGTGTCGTTCATCTGGCGGCGTATGCCGATTTTTCCGGCGAGCCGAGTCCGCTGTATCGCAAACTGACGGTGGAAGGCTCGCGCCGGTTGATGCAGGCGCTGCAAGAACTGGACGTCGAGCAATTCGTCTTCTCGAGCAGTCTGCTGGTGATGCAGCCGGTGACGGAAGAGAGCGAACCGCTGACCGAAACGTCTCCGACGCGCGGCGAATGGGCTTATCCGCAATCAAAAATCGAGGCGGAAAAAGCATTGCAGGCCACTCACGGCGACATTCCGCTCGTTATCCTGCGGATTGCGGGAGTGTATGACCATGAATGTCATTCCTTGCCCATCGGACAGCAGATTCGGCGCATTTACGAGAAACAATTCGAGAGTTTTCTATTCCCGGGAAACACCTCGCACGGCCAGCCGTTCATTCATCTCGACGACCTGACGGCGTGCCTGCGCGCCGTGATTTCGCGCCGGAAGAAACTGGGCGCGGAGGAAACTTTTCTCATCGCCGAACCGACCACCATGAGTTACGGCGCGTTGCAGGATCGCATCGGGGAACTGGTGCACTCCCGCGAATGGCCGACCTTGCGTATCCCCAAAGCGGCGGCGCGGGCCGGCGCGTGGTTGCAGCAGAAGCTGCCGGGCGTGGACCCGTTCATCAAACCCTGGATGATTGAATTGGCGGACGATCATTACCCGGTGGAGATCACCCGCGCTCGGGAGCGATTGGAGTGGACGCCGAAACATTTCTTGAGCGACGTGCTGCCGAGCATGGTGGCGGAATTGAAACGGAATCCCGTTGAATGGTACGAGAAAAACAAATTGCCGCTGCCGAAAGCCCTGCAGCGGGAGGCCGAAGCAGCGCGTCGGTAACGTCAGCCCCGGCGCCGGTGGCGGAGTCAGATGCTCCGGATTTGCGCGCGGCGCCCGAGCCGTGGGACATAAACCCTTCACAATGGAGCCAGCGAGTGCTGATTAGCGGCATTGCGGCGGTGGCGTTCTTGATCGCAACTTACATGGGGCTGTATCAGTGGCGGCTGATTGACGATGTGTGGGATCCCGTCTTCGGTGCGGGCAGCCAACGCGTGTTGGATTCCACGGTTTCCCACACGATGAAAGGATGGTTTCGCGTGCCGGACGCCATTCTCGGCGCGATGGCTTATCTGGGCGACATTCTCTTTGCCCTAGCAGGCTCGACCCGGCGTTGGCAATTCCGGCCTTGGCTGGTGATCGTGTTCGGGATTGATGTCATTCCCCTGGGCATCGTCAGCGCGATTCTGGTTTTCATGCAGGGAGCGGTTGTCGGTTCGTGGTGTTTTCTGTGCCTGGTCACCGCGGTGATTTCGCTCACACTGGTGGTGTTGGCGTATGACGAAGTCTGGTCGAGCCTGCTGTTTCTTTGGCGGGTGTGGAAACGCAAACGCGATGTCCGGTTGTTGTGGAACACCCTTTGGGGGCGGCCGTCCGAAACGGCGCACGTCGTCGCACAGGAAATGGCGGGGAGGCGCCGGTGATGTGGGCGCGCGTCGTGGAAGTGATGTTGGCGGGCTGGCTGGCGATCAGTCCGTTTGTCTTTGGCCATGAGCCGGGGCGAACCGACTGGTGGATGAAGGATTTTGCCGGCGCGGGAGCAGTGGCGGTCTTCGCGTTGCTCTCTTATTGGAAGCGCCTCGAGAAGATTCATCTGTTCACGGTCGTTGTGGCCGGCTGGCTCATCGCCGGTGCGTTTTTCTCGGCAACGGTGACCGCGCCGGCGGAACAGAATCATCTCGTCGTCGGTTTGCTATTGCTGATGCTCGCGGTGATTCCGAGTCGTTCGAATCAACCGCCTCGCGGCTGGGTGGAATTCTATCGGCACGGCTCGGATTCAACTGACGGCCACAACAAACGTCGGAGTCATTTGCATGGAACAACTCGGTAAAAAACAGAACGGTCGCATTCAGGAAGCGTGTCCAGCGTGCGGCATGATGCGCAAGAAGTGGCCCGGCGAAGGCGTCGAGCGTCGCGGCACGCTGTATTGCTGCCGTGGTTGTGCCGCCGGCACGGGCTGCGTGTGTTGCACGACGACTGACACGGTTGCCGAACGACAGCCTGCGTCGCGATCCCGCCGTCGCTGAAAACTCCGTGGCGGGGCGTGCCGCCCGTGCTGTTTGTCTTTTTCGCGGGTCAACCGATTGGATGCAGCGGGCTTGCTGACACTTTCGTCGCTTCCAATCGGTGTGGGCTGCCGCGCTGTTCTTTTGAACGGAAGCTTGTCCGCTCGAACTTATGGTGAGCATGAGAAAATATCTCAGAGCCCGTCATCTGCGGACTGATTGCGAATCCGCCCACACTCCGATTGTGAGCCGCAATGCCGGCTCTTAGGGTAGGCCATGCTTCACCTCCGGCCAACACCCCAAACTTCTTGTGACAACCGGTGTTCGCTGGGTGGGCATTTTCAATTTCAATCGTCTCGGGCGCGAACCTTGTTCTGGCGTGCCCCGACGACGTGAATCCAGTTGTTACCGGTCGGCTGCCAATCTGGTCGGTCGAAGAAGAATGTCCGTCGGGTGAAAGGAATGACAATGCAAACGAATCATAAACCAACCGAGCCCGTGCATGTGCCGGGTACGGCGCGCGGCGAGGAAATGGCCTTGCGCAAAGGTCGCGAGGCGGGACGCGGCGAACAGAAACAGTATCGGTCGGCCCGCGATGCCACCGGCATCAACGCGGAAGACGAACAGCCCATTGATCCTTCCATGCCGCACATTCCACCTGCATAAATCCAAACCGAACCCTCCTCAGAAACCAAATCCGTCGCCGCGATGAATTTTCCTCCCCTCAACCAACGAAACAGCGGTTTGACGGCGTTGCGCCGGTTGGCGCAGCCGATGCCGGTGGAGGAGCATTGTGATTTGTGCAGTGTGGCACTGCCCCCGACGCACCGGCATCTGCTGGAAATGGCCCAACGCCACATCATCTGCGCCTGCGATCCGTGCGCGCTGCGGTTTCAGGATGTGGTGGGCGGGCGGTTCAGACTGATTCCGCGCGACGCCCACCCTTTGCCGGAATTCACCATGACCGATGCGCAATGGGAAAGCCTGTCCCTGCCGATCAATCTCGCATTCTTCTACCACAATTCCGCGACCGGGAAAGTGATCGCAATGTATCCCAGTCCCGCCGGCGCGACGGAATCGTTGCTGTCACTCGAGAACTGGGATGAATTGGCCGCTGCAAATCCGGCGCTCAACGAGATGGAGCCGGATGTCGCGGCGTTGCTCGTGAATCGCGTCGGGGCGGCGCGCGAGTATTTCATCGCGCCGATAGACGTTTGCTATCAACTCGTCGGTTTGATTCGCAGCCATTGGCGCGGCTTGTCTGGCGGCGAAGCGGTTTGGCGCGAGATCAACCAGTTCTTTGCCAGTCTCCGCCAACCAGGTTCACCGAACGTTCCAGTTCCGGAGGTGGCGCATGCCTGACTTGGATTTCAAGATCACCAACGTCGCGCCCGCGTCCCGGGGCATGACGCCGTTGTTGCAGTTCCAGGTGGACCTCGAGAATCAGCCGCCGACCGAATCCATACATAGTGTCATGCTCCAGGCACAGATTCAGATTCAGTGCCCACGCCGCGGTTACACGTCGGACGAGAAGGAAAAACTAGTTGAATTGTTTGGCGCGCCGGCCCAATGGGGCCAAACCTTGCGCAACCGGCTTTGGACCATCACCAGCACTATCGTCAGTCCGTTCACCGGTCGCACGACGGCGCAATTAGTCGTGCCCTGCACGTTCGATCTCAATGTGGCGGCGACGAAGTTTTTTCACGCACTCGATGGCGGCGACATTCCGTTGCTGTTCCTGTTCAGCGGCACGGTGTTTTATGCGGCCGCGGATGGGCGCTTGCAGGTGCAACAAATTTCCTGGAACAAAGAGGCGACGTATCAGATGCCGACGCGCGTCTGGCGCGAGATGATGGATGAACATTACCCGAACAGCGCGTGGCTTGCGCTGGATCGTGACGTCTTCGATCAACTCAACGCCTACAAACGCGCGCAAGGACTCGCGACGTGGGAGCAAACCGTCCAACGATTGCTGGCGCAGGCCGCGGAACGCGAGGAGGTGCTCGCATGAACGCAAAGTTGCTCGACCAAATCGTTAATGCGGTGCTGTACGAGGGTTACATTCTGTATCCGTATCGGCCGTCCGCGAAGAAGAACGCGCGCGGACGCTTCACCTTTGGCCGGGTCTATCCGGAAGCGTACAGCCTCGCGCAGCATGGCGCTGAACCGTGTGTGATGCAGACGGAATGTTTGCTCCAATGCGACCAGCCGGTGGCGCGACTCGAAGTATCGGTGCGGTTCTTGCAACCGACGTGGCGCGAAGTCGGAAGGGTCGCCGCAAACGCGCGTTGGACCGATGAGGAGACAACAGATTATCGCGTCGTGCCCGAACTCGAAATCGGCGGAACGCTGCATCAAACCTGGCAGGAAGCGGTCGAGCGCGAGATCACTCTGTCGCCGCAATCACTCGAAGCTGGTAGGAAATGCGAAACGACACGATCGTTTGGATTCGCCGCCGCGCGCACGCTTGAACCGCTCAAGGATGAACACGGAAATGCCGCGGGCGTCTTAGTGCGGCGACAGGAAGCGTTAAGCGGCACAGTGAACCTGACCGCCCAACCCGTCGCGCCGAACTGTTTCAAACTCACGGTGCAGCTTCTCAATCAGACGCGCGTGCCGCAGTCCGACTTGGAAGACTCCGATGCGGTGCTGCTGCGGATGTTTGCTTCCGCTCACACGATTCTCCACGCGCCGGGCAGCCATTTCATCTCGCTGACCGATCCCGGGATTGAACACCAGACCCTGGTGGACGATTGCCAGAATATCGGCACTTGGCCGGTGCTGGTCGGCGACGAAACGCAGGGCGACCGCGACACGGTATTGTCCTCACCCATCATTCTTTCGGACTACCCTCGTGTCGCCCCGGAGAGCGACGGTGATTTCGGCGACGCCACGGAGATTGATGAAATGCTGACGTTACGCGTGTTGACCATGACCGAAGCCGAACAACGTGAGATGCGCAGCGTGGACGGATTCGCCCGGCAGATTCTCGAACGCACGCAGAATTTGTCGCCCGAGCATTTCATGAACATGCACGGAACGATGCGCGATGTGAAAGCGGCGGAGGAGTTCTTCAATCCCGGCAAACAAATTCAAAGCGCCCGCGTCAACGGCGTGGACGTCAAAGCCGGCGATAAAGTGCGCCTGTGTCCGAAGCAGCGCGCCGACGCGTTTGATTTGATGTTGGCCGGCAAAACGGCGGTGGTGGAAGCGGTCGAACAGGACGCGGAAGACATTATCCATCTCGCCGTCGTGTTGGAGGATGATCCGGGCAAGGACCTCGGGATGTTGCGCCAGCCCGGTCACCGCTTCTTTTATCGCTTGGACGAAATCGAACCGCTGCCGGAGGTGACCGTATGAAGCGCATCCTCATCGCCGGTATCGGCAACATCTTTCATGGCGACGACGCTTTTGGTGTCGAGGTCGTGCGCGACTTGAAACTGCGGCCACGCGGCGCTGACCTCGACATCATTGATTTCGGGATTCGCAGTTACGACCTCGCGTACGCGCTCACGGACGGATACGACGCGGTGATTCTGGTGGACGCGATGCCGCGCGGCGAACCGCCCGGAACGGTGTGCCTGATTGAACCGGACCTCGCGCGCCTGGACGAACTGGACCACAGCGCCGTTGACGCGCACGCGCTCAGTCCGGTCGCCGTCCTGCAAATGGCGCAATCGCTCGGTGGCGTGTGCGAGAAACTATTTCTCGTTGGTTGCGAGCCGGCCGTGCTCGAAAACGAGGGTGGCGATTTTGCCCTGAGCGAGCCCGTTCGCGCCGCTGTGCCGCGCGCCGTCGAAATGATTGAGACGCTCGTTCGCGATTTGAAAACGGAATCCCAAACCACCAATGCCGGTTACGTGCCGGCCTGAAAGGAATCAATATGAATACTGCTGCCATCATTGGAACGGTCATTGCCGGATTGATTGTTTTGACCGTGATCGTCGCACTGCTCGCCAACATGGCGGAACTGCGGCGGTACCTGCGCATCCGCAACATGTGACCCGGCGGCAATTGCACCGCAGCACGAACGATGCGCTGACAAACTCGAACCCTCGCGCCCGGCGCGGTGGAAGAAAGGAACGCTATGATTGCAAAAGACGAAAAACTGACTGCGGACCACACGCCCGCCGTGAAGGAAATCCACGTCGTGTGGATGACCACCGGCCTGGGCTGCGACGGCGATTCGGTTTCGGTGACGGCCGCGTCGTTGCCGAGCATTGAAGACGTTGTGCTGGGCGCGATTCCGGGTTTGCCGAAAGTACATCTGCACAATCCGGTGCTGGCCTACGAAGTCGGGGACGACTTCATGAAATACTGGCATCTGGCGGCGGAAGGAAAGCTTGAGCCGTTCGTGCTCGTGCTCGAAGGTTCTGTCCCGAACGAGAAACTGAAGGAGGAAGGTTACTGGGCCGCGCTGGGGACCGACTCCAAGACCGGTCAGCCAATCACGACGAATCAATGGATTGATTGGCTCGCGCCGAAAGCCACCGCGATCATCTGCGCAGGAACGTGCGCCACTTACGGCGGCATTCACGCGATGGAAGGCAATCCCACCGGGGCGATGGGTCTGGCGGATTATCTCGGCTGGAATTGGAAATCCAAGGCCGGCCTGCCCATCGTCAACGTGCCCGGCTGCCCCGTGCAACCGGACAACATGATGGAAACGTTGCTCTATCTGCTCTATCAGGTCGCGGGGCTTGCGCCGACCATTCCGCTCGACAAGGAACTGCGGCCCACCTGGCTCTTCGGCAAAACGGTTCACGAAGGTTGTGATCGCGCGGGTTATTATGAGCAGGGCGATTTCGCGCATGAATACGGTTCGCCCAAATGTCTCGTGAAGATCGGTTGTTGGGGGCCGGTGGTGAATTGCAACGTCACCAAACGCGGCTGGATGGACGGCATTGGCGGCTGTCCGAACGTCGGCGGCATTTGCATCGGCTGCACGATGCCGGGATTCCCGGACAAGTTCATGCCGTTCATGGATGAGCCGCCGGGGGCGAAACTCTCTTCACTGGCGAGCGGCTTCTACGGCGGTTTGATTCGCAAGCTGCGCGGCCTCACCAATCACACGGTCAATCAAGAACCGCGCTGGCGGCGCACCGGGGAAGAACTGGTCACCGGTTATCACGCCAAACATTACGGCAACGGCAACGGTCACTGACTGACCCGCACATGACACCAACTGCAAAACGAAAGGTCTCTTATGCCAGGCATCGCTGAACCACCACCTAAAGCTCAGGCACGGCCCATTACGCCAACCGGCGGCGGCAACCTCGTCGAGATGTCGTGGGATCCCATCACGCGCATCGTCGGCAGTCTGGGCATCTATACGAAGATAGATTTCGCGGCGAAAAAAGTCGTCGAGTGCTACAGCACCTCGTCCATTTTCCGCGGTTACAGCATCTTCATGCAGAACAAAGACCCGCGTGACACGCACTTTATCACGAGTCGTATTTGTGGCATCTGCGGCGACAATCACGCGACGTGCTCGGTCTATGCGCAGAACATGGCTTACGGCATCAAGCCGCCACCGCTCGCGGAATGGATCATCAATCTGGGCGAGGCAGCGGAATACATGTTCGATCACAACATTTTTCAGGACAACCTCGTCGGCGTGGACTTCTGCGAAAAGATGGTCAAGGAGACCAATCCCGGTGTTTGGGAGAAGGCCACCAAGACGGAAGCGCCGCACGCGAAGGACCACGGCTATCGCACCATCGCGGACATCATGACGGCGCTGAATCCGTTCGAGGGCGAATTCTATCGCGAGACGTTGCAGGTCAGTCGCTACACCCGCGAGATGTTCTGCCTGATGGAAGGCCGCCATGTGCATCCGTCCACACTCTATCCGGGCGGCGTGGGCACGGTGCCTTCGATTCAAGTGTTCACGGATTATCTCGTGCGCCTCACCAAATACATGGAGTTCATGAAACGTTGTGTGCCGTTGCACGACGACCTCTTTGATTTCTTTTACGAAGCGCTGCCCGGTTACGAGAAAGTCGGCCAACGCCGCGTGCTGCTCGGCTGCTGGGGTTCGTTCCAAGACCCGGACGTCTGCGACTACGGCTACAAGACGATGGAGAACTGGGGACGCGCAATGTTCGTCACGCCCGGCGTCGTAGTGGACGGCAAGCTCGTCACGACCAATCTCGTGGACATCAATCTCGGTATCCGCATTCTGCTCGGCTCATCTTATTACGAAGACTGGGCTGAGAATGGCAGCGGCGAAATGTTCGTGAAGACTGATCCGCTCGGCAATCCGGTGGACAAACGGCATCCGTGGAATCAAACCACGATTCCGAAGCCGCAGAAGCGCGACTTCAAAGGTAATTACACCTGGGTGATGTCGCCGCGCTGGTACGACGGGCGCACCGGAGATCATCTCGCGCTCGACACCGGCGGCGGACCGATTGCGCGGCTCTGGGCAACGGCGCTGGCGAACCTGGTGGACATTGGCTACGTGAAAGCCACCGGCAACAGCGTGAAAATTCGTCTCCCAAAAACCGCACTGAAGCCGGAAGTCGAATTCGAATGGAAGATTCCCAAATGGAGCAACGCCATTGAGCGCGACCGGGCGCGAACCTATTTCCAGGCTTATGCCGCGGCTGTCGCCATGTATTGCATCGAGAAGGCAATGAAGTTGGTGCACACCGGCAAAACGCAGACGTTCACTCCGTTTGAAGTGCCAGACGAAGCGATCGGTTGCGGTTTCCACGAAGCTGTGCGTGGCGTGTTGTCGCATCACCTCGTCATTCGCAACAAGAAGGTGGCGAACTATCATCCGTATCCACCGACACCGTGGAACGCAAATCCGCGTGATAGCTACGGCACGCCTGGCCCATACGAAGACGCGGTGCAGAATACGCCCATCTTTGAAGAGAACGGTCCGGACAAATTCAAGGGCATCGACATCATGCGCGCGGTGCGCAGTTTCGATCCGTGCCTGCCGTGCGGCGTCCACATGTATCTCGGCGGCGGGAAAGTGTTGAAGGAAATGCACACGCCGACGGCGCTGATGGGATTGGCGAAGAAATAACCCCCCAACAACTTATGACCACCACAATACCCACCATCGAAGCCTCACCCGAGGAAATCTACGACATCGAACTCGAACACAGCCTGCTCGAAGCCAACGCCAAAATCGCCCGGCAGAATCGCGATCGGCTCGATAAGCACGGCATCACGGCGATTGATTTCATGGGCGCAATCGGCTCGGGCAAGACCACGTTGATCACCCGGCTCACGGAAATGCTCAAGGACCGCGTTGGGGTAGCCGTGTTCAACGGCGACGCCACGATCAGCTCGGATGCCGAAGCTATTGCGCGATTGGGCGTGCCAGTGGTGCAAATCGCGACGGTGAATGGTTGTCATCTCGATGCCAATCTCGTGACCAAGGCGCTGGACAAAATCGATCTCAGCCAGACCAGTCTGATTTTCATCGAGAACATCGGCAATCTGATCTGCCCTGCCGAATTCCCGCTGGGCTCGAAGGCGCGCGTGGTCGTCGTCAGCGTCACCGAAGGGCCATACATGGTGAAGAAACATCCGCACATGTTTCTCGGGTCACAGATTGTCGTGATCAACAAGACCGACCTTGCTGAGGCGATGGACGTGAGCATCGAAGAACTCACCCGCGACGTTCACAAGCTCAAGCCGGACATCAAGGTCATCTCGACCAGTTGCAAGACCGGGGCGGGTGTCGAGGACGTTGCCGCCGCGCTGCTGGCCATTTGAAGGACGCGTCATGCACGAGTTTTCTCTCGCCACGCAGATCGTCGAGAGCGTTCGGGAGTTCACCGAAACGCACGCGGCGGGAGAAGTGTTGAAGGTGCGTCTGCGCGTCGGCGAACTGACGTGCGTCGAAGCCGAGCAACTGCGGTTTTGTTTCAATTCCATCACGCGCGAGACGGTGCTGGAAAAGGCGGTGCTGGAAATTGAGCTGGTCACGGCGGTGGTGCATTGCCAGCACTGCGCCTACAACGGTCCGCCCAAATACTGGGACGGCGCGCTCGCCGGCACGACCATTCCGACGTTGCAATGTCCGCATTGCGGTCGCGCCGCCGAAGCCACGCAAGGACATGAATGCGAAATCAAATCCGTGTTGTTCGACAAATCCAAACCCCTGGCGCGGTCGAGTTGAATCATGAATGCGACTTTGAGCGAACCTAGAATCGAAACGGGCGCAAACGGCGCACCGCAACCGCGTGGCGACGCGAACCGCCAGGGCAAACGTATTCAGGAACTCGTGGACCGCATTGAGGCGGTGGCCGATCCCGAGTCGCGCGCGCTGATGCAGGAATGTCTGCAATCCCTGCTCGCGCTTTATGGCGATGGGCTCGCGCGGATTCTGCAACTGACAAAGAACGCCGGAGCGGAAGGCACGAAGGTCCGCGACGCGCTGGTTCACGACAAACTCGTGCGCGGGCTGTTGCTCATTCACGGACTGCATCCGGTGAGTTTGGAAGCGCGCTTGCGCGGCGCGCTCGACAAGATTCGTCCTTACCTGCAAAGCCATGGCGGGAACGTGGAATTGATCGAACTGCGCGATGACGTCGCGCGACTGCGATTGCAGGGCACGTGCAAGAGTTGTCCGTCTTCCTCCATGACGCTGGAACTCGCCGTGCGGCAGGTTATCGAAGAAGCCTGTCCTGATCTCGTGGGTTTTGAAGTCGAAGGTGTGAATCCGCAGCCCGAAGCACCCGCGCCCGGTCCATGTCTCGCGACCTAATGAACTATGCTCTCACTGCTTTCCATCGTCTGTCTCGGGTTTTTCCTCGGGATGCGTCATGCCACCGACGCGGATCACGTCATCGCCGTCTCGACCATTGTCAGCCGGGAGCGCGCGCCCCGCAAAGCGGCGTGGCTCGGCGCGGTGTGGGGACTCGGCCACACATTCACCGTGATGATCGTCGGCGGCGCGATTGTTTTCTTCGGCCTCGTCATTCCGCCGCGACTGGGCTTGAGCCTGGAATTCTCGGTGGGCGTCATGCTGGTCCTGCTGGGGTTTTGGAATCTGAAGACATTTAATCGCGGCTTGCGGCCATTGTTTCGTCGCGCGGGAAACGCTAACGAAATTCAACCCCATTCACATCCGCACCAGCACGGCGATTACGTCCATGACCATCCGCACGGACACGACTTGGAAACGCACGGGCACGCCGAACACGAAACGCCGCAGGCGCGGCTCGATTCGTGTTTTGGCGGGTTGTTGGCTTATCAGGCGATTCGTCCACTCGTGGTGGGCGTGGTGCATGGACTGGCTGGCTCAGCGGCGGTCGCGTTGCTCGTGTTGCCGATCATTCAGAATCCCGCCTGGGCGGTGGCATATCTGGCGTTGTTCGGTGTCGGCACAATCGCCGGGATGATGCTGGTAACCGCGGCGATCGCATGGCCTCTGTCATCGCGAGCCGGTCGGTCAGGCGTATTGCAACAACGACTCGGCTTGGCGGCGGGTTATCTCAGCGTCGGCTTCGGCGCGTTCATGATTTACGAAATCGGTTTTGTGCAGGGCTTGTTCATCAAATGAATCACGAGCGAATCAAAGTGATGGTGCGCGGCGCAGTGCAGGGCGTTGGCTTTCGACCGTTCGTCTATCGCCTCGCTTCGGAACTGCGCCTGCGCGGCTGGGTGTGCAATTCGGCGCAAGGCGTCTGCATCGAGGCGGAGGGCGAACGCCCGCGCCTGACGGATTTTCTGCGGCGCTTGGACCTGGAAAGGCCACCCCGCTCCCTCGTGCAAAGCCTGGAATCCTCCTTCCTCGATCCCGCCGGTTACGATGACTTCGAGATTCGCGAGAGCAACGGTCACGACGCGAAACGGACGCTGATTCTGCCGGATCTCGCGACGTGTGCCGATTGCCGCCACGAGATTTTCGACCCCAACAACCGCCGCTATCTTTATCCGTTCACAAATTGCACGAACTGCGGCCCGCGCTTCAGCATCATCGAATCGCTCCCCTATGACCGGCCCAACACTTCGATGAAGCGGTTCGTCATGTGCCCCGACTGCGAGCAGGAATATCGCGATCCGGCCAACCGTCGTTTCCACGCCCAGCCCAATGCCTGTCCCGCGTGCGGCCCGCAACTGGAACTCTGGGATGCCGCCGGGCGCATCGCGGGCCAGCGCACGGACGCGTTGTTCGGAGCGATCCGGGAACTGCGGCTCGGGCGGATTCTGGCGTTGAAGGGCATTGGCGGTTTTCAATTGCTGGTGGATGCGCGCAACGAAGAGGCAGTGCGGCGATTGCGCGCCCGCAAACAACGCGAAGCCAAACCGCTGGCCGTGATGTTTCCGTCCCTGGAAGCGACGCGAACGGCCTGTCACATCAATGACGCGGAGGAGCGGCTGTTGTGCTCGCCAGAAGCGCCAATTGTCTTGTTGGAGCGCCAAGCTTGGAGCGATTCTGTCGCCGTTTCCGTCGCGCCGCGCAATCGTCATCTCGGCGTGATGCTGCCGTATTCGCCACTCCATCACATTTTGTTGTGGCAACTCGGCTTCCCGGTTGTGGCCACGAGCGGTAATCGCAGTGACGAACCGATTTGCATCGAAGAACACGATGCGGCGGAACGGTTGCGCGGCATTGCGGATGCATTCCTTGTTCACAACCGACCCATCGTGCGGCACGTGGATGACTCCGTGACGCGCGTGTTGTTGGGGCGGGAACAAATCCTGCGTCGCGCCCGCGGCTACGCGCCACTGCCCATCTCACTGAAGTCCGAAAGCGCGAATCCAGATTTCGCGCCCATTCTCGCCGTGGGCGCGCACTTGAAGAATTCCGTCGCGCTCAGCGTGGGCAACGATGTCTTCCTCAGCCAGCACATCGGCGACCTCGAAACGCCGCAGGCCCTTGAGGCATTCCGTCGCGTGGTGACGGATTTCCAACGGCTTTATGAAGCTGTGCCCACGGTCGTCGCATGCGATGCGCACCCGGAGTATCTCTCGACCAAACACGCGGCGGAATTGGGCGTGCCGCTGAAGTCCGTGCAACATCACGTCGCCCATGTGCTCTCGTGCATGGCGGACAACGCACTTGAACCGCCTGTGCTCGGCGTTTCCTGGGACGGCACGGGCTATGGGCTCGATGGGACAATCTGGGGCGGCGAGTTTTTCCTCGCGGAGGAACAAGCCGTCCGGCGCGTGGCGCATCTGCGCGCGTTCCCGCTTCCCGGTGGCGAAGCGGCCATCAAACAACCGCGTCGCACCGCGCTCGGCCTGCTCTATGAATTGCTTGGCGACGCGGCTTTCGAACGGCGCGACTTGCAACCCATTGCCGATTTTTCGCCGAACGAATTACTGCTCCTGCGTCAGGCTATGGCGCGCGGCGTCAATGCGCCCATGACTTCCAGCGCGGGACGTTTGTTCGACGCCGTCGCAGCGCTGCTGGGGTTATGTCAGCGCGTCAGTTTTGAAGGTCAGGCGGCGATGGAATTGGAATTCATCGCGCAACCAGAAGCGGAAGGCGCGTATCCCTTCGAATTGACCGAGGCAACGCCCGCCGTGGTGAACTGGCAGCCGATGATTCTCGAAATCCTCGCGGAACTTCAGCGCGGCGAATCGGTCGCGACCATCGCGGCGAAGTTTCATAACACGCTCGTGGAAATCATCGTAGCCGTGGCGCAGCGGATGCAAACGGAGAACATTGCGCTTTGCGGCGGCTGTTTTCAGAATCGCTATTTGACCGAGCGCAGTGTGCAGCGATTGCGCGCCGAGGGCTTTCACCCGTATTGGCATCAACGCGTGCCACCCAACGACGGCGGAATTGCGTTGGGTCAAATTGCGGCGGTCCAACGCGAAGCAAACAGCGGCGTCGCGCCACCCGGTCCAATGTCGCGGGAGTTGCTCAACGTATGAGGGCTCATGGAAGAAAACTTCAGACTGGAGCAGGAGCGGAAGGAAATTTATCGCCGCACCGCGCCCCCGGGCGAGGTCGTGTATCAAGCCATCTACGAGGAGGCCGATCACGAGTTGAAGCGCGACAGCGCGAGTCTGGCGTGGTCCGGGCTGGCGGCGGGATTGTCCATGGGCTTCTCGATGATCGTGCAGGCGATGCTGGTCATTCATTTACCCGAGGCCGAATGGCGGCCGCTGCTGAGCAAGCTCGGTTACACCGTGGGATTCCTCATTGTCATTCTTGGGCGACAACAACTGTTCACCGAGAACACGCTGACGCCGGTTCTGCCGCTGTTGAAAGAACCGTCGCCTGGAATGCTCTGGAACGTGGGACGATTATGGGCGGTGGTGCTGGCGACAAATCTGGTCGGCGGTTTTCTGCTGGCCCTGGCGGTGGGTCACACCGAACTGGTCAGCGCCGAAGTACGGGCGGCCTGCGCCGAGATTGCCCGCGAAACGCTGGACCTGTCCTTCGGCACGACGTTGTTACGCGCCATCGTGGCGGGCTGGTTGATCGCGATGATGGTTTGGCTGATGCCCTTCGCCGAAACCGCGCGCGTCTGGGTGATCATCATCATCAGTTACCTCGTCGGGCTGGGCGGATTTCCGCACATCATCGCCAGTGGCATCGAGAGTTTTTATCTCGTCGCCACGGGAGAAATCGGGATCGGCCGGAGTCTGGGCGGATACATCGTGCCGACGTTGATTGGAAATGTGATTGGCGGAGTGTCGTTGGTGGCCGCGCTGGCGCATGCGCAGTTCATGGCGACGGGTCGCAACGAACACAACTCGGAGAAGTAACATGAACCTGGTCTATGCCGAAATTTTGGAGACGTTTCCGCGCGACGGCCTGCGGCAAGGCAAGGTGCGCGTGGGTGGCGCGATCCGATGCGTGCCGCTGGAACTGGTCGCCGACGCACAACCCGGCGATACGGTTTTATTGTGCGACGGGGTTGCGTTGAGTCGCGTGCAGGACGAAGTTTCAACGATCAGTGGAGAACCGAATCATGTGTCTGGCCATTCCCGGAAAAATTCTTGAAGTCGAAACGAATCCCGAAGGCGTGCGCATGGGGCGGACGAATTTCGGCGGCATCGTCAAGCAGGTGTGTCTGGAATACACGCCCGAGGCGGGCACGGGAGATTATGTGCTCGTTCACGTCGGCTTCGCGCTCAGCAAAGTGGACGAGGACGAGGCGGCGCGAACCTACAAACTCTTGGCGGAAATGAAACAGCTTGGGGAACTGGAAACACCGGAAGTTCAACTGGACGCTTTAGCCAACGCCAAAAACGGTGCGCCATGAAATATCTCGACGAATATCGCAACGAAGCCCTGGCCACGCAGCTCGTGGCGGAAATCCGCCGCGTGGTGACGCGTCCGTGGGTGTTGATGGAAGTGTGCGGCGGGCAGACGCACAGCATCGTGAAGTATGGTCTTGATCGGTTGCTTCCGGACGAGGTTGAACTCGTGCATGGCCCGGGCTGTCCCGTGTGTGTGACGTCGCTGGAGATGATTGACAAGGCGCATGCCATCGCGCGCCGGCCGGACGTCATCTTCTGCTCGTTTGGCGACATGCTGCGCGTGCCCGGTTCGGAAGCGGATTTGCTGATCTTGAAATCGCGCGGCGCGGACATTCGCGTGGTGTACTCCCCGATTGATTGTTTGAAAATCGCGCGGGCGAATCCGAACAAGAAAGTCGTGTTCTTTGCGATTGGTTTTGAAACGACCGCGCCCGCCAACGCGATGTCCGTCTGGCAGGCGCAAAAACAGGGCATCAAGAATTTCTCCATTCTTGTCTCGCACGTGCTTGTGCCGCCGGCCATGGCGTCCATCCTGCAATCGCCACAGAATCGCGTGCAGGGATTTCTCGGGCCGGGGCACGTCTGCACGGTGATGGGTTATCGCGAATACGAGCCAATTGCCGCGCGCTTCAATGTGCCGATTGTCATCACCGGTTTCGAGCCGCTGGACTTGTTGCAAGGCACGCTGCTGACGGTGCGCCAATTGGAGGCGGGCCGAGCCGAGGTGGAGAATCAATATCCCCGCGTCGTGAAGCGCGAGGGCAATCGCGTCGCGCAGGACCTGGTCAATCAGGTGTTCGAAGTGTGCGACCGCAAATGGCGCGGCGTCGGCTCGATTCCCAAGAGCGGTTACAAATTGCGCTGGGAGTTTCGCGCTCACGATGCCGAACGGTTGTTCGACGTGAAGGAAATTGACACACAAGAGCCGGACATCTGCATCAGCGGACAGATTTTGAAAGGCGTGAAGAAGCCGCACGATTGTCCCGCGTTTGGCAGGCAATGCACACCGGAACATCCGCTCGGCGCGACGATGGTTTCCGCCGAGGGCGCGTGCGCCGCGTATCACGCCTATGGCCGGCATCTCCAAAACAGGCAACCCGTAGAAGTTGCGCAATAGGTCGCCTATGTCCCATTCGTCCCTTATCGCGAACTCGTTCCCCACCTTTGACAAGGCGGCCGAGAATTTCCGCGACAAAATCCTCCGCAAATGCGGCGAGAGCGTGGCGATGAAGGAACAATTCTTCGCCAAGTATGCCGACTTGATCGAGGAACTGTCGCGCGAAATGGCGAAGCGTTTTGCCGCCGGCAACAAACTGCTGACGATGGGCAACGGCGGCAGCCTGTGCGATGCATTGCATTTCACAGTTGAGTTCACCCACCCGATCATCGAGAAGCGCAAAGCGTTTCCGGTCGTGCCGTTGATGACGGACATCGCGACGATGACCGCGGTGAGCAATGACCTCGATTATTCGCGCGTGTTCGCGAATCAACTTCGAGTCGTGGGCAAAACCGGCGACATGATGCTGGCGGTGAGCACGAGCGGCCAATCGTCGAACCTCGTCGCGGCCGTCGAAGCCGCGCGCAAGCTGGATATTCTCACGATCGCCTGGCTCGGCAAGGACGGCGGGCGGCTGGCGGAGCTGGCCGATTACGTTTTCGTTGTGCCGTCCTACAGCATTCACCGGATTCAGGAAGTCCACGCGACGCTCGTGCACATCGTGTGGGATCTCGTTCACATCGCCCTGGGAGAAGAGGATGTCGTCTAGCGCAAACACGGCTGAAGGCAAGGACACGGTCAAAACCCGGCAGGAAGGCCGTGGTGCGGACTGGACAGATTACCTGCCGCTGCTGATCATCGTGGGGCTGACCTTGTTGGCGGCGTGCGCCAAGGAATTCGCCTATCAGGGCGCGTGGAACTGGCCGAATTGGATGCACAATTTCATGGGGTTCTTTCTGGTCGTGTTCTCGATGTTCAAGTTCTTCAACCTGGAGGGCTTCGCGGACGGATTTCAAATGTATGACCTGTTGGCGAAGCCGTTTCGCCCGTATGCCTACGCGTATCCATTCCTCGAACTCGGACTCGGGCTGGGTTATCTGGCGCGCTGGCAACCCGTGATCATCTACAGTGCGACGATCATCATCATGGTCTTCGGCGCGCTCGGGGTGCTGCGCGCGTTGGCGAAAGGGCTCGATGTGGAATGCGCCTGCATGGGCACGGTGCTCAGTGTGCCGCTATCCACCGTCGCGCTGGTCGAAGACCTCGGCATGGCGGTGATGGCCGGCGCGATGTTGATCCGCATTTTATGAAGGCGACCATTGAACCGGATGGGGCGGACCTGATGGCTTCGTGTCCGCTACCGATTAACGAGCACCAGGAAATCGTCCTCGCACACGGCAGCGGCGGCAAGCTGACCCATCGGCTCATTGAGAAAATAATCGTGCCGGCGTTCCGCAACGAATGGCTCGCGCCGTTGCATGACGGAGCGGTGTTTTCCATCAAGGGCGCGCGACTGGCGTTCAGTACGGATTCATTCGTCGTCAGCCCGCTGTTCTTTCCCGGTGGTGACATCGGCAAACTCGCGGTTCATGGTACGGTGAACGACCTCGCCATGTGCGGCGCGAAGCCATTGTATCTTTCGGCCGGGTTTATCCTTGAAGAAGGTCTGCGCATGGACGATTTCCGGCGCGTCGTGCAATCCATGAAAGAGGCCGCGGACGAAGCCGGCGTGGCGCTCGTGACGGGCGACACGAAGGTCGTGGACCGCGGCAAAGGCGACCAGATGTTCATCAACACGTCGGGTGTCGGTCTCGTGCCTGAAGGAGTGAACGTGCATCCGAAGCGCGCGGCGATTGGCGACAAGATCATCATCAGCGGCGAGATCGCGGTCCACGGCATCGCCATCATGTCCGTGCGCGAGGGGTTGGAATTTGAAACGGAAATCGCCAGCGACACCGCGCCGCTGAACGGTTTGGTTGAGGCGATTCTTGAAACAGCGCCCGATGTGCATGTGTTGCGCGACCCCACGCGCAGTGGGCTCACCAGCGCGGTGAGTGAGATTGCCGAGCAGGCGAACGTTGGCATTCGTCTCACCGAAGCCGACATCCCCATCAGCGAAGCCGTCAAAGGCGCGTGTGAAATTCTCGGGCTCGATCCGCTCTACGTGGCGAATGAAGGCAAGTTACTCGCCGTGGTGTCTCCGCAGGATGCCGACGCGATTCTTGCCACCATGAAAGCGCAGCCGCTCGGACGCCATGCCGCAGTCATTGGCGAAGTGGTGAACGACCATCCCGGAATGGTGACGATGAAAACGCGCGTCGGCGGCACGCGCGTGGTGGACATGCTATCGGGCGAACAGTTGCCGCGGATTTGCTGACGCCATCACCTTTGCCAGCCGGGTTTTCACCACAATTTCTCTTGGTGCTTACTCTCCATCTGGTGCTCCGCGCCGTGATTTACTTGATGTACTGTTTTCATCGCGAACACTTTTCGACTAAGTTGGGCCGATGAAAAACCCCGTCAGACGAATTGTGCTGTTCCTGGTGCTGGCCGTGGGCCTGGGCGGGTTCGGATGGCTGATCGTGGAGCGCTGGCGCGCGGTCACCGCCAGTCCGAAGGAGGCCGCCCCGCTCGCGGCGCCCGTGCAGGTGGCAGCCGTTGAGCGCGGCGCCATCACCCTGCGCCGCACCTTCAGCGGCACCTTGGAATCGCCCGGACAGTTTGTGGCCGCCCCGAAAATTTCCGGTCGCGTGGAGCGATTGCATGTGGATCTCGCGGATGTGGTGACGCGCGGTCAGGTGGTGGCGGAACTGGACGACGACGAATACGTGCAAGCCGTGGCGCAGGCCGAAGCTGAAGTCGCCGTAGCCAAGGCGAATTTGGTCGAAGCCGAGAACAGCCTCGAAATCGCGGGACGGGAATTGAAACGTGTGCAGGCGCTGTTTGAACAACGCATCGGCTCGGAAGCGGAATTGGACGTGGCGAAGGCGGATCAACTCGCCAAACAAGCGGGCGTGAAAGTGGCCGAAGCGCAATTGACCCGCGCGGAAGCGGCCTTGAGTGCCGCGAAGATTCGGCTCGGTTACACCAAAGTCGCGGCCACCTGGAGTGGCGGCGACGATCGGCGCATTGTCGCGCGCCGGCATGTGGACGAGGGCGACACGGTGGCGGCCAATGCGCCGTTGCTCACGATCGTGGAACTCGATCCCATCACCGCGGTGATTTATCTGACCGGCCGGGACTACGCGCGATTGAAAACCGGGCAGCCGGTGACGTTGATGACGGATGCCTATCCGAACCAGAGTTTCACCGGCCAGGTGGCGCGCGTAGCGCCGGTGTTTCAACAGGCATCGCGTCAGGCGCGGGCGGAACTCACGGTGGCCAATGCGCAACAGTTATTGAAACCCGGAATGTTCGTACGCGCGGAAACCACACTCGATCGCGCGGAGAACGCTACCATCGTGCCGCTCGCGGCGTTGACCACTCGCGCCGGCCAACGCGGCGTGTTTCGCGTCAATGCCGACGGCAAATCCGTGTCGTGGCAGCCCGTCACGGTGGGCATCGAAGCCGGCGAACGCGTACAAATCGTCGGGGCGGACCTTTCCGGTCGCGTCGTTACGCTTGGGCAACAACTGCTCGATGACGGTTCGCCCATCACAATCCCGGAAACCAACGCACCTGTTACTGGTGTTGCGACGAACCGATGAAACTCCCGAGGTTCAGCGTTCAGCGGCCGATCTTCACCACGATGGTTTGTTTGATCGTTGTGATTCTGGGCGCCGTGTCGCTCAGTCGCGTGCGCATTGATCTGTTGCCGAACATCGAATTGCCCACACTGTCCATTCGCACGGACTACGAGGGCGCAAGTCCCGAGGTGATGGAACGCCTGGTCACTTCGGTTATCGAGGAAATTGTCGCCACCGTGCCGGGCGTGGAGGAAATCACGTCCGTGTCGTCACAGGGCAACAGCAGTGTGCGCGTCAGTTTTGTGTGGGGAACGGACATTGACGCCGCAGCGTTGGACGTGCAGGCGACGCTGGAGGACGAGATCAACGAATTGCCCGAGGACATCGTGCGCCCGCGCGTGAGCAAGTTCGACATCGCCAGCTTTCCCGTGGTGATTCTCGGCGTGGCCAGCAAGCTCGATCCGGTCGAACTGACTGAACTCATCGACAAGCAAATCCGATATCGCTTCGCGCGGTTGCCGGGTGTGGCGCAGGTGGATTTGTGGGGTGGTTACGATCGCGAGGTGCGCATCGAACTTGATCCCGGTCGCGTCAAGGCGCTGGGGTTGCCGCTGGATCGCGTGCTCGATGCGATTCGCGACGCCAATCTCGATTTGCCGGCGGGGCAACTGGAACAAGGTCGCTACGAAATCACGTTGCGCGCGCCGGCGGAATTTCAGGATCTCGACCAGATTCGCGCGACGGTGGTTGCGGTGCGCGAAGGCGCGCCCGTGACGCTCGGGCAAATTGCTGACGTGCGCGACACGTATGAAAAACTGACGCGCATCGTGCGGGTGAATGGCGAACTCGGCCTGCGCATCGCCATTCGCAAGCAGGCCGACGCGAACACGGTGGAAGTTTCCAGTCGCGTGCTTGAGGAAATTGAGGAAGTCAACCGCGACTTCCCGCAACTCAACGTCGTGGCCGTCATCAACCAGGGCAACTTCATCGAACGCTCCATTGCCAACGTGGCGAACTCGGTGCTTTACGGCGGCGCGCTCGCGGTGCTGGTGCTGTTGTTTTTCCTGCGCAACATCCGCAGCACACTGGTGATTTCGCTGTCCATTCCCATCTCCATCATCGCCACCTTTACGCTGCTTTATTTCGGCGGCTTCACGCTGAATCTAATGACGCTCGGTGGGCTCGCCCTGGGCGTCGGCATGATGGTGGACAGTTCCATCGTGGTGCTCGAAAACATCTACCGCCGGCGCAACGAAGAAAAGGAAGGACCAGACGAAGCGGCGGTGGCCGGCGCGAACGAGGTCGGTCCGGCCATCATCGCGAGCACGATCACGACGCTGGTGATTTTTCTGGCGCTGATTTTCGTGCGCGGTGTGTCGGGCATTCTGTTCCAGGAACTGGCCTATGTGATTGTGTTCTCGCTCGTGTGCGCGCTGCTGGTGTCGTTGAGTCTCGTGCCGATGCTCGCGTCAATACTCCTGCGTTCCCCGGAGAAACGTCGCGCCAATCGGCCCGAATGGATGCAACGGCTGAAAACTGCTGCCGACGAAAAGTTCAAGCGACTCGACGATGCGTATCACGAATTGCTGCAACGTGCCTTGCGGCATCGCGGATTGACCATTGGCACAGCCGGAGCGCTGCTGGGTTTTAGTTTATTGTTGCTGCCGTTGATTGGAACGGAATTCCTGCCGCCGAGCGATGAAGGCGAAGTGCGCGTCACCGGCGAAATGGAGATCGGCACGCGGCTCGACATCGTGAACGAGCAGACCCTGAAGATGGAGAAAATCGTCACGGCCGCCGTGCCGGAGAAGGTGTCGTATGTGGCAAGCGTCGGCGCGAGCGGTTGGCGGCCCGACAGCGGCAGTCAGGGCGAGATTCAATTGTCCCTGACAGCGGCGACGGAACGCGAGCGCTCGAACACGGAGATTGCGGAGGATTTGCGCCAGCGCCTGGAAGGACAGATTCCCGGCATGACGATTCGCACCCGCGCGCCGCAGGGACAGTTCCTGTTGCAACGACTGCTCGGCGGCGAGCAATCGTTGATCATCGAGGTGCGCGGTTATGAATTGGAAACGCTCGAAGCGCTGGCCGATCGCGTGCGCGAAGTCATTGGCGACGTGCCCGGCATCACCGACATCGAGTTGAGCCGCAAGGCTGGTATACCGCAGGAAGCGATCACGGTGGATCGCGACAAGGCGGCGGACCTGGGCATCAGCGTGCGGCGCGTGGTGCAGGCGATTGAAACGGCGGTCGCCGGCAGCGACGCCGGGGAATATCGCACCATGGGCAACTCTTATCGCATCCTGGTGAAATTGCAGGATGCCGAGCGCCTCCCGCTCGATGACATTCTGGACCTTACGTTGACTTCGGCGGACGGCGAACAAGTGGCATTGCGCAATGTTGTTTCCACGGAAGCGAGTCGCGGGCCGGTTCTCATTGATCGCAAGGACCAACAACGCATCGTGAACGTCCAGGCGAACGTCGCCGGGCGCGATCTGGGTTCGGTAGCGGAGGATGTGGAGCAACGATTACAGCAGATTGTTCGACCGGTCGGTTACGACCTCAACGTGGCCGGCACATACGAGGAACAACAGGAAGCGTTTCAGGAATTGATCGTCAGTCTCGTGCTGGCATTGTTGCTGGTTTACATGGTGCTGGCCTGCCAGTACGAATCGTTGCGTGACCCGGTGATTGTGATGTTCTCCGTGCCGCTCGCGGCGATCGGCGTGCTACTGATGTTGTTCCTCACCGAAACCACGCTCAACGTGCAATCCTACATCGGCTGCATCATGCTCGGCGGGATTGTGGTCAACAACGCCATCCTGCTCGTGGATCAGGCCGGGCAATTGCGCAAACGCGGCGACTGGTCAACCAACGACGCTGTCGCGGAAGCCGGACGCCGCCGCTTGCGTCCGATTCTGATGACCACGCTGACAACAATACTTGGTTTGCTGCCGTTGGCGCTTGGTATCGGCGAAGGCGCGGACGCGCAAGCGCCGCTCGCGCGCGCGGTCATCGGCGGATTGACGGCGTCCACGCTCATCACGCTCGTGCTGATTCCGGTGGTGTATACGTTGTTTCACCGTGATCAACCACCGGCGCAAGCGCGAAGCTAGCCGGAGCTAGCTCGCGAAACTCGGCGCGATTTAGATTCGTTGTTCTTCCAAATCGTACACATCAAACCAGTGATAAACCGGCCGGTTGCGGGGCACGAACTTCGGGATGTAGTCCTCCATGAATTCCTGGAGTTCCGCCGGCAGATCGCTCAAGCGCAGATCGCGTTCACGATTGTTCCACGCAATGATGTCGGCGCGGGAGCGTTGCTTCGCGTGTTCGCCGATCCACTTGGCTACTTCGTCGTCGGTCGCGCCGGTGGCGACAAAGTTTCTGAAATCGTCATATTTGATTTCGACGAATTCGAGCCAGCGTTGGTCGAGCGGGCAATTGGAATGGTATTCGCCTTCGCAACCGGCGAGCACGGCGCGGCATTTGTCGAGGGCGCGCGCCGCGAGTACGTAGCCGGCAAACAGTTCCCGCGGGCTGCGGGGATAGTTCTTTTCGTCCCGCAAATCACGGGCGAGCAATTTCACACGGTCGAGGTTTTCTTTCATGATGATTTCCTTGGTTTGAGGGTGAGGGCATCAAGGTTTGGTTTTGGTCAGCCGGGTCGGTTGCGGCCAGACGTGGCCGGCTTTGGCGAGCAAGGCGGCACTGGTGCTGGGCCCCCAACTGCCCGCGGCGTAATTGGGAAAATCCGCCGCCGGACTGGCGGCCCAGACATCGAGAACGGGTTGCAAAATGCGCCAGGCGGCGGCGACGTGATCGAAGCGCATGAACAGCGTGGGATCATTTTTCAGGATATCGAGCAGCAACGTTTCGTAGGCGTTTGGCAGGGTGCGGCGGAGGTTGTGCGCGTAGCGGAACTGCATGTGCACCTGGCGCAAGTGCATGCCGGGCCCGGGTTGTTTGGCTTGGAAGCGGAGCAGAATGCCTTCGTCCGGCGGGAGCAGAATCATGAGGCGCGCCGGTTGCCAGTCCAACATGGTTTCGAGCGGAAAGACCCGGTGCGGGGTGGCGCGAAAATGGATGGAGATTTCGGAGTGCGCGAGTGCGAGCCGTTTGCCGGTGCGCAAATAAAACGGCACGCCGGACCAGCGCCAGTTGTCCAACCACAGTTTCACGGCGGCAAACGTTTCCGTCTGGGAATCCGCCGCCACGCCCGGCGCGGCGCGATAACCGGGCACGCGGCGGCCTTCGATCCAGCCCGGACCATATTGGCCGCGCGCCGCGTAATCATTCACTGCTTCGGCCGGGATCGGCCGGACCGCGCGCAGCACGTCGAGCGTTTTGTCCCGCACGGCTTCGGCGGCGAGCGAGGGCATCGGCTCCATGGCGACGAGACAGAGCAATTGCAGCAAATGATTCTGCACCATGTCCCGCAGCGTGCCGGCGGGGTCGAAGTAGGCGGCGCGATTTTCCACGCCGAGTTGCTCGGCAACGGTAATAGTGACGTAATCGACGTAATGATGATTCCAGACCGGCTCGAACATCGGATTGGCGAAACGGAACGCGAGCAGGTTTTGCACGGTTTCCTTGCCGAGAAAATGGTCGATGCGGAAGAGTTGCGTTTCGCGCAGTTGCCGGGTCAACGTGGTGTTGAGTTGGGCGGCGGAATCGGCGTCGTGCCCGAACGGTTTTTCCACCACCACGCGATCACGCTCGCGGTGTTGCACCAGCCCGGCTTTGGCCAGTTGGCGGGGAATCACTTCAAACAAAGCAGGCGGTGTGGCCAGATAATAAACGCGCGTGACGGGCGTCGAACATTGCTTTTCCCACGCGTGGAGGCGTTTGGCCAGCGCACGATATGTTTGCTCCTTGGTGGCATCGCCGCGCAGGTAGGTGATGTTCCGCGCGAATTTGCGCCAGGCGGCCGCGGTCACACTTTTGGCGCGACTGAATTTGCGCACGCCGTTTTTCAAGCGCGCCCGCAATTTATCGTCGCTGCCCGCGCTGCGGCCCACGCCGATGACGGCGAGGTTTTCCGCCGGCAGATCGTCCAACGCCAGATCGAACAGCGCCGGTACGAGTTTGCGCCACGCCAGGTCGCCGCTGACGCCAAAGATCACGAGCGCGGCGGATTGGGGTTGGTCGGATGGCTTCATGCGCAATGATCCACCGGCGTCGGACGCCGTGCTCAGGAGTCGTGCTCGTTCGCGGTTTTGGAACGATGGGCATTGGAAGCCGCGAGCGCTTTGCCGGCAGAGCTGTTGTCCAGCACGTCCGACAGTTTCTCGCCGCCCACGATGCCAAAGTCCAACGTGCGAATCGGGAACGGAATGGTGATGCCGTTCTGGTCGAACGCCTTCTTGATGCGTTGGATCGCGTCGCTTCGCGCCCCGAGGAAGTCTTTCTGCTTGTCGAACGAAATCCAGAAACGCACGACAAAGTTGATCGAACTGTCGCCGAATTCCTCGTAGAAGAATTCCACGGCGCGATTCTGGTCGCGATGCGGCAAATCCTTGAGGCAATCGGTGGCCACCTGTTTGACCTTGGCGAGATCGTCGCCGTAGGAAACACCGACGCCCAGATCCACGCGGCGGCGGCCGGTCGAATATTTGATTAACACACTCTCAAACACCTCCTTGTTGGGAATGACCACAATCTGGCCTTCCGGCACATTGAGATGAGTGGAGCGTAGATTGATTTCGCGCACCGTGCCGAAATGATCGTTGGTCTTGATGATGTCGCCGACATTCACCGTGCGGCGCAAGGCGAGATAAATTCCCGCGAGCAGATTCTGGCCGAGATTTTGAAACGCCAGCGCAATGGCCAAGCCGACCAGTCCCGCACCGGCCAACAGTGAGGTGACGGTTTTGTCGAGGCCGACGATGCCCAGCGCCACGACGAAGCCGGCGACAATGACGACGACTTGCACGGCCACGGCCGCGAGCCAATTGACCTGCCGACTGCTCGACATGCGATTGAGCAGCTTGAGGAAAAGTTTTTTGGTGAACCCGGCCGTAAACCAGAAGGCGACCAGCACCGCGAGCGCGATGAGAATGTTGGGGAGCAACAGAATGAGTTGCTCGCCCCAGCCCGTGAGTTTGGCAATCAGTTGATCGAAACTTTCCTTAAAATTCATGAACCACCTTTCGTTGCGATTTGGCTACCAACCGAGAGTTCAAGCCGAGGCGACTTCGCGTTCCAACACGCCGAGCAAGGCATCAAATGGTTGGCAGAACTTCTCGATGCCCTCGTTTTCGAGTTGTTGGGTGACCTCGTCAATTTCGATGCCGAGCCGGGCCAGTTGGGCGAGTTGCTGGCGCGCCGATTCGATTTTGGTTTCGAGCCGGGCTTCCGGCTGGCCGTGATCGCGATATGCTTCGAGCGTATCCATCGGCAGGGTGTTGATCGTTTGCGGACCGATGAGCGGTTCGACGTATTTCACGTCGCTGTAGTCGGGATTCTTCGTGCTCGTGCTGGCCCACAGCAACCATTGGGGCGTGGCGTCCTGAGCGGCGAGTTGCTTCCAGCGCTCGCCCGCGAACGTCTCCTGATACATCTGATACGCGACCTTTGCGGAGGCAATGGCGATGGCGCCGCGCAGTTCTTTGGCGAGCGAAGCTTTTTCCCCGCCTGACTCCCGGGCGGCTTCAATCTTCGGATCCACCAACACATCAATGCGACTGAGAAAGAAGCTGGCCACCGAGCGCAGCCGTTCCACCGAGGCGCCGGATTGCACGCGTTTCTCCATGCCGGAGATGAAGGCGTTGGCCACTTCGCCATAGCGCGGCAAGCCGAAGAGCAGCGTCACGTTGACGTTGATGCCTTCACTCAGTAGCTGGGTAATGGCGGGCAAACCTTCCAGCGTGGCGGGCACTTTGATAAACACATTGGGCCGGTCCACGCGCTGCCACAGCCGCCGCGCCTCCTGAATTGTGCCTTGCGTGTAACGGGCCAGATGCGGGTTGACTTCAAGACTCACGTAACCGTGTTCGGCGTCGGTGCGGTCATATAAGGGCCGAAATTCATCCGCCGCCATCTGCACATCTTTGATCGCGAGCGTTTCATAAATTTCCATCACCGTTTTGCCCTGTTGCTTGAGTTCCTGAATGTCATCGTCGTAATCCGAACTGTCGGCGATGGCTTTCTTGAAGATGGCCGGATTGGACGTCATGCCGCGCAATCCGTCCTCGGCGATCAGTTGTTTCAGTCGCCCGCTGGTGATCAGGTCCCGGTGGATGTCATCGAGCCAGACGGCCTGGCCGAATTCGGCAAGTTTCTTCAATGGATTCATGGCAAATTTCTCCAGATTCGCGCGCGGCTGGTTAAAGTTGGTTCATCGCCTGGTTACGCCGCCGCGCTTTGCAGTTCTTTGATTTTGGCGACAATCGCCGGCGCGGAGATGGCTTCGAACCCGCGCAATTCATCCGGCGTGCCGCTCTTGGGTTTGCGCCGCACGGCCAGCGAATAAACCGGCGTGGGCATGGTGGCGAGGGCGCTCAACACCGCTTCGCCCAATCCACCGGCGGCATAATGATCTTCCACTGTGACCACCAAGCCGGTGTCGCGCGCGGCTTGGTGCAGCGTTTTCTCATCCAGCGGTTTGATGCTGTAGGCGTCGATGACGCGAATGGAAATGCCCTCCTGCTGTAACCGCGCGTGGGCTTCGAGCGCTTCATGGACCGTGGCGCCGGCGGCAACCACCGTAGCGACGTCGCGGTCGCCCTGGCGCAACACTTTGCAGCCGCCGATGGGAAAATCCTCGTCCGGCTGGTACAGGAGCGGCGTTTTCTGGCGCATCGTGCGCAGGTAGGAAATGCCGACATGCCGCGCAGCGGCCTCGACCAGTTTCTCGGTGGACACGGCATCGCACGGATGCAGCACGACGCTGTCGAGTATCGTGCGGAACATGGCGATGTCCTCGAGGCCCATTTGGGACGGGCCATCTTCACCAATCGAAACGCCGGCGTGCGAGCCGACGAATTTCAGATTCGCATCCGAGTATTGCGCCATGCGGATTTGATCGAAGGCGCGCGTCATGAACGCGGCGAAGGTGGACACAAATGGAATCTTGGCGCGACGGGACATTCCCAACGCGACGCCGACCATGTTCTGTTCGGCGATGAACATCTCGAAGAACCGCTCCGCGTGGTCCGCTTTGAGCGCTTCGGCTTTGGTGGAATTGCTCACTTCGCCGTCGAGGCTGACCAGTTGCGGAAACTCGGGATACAACCGTTGCAGCGCATTGCCGTAGGCGACGCGGGTCGCGACGCTGTCCTTGGGATCATAGTTCATAGGCGCGGCGTTTTTCGGGACGGGCCGCTGCGGTTCGCGCTCTTCGGGTTTGGGAATCGTGCCGCGCCCGGACTTGTCCACCTGGCCCAGTTCCTTCAGGGCGCGTTTGAATTGTTCCTCATTCAATGCTTTGCCGTGCCAGCCGTCTTGGTCTTCCACTTCGGAAACGCCTTTGCCTTTGATCGTTTTGGCAATGATCATCGTGGGCCGGTTGGCGGATTCCGTCGCGCGCTGATAGGCCTCGAGAATCTCCGGCAGCGAATGTCCGTCGATGAGAATGGTTTCCCACCCGAAGGCCACAATGCGCTTCTGATACGCTTCCAACTTGTGCCCGTAAAGCGTGGCGCCGCGTTGGCCGAGCCGGTTCACGTCGAGAACCCCAACGAGATTATTCAGTTCATAATGGGCCGCGATTTCCATGGCTTCCCATTGCGAGCCCTCGGCTAGTTCGCTGTCGCCCAACAACACGTAAGTGCGATACGGCAGTTGATCGAGATATTTGGCGTTGAGCGCCATGCCCAATCCAATGGAAAGTCCCTGCCCGAGCGATCCGGTCGCGGCTTCGACGAACGGAAATGCGGGGGTGGGATGACCTTCCAGTGCGCTGCCGAATTGGCGATACGTCAGCATGTCCTTTTCCGAGATTTGATCCGCCGCCGCCCAGAGCGCGTAGAACAACGGTGAGGCGTGGCCTTTGGAAAAAATCAAACGATCATTGTTGGGATGCTGCGGCTCGGTTACGTCGTAGCGGAAAGTTCCGCCAAACATTAATCCCGTCATCAAGTCGGTCGCGGAAAGCGAGGAAGTCGGATGGCCCGAGCCCGCTTGCGTGGTGGCGGCAAGAATGTAATAGCGAATCAAGCGCGCCAATGATTCCAGATGGGCGACCGAATCCTGGTTGGTTTCAGGCGCCCGATGTTTTTGTTCCAGTTCAGCGATTTTAGTCATGTTCAAATTTCTCCCGGTGTGTGAAGGACGTTGTTTCGATCTCGGGTGGTGCGGAGAGTTTTGCGACGGCGCTCGCGGTTGGCGTGCGGCACAAAACCATCCTCACTGGCAACCTACGCCGGATCGCCGGTCAAACCCATCGGAGGGAGTGCGGTTTTTAGGGCGGGAAAATTCGCAGTCCGCTTGCTGATTTTTCGGAAGGCCCGCGAAACCGCCGCCGATTTCATCACGAAGACATTGGACCGCAGTCGCGCCACGATTTCATTCTGCGGCGAGTCCGTTCATTTCTGGCGCCACACTTGCCAGTAGCGACGGAAACGTTTCCGGAGCGATTTTGGCGACTCGGCAAACAGCCGTTTACCTTCGGCCAGGGCGCGCGATTGCAATTCCCGGCGGCGGCGGTCAATCAATCCCACCAACAATTGCCGATCGCGTTTGGCGGCCGATGGCTGGCCGGAATCAAGCAAAGCGCGTCGCAACAGGACGAGGTCGTGCTCGTCCCCAAGGTCATCGGACAACGTCTGCAACTCCTGTCGCCAGGGATTCAACCTCGCGGGCCAAAGTTTGTTCAACAGCCGGAGTTGATAGCGGTGATACTTAGCGCGCTTGCGCCAATCGTGAAAGTTCTCCGGTTGCGGCTCCTGTTCGGCTCGTGCGGTGGCTTTGCGGGCGCGCCGATAGGTTTTCTGCAATCCACCGGCCACGGCGGAAAAATCGTTCGGGTCGAGCGTCCAGTGGGCGATGCGCTTGCGCGCGACAACCAAACGGGTGCGGACTTTCTTCAACCGCTGGTTTTGCTTCGTGGCTTTGCGGGCGGCGCGTTGGCGCTGGTGGACGAATGCGGCGCGCAGCGATTGAAAATGTTCCCGGTCCGTTTGCTTCGCGAACCTCTCCAGGAGCGCATCGAACGTTTCCACCAACACCGCGGCGTCGCGCCAGCCGGCCAGTAGCCGGGCGGTGTCGCGATACCAGCGATTCTCTTTTTGATATTGAGTGCCGAGCGCCGGACGCACCAACCGCAGCGCGGCCCGAATCTTTTTGCAGCGTTTGCGCACCTGATGCACCGCTTCGTCCCGCGCCAACTTGCGGTCGTCCATTTCCGCGATGGCCTTGTCCACTTGCTCGCGCACCGCGCGTTTGATGCCGGCGGCAACCGTTTCATTGGATGCGAGACGAAATGCCATGCGAACTGGTGCCCGGTTGTGGCGGACGCGGATTCAGGTAAAAAACTCCTCTCGTTGCGGGCGCAGATCCAACTCCAACGTCCAGGCGCTGGGTTTTTGCACGGACAAATTCCAATACGCGTCGGCGATGGCGTCCGGTTGCAGCAAGGGTTCAGTCTTCTTGGGCCGAAACTTTTTGCGCACGGCAGGCGTGTCAATCATGCCGTCGATGACGACGTGCGCGACGTGAATACCCTTGGGCCAGAGTTCGCGGGCGAGTGATTCCGTGAGGCCGCGCAACGCAAATTTGGCGCTGCTGAAATCCGCCGCACCCGACCGGCCCCGCACGGACGAAGTCGCGCCGGTGAACAGCATGGCGCCGGAACGCCGCACGAGCATGTCCGGGGCGGCGGCCTGGGCACAGAGAAAGGCACCGTAGGCGCACGTACGCCAGGCGTGTTCAAATTCGCGCGGGCTGAGTTTCAGCAACGTTTTCCAGGCCGTGTCGCTCGCGTTGTAAATGAGATTGTGCGTGCGACCCCATTGGCGATGGATTTCTTTGTAGGCGGCGGCGACTGCTTTCGGGTTGGTGAGGTCCACCGGCAGCCCGAGCACGTCGCGGCCTTCGTGACGGAGTTCGCGACTGAACTTTTTCAAATACTTCTCGGTGCGCGCGAGCATGGCGACGCGACAATTCGGGCCGCTGAACCGGCGCACGAGGGCCGCGCCCAATCCCGGGCCGACGCCGGCAATGACAGTGTGGCAGGACATGCTTCAATAAAACGCCAGTTGCCGGCGGATGCAACCGCGCGCCGCGGATTCCGGCGCGTTCTGTCGGGGGCAGAGAAAATAACCGAACGCGCGTGCGAAATTTTCCGGCCCGGAAAGCGCAAGGTCACCGATGTGAAGCCAATGGCGGCCGGTGTAGGGTGACTCCGGTTTTGCGGCGGGTGCAACACTCGCCGTCAGCCTCCATAAACCAAATTGTTAACCGGCCCAACAACCGCGAAAGGAAGATTATGAGCCTCGTAGCCGAACGGGAGATGGAAAAAATTGGCAAAACCAAAGGTGCCGCCAATCACGATCACGACATGATTCACGAGTTGAGCAAACGCCTCGACGCGTTGTGGCGATACGATCAATACATCGCCAATGCCGACCAAGACGAACAACTGCAAGCGTTCTGGGAGGAATTGAAGAATCAGGAACAGGCGAATGTGAAGCAGTTGAAGATGTTTGTCCGCAAACACTGCGAGAAGGATTGTTTCTAGCGGGAACGGAGAATCAGAATCATTCGGGGCGGCGTTTCACGATGCCGCTCTGAAAGCAACCACCAGCATCACGGACCGCCGCGATGGGGCAAGTCCTGGCGTGGCACCACAACGTGGCACGACGAGCTTGGGCCGCCGGCTCGTAACGTCGTCGTCGCAAAGGTAGAAAGGTAAAACACGCATGTGTGCACGAAGAATTGATTCACTTGAACCCGAGCCAATGAACGCATTGGGCCCCAGCGCCACGCTCGCGGAGGCGTTGGCTTCCGGCGTCCCGGCCATGCCGCTGATTGGACCAGCCGGGCCGCCGGTCTTTGAGATTTCACCCGGCTTGAAACTGCCGCCCGAGCCACCGGCTGCCGCTGTTTTTGAGCTGCAGAAATCCGAAAGCAAATCGCGCGACCAATTCTCCGGTGATGCAGCGGAAGCGCCGCCCGCTGTTGCAGCTACCGATCCGCCGGCGCAACCGGTCAAAGTTGTAAGTTTTGCGTCCAACTGTGAGATCGAAATCCCCATCCATCAGGACGATTAGGGACGAGAACGTCGCGGGCAAACGGGTGTTGGTGCGCGCGGATCTGAATGTGCCGCTGCGCCGGGGCGTGGTCCTCGACGACACGCGCCTGCGCGCCGCGCTGCCGACCATCCGTTATTTGTTGGAACGCCGGGCCACGGTCATTCTGTGTTCTCATCTCGGCCGGCCGGGCGGAAAAGTGGTCGAAGCTTTGCGCCTGCAACCCGTCGCGCGCCGCCTTGAGGAATTGCTGAAACATCCGGTGCAATGTCTGCAGGATTGTGTCGGCACCGAAGTGGATCGCTTCATCGCACAATCCGGCCCGGGCGATGTGGTGCTGTTGGAGAACACGCGCTTTCATCCGTACGAAGAAGAGAACGGCCATTTCTTCGCCGCTCAACTGGCCAAGCATTGTGATTTGTTCGTCAACGACGCGTTCGGCACGGCGCATCGCGCCCATGCCTCGACGACCGGGGTGGCGCAGCACGTGCCCGCCGTGGCGGGATTATTGTTGGAACACGAGTTAAGCGTGCTCGGCTGCGCGTTGACCCCGCCGCAACATCCCGTGGTGGCGCTCTTCGGCGGCGCCAAGGTGGCGGGCAAGCTGGCCGCAGTGGAACAGTTGCTCGCCACCGCTGATCGCGTCCTGGTGGCGGGCGGAATTGCGCACACTTTGCTGGCCGCACAAGGCATTACCACCGGCGATTCGCTCGCTGATCCCGAGTTTGCACGCGTGGCGGAACAGATGCTCCACCAAGCCGGCGCCAAACTCGTCCTGCCCGTGGACGCCGTGGTGCTCAATGTCTCCCAACCCGAAACGCGCCCGCGCGAAGTCAATATCAACGCCGTGCCCGCCGGTTTTCGCATCATGGACATCGGCCGGCAGACCGTGGATTTGTTTCGCAAACAATTGAGCGGCGCAAAAACCGTGATTTGGAACGGGCCGCTGGGCGTGTGCGAGGAGGAACCCTTTGCCAACGGAACGAATGCGGTGGCGCGGATGATTGCCGAGTTGGACGCGCTGACGTTGGTAGGCGGCGGAGAAACCGCGGCGGTGATTCGGGCTGCCGGGTTGGCGGAAAAAATCACGCATCTTTCGACCGGCGGCGGAGCGTTTTTGCAATTCCTGCAAGGCGCAGAACTGCCGGCGGTGGCGGCTTTGCAACAACAACAGTCCCCGGTGGCGGCGGTCAGCCCTTGAACGGTTGCCGGGCGCCGCCGGGAAAGGCGACCATGTTTGGAAAACGGTTCAAAGTTTTTGAGTTGTTCGGATTCAACGTTTACGTGGATCTCAGTTGGCTGATTGTGGCGGTGTTGATTACGTGGTCGCTCGCGACGGGCGTCTTTCCCTATCACTTCCCCGAATTGTCGGTGCGAACCTTCTGGCTCATGGGTTTGGTCGGTGCCATGGGCTTGTTCGCTTCCATTGTGTTTCATGAATTCGCGCATTCGCTGGTGGCGCGACAGCGGGGTATGCAGATGAAAGGCATCACGCTGTTTATTTTCGGCGGCGTGGCGGAAATGGCGGAAGAACCGCCGGACGCAGCGGCGGAATTCTGGGTGGCAGTGGCCGGGCCGATCGCAAGCGTGTTGCTGGCAGTGGGATTCTTCGGCCTGAATTTCGCGTTGCAAGCCGCTGGCGTGACGGCGGCGGTATTTGGCGTGTTTGCCTATCTGGCCTGGATCAATGCATTGCTCGTGGCGTTCAATCTGATTCCCGCCTTCCCGCTCGACGGCGGCCGCGTGTTGCGCTCGTTGTTGTGGGCGTGGAAACGAAATTTGCGTTGGGCGACGCGCGTGGTGTCGGTGCTCGGCATGGGGTTTGGGTTGGTGTTGATCGGCCTGGGCGTTTTCAGTTTTTTGTTCGGCAACCTCATTGGCGGCGTCTGGTGGTTCTTGTTGGGATTGTTTTTGCGGCAGGCGGCTCAGCTTTCTTATCAGCAACTGCTCATGCGCCAGGCGTTGGAGGGCGAACCGGTGCGGCGCTTCATGCATAACCACGCGGTCACGGTGCCGCCAGAGCTCACGATCCAAGATTTCGTGGACGACTACGTCTATCGGCATCAACACAAACTTTATCCCGTGGTGGAGGGCGATCGCCTGGTGGGTTGCGTCAGCGTGAATCAGATCAAGGAGATCCCGCGCTCGCAATGGCCGCAACGATTGATCAAGGAAGTGGCCAGCGGTTGCTCGCCCGAGAATACCATCGAAGCCGATGCCGACGCGGTGCAGGCCCTGGCCCGCATGAATCGTAATCACGTCAGTCGGTTGATCGTGGTGGATGGGCCGAATCATCTCGCCGGCGTGCTCGCGCTCAAGGATCTGTTGAATTTCCTGTCTCTGAAAGTGGAACTCGAAGGCACGTAACTCGAACCCGTGAAGGAATCATGACGTATGAATTTGAAACTCGATTTGCTTAAAAGTTGCCACCGGCGTCGCTGTCGTTCGCCAGCGTTGCACCCGGTCGCACCACCCGGATGAGCGGGTCATTTGACAGGCGGAAGCCTTCCAAGGGCGCGGCCCGGCAACGTGCCCGGAAGCTGCGTGCGTCGCTCCGGCGGCATGACGCGCGGTATCACGCGGCGGATGCACCGGAAATTTCCGACGCGACATACGACCAGCGCAAACGGCGCTTGCGGAAGTTGGAACGGCGGTTTCCGGAACTCGCTACGCCGCGGAGTCCGACGCAGCAGGTGGGCAGCGAACCGCGTCAGGAATTTGGCACGGTGCAACATCGCGCGCCCATGCTCAGTCTGGAATCGGTGCGGAACGAAACCGAGTTCCGCGAATTTTACGCGCATTGCTGCGCGCGGCTCGCCCAAGCAACCATCGGCGTGGTGGCCGAGCCCAAATACGACGGGCTGAGCATCGAACTCGCCTATTGGCGCGGCGAACTGGCGTCGGCAGCGACCCGGGGCGACGGTCGGATCGGCGAGGACGTCACGGCGAATGTCCGCACCATTCGCAATCTGCCGTTGAAGTTGCCCAAACAGGCCGGGTTGGTCATTCCGCGCCAACTGGTGGTGCGCGGCGAAATTTACCTGGAGAAAAAAGCCTTTGCGAAAGTCAACCGGCAGCGACAGCAACACGGCGAAACGGCTTTTCTCAGTCCGCGGCACGCCGCGGCCAGCAGCGTACGCCAACTCGATCCGAAGGTCACCGCCGGACGACCGCTGAAAATCCTGTTCTGGGAATTGGTCGAACATTCCGGTGCGACGTTGGCCACGCACTGGCAACAGTTGCAGGCGCTCAAGGCACTGGGGCTGGCGGTGGACCGGCGCGTGCGGCTCTTGTCGTCCGCCAACCAGGCGGTCCGATATTTCCACCGGCTGGAAAGGCAACGCGCCGGTTTGCCGTATGAAATCGACGGTACGGTTTTCAAAGTCAATGACGTGGGCAATCAGCAGGAACTCGGGCTGCGCCTGACCAATCCACGTTGGGCGGTGGCGTGGAAATTCGCCCCGCTCGATGATCGGGCCGCGGAATGAATCGTTACTTGTTACTTTCGTCGGGCCGGGGCCTCAGAAAACCTCCTACCTCACGGCCGGAAAAATCGGAGGGGGAATTAGGATTGTGATTTTTGGGTCGCCTACGAAATTCAAGGTGTTCGATGCCAAGGATGTGAGATTGACCGTGCGAGACAGTTAACGGCGGTTTCACCACCGTCATCAACCCAAGGAAAAAAATGAAATTGATTCAATCGTTCTGTTATGGAGCCGGACTGGCCGTGTTGTTGGCCACTTCCGGTTGTGGACAAAAGGAAGAGTCCGCCGCCAAACAAATGGAAACCGCCGGCGAACAAATGAAAGCCGGCATGGCGAATGCCGCGGAAGCCACGCAGCAATACGCCGCCAAGACCAAGGACGAAGCCGTGGCCGCCGTCAAGAAGGCCATGGACGAAATGGACGCCAAGATTGATACGCTGACGAAAAAGGCGGCGAATTATACCGGCGCGGCAAAGTCCGAAGCGGACCAGGCCTTGAGCCGGTTGCGGGAACTGCGCGAGGCCGGGAAGAAACAGTATGATGCCTTGCAAGAAGCCGGCGCCGACGCGTGGCAAGGGGTCAAGTCTGGTTTTGACGAGGCCTGGGAAAAGGTTAAGGACGCTTACCAGGAAGCGGAACAGAAGATTCAAGATTAACCACCAGGGAATTGTCAGCGGTCCGGCGGTCCACCGCCGGATCGCCGGCGAACCTCCACCAACGAAAGTGAGCACATTATGTTAAGCTGGGCCGTACTCTTTTTGGTGATTGCCATCGTCGCGGGAATTCTTGGATTTACGGGCATCATGGGCGCCGCCGTGTGGATTGCCCAGGTGCTATTTGTCGTCTTCCTGATCCTGTTTATCGTTGCCATGATCTTCGGGCGGCGCCCGCCGGCCGCGTGAATCGAAACGCGGGCCGAACCACGCGCCCCGGCGCGGTGCTTTCGCATCGCAGTCGGGGCGGTTGCTGGATTGGGATTAGTAGCCGGCGAATTCCTCCGCGTGAATGCGGTCGCGCGGCACGTCGGCTTCTTCCAGGGATTGCTTCATGCCTTTGACAAAGCGCGGCGGTCCGGCGGTGTAGAATTCCGCGCCGGAAAACTCGCCGACATGCTTGCGGAGAAAGGCGGCATCAATGCGATCCGTCTTGCCGTTCCAGTCGGACGCGGAATCGAGCTGGGTCATCGTGGCGAGGAGCGTGAAGTTTTTATTCTGATCGTGCCACTGTTTCAAATCCTCGAGAAACGACGCGTCCGTGGGGGTGCGATTGGAATAAATCAGCACGATCCGATGCGGAATTTTGCGATCGAGCGCGTGCTTGAGGATGCTGCGGAACGGCGTGATGCCGATACCGCCGGCGAGAAAAACCATTGGCGTGGGTTCGGGTGCATCAAAAACCAACCGGCCGTTGGGCCCATTCACCATGGCTTCATCACCGGGTTTAAGTTTCGCCAACGCCTTCTTGAACGGGCTGCCGGTCAGGCGCGTTGCCACGCTCAGATGCCCCTCCTCCGGCGCGGAGGCAATTGAGAAGGTGCGCGACTTATTGTCGGCATCCAGTTCCGCGTGGCCGGGCAGGGACAAGTCCACAAACTGCCCGGGTAAGAACTCGAAGCGAATACCGTCGAGATCGAACTGAAAACAGAACGTGTCCCGCGCCACTTCCTGTTTCCCTTTCAACGTTACGATAAACTGGTCGGTAGTCGGCATGGTGATGCGCTCCGTCAGGCTTTCCGGAACACGCGCACCGCGCCCCACGCTGTGGCGATGATGCCGCCGATCAAAAGCCAGATCGATTTGTCCGTGGGCGTTCCGGTGAAGAAGCGCGAAACTTCGGAGCTGAACGATTCCGAGGCGCTGATGCCAAAAATGATCAGCAGAATGCCGACACCCATCAAAGCTAAGCCAACTGTTTTGTTCATGTTTGTGTCCTTTGGTTGGTGCGCCCGGTGCTTCGGGATCGCCTTTCACTATAGCACTCAATTCCGGTGCGAGCCGGGATTTGCAGTGTTCATCGGTTCGGGGCGGACTGCGGTGTTGCGGCGGGACGAGTCGTTCGGCCTCGTTCCAACCAACGCCACCAGGCCGCGTCCACGGAAGCCAGGCCGCCGCCTTTGATCATGAGCGCGACGGCCATTGCCAGCGCCAACACGTGATACTCGAATCCTTCGCCAGCCTGGTTGCCGCTCCAATTCATAAAGAAACCGTGTTTCCCATGCACCATGGCCGCCGCGACCACCATGACGGTGCCGATTCCCAACGCCGCAACCCGGGTCAGCGCGCCGGCGAGCAGCGCCACCGCGCCCACAGATTCCGCCATAATGGCGAGAAACGCGAACATGGCGGGGATGTCCATGTTCTCCGTGAAATGTTGCATCGTGCCACTGAAACCGTGGCCGCCAAACCAACCGAACACCTTCTGCGCCCCATGCGCAAACATGACGCCGCCGAGCGTCAGGCGCAGCACCAACGCCGCCGCATCGGGGCTCGTTCGCAAAAGCGTTTTTAACATTTTGGCCTCACTGGCTGCCCGGCGCGTTTCGGTCAGGCGCTGCTGGCGGTCACTGTCAGCAACGAATTGCGTTCGCCATACGGGTTCATGACATCATGGTCCGCGTTGGGATCGGTTTTCCACGCGCCGTCTACGACGAAGCGATACTCATACGTGCCCGGTGTGAGCGGCAGGTTCTTGACCCAATGACCGTTTTGTTCGCGCTTCATTTCGCCGGTGTCGGGATTCCAATCGTTGAACGTTCCGGCCACGCAGACTTTTTGCGCCTGCGGATCGACGAGTTCGAAATGCACGGTTTGTTTGGAGAGCGTTTGGGTGGGCGGGAGCGCTTTATTTTGGTTTTTGTGATTCGAGTTTTTGGGACGAGCGACGGTTTTCATAACGATTACGACAGGTTACAGGTTTGACTTGGTTCAGCGGCCGGTCGTTACACCCAGTAACGAGGCCGGCCATAAAAATCATAAAGTTGCGCTTCGTATTCGCGATTCACCGGCGCGGCGGAATCGTACTCCGGACTGTTCTTCACGCTGTCGCGCGTCATGATGATATTGACTTTGTGCGCCGACCAACTGATCGGCCCGATCAGCCATTGCGGGGAGATGAGCACTTTTTTGCCGGGCCACCATTTGTGGGTGGTGACGACGAGATACCGCACCATCCACGCGTCCAGTTCGGCAATGAAATCCGCCACGCGACCAATGTCCCCGTCGCTGGCGTGAATGTCGTAGCCAATCACCTCGCGCACGCTGCGCAAATGCGGGTCGCCTTCCTGCTTTTGCGGATGTTGCTGGGGCGGCGGGGGCGTGATGACGCCCGGCCACGCGCCGGTGGGCATCCAGTAATACGGCCAGCCAAAGTGTTCGTGCAGCTCAATCTCCCGCTGGCGCGAGACGGGTTTGTCCGCGTCGATGTCGGGACTGTTTTTGATCTGGTCGCGGGACAAAGCGACGTTGAACGACCGTTTGCGCCAATCCGCGTCGAGCAACACGCCCGGGGGCAACAGGACTTTGCGACCCGGCAGCCAGTGGCCCGTGTCCACCACCACGTAACGCACGATCCAGAATTCGTCGTCGAAGAGGAAATCATGAATCTGCCCGAGGCCGCCGTCGGTGGCGGAAATTTTGTAGCCTTCAAAATCCTTGAGACTGCGAAGCGGCGCGGGCGTTTGGGCCGGGCGCTGCGAAGTTTGAGTTGTGCTGCTGGTCATGGTGTTTCCTTGTTGGTGACGACCACGAAACGGCTGCTGCCCTGACTCCACACGCGGAGCAGCACCTGCTGGTCGCCGGCTTTTTTGCTGGCCGCCAACGCCTCGGCGGCATTTGTCACGCGTTGCCGGTCAATTTCCTGGATGACCGCCCCGACCCGCAGGCCGGCGTCATACGCCGCCGAATTCGGATCAATGCGCGTGATCAAGGCGCCTGCCAGGTCGCGCGGCAAATCCAACTGCCGGCGCGCGGCGCGATCAATATCGCCCACGGCTACGCCTTCGAGCGCGTCGCTCGCGTCCGGCGTTTCCGTTTCACCGCCGGCCGCGCGCACCTGATCGGGCATTTGTTTCAGCGTGACGGTAAAGGTTTCTTCGTCGCCTTCGCGCAACACTTTTACTTTCACTTTTTTGCCGGGCGCCGTGCCGCCTGCCAGAAGCATCAACTGGCGGCTGTCCTTGATCGGCTGGCCGTCGAATGCAATGATCACATCGCCACTCTTCAAGCCGGCGGCCGCGGCGGCGCTGTCTTCAGACACACCGCCAATCAAAGCCCCATTGCCGCCGGGTACCTCGAACGCGCGCGCCAGTTCCGGGGTGAGCGTTTGAATGGACACGCCCAGGTAACCGCGCACCACGCGCCCGGTCTGGATGAGTTGATCCATCACACTTTTCGCCAGGCTGATGGGCACGGCAAAACCGATGCCCTGATAACCGCCGGTGCGACTGATGATGGCGGTGTTGATGCCGATCACGCGGCCCTCGGTGTCCACCAACGCCCCGCCGGAGTTGCCGGGATTGATGGCGGCGTCCGTCTGGATGAAATCTTCGTAATAACCAATGCCCATGCCGCCGCGGCGCGTGGCACTGATGATGCCCATGGTGACGGTTTGTCCGACGCCGAACGGATTGCCCACGGCCAGCACGACGTCGCCGACTTTCAATTGATCACTGTCGGTCAACGTGGCAAAGGGCAGATTCTGCGCGTTGATTTTCAACACCGCCAAATCGGTTTTGGCATCCCGCCCGACGACTTTGGCGGTGTACTCCTTCTTCTTGTCCGCCGACGTCACTTTGACTTCGTCCGCGTCTTCCACCACGTGATTGTTTGTCAGGATATAACCGTCCTCGGTGACAATGACGCCCGAACCCAATCCTTCCTGGCGGAAGCGGCGCGGGGATTGTCCGAAATTCTGATCAAACTGATCGCCGAAGAACCGGCGGAAGAACGGATCATCCAGCGGACCGAAGCCCGGCGTCGCGGAACGTTCCACCGTGCGCGTCGCGTGCACGGCGACCACGCACGGAGCGATGCGTTCGACGACAGTGGCGAAACTGGAGGTCAATTTGGTATCGCGAGCCAGCGGCGTGCGGTTCACCACGATGTCCGCCGGCGCGCGCTCGGCGGCGGCGACCTCCAGACGCAGCGGCCAGCCGAAGAACCAACTGCCCAAAGCGATGAGAAGTGCGATCAGGCTGATACTGCCCAGAACGGGCGTAACCACCTTGCCGATGTGTTTTTGATTCAAGCGGGCCATGGTGCTTTTGCTGCTCCCAGGGAGTTGGATGAAGTTAAGTGCCGTTGAAACCAACGGATGGACAGCGTGATGATGTGACCGAGCACGGCGCCACGATCCGCCGGATGAGCGGCGGTGTTGATGACTTCCAAATCCTTGGCGCCATGCAGGCGCGCGAAGGCGACGCGATTGGCTTGCAGCGCGCGGTCCTCCGCGTCACTGACCACCAACAGGGTCGGCGCCAGAATGTTCGCCAGTTGCCATTCGTTTTCGTGAAGGTCTCCGTCCACGATGACCAACGCGTCAATGGCGGCGGTGAGTGCGGCCGCCGCCATCAACGCGGTGGTTCCCCCGAGCCCGAATCCGAGACAGCCAATGGTCAGTTGGCGCAGCACCGGTTGTTGCTGCGCCCAACGTACGGTGACCGTGAGCCGTTCAATCATCAGCCGGGCCGCGGCGGCATCGGTTTCGCGATCAAGTTGCGGATCGCTTGCGTTCCGCAACTCGGTTTGCAAGACGCCCAGACCATTGAGGGCGAAACATTGGGTCAGATACTGGTGGCGCGGCTTGAAGTGCGCGTTCGGTTCGGTGTGCGCCAACAGCACCAGCCCGGCCGGGTGGGCGGGAAGATTCAGAATGCCCCCGAACCCTCCGGCGGGATGCGCGATCTGGACCGGATACGCGCTGTAATCGTGCGGCGCGCGGCTTCGCTCCGGCTCCGGCCAGAGGTGATCTGGATTAGTTCGCAACATCGCTCAAGGCAGACGATTGACCGGTGGTCTTGATGTTTGGGTGCGCAGCAGATGAACGGGGATGGCTTCGCTTTTGGCCGGGTGCGATGGCCAATCCGCCAAATGAGCCTGGCCCAGCGCCATAAATTCATCGCGATGCAGGCGCGGGCGGTTCGTGAAGTCGTCCCGGCTCGACGTGGTTTCAAAGAATTCCGGGAGAAAGGCCGCTTGCTTCCGCTGCGCTGTGCGTTGCAATTGTTCCTGCCACGGATGCGCGGCGCCCGCGGCGGTTTCGTGCGGCGCCAACAAGACCAGCGCCGCCAGCCCGGCGTTCGGAGTCTGCCTCCACGCCCGTAGCCAGCGCTCCAACTCCGGCGGCATCGCGCCGTCGCTGGCGGTCGAAATGATAACCAGCGTCGAGTCGCGCGCCGCGCTCAGCGCCATGTTGCCGAGGGATAATTCCCCGAGCCAATCGAAGCGCCAGAGTTCGAGTTTGAATTCCGCGGGCGCCTCCATGCCCGCCCGGACACAATCGACGAGCGATTTTGCGCGCAGCCCCGCTTCCAGATTTTCGTACAACGCGGTGACTTGAATGACCGGTGCCGGCGCTGAGGTTTCCGGTCGAAAGGGATTTGGTTGGTCGAGGAACATGAGAGCAGCCTAGGCGATGGGGGACTTCCTCACTATCGGCACCGCCGCTGATTCGATATCGGTAAGTTTCTCAGGGGACCTCGGCGCTTCCCTGACGAATCGATTAATGGAAGCAAACAGCGGGGGTGATGGCGGGGAATTGACCGCCGCCATCACACTGTCCAGCCGGGGCGGATACCTCTGTTTTGGCGCGAAGGTTGAGGCGCCAAACGGCGTTACCCGCAAAGAAAACGAGGCAGGATCAAGCGCCGCTGCGGGAGCGGCTTCGCGCCGTCAGATCATTTCTTCGGTGGCGGCCCAACGCACCGCGTAACGCATCAATTCCGGCAGGCTGTGCAACTGGAGTTTCTCTTTGATGTGCAGGCGATGCGAGTCCACGGTCTTGGGACTCAAGTGGAGCCGTTTGCCAATCTCGGCGGTGGGCAGGCCCTGGCCGAGCAATTGGAACACTTCGAATTCGCGATCGGTCAACTGGCCCACGGCGCTGCCTTCGCCTTCTTTTTTCCGACCGGCAAAGGCTTCCACAATTTTTCGCGACACGCCCTCGCTGACATAGGTCGTGCCGTCGAGCACGCGCCGAATGGCCTGGAGCAATTTGTCGCCGCCTTCGTTCTTCATGATGTAGCCGTGCCCGCCGGCGCGCAGCACGCGTTCGGCATACAAACTTTCGTCGTGCATGGACAGGGCGAGCACGTACACCGAAGGCGTCCAGAGCCGGATGTCTTTGACCAACATCAACCCGCTGCGCCGCGGCAGGGTGATGTCCACGAGCACGATGTCGGGCTTGAGTTTTTTGATGATGTCGAGCGCCACGATGGCGTTGTCGGCTTCGCCGCATACGGCGAGGTCTGCCTCGTTGTTGATCAACTGCGTCAAACCGCGCCGGGTGATGGGATGATCATCAACGATGAACACCTGGCGTTTGGATAAAGTGGTCGCCTGTGGATTGGTAGCTTTCATAAAAGTATTTTGGTTTTCGGTTTGATGAAGGCGTCGCTCACGGAACATACCACGGTTGTGCCGCCGGTGGAATTGCGTTGGAGCACGAGCGTGCCGCTGATGACGCCGGCGCGATATTGCATGACGCGCAACCCCATGCCTTTGCGCCGGGGCGCCTTGGCCGGCAGGCCGCACCCATTATCGCGCACCGCCAGCACGAGCCGGTGTTTGTTCCGCGTCAGCCCGATGTCCACGCGCTGGGCTTTGCCGTGTTTGATGGCGTTGCTCACGGCTTCCTGGGTGATGCGATAGAGATGAATCCCCAGGGCCGGATCGTGGTTCAAGCCGGGCGTCGCGCGACACCGGAATCGACAGGTGATCTGGAATAATTTTCCGGTGCGGCGCGCGAGTTCCTGCAAGGCGGTGATCAAGCCATCGGTTTCCAACTCGGCCGGCGACAGCCCATGCGCCAGCTCGTGCGTGTGCGTGAGGGCCTGGCGGAGCATGCGGGCAATTTCCCGGGCGCTGCGGGCGTTTCGGGGTGATTGTTCGCTCAGTTGGCGGGCCAGGGTCTGGCTGAGAAATTCGATGCCCGTCAGTTGCTGGCACAAATCATCATGCAACTCGCGGCCAATGCGTTGCCGCTCGCGTTCCGCAATGACCAACACTTCGCGCTCCAGTTCCACGCGGCGGGTGATGTCCCGCAAGAACCAGCGGGAATAAACCAATCGCCCGTGCTCCCACAACCCGTTTGCGTCCACCAGGACATGGCGCACCGTTCCGTCAGCCCGTTGCAATTGGACGCGCAGATTTTGGATGACCTCGCGCCGGCTCAGGCGTTTGACGAGGTCGCTGGCGAGCTTGGCGTCGGCAATAAATTCTTTTACGGGCCGGTTCAAGCAGGCGGTCTGTTTGCAGCCAAACAATTCCAGGCCGGCGCGATTGATGCGGCGCACCCGGCCTTGCGGGCCCACCCAGAGCAGGCCGAAGGGTGAATGATCGAAAAAATCCGCCAGTTTGCGTTCGTTCTGGCGCAGCGCTTCCTCCGCCTCTTTGCGTTGCGTGATGTCCTGCGTCACGGTCAGGTAACCGCGCAGCCGGCCTGCGTCATCGTGCAAAGCGGTAATAATGACGCCGGCCCAGTAGCGGGTTCCATCCTTGTGCACCCGCCAGCTCTCGTCTTCCACGCGACCCTTAGTGCGGGCGGTTTGCAGCAATTTGCGGGGGCGCCCGCGCTGCACATCCGTCCGCGTAAAGAAACAGGAGAAGGGTTTGCCGAGTATTTCCGTGGTGCGATATCCGTTGATTTGCTCGGCGGCGGCGTTCCAGTTGGCCACGCGCCCCTTGGGATCAAGCATGAAGGTGGCGTAATCGCGCGTGCCTTCGAGCATCAAGCGCAGCGACTCTTCGCTTTCGCGCAAGGCCTCGACCAACTGTTTGCGCGCCACGGCTTCGCTGCGCAATTCGGCGTTGGCGCGGGTCAACTGGCGGGTGCGTTCGGCCACGCGCGTTTCCAACTCGGCGCGTGCCTGCGTCAACGCTTCTTCCATTTCGCGCCGTTCGTGAATGTCACTGCACGCGCCGATGAAGCCGAGGAATTCGCCGGTGGGCGTAAAGCGGGGCACCCCGTGGTCCATGACCCAGCGGTATTGGCCGTCGTGCCGGCGCAGGCGGTATTCGAGGCGGAATTCCTGGCGTGCCCGGAACGCCTCGGTATAGCGCTGCCAACATCGCTTGCGATCATCCGCATGCACGCCTTCGGCCCAGCCGTGACCTGATTCCTCTTCCAACGTTCGCCCGGTGAACTCCAGCCACGGACGATTGAAGTAGGTGCAATGCAGGTCGGGTTCGGCTATCCAGATCATGACCGGCGCGGTATCGGCCAGGTGGCGAAACCGGGCTTCGCTTTCGCGCAACACATCTTCGGCCTGTTTGCGCGCCGTAATGTCGGCAAACGCGCACTTGAACGCGGGCTGGGCTTCCGTCTCCGGCCAACTCACCAGACTGATCAATTCAATCCAGGTCGGCGGCGCGCCATTCCGGGCGGCGATGCGCAACACGGTGATGCAATCCTTACGTTGCAGCGCCACCTGCAGATGGCTTTGATATTTGCGATGGTCAACTGGGACGATGAATTCAAGCAGTCGTGACTGAAGCAGGTCCGCTTGATGACGCCCCAGGATTTTGCTGCCAGTCGCGTTGATGTCGCGAATGATTCCCGCGTGGTCCAAGGTCATGAAGCCGACCGGAGCAAAATCGTAAAGCTGGAAATAATGGTCGCGCGAGGCTTCCAATTCCCGCTGCGCTTGGCGCATGGTGGTGCGTTCTGCAACCAGGTCCGCGAGCAACAAATCTCGCTGATGCGGCGATGCGCCGCGTCGCCCGGTCTTGGCGCCAGTTTTCTTTTGGGCGACCCGCCGTCGGCTGGTTGATTTGGTGCGCGCAGCTTTCACGTCTTCTTAGAACTAGCACGAGTCGGTTGGTTCAACTTTGGCAAGCGACAGAAAAGCGTCGCTTTTTGTCCACCCCACGCACCTTCCCTTGGGCCGAACTTTTCGAGTGCCGGTGCAAAAAATGGCTGTCAGAACGAATTCAGACTAACGCGACCCTCCGGGTAAGCAACCCTTTTGGCCTCAGCATTTCTCTGAGGGCATTTCAGAAGGATTTCCGACCGCGGACTTTTGACGCGTTCGGAGCGCGGTCGTAGTGTGAAAATCATGAGCACGAATTCCGCAACCACCGATCTTGCCGCCAAAGCCTGTCAACCTTGCGGTGAAGACACGCCGCCCTTGAAAGGCGAGCGTCTGCAAGAGTTCCGGCAGAAACTGGAATCAGACTGGAAAGTCGTGGCTGAACATCATCTCGAACGCGACTACAAGTTCGACGATTTTCGCCAGGCGCTAGAGTTCACAAATCGCGTGGGTGAAGTCGCCGAACAGGAGCAGCATCACCCGGACATTTACCTCACCTGGGGTAAAGTCGGGCTCAAAGTCTGGACGCACAACATCGACGGTTTGAGCGAAAACGATTTCATCCTCGCCGCCAAAGTGGATCAAAAACGCTGACCCGGTTTCCCGCGGGCGAACCGGCCCGCGCGAAACTCACGAGGAAACGCGATTGCCGAGCATGAAGAACAAAACGCCGTCGCCCGCGTCCCGGAAACGCGGGAAAACGCGCCAGCCCAAAGCGGTCAAACGCCTCAAGCGGCCGCGCCCGCCGCGCGTCCGGGTGACCATCGCGCCCAGCACCACGCCCGGCCCGGATGTGCGCATCAATCCCAAGTGAAACGCTCGGACCCTGCGCGAGCGGTTGGATTAATCATGGACGAACCGATTTATCATCTGCCGCAGGAATACGATTTGGAACACGCCACGCGCGAGGCGGACATCGATCTGTACGTGAACCTGGTCCAGCGCTGGCAGCCGCAGCGGATGTTGGAACTGGGTTGCGGCACGGGGCGCGTCACCATTCCCTTGGCGGCGCGGACGGCGGCCGGGACGGAAGAGATCGTGGGGTTGGATTGCGTGCCGGAAATGCTGGCGGCGGCCCGGCAGAAAGCCGCCGCGCTCGAACCCGCGGCGGCGACCCGACTGCGTTGGGTGCAAGGAGATTTGCGGTCGTATCGCGCGGAGCCGCGCTGCGATCTGATTATCGCGCCCTGCGGGACGCTGTGTCATTTGCTGTCGTTGGACGACCAACTGGCGGCCTGGCGCATGGCGTGGATCAATCTCAACGCGGGCGGACGGTTCATCGCGGATGTGCCCACGCCGGAATTCGCCGTGCTGGCCGAGTCGCTCCAGATTCCGCGGCGGGCCACGTTGCAGATTGATAACGATACGGCGCGGCCCAACGAACATGGCGAGAAACGACTCGTGCGTTATCGCGCCGTGACCTATCGCGCCGGGGAACAATGCGCCACGGTGCGGTATCTTTACGACGCCTTTCAGGATGGCGCTCAGCCGGAACGCTTTCTCAGCGACTACGAACATCACGTGTATTTTCCGCGGGAACTGGAACTGTTGTTCCGGAGCAGCGGGTTTCACGTCGAATCGGTGTGGGGCGATTATCACGAAGCGCCGTTGCAGAATCATTCGCGGGCGTTGGTGGTGGTGGGCCGGAAACCGTGAGCCGGGCGGCGGTCAGGTGAATTCTCATCAGCCCACGGTTTCTTTCTCAAGCCAAGTTCAGGGCGAGGTTGGGTTGAAGCGCGGCGGAATCTTGTGGATGTTCGCGAACCTGGAGCCGTGGCGCAGGCCACTGACTTCAGCACTCCGCTTGCAAGCATTATGAAAACAAACACGCTTATTACTCATTTGACCCTGGCCGCCGGACTCGTGGTGGCGACAACTCTTTCGGGCTGTAAGCAACAGCCAACCCCCGTGGCGGACATGGACGTCATCGAAGCCATCGCCGAACTCAATCCCACCCAAGGCAACGAAGTGAAAGGCACGGTTTCTTTTACGCAAACCGCGCCCGGGCGCGTGCGGGTGGTGGCCAGCCTGACCGGATTGTCACCCGGTGAGCATGGCTTTCACATTCATGAAACCGGGGATTGTTCCGCTCCCGATGCGACCTCGGCCGGCGGTCATTTCAATCCGATGAACGAACCGCACGGGGCGCCAACGGCGGCACAGCACCACGTCGGCGACCTCGGAAATATCACCGCCAATGCTTATGGTCAGGCCAGTCTGGATACCGTGTTCCCGTTGCTGCAACTCGAGGGCACGAATTCCATCATTGGTCGCGCGGTGGTGGTGCACGCGGGCAAGGATGATTTGACCTCACAACCGAGTGGGGACGCCGGCGCGCGGGTTGCGTGCGGCGTGATCATCCGGCGCTAAGCCCGCGCAACTCGAAACAAAACCGGGACGACGCCCGACCAGTTGCAAGAATCGCCCGCACGAGGGACCTTGCGCTGACGCGGCGACCGATGAACTCTCTTTCTTGCGGCGCGGCTGGGTTATGACTGACAACGCACGCAACCGATCGAAACCGGAATTCTGGTTCTGGCTGACCACCGCCGGCGGAGTGTTGTTGATGGCGTTCGTGTTGTGGAAATTCGACGTGAAATGGCTGCACGATCACGTGCAACAACTGAACGGTTTCCTGGTGTTCGCGTTGCTGGCGGTGCTCCCGTTGTTTGGCGTGCCGGTCAGCGCGTTGTTCGTGGCCACCGGCGCAAAGTTCGGTCCGGGCTGGGGCATGGTGGTCACCGCCGGGGCGATTGCCTTTCATCTGCTGGCATCCTGGTGGATCGCCCACAGTTGGTTGAAACGGCCATTGAAGGCGTTGTTGCGCAAATTCGGCCGCCAGCAACCGGAAGTCCCGCGCGGCGAATATGTCTCCGTCTGTCTGTTCATCGCACTGGTGCCGGGCGCTTCGTACACGCTGAAAAATTATCTGCTCGTCCTCGCCAACATTCCCGGGCGACCGTACTTCTGGACGCTATTGCCGGCGCATTTGGTCCACGCGTCGCTGGCGATTGTGTTCGGCGATTTTACCGGCGCGATGACCGGGCCGAAAATTGTCTTCCTCTGCGGGTATGCAGTGGTGTTGCTGGGCTTGAGCCATCGGCTGTTCCGCCGGATGAAACGCCGGACGCGCACCGCGACCGAGGCCGGCGCAGAACCACGGTCTCAAGCGACCACTTCCTGAAAGGTCAGGTCCGCCAGCAGCGGCAGATGATCCGAAGCCACGCGCGTGAGATGATTGCGCGGCACGCGAATTTGGGTGGGGGTGAAGTGGCGCGAAACGAAGATGTGATCGATTCGCACCATGGGATGCAGCGTGCTGAAGGTGTTGAGTGGCGTGAATTCCAGCGCGCCGCCCTGCACATCGCGCAACCGCCGGCTCAACGCCCGATACGGCGCGCTCCGCGGGAACATGTTGAAATCGCCGCACAGAATCAACGGCTCGGCCTCGCTCAGCCCGCCAATCCAGTCGCGATCCAATAAATCTTCTGCCTGCGCGAGGCGTTCGCTGCGCCGCAAGCCAAAGTGCGTGTTCATCAGATTGAGTTGGATGCCGTCCACTTCGAGCCGCACCCACAACGCGCCGCGCGGTTCGATGTGGGCGCGTTGCCGGCCGCTGCGCAGGATGTCCGTGCGGACCACTTCGAGCGGGAAATGACTCAGCAACGCGTGACCGTATTGTTCGCCCTGATCAATCACGGTGGGACAAAACGCCAAATGCATGCCCAGCTCTTCCGCGATGAGTTTCGGCTGGTCGAACCGTTGCGAACGGACGCGCCCGAGATCCAGTTCCTGCAACGCCACCACGTCCGGATGATAACGCCGGATCACGCCGGCAATCCGGCGCGGCGAAATCCGGCCATCCATACCGAGACAACTGTGCACGTTGTAAGTCATCACGCGCAATTGCCGCACGGCGCCGCGCGGGCGGCGGGGGCGTGTGGGTAACGCTTCCCGTCCGAGGAAATGCAAAATAGCCGCGCGCAAATCCGCGGGCCGCAAAAATTCCTTCGCCGCCGCGGGCAAGTGCGTTTGCTCGGGTAACAGAATGAATCCCTGCGTCTCCTCCGTGCCGGGCCCGGCATGCGCGCCGCGTTCGTTGGCAAAACTCAACGGGCGCGCGTCCGGCGCCCAGCCGAGCAGGATTAGATCGCCCGCGCATTCGTGGGCGCTCAAGCGTTTCAAATCCTCCACCAATTCGGTTCGCATCGCTTCGGGATGCGGCCACTCCTTGGTCAACTCCGGCGTTAACGCGATGCTGCCCGCGGCCGACCACCATTCCGGAGATTTGTCGTCGTCGCACAACAGCACGCTGGGCACGCCGCCGGCGCGAATCAGGCGCTGCGCGACTTCGCGTTTCCGTGCGGCGCTCAATGGCGCCTTGAAATACACGTGGCCCACCGGCCCAAACGCCGCGACGGTAAACGGACTATCCTCGAAGCGCGCCAGGATTTCCGTGCGCAACCATTCGGCGAAGCCGCGGCCCGGGCTGCGTTCGCCGGTCAGGCGCGCATGCGCCGGGCGCGCGCCGGATCGTGGCGGTGCGGCGGACGGTTGGGCCGTTCCCTCCAACGCCGCCCGAATCACGCCTTCGAGTCCGGCGGGTTGCAGTTCGGAAAATATCTGCGTCGCCTCCTGACCGTGATCGGAGAAAATCCAGACCTGATAATCGCGCCGGGCCGACCGGTGCGCGGCGCGATAGATGTTTTTGATGGCGCGATCGATGCCCAGCAGACTCCAGTGCGCGAAGGCCGACGACGGCCCGCGCCGATGCGCCTGTTCGTCGTAACCGAGCAGGTTCACATGAATAATGGGCAGTCCGCGCGCGGTATCGATTTTTGTGCCGATAGTCAGCAACTCGCGCAGACCGATGCAAATGAACACTCGCTTGGAAAGGGCCGTGAGTTCTTCCGTCAGATTTTCGCCCCGGGCCAGACCGTGAATCAAATCCCAGCCCGCGAGGAACAACTCCACCACCAGTAAGGCCAGGATTCGCACCAGCGAGGGAAAATGAAACAACGGGAACGTCACCAGCCGGAGCAGGGGACGCGAGCGGAACAAATCCCGCGCGCTGAGCGCCGCGGCGCAAAAGTGCGTTTCTTCATCGGCGGCGCCGCCGGTGTAAATGTTCGACCACGAACTGCCGCCTTGCAGCAGTCCCGGTCCGTGTTCGCGCAATCGCGTCTCGACTTCCTTGGCGTAATCCGGCGTGAACATCGTGAACACGCGATGGGTGGCGCGTTCAAAATAACTGAACGCCGGCACGGCGCCGCGCACGCCGTAATACAATTCCGCCTGGACCGCCGGGGTGCTCGTGGGCAGGCCGGGATAAAACGTGCGCGTTTCGTAATGTTCACGTTGCAATAGCGATTGGAGGAACGGCAGTCGCCCGCGCTCCATCGCGCGTTCCATCTGCCCGCGCGACAAACCGTCAATCTGGATCAACACCAATCCCGGCTCCGTGCTCGTGCCTTCGGAAACCGGCAAACCCAACAGCGGAATGGCCCATTCGCTGCGGCTCAGCCGGCGCCGCTGGCGGCGAAAGAAATGTTCCAACCGATCAATCATGACAGTTTCTCGGTGCGCCCGCTGCCGGTGACGACGTCGAAGATCGAACCGGCTTTTTCCGTGATCAACGCCCACTCCACTTCAATGCGCTTGAGCAACGTGCCGAAGAATTCCTCTTTGACGCGCGCCCGTTCCCGCCGGGTGCGGCGCAGCGTTTGTTGATACAGGCGTAGCGTTTTGCGCGCCGAGTTTGCCTCGGAGAATTTGCGGCTGGTCCGCCTGGCTGCGCCGCTCAGTTTTCGCCGCAACTTGGGATCGCGTTCCAGCTTGCGCAAGTGCCGGGCGAACTCCGCCGCGCTGGCTTTCGTGGGCAACAGATAGCCGTTCTTGCCGTCGCGCACGACTTCCCGCACGCCGGAGGCATCCAGCGCCACGGCGGGCAATCCCGCCGCCATCGCTTCGGCCAGAACCATGCCTTGGGTTTCGCTGCACGACGAGAAGGCGAAGACATCCATCGCGGCATACGCGTCGTAAAGATCGCGGCCGGTCTTCTTGCCTGCCATGACGAGGCGGTCGCTGAGTTTTTCGCGCGCGAAATAATCCTGCAACGCTTGCGCCGCCGGCCCGGCGCCCACGACCAGGAAACGGGCTTGCTTGCTTTGCTGGAGGAATTGCGCCACGGCACGGCCGAGATATTCGAGATTCTTTTCCGGCGCGAGCCGGCCCAGATGTCCGACCACGAACGCGTCCTCCGGCAAATCATAGGCCCGGCGGAATTCCTCTCGCTGGCCGCTGGCAAAGGCTTTGATATCAATGCCGGTGGGAATGACTTTGATGGGCACGGTCACGCCGCGGGCTTTAATGAGTTGTGCGATGCTTGTGCTGGGCGCGATGACGGCGTCGCACAGGTTGGCGTATTCGGTGCAGAGTTCGATGACGAATTGCTTCAGCGCCGGCGAATCAAACGGGACGTAATGGGTGTATTGCTCGTGCAACGTGTGATGCGTGAAGATCACCGGCGCATTTTTGTCGGCGGCGTAGCGCAACGCCGAATCGCCGAGCAGATACGGATGATGCGAGTGAACGATGTCCGGCTTGAACTCGTTGAGCACCGGATTGACCAGCCAGGTCAACGGCAGGCGCACGGAGAAATCGCTGCCGTTGAACTGCTGAATCGCCGGCAGGCGCACGACTTGTTTCTCCACGCGCGCGGGCACCGTTTCCGCGCCCTCAAAGGTCGGTGCCACTACCACCACCTTGTGTCCTTCGCGTCGGAAGGATTCGCTGAACGTATGCACCGAGCGGGCCACGCCGCCCACGTGCGGCAGATACGTGTTGGTCATCATGCAGATTTTCATGCTTCAGCTTCGAGTTGATATTCCGGTCTGGCTTCCACTTGTTTGACCCGCGCGAACCCCGGCACGCGAATTTCAAGCCGCGGCGCCGGGCCACGCCAATCGGCTTCCAAACGTAGCGTCCACCGTTGCGGCGCGTCCGGTTGCAGATGAATCGTCACCGGGCCAAACGGCGTCAACGTCGGACCGAACGACATGGGTTCGCGTTGTTCCAGCCAACGCGGAAACACCCCCGCGCCCAGCACCAGGGTGTCGCCTTCTTCGCGCACGAAGAGATTGCGAATCATCAACGCCCAATCCGCCGCGGCCCAGATATGTTGTCCGTCGCCCATGCAACCGCCGCCGGTGCGCGGATGAATGGCTTCCGGCCATTGCCCGGTGGGACTCGCAAGACGGGCGACCGTATCCACCAGGTCGCGCGCGCGGGCATCGCCGGCGCGCAACAGCACTTGCGCCAGATGCAACGTCAGATACGCGTTGATGCCGCTGTGAATCATGTTCTGGAAAAAGCCGCCGGCAAACGAACTGTGCGCCAGCAGATATTCAACCGTTTTCATGATCCGCGCATCGCCCGGGGCGAAGAGTTGCAACGGATAATCCGCCACCAGCGAACCGACCGCGCCCGCATCCATGCGCCGATGCGGTGACGCCGCGATCGCGCCCGGAAAGCGCCGCGTCGGAATGTGCGCGAACGAAGCGACGATGGTTTCCAGAAAATCTTTCGCCCCGGCGGCGCAAGTGCGCGCGGCGGCGGGGGAATCAGTTTGCAACATTTCCGCCGCGCTGCGCAGTCCGGCCACGCCCCAGAAATCGTCCCAATAATAATAGTCGTTTGGGCCGAGATGTTCGGCGCTGAAACCGGCGGGCAGCAAACCGGCGTGCGGGGCGGCGAGGTCTTTCGGCAAGCGTTTGGCGGAAATCCATTGGGCGCCCTTTTCGATGGGTTGCCGCCAATCGGCGGGCAGCGCGCTTCCCGTCAGTTGCAGATAGCGATGCCAGATCCACAACACTTCGCCGTTGGAATCCCATTCGCCTTCCTGCGACCGGAAATAGCCCTGGCGCGTCTGGCCGTCGGGAAACAAATCCAGACAGCGGCGCACGCGCGCCTGTGCGCCGAGGGCGAGCAGCGCATTGAGAATATAGGCGGCGTCCCGATACCAGAAACGTTTGTACGTGTATGGCCCGGGATAAACTTCGTCCGGCGCATGCAAGATCAGGGATGCCACCGCCGTGTCATAGAGTCGTTGCACCAACGGATCGGGAATTTGCAGCCGACTGCATTGGGCGAGTTCCGATTTCCACGGTGCGGGCGGCTGGGAAACGGTGACCGGTTTGCGGGTGCGTTCGTCGAGCACCGGCACGCGCACTTCCAAAGCTTGATCCTTGAGTTCGGACACGGGAAACAGCGCCGCGCCCGTGGCCATGGAAGCCGGGCAAACCACGCCGGGCGATTCCCGGTCGTCGTCGAGGCAATGCCACACGTCGCCATCCCGATAACTGGAAAAGAGGCAGCGTTCCGGTTCGCGACTGAAGTGAATCGCGCCATTGTCATTCACGCGCCAATGCCGGCGGCCCTTTTGCAACCCGAGCGAATCAATGAAGCTGATGCCTTCCGGGTTGTAAGGCCGCACGGCGACGACCAATTTTGCGTTGGCGGCAGCCTGCGCTTGAACGCGAATGACGCAGTGAGGCGTTGAGCCGTCCAGTTCCATCCGCACGTCTGTGTGCAATTGCCAACCGTGTTGTTCGCAGCGCGTGGCGGCCACCAGTTGTTCTTCGAGGCGCAGGGTTTGTTCGACCTGTTCGAGTTTCGACGGCAACAAATGACGTTCAAGATTCTCCCACAACCAGAAATCCAACGACCACGAATCGTGAAACGGCGTCACCAGCCCACGCGGATCAACGATGGGATAGAACGGCACGTCGGGCAGGCCAACGGCGGTCCAGTTGCGATGTGTCAGGTTGATGTGACTGAACGAGAACGCGCGCGGCACGAAGGACGCGTCGCCGGGATTGAACTGGCGTTCGACCCAATACGGCCAGACCCAGTCGAGGTTGTGTTGAATGGCTTTGGTGTTGATGAGGCCGCGCGCGTGAAACAACACGCCGGCCCGCAGCAACTCGACCGGCTCCGTCACTTCGGACGGGTGCGCAAAACCGCGCATCCGGTTCAGCCATTGAATGGGATCGAGAAATCCGTACGACCGCGCGAGGCGGCGCACGACGAAACGCCAGGGTGACCATTTCAACCACATGATCCAGCCTTTCCGTTTAGCCCGCGGTTAGAAACGGTACAGCACCGCCAGATCGCCCGCGCCGGGAATTTGCTTCTCGTCGCTGACCGGAAAGACGTCGCCGCCGTGCAACACGGTTTGGATGGCGGCAAAATCCAGCAGGTCCAACGCGCCGCGATCTTCGCGCGTGAGTTTGGCGACTTTGGCGCCCTGTTTATCCACCGCCCCCCAGGAATATTTATTCAGCGCGACGAGACATTTGTCCACGCGCCCATGGCTGGCGGCGAGCACGGCGGTTTCCAGATCGTCCGTCGCTTTCTGCTTGGGTAAGCCGGCGGCAATAGCGGCGGCCGCTTTGTCCCGCGCCGCTTTGAAGAGCGGCTCAAGTTTTTGCCAGGCGGCCTCGCGCAGTTCTTCCGGTCGTCGTTCATCCGGATTGCCGGGAATGACATCTTCGATCAAGTGCGGATACGTGTTCGCTTCGCGATAGAGCGGCAGGTAATACTCGACGCCCGCCAACAACAGCGGCGCATGCTCTTCGTTGAGATAGGCGCGCAGGCTGCGGTTGACGTAATAAAAGAACCGCAACGTCCGTTCCTTGGCGTCTTCCTTGACCGCTCCCTGACCATGCATGATCGCGGCCTGTTCGCCGCGGCCGACCGGCTGGCTGGTGTGGGCGTGCAGACTTTTTTCCGGATCATCGTATTGCAGCGCCTCGGCTTCGCTCGGCGGCGCGGCTTGCGCGGTGACATCTTCAATCGTGTAACGGCTGGCGCGAAACAACTTCACGGCGTTCTTGCTCAAAGCGAGAATGAAAAAGGCGCCGTCATACGCCACGAGCGGCAACAGCGGTTTGAGATGGAAACTGTTTCCGTTCACCACGAGGGGCGCCACTTCATACGGCAGCTTGTGGGACTGCAGTTTGCCGTCGGCGAGAAACACGGCCAGCCCGCGATCCTGGTCCTGCCAGAAGGGATAATCATCCAGCAGTTCCACGGCGGGTTGGAGCAATTGATCGACCTGGGTGGAACGAACGCCGTTGCGCGTCAATTGGTCGTGGGCCTGCCGCAGCAGGCTGCGGAACCGCACTGGATTCTCGAGTGTTTCCTTGCCGGCTTTGGCGGTGTTGAGATAAAAGGAGAAACAGGGTTGCTCCTGTGGCGCCGCCAAAGATTTCAGGTCTTCTCGTGTCAGTGTTTTCATAACCCTAATTTCGCATCGCTTCGGAAAACTGCACGGGCGGATTTGCGGCGCGGTCTCATTTCGATCCCAATGCGCCGCGCAATTTGTCCACCGCGGCGTCCACGCCGGACTTGAGCTCGTCCCACGCGTCTTCGCTGGCGTCCTTCAGCTTGGCCAGCTTCTGGCGCACGGCGTTTTCCTTGATGCGGACGTCTTCGATTTGCTCGTAATATTTGACTTTCGCGCTCGCCTCGGCTTTCTGCGCCTTGGCCTTCAACTGTTCAATCTGCGCGGACCACTCGCGCAACTGGGCTTCGGTTTTTTCCTGATAGGCTTTTTGTTCCGGTTTCATAAGCGCTCGATGGTTTTGCTGGCGTGCCGGGGTGCGCGTCACGGCTCTTGAATCCAGGCGCGGGCGGCCTCGCCTTGCGTTTGCTCAAAGTATTTGATTTTTGCGGTGGTGAAGGGTTTGCAGAAAGTGGCCATCCACTCCTGCCATTTCTTTTCGCCCACCATCGCCAGGCGTTCGATGTCATTGAAATGTTTGACGTCGAATTTGATGTCGTCCCACAGCGCACGCGCTTCCCAGCCTTGAAAGTGCGTCATGTCGAAGAGCACGCGGATTTTTCCGAACTGGCGCACCAGTTGTTCAAAGTGCGGCACGAATTGTTGGTAGTCCGCATCGGTCAGTTTGTCGCTGACATGCACTTCCAGAATCTGTCCGCCGTTTCGTTCGGTCATTTGAATGGCCATAGTTATCCTTTCCTTAAGCGTGGTAAAAATCTCGGGGTTTCTGCACCGGTTCGGTGGCGGCCAGGGCGAAGTCTGGTATGTTCCTCCTGCCATGAAAGATCATATCTACAAGATCATTGAACTCACCGGCACTTCCACCACCTCCATTGAAGATGCCGTGAACAACGCCATCAAACGCGCCAGTCAAACGGTTCACGGGCTGCGCTGGTTCGTTGTCACCGAGACGCGGGGCGACATCGATCAAGCCGCCGTGAAACATTGGCAGGTGACGATCAAAATTGGTTTCACGCTCGATTCGTGAGGCGGTGTTGCTCGTGGTTTTCATTTTTTCGCCTTGCGCGCCGTCACCATCCGATCGTGTTCGGCCTAGGCCATTCCCTCGGCGACGAGTTTTTCGGAAAACTGCACATCGCGCGGCAAGTGCCGTCGGGTGCGTCGGCCCGTGGCCACGGGCGGCGCGCCCCAGTCCGCCCCGCGTCGGGCCAGCGGTTTGGTCGAACGCTTTCGAGCGCGAGTCGCCCCCGTCAACTCGCGTTGGGCGGTGCGGCGATCCGTGGCGGTGACGTGCCGGGAATTCCGCCCGGCAATCAATGCCAGTTCCCGCGCCCGTGCTTCCACCATGCGGGGGGTGACGGGTGATCGCGCCAGTTTCCGCTGCGCGCGGGTCATCATTGGTTTGCCGCGGCGGCGCGCCGTCGGGGCGGTTGTTTTCTTCTTTGCCGGCATCTTGCTAATTCTCCACGGGTTGTTGGTTCACACTAAAGCCGACCATCCGTCGGCAGAACGCAAGGCGGCCATGCGAAACGCCTGCTGCACGCTTTGCACCACGTCGTCGGGCAGTGGACCTTTTTCCGCCGCTTGCAGATTGGCGCGGGCGTTTTCCAGCTTCGTTGTGCCGAGAATGGCCGTGTGCACGCCGGGATGAGAGAGCGTGAAACGCAACGCCAGTTCCGGCCACGCTTCCTCCGGCGGTCCGTCGAATCCCAGCGCCGACAAATCCAGGTTCATCTCTTTCAATCGTTCCGCGTACGGCGCGGCGTAGTCCGCATAAAACTCCGGCTGCGCGTCCGCGTTTTTCCACGCGGCGTTGGCGATGGAGCGTTTGGCAATCACGCCGAGACCGCGCTCCCGGGCGCGCGCGATGCCGCCATCCAGATTGGCCTGATCGCAAATGTTCAAGGACGTTTCGAGCACGTCCAACTCCGGGATGCCGGCGGCGTACGTGGCGGCTTTGTTATCGCCGGAATAACCGACGAACCGGACCTTGCCGGCCTGGCGCGCGTCCATCAGCGCCCCAAACGCCGCGCCTGCTTTCAAAACCTCCAGCCCGCACGAATGCAACAGCATCACGTCCAGATGATCGGTGCGCAGTCGCCGCAACGCGCGGTCAATGGTTTGGGTGATGAGTTCGGGCGACCACGCCGCGCCTTCGAGGTCCGCGACTTCATCGCCGCATTTGCTCACCAGCAGGTATTCGTCCCGGCGTTGACTGATGGCGTTGCCGATTAGAGTCTCGGAATCTTCGTAGGCCGCGGCGGTGTCGATGAGGTTGACCCCTTCATCGAGCAGAAAATTAAGCAACCGCTCCACCTCGGCGGCGTCCGTTTCGAGCAACCCGATCGGGGCTCCCCCAAATCCCAGCGGCGAGACTTCCACGCCGGTGTGGCCAAAGGGGGTTCGTTCCTTCGTCAACGCATGAGCGGTTTGGGTCTTTGACATGGTTGATCCTTTCCGGTTGGCGGCAATCTGTTGCCGCCGCGTTTTGCTTGTTGCGGGCGACTGTGTTGAGCTCAATTTTGCCCGGGTGTTCTTGCGAACCGATTTCGCTGCGAAGCCAACTCCGTCACGGCTCGGATTGCCGCGGCGGAGTGCTTCGGCAGCGAAGCAAGTCAGGACGTGGGTTCGCCGTTGACCTTGAGTTCGTTTTCCACCGAGCGCGCCCCGCCCTGGTAGGCGTTGTCAATGGCCGCGCCGCGTTCCATCCGGCTGTCCACCGTGCCGCGTAATGTGGCGACCCCGTCCGTGACCGTGACGATGATTTGGTCGTCGTTCACATAAGGACTCCAGAACAATTGACTCTCGATGTTGCGCTTGATGCGCCAGTCCGCGCTGCGGGAGGCTTCCGGCGGATTCAACATCACCGGACGGTTGTAATGGGAATAATAATTCCAGTGTGGATACGCATACGGGTACGTCCGCAGGTTCAGGTTGTTTTCCACTTCCACCACGCCCGGAATGCCGGCCGCAATGTTCGCGGCTTCACTCTTCTCGAAGAACGAATCCGCCAGCCCTGACAGATACGCCTTTTGATTCACCACGCGGACGACGACGTCGAAACGATCCACAAACGGCGAGGTGTCGAGCGCTTCGCGCACTTCTTTCGCGATATCGGCATCCGCCGGCGGATTCGCCGGGCGCACTTTGAGCAGGTTGTGGACGCGCCAGACGCCGAGGGTGTTTTCGGCATCCTGTCCGGCGGCTTGTTTGGCGCGCAAATTGTCCACCACGCCGGTCAACGTGGCGACGCCATTATCCACTTCCACCGTTGGATTGAAGGAGAACACCCGCGGATCGTAGAGGAACGCGGTCCGAATCGCCTCGGCCACCGCGGCGTCGGATTTGATCACCGCCACCGGCGTTTTCCGCTGGCGCACATCTTGCACGTAAGGGTTGACGGTCAGTGCGTCGGTGTTGACTTCTTTCACTCCGGCCACCCAGGCGTCGGTGCCGGCGCGGCCTTTTTCCGCCGTGCTGCCGACGGTGCCGCTGAGGGACACTTTGCCCTCGATGACTTTGACATTGATCAAACCGTGATCCACCCAGATGTCTGATTGCAACCGGCGTTCGATGTCGGCCTGGATTTCCGAATCCAACCGGTTGCCGGCCCACGTCCAGGTGATTTCATTGACCACGCCGGTGACGCCGCGCACGCCTTTGACGACTTCTTCAGAGAGTTGTTTCTCCTGCCACGAATCCACTTTGCCCTTCAACGTAGCAACGCCGTTTTTGACCTGGGCTTTGACCTGATACGAATCGGTTGCCGGATCGCGCAACAGGGCGCGTTCAATGTCCGAACGGATTTGGCTGTCACTGCGCGTGGTGGGCTTGACGGTCATATTGTCCACCACCGCGCGTACGCCGCGAATGCTCTTCGTAATCAGGGTCGCCCGCTCTTTCGACAATAAATTGTCCACCGTGCCCGACAACGTGACGATGCCTTGGGCCGTGCGCACATCAATCAAATGCGCGGAGACGCCCGGATCAATCATGAGGTCGGTGTCCACGGCGCGGGTGATGGCCGCGTCGGTGATTTGATTGCCGCTGCCGTTCTGTGCGGCGGCGAATGTTCCGGTCGCGATCACCAGTGTCGCCGTCAACAGCCAGACGGACCACGTTCGCCCGAGCGCGACACTGGTTGGCGTCGCGTTGGTTGCTCTAATGTTCCAGATCGGTGTCATGGTTTTCCTTTCTTGTTGCGGTTGTCCCGGGTGATGGCACCGCGAATTCAAGCCGTGGCGGCCGCCAGATTGATGGCCTGGTTGGCAATCTTCGTGAAAGCGGCATCGGCTTGTTTTTCCTCTTCCATGGTGTCCCGCAGAAGTTTTTCCTCCTGCTGCCGCCCCAGAATGCGGGCGAACGTGCAGGCACTGCCGTAACCGGCGATCTCATAGTGCTGCGCTTTTTGCGCTGTGACGATCAGCCCGGCATCGCGCACCGGCGTTTGCGGTCCGGCCTGAATCAAATCCCGGCCTTCCTCCAACAAACCTTCCATGCCTTTGCACCGATGCCCGGACGGGTCTTCGTTGAACTCCTTGAAAATGCGTTGCAACCGTTCGATGTGGCCTTGCGTGCGTCCGACGTCTTTTTCAAAGGCCTGACGCAGATCGTTCGATTTGACCGCCTTGGCCATTTCCGGCAACGCCTTCACCAATTGCGTTTCGGCGTGATACAAATCGCGCAATTCATCCAGATACAAATCCTGCAGGGTTTCAATTTTTCGAGCCATACCATTTCCTTTCTCTTTGGCAGTTCCTAAAATGTTCCTTCCCAGAACCAACTTTGTCCGACGCGGGCTGACTCTGCGGCGCTTCGTCGTGGCGTAACGAGCGGTAGTGACGAGGTGCCGGGCCTTGCTGACGCCGCCGGAAGCGAAGTTGCAATTCCGGTTTTCGGGAAACTCTAAGCGCGGAACCGCGCCCTCACCATCGGCATGACTGCTGAAACTGTCGGGCGCAATTTACGCAACGCGCCTCAGAAAAAGTCGCACTCCTGCTCCCCGGCCAATTCCGCGCCCGGCGGTTTACAACACGGGATGTTTGGTCCGATAGTGACCGAGTCATGGACCTGACCGGTTTGTCACTTCCGCTGCTGGCCGGAATTTTCCTCGCCACGGCGCTGGTGATCGGAGTGTTCGGGGTGTTGCTCACGCGGGAAGCCGATCGGCTCGCGGACGCCACGGGCCTGGGCGAAGCGGTGATGGGCGGTGCGTTTCTCGGCGGCGTCACTTCGATTTCCGGCACGATCACTTCGGTGACCGCGGCGGCCAGCGGTCACGCGGATCTCGCTGTGAGCAACGCGCTGGGCGGCATCGCGGCGCAAACCGTGTTTCTCGCGGTGGCGGACATGGCGTATCGCCGCGCCAATCTCGAACACGCCGCTTCCTCGTTGCCGAACATGTTGCAAACCACGCTGCTCGTGGCCTTGCTGGCGTTGCCGTTGTTGGCCATCACCGGCCCGGCGGTCAGTCTGTTTGGCGTGCATCCCCTCTCGCTGGTGTTGATTCCCGCGTATCTCTTCGGCATGCGCCTGGTTTCGCATGTGCAAAAAAGTCCGTTATGGCAACCGCGCCTCACGGACGAAACGCGTGCCGATAAAACCAAAGCCGGGCGTACTGACGCCCGCCGCCGCAATATCCTCTGGCTGCGTTTCGGGTTGTTCGGCGGCATCGTGGGCTTTGCCGGTTATCTGGTGGCCAAAGCCGGCGTTGCCCTTTCGGCACTCACCGGCCTGTCGGAAACCGTCGTGGGCACGCTCTTCACCGCGGTGTCCACGTCGCTGCCGGAGTTGATCACCTCGGTGGCGGCGGTGCGGCGCGGCGCGCTCACGCTCGCGGTCGGCGGAATCGTGGGCGGCAACTGTTTCGATGTGTTGTTCCTGCTGTTTGCCGACGTCGCCTATCGCGACGGTTCGATTTATCACGCCATCGGCAGCGAACAGATTTACCTCATCGCACTGGCGCTGTTGCTCACGAGCATCCTGTTGTTGGGATTGTTGCGCCGGGAGAAACACGGCCTTGCCAACATCGGGTTTGAAAGCATCTGGATCGTGGTCACCTACCTGGCGGCGCTGGCCGTGCTGGTGAGTCAGTGGTAGGAGCGGGACGCGCTGCGCCGGCGGCGCGCTTCCCGATTTGACGACCGGGTATATTCAACCATTGTCATGTGCGCTCAAACTCATTCCGATGCTGCCGCTCGATTTCGCACCACCAAACTGGTTTGCACCATCGGCCCGGCCAGTTGTTCTGCGGAGGTTATTGCCGCGTTGATCGAATCCGGCATGGATGTCGCCCGACTGCATTTTTCATACGGTAGTCACGAGCAACATGCGGAAAACATCCGGCGGCTCCGCGCGGCGGCCCAATCGGATCGGCGCGTCGGCATTTTGCAGGACCTTTGTGGCACGAAGGTGCGCATGCGGCAGTTCGAGGCCGACCACGTGACGTTGCGGGAGAAAAAGCGATTCGTGCTCACCAGTCGCGCCGTGGCCGGCGATGCGGACGCCGTTTCCATCAACATTCCCGAATTGATTTCCGTGGTGGAATCCGGCGACACCGTGTTGCTGAATGACGGCGCGCTCAAGCTGCGCGTTGCGCAGGTCACCGACACCGACATCGAATGTGAAGTGGTGGTGGGCGGACAGATTAAAGCCCAACAAGCCGTGCATGTGCCGGGCAAATCGCCGCCGGTGCCGGTCCCCACGGACACGGACAAGGAGGATGTGAAGTTCGGGCTCGAACACGAAGTGGATTGGATCGCTCAATCGTACGCGCGCACGGCGGCGGAAGTTGAGGCCTTGCGGGATTTCATTCGGCAACAGGGCGCGACGACGCCGGTGATCGCCAAAATCGAACGCCGCGAAGCGCTCGAACAACTGGATGCCATCATCGCGGCGGCGGATGGCATCATGGTGGCGCGGGGCGATCTCGGTTTGGAAACGCCGCTCGAACGCATTGGGTTGCTTCAGAAAGACATTATTCGCCGGGCCAACGCCGCCGGCAAACCGGTGATTACCGCGACCGAAATGCTGCTCTCGATGATGGAACAAGCGAGTCCGACGCGAGCCGAAGTGACCGACATCACCAACGCCATCCTCGATGGCAGCGACGCGGTGATGTTGTCTGGCGAGTCCGCGGTGGGAAAATATCCGGTGGAAGCCACGCGCATGATGGCACGAATTGCCGCAGTGACCGATGCAGAAATCAGGCAACAACAATCGGTATTGCCGATCGCGGCGGCCGCGGGCGCGGATGCCATCGCGCGAAAAGTGTTTCACGCGGCGGAAGCGCATGACGCCAAAGTCATCGTGTGTTTCACCCATTCCGGACGGAATGTGCGTTTCCTTTCCCAGGCGCGGCCGCTCGTGCCCATCGTGGCCTTGAGTCGGTCCCTGCCGGTCCTGCGCCGTTGCGCGCTTTTGCGCGGCGTCGTGCCACTGCCGATTTCCGGAAACGCCCAGGACGACAATGACGTGGCCTTGGCGAAATTGGTCGCCCGCCAAACTGGCTTGGCCACCGCAAAGGACCGCGTGATCATTGTCGCTGACTCTGCGGGTGACTGCGCCGGAGTGCCCAATCCGGTTCGCGTCGAAATCTTGTGATCGGAATTCGCGCGGGCGGACGCGCGCGTCCGCGCTTCTACGCCTCGTTACCAACGTCTCACGCAAACATTTGTTTGTAGTGCCGATACCAGTCGCTCTGAAAACGTTCGTGCGGGTCATATTGAAGTTTGAACCGCAAGAACTCCCGAAATTGCGGATAGCAAGCAGCGACCTGCTCGCGCGTGGCGTAACGATGATACGTCAGATAAAAACTGCCGTCGTAACTCAGCGCCAGATCAATCAATCGCCGAAACGATTGCGCCGTGCGTTGCAATCCTTCCGGCGTGTGCGGCGTGTGGAGATTGAAGATGACGCAGGCATACGACTGCTTGGCCCAGTTAAGAAAACTTTCCTCGTCCCGTTCGATTAACCGAATCGTGCCATAAATCAGCGGCGCCGCATCATCGCGCCGCAGCGCGGCCCGGGCGCGCGCCAGAAAGTCCGGCAACGCCGGGCGCGGCACATTCAATTCCCCGATGACTTCCGTTCCTGGCGTCGGCGTTGCAAGTCTTTGATCGAGTTCCCGGTGATAATCCTCGAAGTAATCGCTCACATATTGTGTGTCCGAATCGTAAATCTGCCCCGACGTCGCCAGATAATGTTCGGCATAGCGATGGAAGGCCTGCGTGGGATTCGTGTGCGCCAGATAAATCAGGCCTTTCCAGTCCGCGGCGGAAAGTTTCCGGGTCTCGGCTGGCAATGGCCTTGAGTCTGCCACTGGTTCGTAGCAAGCAAAGATTCCTCGAGTCAGGAAGTCGTCGGACTGGGCGTCAATCGCGAATTGAAAATCGCCATAGAGAAATCCCGCCCGCACCCGTTCGGCAAACGCGGTCGGCAATTCCTGAACTTCCATCATGCGAACGATGCGCCGCACCGTGCGCAACGGCACGAGCCGCAATCGCGCCGAGTAAATGCATCCGAACAATCCATAGCCGCCGATGGCCAGCTTGAACCATTCGGGATTTTCGCGCCGACTGCACGTGTGCAGTTCCCCATCGGCATCCAGGATGTCAAAGGATTCTACGTTGGCGATGAACGGCGGCAGTGCCAGACCCCGACCGTGTGCATTGGCCGCCAGCGCTCCGCCGATGCTGAGGCGGTCCGTGCCGGTCTGTTTTTGCGCCACCGTCCACGCGCGCCCGCCATTGCGCCGGGTCTGGCGAAGAAACGCCATGAACTCCGGCCACTGGATCCCGGTTTCCACTTCGATTATGCCGTCGTGTGGATCGAAGTGAAGCACGCGGCGCAGGGATCGGGTGTCGATCAATTCCTCGTTCGTGATGAACTGCTGTCCGCCGGCCGCGTGTCGTCCGCCGGCCACACTGACCGGCCGTTGTTCCCGGCGCGCGCGCCGGATGATGCTTCTCAGTTCGGCCAAGGACGTCGCCGGAGTAACGCGGCGCACCCGCGTGGGATTGAGCTGCGTGTGGACGTCATTGACGAGCACGGGAACGGATTCATCGGGTGTGGTGAGACAACCGGTGGTCGTAGCGAGCGTTGCCAGGCCAGTACTCTTGATAAAGGCGCGCCGGGTAATGTTCATAGCGATTGCGATTTGAACCTAGCAAAAGCGGCGCGAAACGGTTCATCGAAAAAATCATGGGATCATGCCGGCAACCGATGCGATTAGAAACGTGCTCACCACCGAAGAGGTGGCCCGCGCAAGCCTTCGTTGATGAATGGTGACGATGGTGCAGCGGCTCATTCTTGCGGCGAGTGTTTATCGCCCCAATCTTCATCAAGGGGGTTATGATTTCGGCGGTCTTTCCCATTGACGCAAAGCTTTCGCTTGAGACGTGGGGAGGACGTCGCTAGTATGTGGCTTCCGGTGGCGGGGTAGCCAAGTGGTAAGGCAGGGCTCTGCAAAAGCCTCATTCGTCGGTTCGATTCCGACCCTCGCCTCCAGCCTTTTTGTTGGGTTTTTGGAGGATTTTCGGGCGAGTTTCAGTGAAATCTTCAGTGGCCGGATTACTCCGCCACCAATCAGATTAAACTGACTAAACTCGTGGACTACTCGTTAACGAGGGCGGATCGAGTTGCTTCATGCTCAAAACATGAGACAACAAATGAAGAATCGTTACCGGGTGTTTCGGCGGGGCTGGGGCACCTACTACTGCGAAGACCTCGTCACCAAGAGGCAAGAATCCCTCAAGACGCGTGATAAGGCGGAAGCCCATCGACTGGTTGCGGCCAAGAATGAAACCGAGGGAGCTCCCGCTTTCAGCCTACATCTGGCGCGCGTGTATTGGAAGGCCGGCGATCCGGCGGCGGCTAAACGGACCTGGCAGGATGTCATGGACGAAATTCCGAAGTTGAAGCAGGGGGAGACAAGACATCGGTGGCAAACCGCCATCAAAGACAAAGCGTTCGATTCCCTTCGCAATCGAGTGGTGTTGGAATCCCTCGCGGAACACTTCTTGGTAGTGTTAAAAGCCGGATCGGTCTCCACCAACTTGTATCTGCGACGCATCCACAACTTCGCGTTGGATATGAACTGGCTGCCATGGCCGGTTTTGCCCAGGAAACGTTGGCCAGCCATTCGGTTCAAGGAAAAGCGAGCAATTACCAAAACGGAGCACATCGCCATCATTGCCCGTGAGCACAATGCCGAGCGGCGGGCCTTTTATCAACTCGCCTGGCATCTCGGCGCCTCTCAATCGGATATTGCGTTTTTAGAAGCCGAAAACATCGATTGGGAGGCAAACGCTATTTCGTTCTCGCGCAGAAAAACAAACACGATTGCCATCATGCGCTTTGACGATGAAATGGCGGCGATACTGAAAACACTTCCAGAACAAGGACCGCTATTTCCCTACTTGCGTACTGTTCGCGCCGGAGACCGGGCGACTGAATTCAAGCAACGCTGTGATGGATTGGGCATCAAAGGCATTACTCTCCATTCTTATCGCTATGCGTGGGCCGAGCGAGCCAAGCAAGCAGGTTATCCTGAACGTTTCGCGCAAGAAGCACTCGGGCATAACAGTAAAGCCGTACATCGGTCTTACGCCCGGAAGGCGAAAGTAGAACTGCCAGCGTTGTGCAGCAATTCCAGATTTGCGTGGCAGTTGGTCCGCAGCCCGGCGGCGTCA